>NZ_MPCX01000014.1 GCF_001874145.1 Lacinutrix sp. MedPE-SW | reverse complement strand
GAAACTAATTTAACTATTGTAGAATTACAAGATGATAACGTTCAATTCTCTTTAAGCGGAAATAGTAATTTAAAAATAGAAGCGGTTAGAATTATTGATGTTTTAGGTCGCGAGCTTTATAATTTCCGCGGAAGCGAAAACACAGAAGTTTACAATTTATCTAAACTAAGTACCAGTACTTATATTGCGCAAATAACACTTTCTAATGGAAAGGTAATTGCTAAAAAAGCAATTAAAAAATAACTGTTTTATAGTACAAATTTAATTGATGTTATTAAATTTCTGCCTGGCGCTGCAATACCAGATGAATATGTTTTGTAGCGTTGGTCTGTTATATTTTCTAATCCAATAGTTAGATTTGCAAAACTATTTAATTCGTATTGAGCAGTTAAATTTAGTGTGTACCAAGATGGTGAATAAGGGTTTCCGTTATTGTCTAAAGCATAAATATAGTCTTTACTAACCTCAGATGGCGCTAAATCGTAGTACGATAATTCTCCATTATAGTTTACAGAAGCATCTGCTTTAAACTTATTTTTTGTCCAGGTTAATCGTGTGTTTCCAAAGTTTGGAGCAACGTGTCTTACTGGGTATTCTACTTCATCTGTTTCGTCTGTTCCGCCAACTACATTGTATTGAGAGCTTAGTGCTAAGTTTTTAGAAACGTTTAGTTTTGCACCAATTTCAAAACCGTAGATATAAGATTTTGATGCGTTTTGTATGGATTGTACATTACTTAATTCGCCATTATAAACAATTTCTGTTTCACCATTTAAATCGCCATCTCTTCGTACTAAGGCATTATCTAAATAAGTGTAATATGTTGCCATATCCAATATTAAGACATCATCAAAATTTAGTAACAGTCCTAATTCACCACCATAAGCATATTCTGGTTTTAAATTATTATTAGGCACCACTACAGATCCTGGTTCTGAGTCAAATACTTTACCAATATCATCTATATTTGGAGCTCTAAAAGCAGTTGAAAAATTTAATTTCCATTGTAATGTTTTATTTGGAATCCAACTCATTCCTGCTGTTCCTGTTAAGGCTTCAGAGTTGTTTTTTGCTTCGTTAAAAGGTAAATTTAAATAAACGTTATTAGCCTCGAAATTTGCTTTAGATAGTACTTTATTAAAACGTAATCCACTTTGAAATACAAATTTTGAGTTTGGCTTATATTTTAAGCTTAAATATGCTGCTAAAGATTGCCAAGTTGCATTATCTGGATATCTAGTTACAATATTTGATGTTTCGGTTGTTTCTATATTTTCTTCTTTTGCCTTAGAGTTTACTTTATTATAAATATACTCTAAGCCGTAAGATATTTTTGTTTTAGGATTCAAGGTTTTTTCTAAATCTAAATTAAAAGAAACTGCATTTACTGCTTCTTCTTTTATACTTTTAAAAACACTTTGGTAATCTCTATCAATACGACTTTCCTGAAAATTTTGATACGCAACTGTAGCTTGTATTTTATCGTACAAATTAGAACTACTACTTAGTTTAGTAATGTTTAAATTACTCATAAACCAGCGTTGTGGTCCATAATACCATTCGGCAGATCTTAACTCTTCTCCTCTGTATCTAATTAACCTATCGTATCTAGGAGTGTTTGATGTAGATGTATAAAATAAACCTAAGTTAAAACTCAAATTATCTTTTGGTTCGTAACGCACTTTTTGCATTACATTTATTTGATTGTAACCTGAGTTTTTTTGCAGCTTTGGTTCGCTGTTACTTACTATTTGATCTTGATTATTTGTAGTAACCACAAACTCTGGCCTTAAATAATCGTTTGGCCCATGACTTCCCATTTTTAAATCATTAAAATCTGAAAAGCTAGCATTAGTTATAAATGCCCATTTTTTAAAGCCATAATTTACACCTAAATGAGCTGTTTTTTCTTGATTAGCTGTTGCATAACGTAATGTTGCAGTAGTTTTATAGTAAGTAGAATCTGTATATGATAATTGTGGCTTTTGTGTATAAAAACTCATAACGCCACCTATGGCATCGCTACCATATATTACAGAGCCTGCACCTAAAGATACTTCTGTGTTTTGTATTGTAAATGGGTCTATAGAAATTACATTTTGAAGGTTTCCGCCTCTAAATATGGCATTGTTCATTCTAACACCATCTACTGTAATTAATAATCTATTTGTTGAGAAACCTCTAATAATTGGGCTACCGCCACCTAACTGGCTTTTTTGTATAAATACTTGACCTGTTTTTTCTAATAAATCTGCACTGGTTTGTGGGTTTGTGAATGCAATAGATTTTGCATTAAAATTTACAATCTTATTTGGAACATCTCTTTTATCTTGTTTAAATTTTGAAGCAGAGATAACTATTTCTTCTAAACCTTGCGTTAGTGGTTCAAGATAGATTACATCTCCTTTAATTCTGCTTTTTTCTACTGATAAAACATCGAAAGCAATATGTTTAAAAAACAAAATATCGTCTGGATTAAAAATATCCAGATTAGCTTTACCATCAAATTTTGTTATAACACTACGAGATTGGTCTTGATTGTATATAGCTGCACCAACTATTGGTTCTTGCGTTTTTTTATTAGCAATTAATATTTCTTGAGCCTGTAGGCTTAGTACTAAACAAAATGAGAATATAATGTAGAGTATTGGTTTTTTGTATTTAGTTGAAAACGTCATTAAAAACTTGTAGTGATTTTGGTTTTTTAAAGCTGCCCAAATGTAGTTCAAAATACAACAAAATAATGGCTAAAAACGATTGTCTTTGTTTTGAATTCATTTTGACTTCTTCTAACGCATCAAATGTTGTGCCCAAAAGTGTTTTTAAGAGTGTTAAATTTTCGCCCGAAATACAATATTTACTACTACTCATATCTTGAAATTCTCCTGCCTGAAGATTAAAATATGGCAAGTTTACATCTGTAATATCTGGGTAAAACCCTAAGTGTTTTGTTAGGTTTAATAGAAACAATAAATGAAAGTTTGAATAACGATCATTAGTATCTAACCATTGCAAGGTGGTTTCTAAATAATTATATAATGTAGCATTTTGTTCTTCCTCTTGTAAAGTAGTACTTAACACTTCGGCTAAAAATAAAACAATAGCGCTTTTTAAAATATTGGTGTGTAAACTAGAGTAAAGGTGATTTATTTTAACTTCTTTTACGTACTGCAAGCCTCTTGCCTGTTTATAATCTGTTACAAGATGTAATTGTGTTAACAATTGATAGTAAGCAACTTTAGATCCTTTTTTTTTAGATTTTAAAATACCACGTAATAAATAACTAACAATACCAAATTCTTGCGTGTAGCATTTTACAATAAGGTCATTGTCTTTGTATTTTAATTTAGAAAGTACAATAGCATTTGTAGTCGCAATCATTACCTTACTATCATTACTTTTAATACTTTAGTTTCTATAGAATCTAAATCTGTTAACATTATTAAATACACTCCTGAAGCAACAGTAACATTTCCTAAATTTTTACCATTCCACAGTGCAGTACCACCATCAATTTCTAAATTAAAACCTTTAAATTTTCCATTGGTTCTAGATTCTGCTTCTGTAACTAGGTTTCCTTCTATATCTGTAATTTTAATATTAACATTATCTGTAAGACCTTTTATTTTTATTTTATCGTTATTGATATTAAAGTTTGGTCTAACAGGATTAGGAAAAACGTAAGCATCTTCAAGTGTTTCTTCTGGCTTAGAACTTTCTGAGCCAAAAGCAACAAGTCCTTTTTCTGTTGCAAAATATACTAGGCCGTTTTCATCATCTATTGCGATATCTAAAATATCGTTTGATGGTAATGGTGAGTTATCTTTAGTAAAATGAAATATGGTTTCTTGACCATCTGATGATAGATAATACACACCTGTATCTAAAGTACCAATCCATTTATTATTTGAACCATCAACCTCAATATCTGTTATATATTGCTGAAAAAGTAATTCTCTAGGCGTACCATCGTCTAAAACTATAATATCTGAAACTTGAAATGTTGGGTTACTAAAAAACTCACTAGTATTATAAATCACTCTTAAACCGCGATCTGTACCAATCCATATAGTGTTTTGTAAATCTGTTTCTACAGTCCAGGTTTTTTCTGAAGGCATATTAAACTCAACATCTTCAATAAATTTTTTATCGCCGTTGGTATCTACTCCAATTATTCCATAATTTAAACTAGAAATAAAAACTTTGCCATCGTCTGTAAATGCAATATCTGAAAACCCTAAATTACTAGTTCTTGGGTTTATAATATCTTGCATATTTATACCTGTCCATTGACCATTTTCTAATTTATTTAAACTATTATCAACACGTCCATTCATTACCCATAATGCACCATTACTATCAAAATTATTAGCTAAAACTAAATGTATAGCACCAGCAAAAGGAACTAATGAACTATTATCTTGATTAAATATAGAAATGCTTTCGGTATTAATATCTAAAAGTCCTGAGAAATAAGAGCCAACATAAACTTGGTTTGTATTAAATGGGTTAATTGATAAATATGATAAATACCATGGATTTGATACTGCACTTGCTATAGAGTCGTAGCTAATATTATTCCATTCTTCATTTTTTAAATGACTTAAACCAGAGCGCCTTAAACCTCCATTAAAATTATATGTAACAGAGTGACCGCCATGTGTTCCCCAAACCTCTCCTGCTTGTGTTTTTATTTTGAAAAACTTATTTAATAAAGGACTTTCTGGATGTATTTCTTGATATACTGAAGTATCACTTACATTGGTTTGTAATATCCCATAGCCTTCCTGTCCTATTGCAGTTGTATAAATACCTTGAGTACCAATATATATATTATTATTTTGGCTTAATGATACCGCTGTAAATAACATACTAACATCCTCTATAGTTTGAGCGGTAGCAACAACATTTAAAGACGTCTCTGTATTGTATACGTATGCTTCTTTTTCTGTAGCAATTAAAAGGTTACCTTGCTCTTCTCTTGTATCTACAATTAAATCACTATATACTACCAACTCTGAAATAGCATCGTTTATAACGCTGTATAACCTTCGTGTTGATCGTGAGGCAAATAACTTATCGTTAACACTCGTAATGCCAACCCAGTTTGCAGATACTATTCTTGTCCATTGGTTAAAGTCTATAAGGTTTGGGTTAGAGACTAAAGCTTTGCTAATACCAACATTTGTAGCAGCATAAATTTGATCTTCAAAAATTGTAGTTTGGTTTATTTTTATTTGAGAACCGCCATCACCAATATAATAGGTGTCACCAAATTCAAGGTTATTTATATCGTAAAGTGAAATTCCAAAATCTGTAGAAATATATGCGAAATCATTGTAAATCATAAAATGATTTATACGCTTGTTATTTGGTGGTATTGTGGGTTTATCTATAATATCTACAACGGTTAAAAAATCGTTTTCAGATTCTTTATACACCTGCATTAAACCGTTTTCAAAACCAATTAACAACAAGCCTTTATTTTCAACATATTCTATGCTGGAAATAGTTTCTCCAGATAAACCATTTATAGTTGATAATTTTTCTATTTCAAGTGTTTGCTTATCATAAGTAAATATTGCATTTTCTGCAGCACCATAAACTTTAGTTTCTCCTTGAGAAATATCTTTAATATCTAAGTATGAAAAATGGCCCAACCATGAGTCTGTAAAATCTTGTGCAAACACATGATTAGAATTAAAAAGCAAAATAAAAGCAACAATTAGTTTAACACTACGCATTTAGCAGGATTTACAGGTATAAATATTAAAAACCAAAAATACTATAATTTATTGTATTTTCGTTCGAGTAAATTACAAGCAATTTATGCTGTTTAGCAGTCCTATATTTTTATTTCTATTTTTACCAATTACGCTATTTATATATTATATAGCGCCTAAAAAAATAAAGAATTTTGTTTTATTAATTCTTAGTTTAGGGTTCTATACTTGGGGAGAAAAAGAACTTGTTTTATTAATAATACTATCTGCTTTTATTGATTTTACAGCAGGTATTATTATAGATAAAGGTAAGCGTAAACTTGGTTTATATTTATCTATACTATTTAATCTTTGCTTACTTTTTTATTTTAAGTATTCTCATTTTATTTTTTCTAATACAACATCAGTTTTAAACCATTTTGGCTTGCCTTTAGAACATGCTAATGCTTTTGCTAATGTTATTTTACCTTTAGGTATTAGCTTCTACACATTTCAAACCATGTCGTACACAATAGATGTTTATCGTGGTCATGTAAAAGCAAATAAAAACTTTATAAATTTTGCCACCTATGTAACACTATTTCCTCAACTTATTGCTGGCCCAATTGTACGTTACTCGCATGTGGAAAGCGAATTAAAATCAAGAAAAACAACTTTACCATTATTTGCAGAAGGTGTTGAGCGTTTTATAATTGGATTAGCAAAAAAAATGATTATCGCCAATAACTGTGCTTTTTTAGTAGATGGCATTTTTAATTTACCCACAAGTGAATCTTCTGCCTTAATTGCTTGGCTAGGTGTTATAGCCTATAGTTTTCAAATTTATTTTGATTTCTCTGGCTACTCTGATATGGCAATAGGTTTAGGAAAAATGTTTGGTTTTAATTTTCCAGAAAATTTTAATTACCCATACATTTCTAAATCTATACAAGAATTTTGGCGTCGATGGCACATGACATTATCAAGCTGGTTTAAAGATTATTTATATATTTCTTTAGGAGGAAATAGAAAAGGAAATATAAGAACTTACATTAATCTATTTATAGTCTTTTTTATAACTGGTTTATGGCATGGCGCAAGTTGGACCTTTGTAATTTGGGGTATTTGTCATGGCTTATTTATAGTTATTGAAAAGCTTGGATTTAACAAAATACTAAATAAACTTGGTAAAAGTTTTTCTCTATTTTACGCATTTTTTGCAGTAAATATTACATGGCCAATTTTTAGAAGCGACACTATTACACAGGCTTATAACTATATAATTACAATGTTTAATTTTAGTGCTAAAACCAATTTTAATTATTTAAACATTTACCTTTCAAAAGAGGTTATTTTTATCTTGATTATAGCACTAATATTTTCTCTACCATTACATAAAAAAATTAAAAATTACACCTCAACATTAAATCCAGATTCTTATAAATATAAAGGAGCTAAAATTTTAAGAGTGGCTTCTCTTTTTTGTTTATTATTTATTAGCTACACATACATTGCAACAGATTCTTATAACCCATTTATATATTTTAGATTCTAATGAGCAAGCAAAAAAGCATATATAAAATAACTATAACCATTGGTTTTTTACTTGCCTTAATATTACCTAATATTATTTTGTTTTCAGGAGCAGAAAAAAACCTAACTAATAATGAAAATAGAGCACAAGCTAATGTGCCAAAATTTAACACAAAACAGCCCATACAATCTATAGGAAAGTTTAAAAATTATTACCTACAAAACTTTGGTTTAAAAACAGTTTTAGTTAATAATTATATTAAGCTAAAAACAAATTATCTAAATGAAAACCCAATACCTAATCGCACATTAAAAGGCGAAGATGGTTGGCACTTTTTAGGTAATGAAAATAATAATGTTTTAAACAACAGCTTTGGTAATGATGTATTTAAAACTCAAGAGCTCAATAATACTGTTAACTACCTAGTAACAATTAATAATTATTTTAAATCTCAAAACATTGCATTTTACTTTGTTATCGCTCCAGATAAAAACAATATTTATCAAGAGTTTTTGCCATATAAACTTAAACAAAATGCAACTAAACTTGATGTTTTAAAAAAAGAAATAAAAAAGAAAAGTAACCTAACAGTAATAGATCTTACACAACCATTGCTTAACAATAAAAGCTTAAAGCAACTTTACTTTAAAACCGATACACATTGGAATTTTGATGGTGCATTTATTGGGTATAATTATACAATAGATGTTATAAATAAAGATTTTAATATTGAAAAAACTAAAATACAAGATTATAAAATTGAACAAGAAAATTATACTGAAGGTGATTTAATAAAAATGATAAATCAGGTTAAAGCAGAAACTTATAATAAGTATACAAAAATTAAAAAAACTCAGGTAAAAGAAATTTATTCTGAAAAAAATAAAATGAGATTTAAAAATGAAACTAAACAATATAAAATGTTACAGTTTAGAGATTCGTTTGCAAATTACTGGTATTCTTTTTTTAATGAAAGTTTTGCTGAAACCCTATATCTAAAAAAATATACATTTACTAAAGCCGAAATTGAAAGTTTTAAACCAGATATTGTGATTTTAGAAATTGTAGAACGTAATATAAATTTACTAAGCGAATTAAAACCTTTCAAAAACTAAAAAAGCTTCCAAAAATGGAAGCTTTTTTTATATAAATAAGTTGTAATTATTAAACTACACCTTGCGCTAACATAGCATCTGCAACTTTTACAAAACCTGCAATATTTGCACCTTTTACATAATCTACATTACCATCTTTATCTGTACCATACTTTACACAAGAAGCATGAATATCATTCATTATCTGGTTTAATTTAGCATCAACCTCTTCTCTCGTCCAGTTGTAACGTAACGAGTTTTGACTCATTTCTAATCCAGAAGTAGCAACACCACCAGCATTAGATGCTTTACCAGGAGAGAATAATACTTTTGCTTTTTGTAATACCTCAATAGCTTCTGGAGTTGTAGGCATATTTGCACCTTCTGCAACAGCTATAACTTTATTACTTACTAAAGCTTCAGCTTCTTCTTTATTTAATTCATTTTGAGTTGCACATGGCATAGCCACATCACAATCAACACTCCAAGGTCTTTCGCCTTCATGAAAAGTAGCCGAAGAATATTCATTAACATATTCGCTAATTCTTCCTCTCTTCACATTTTTAAGCTCCATAATAAATGCTAATTTATCTGCATCTATTCCATCTTTATCATGTATATATCCAGAAGAATCAGACATTGTTACAACTTTACCACCAAGCTCTGTTGCTTTTTGGCAAGCGTATTGCGCTACATTTCCAGATCCAGAAATAACAACTGTTTTTCCTTCAAAAGTATCTCCAATTGTTGCTAACATATTTTTTGCAAAATATACGCAACCATATCCTGTAGCTTCTGGTCTAATTAAAGAGCCTCCATAACTTAAACCTTTACCTGTTAATACACCTGTAAATTCATTTCTAAGTCTTTTATATTGACCAAACATATAACCTATTTCACGGCCACCAACTCCTATATCTCCAGCAGGAACATCTGTATTTGCTCCTATATGGCGAAATAATTCAGACATGAAAGATTGGCAAAAACGCATCACTTCATTATCACTTTTTCCTTTTGGGTTAAAATCACTTCCACCTTTTCCACCACCCATTGGTAATGTTGTTAAAGCATTTTTAAACACTTGCTCGAACCCTAAAAACTTAAGAATACTTAAATTTACAGAAGGATGAAAACGTAAACCTCCTTTATAAGGACCAATTGCAGAGTTAAACTCTACTCTAAAGGCTCTATTAACTTGTGTATTACCTTTATCATCAATCCAAGGTACTCTAAAAATTATTGTACGCTCTGGCTCAACCATGCGCTCTAATAACATTTTATTTTGATATTGTGGGTTCTCTTCTATAAATGGGATTACGGTCTCGGCAACCTCATGAACAGCTTGTAAAAATTCTGGTTCATGATTATTTTTTTCTTTTACCAGATCTAAGAATGCTTGAATTTTGCTTTCCATGTATTTAAAATTATGACATTAATATTATATTATTAATAATGATTACAAATATACATTATCTTTAAAAAACAAGTACATTTTTTTTGAAATTCGCAAAATAAAAATTCGCTCAATTTAAATTTAGTTACTGCATTTTATCTATAATACTTGTGGGTTTATCGTATTTTTTTATATTTGCTAACATAAAAAGCCTCTAAACCTAATCTTGAATATGCTTAAAGTTAAACATTTAGCTCAGATACTATTTATTTTAGTAGCCTCACAAACAGTTATAGCTCAATTAGGTTTCTCTCATGAAATTGGTATTATTGCTGGTCCCACCGCGTTTAAATCTGATTATGGTGAACGTTTTGATTTAGAAACGAATGCCGGAAACAGTGGTATTGGTATTGGTTTAGTACATTATATAAATTTTGCTTACAGAGCAGATTGTAACTGCTATACTACAGATAATTATTTTAATGACCATTTTAAATTAAGAACCGAAATTTCTTACAATACTGCAAAATTAGAACATATTGGCGAATATGTTGAACCATATAGAACCTCAACAGATGCAGATAAATTAAGAGCGCATACAGGATCTGCCAATAATTTTGATATTGGTATGCAATTAGAATATTTTCCTTTAAGTATTAGATCATTTCAAGCATTTGGATACAAGTTTGCTCCTTTTGTTAGTTTTGGTGCGCATTACGTGTCTTATAATCCAAAAGTTAGCACAAGCTATGCCAATGGTGATATTACTAATATGGGTAACTTTTATGCTCCTTGGTATACTAGCAACCCTAATTTATCTCCAGATTTTCCAGAACCTATAGATGTAACCTCTGGAACGACTTGGTCTATAGTAAGTAGTATTGGTGTTCGTTATAAACTTACTCCTCTATCAGATTTAATGTTAGACCTTAGAGGTCAATATTATTTTAGCGATTGGATTGATGGACTGGATCACACTTTAGATAGCAACAAATATAACGATTGGTTAGTGTGGCTAAATTTTGGTTATATTTATTACTTAGATTAAAAACATATTTATATAAAAAAGCTCAAGTTTTTAACTTGAGTTTTTTTTAAAATTATCCTAACGCCTGTTTTAAATCATTAATTAAATCTTCTTCATCTTCTATACCAACGCTTAACCTAATTAAAGAATCTACAACACCTGTTTTTTCACGTTCTTCTTTTGGTATGCTTGCATGCGTCATGCTTGCTGGATGTCCTGCTAAAGATTCTACACCACCAAGAGACTCTGCTAAAGTAAAAATTTTAAGATTTTCTATAAGTTTTATAGATTTATTGTAGTCATTGCCTTTTGTAGTAAAAGATATCATGCCTCCAAAATCCTTCATTTGTTTTTTTGCTATTTCATGATTAGGATGACTTTCAAATCCTGGCCAATATACATTTTCTACTTTGGGATGTGACGCTAAATACAATGCTATCGCTTTACCATTTTCACAGTGGCGTTGCATTCTAACGTGTAGTGTTTTTATTCCGCGAAGCGCTAAAAAAGCATCTTGCGGACCACATATTGCTCCACTAGCATTTTGTATAAAATATAATCTTTCTGCAAGTAATTTTTCTTTTACTATTAATGCTCCCATAACTAAATCACTATGTCCACCAATATATTTTGTTACAGAATGCATAACTATATCTGCTCCAAGATCTAAAGGTTGTTGCAAATATGGTGTTGCAAAAGTATTATCTACTGCCAATAATATATTATGTTTTTTAGCTATTGCAGCCGTAGCTTCAATATCTATAATATTTAACATTGGGTTAGTAGGTGTTTCTACCCAAATTAATTTTGTATCATCGTTAATATAAGCTTCAATGGCATCTGGATTATCCATATTTACAAAATGAAATGTAATACCAAAGTTTTTAAAAACCGAAGTAAATAGTCTATATGTACCACCATATAAATCATTAGTACAAATTACTTCGTCTCCAGATTTTAATAATTTTAATACCGCATCTATAGCAGCTAATCCAGAACCAAAAGCCAACCCAAACTCACCGTTTTCTATACTTGCAAATGCATTTTCTAAAGCGTCTCGTGTTGGATTTTTAGATCTAGAGTACTCATAACCTTTATGCTCACCAGGTGTAGATTGTGCATAAGTTGAAGTTTGATATATTGGTGGCATTACAGCACCATATGCTAAATCTGGCTGCTGTTTTCCATGTATGGTTTTTGTATTAAATTTCATTAATGTCTATTTAAATTAATTTAAAAAACAACTTTTGGTTTTTTGATTATACCAAAAATAGCCTTTAATTCGTTGTATTCAAATTGAATTAAAACCTTTAGTTTATGCTTAACACTTCCTTTTTAAAACTAACAAAGCTTTTTGCTATACTGTTATTTCTTAACATTTGTTTATCGTGTAAAGAAGAAGTGTCTCTAAATTTTTCAGAAATTAGTATTGTTGAAGATACAGATGCTACTATTGAAATTAATATTCCTAAAGCTGAAGGAGCTACTAATGCTGCAAAACAAATTAATAATACTTTAAATCAATTTGTAAACAATGCTTTAGATATTAATAATTTAAACAGCAATGAAGCTAATACAACAAATAGTATTGCGGCATTTAAAAAAGCATATTTAGATTTTAAATCTCAAATTGGAAAAACCTTGTATACAGACTTACCTGCTTGGGAGGTTTTAGTTGATGGCGAAATTATTTACAAAAGTGAAACACTGGTTTCTATAGCCATGAACTCTAGTATAAATACGGGTGGCGCTCACAGTAATTTAATATTTAAATTTTTTAATTTTAATATTAAAACGGGCAAAACTTTACAAACTAAAGACTTGATTAATGATATTCCAGCTTTTACAGCATTAGCAAAAAAATATTACGACAAAGAATTACTTTCTGCTACAGACGATCGTATTTCGGCATTTAATAATAATGACTTCAAACTTCCAAAAAACTTAGGCTTTAATGAAGAAGGCGTAATTATTTTTTACGATACGTTTATAACAGGAAGCAATAATGTAATAGAGTTTATTGTACCATATACTCTGGCGAATGATTATTTAAACTTTTAAAGCTCTTAATAACGCCAAAATATATCCTGCATGCATACCTTCATGTACTAAAGCAAATTGTATTGCCTGTGTAACATTTGTTAACGTGTTACCTGTAGTAGATAATGTATATTCATTAAATGTGCTAAATACTTGAGAACCAAAATCTGCTTTTGTGTGTTCTATTGTAGAAAAAGCTAATGCTTTTAATTCATCTACATCTGCTTGAGTGGCTTTACCATCTGGTTTCGTACCTTTTTTATATTTTTCAATAAGCGTCTCACTTACATTTGGCTCTAAGCCTGATAATTTATAAACCAGTATCTGCTCGGTAACAATACTATGCCCAATATTCCATATAATATTATTATTAAAACCATTAGGTATAGCATTAAGTTGTGCTAATGAAAGCTCTTCTAAATAAGCTTTAAAAAAGCCTCTTGTTTTTGCAAAAACATCAAAAGTAAAATCCATAATTCTTTTTTTTATAAATATAATAGAATCTAACACAAAAGAATTTACTTTGTAATGTTAAAAATTAGCTTTTCGTATTAACGAAAACAAATTCAAATTTTAAAATGATTGATAAAGTATATTATTTAAAATCATGTAGTACGTGTATTCGTATTTTAAAAGAACTTGATTTGCCAGAGTCTGTAGTGCTTCAAAATATTAAAAATGAAGCTATTACAGAATCTCAAATAGACGAAATGAAAACGCTTTCTGGAAGTTACGAATCTCTTTTTAGTAAAAGAGCAACGCTTTACAAGCAGCGAGATTTAAAAAATAAAAATTTATCAGAAACAAATTTTAGAAATCTTATTTTAGAACATTATACTTTTTTAAGTAGGCCTGTTTTTATTTTAAACAATAAAATTTTTATTGGCAACTCTAAAGCTAATGTAGAAGCTGTTAAAAAAGAATTGAATGAAAACTAGATATTGGGCGCTTATTGCTGCGTTTTTTGTACAACTTTTTTATGGCTTAAATTTTACATTTGCTAAAGATGTACTTACTGGTGGATTTTTAAAACCATCTGGTTTTATTGTTGTAAGAGTAGCCGGAGCAACTATTTTATTTTGGTTATTTAGTTTTTTAGGTCCTAAAGAAAAAATAGAGAAAAAAGATTATTTAACTTTTTTCTACGCTGCAATATTTGGTGTAGCTCTAAATATGCTTTTGTTTTTTAAAGGCTTATCATTCACATCACCTATACACGCATCTGTGATAATGATTACTGCACCAATTATAGTATTAATACTTTCGGCTGTATATTTAAAAGAGCGCATTACTAATTTAAAGGTTTTTGGTGTAATTTTAGGGTTTCTTGGCGCTGTAGTACTTAGTGTTTACGGTCGTTCTGACTTAGATGGCGACAATATTCTTTTAGGTAATACCTTGGTTTTTATTAACGCTGTATCTTACAGTATTTACATTATTATTATAAAAAAATTAACTGGTAAATATCACCCATTTACGTTTATAAGGTGGTTGTTTTTATTTGGTTTGTTTTTAGTAATACCGTTTGGATATAACGATTTATTAGCCGTAGATATAAGTACATTTACACCATATATTTATTTTTCCATTGCTTTTGTAGTATTGGCAGCAACCTTTGGAACCTACATACTAAACCCATTAGCCCTAAGACACTTAAGAGCATCAACCGTTACAACATTTATATATTTACAACCTGTAATCGCAGGAATATTTGCTATAATTATGGGTAGTGATACTATAACACCTGTAAAACTAATAGCTTCTGCTTTAATATTTGCAGGTGTATATTTAGTAACTAAAAAACCTAAAGCTAAATTATAGCTCTAGGTTTTTTGGTACACGACCATTAGCTCGGGTATCTTCTTTTGTAAGAATCTTATAAGCTTCAGATTTTGGAAACTTATCTGCTAAATCCATTAAAACCTTTGGTAGATTGGTCATTTTTCTAGCTTTTAAATCTATCCAAGCACCAAGCATTTCACAAAAGGCAATATTTTCTCCTTTATGGTTATAAAAGTTATGGTCAAACTTAAAAAAAGTACCATCTTCACTTAAACCAGACACTTCTAAAGAGACTGTTATTGGTTGTCCCATAAACGCTTCTTTAAAATAATGCATATGCTCATAAAAGACAACTGGCCCAATATTATGCATAGCTAATTCTTTCATGGTAAAACCATGCTCTATTAAAAAAGCCATTCTAGTATGACTCATAAAATTAGTATATGCAGAATTGGCTAAGTGTCTATTTGCATCGACATCACTCCAACGAATTTCAAACTGTTTTTTGTACATTTTCATTATTTTAGATTTCAAAAATACTATTTTATACTAATACTGTTTTTATTAATTATTATAATAAACCGTAATTTAAAACACAAAATATATAGCATAATAAGCCATAACATGGTAAGTATAAGGTTGGTTTTTATTTGCCTACTGTGTTTACAACACTTATTTTTGCTCAACTTTACAATTTAGTTATGATTCACTCAATGACAGGTTACGGTAAGTCTGTTTTACAATTACCTACAAAAAAAATTACAATAGAGTTAAAATCTCTAAATAGCAAAAACCTGGATTTAAATGCCAGGATGCCTTCAATTTATAGAGAAAAAGAGCTTTACTTACGTAAATTAATGGCAAAAGAATTAAATAGAGGTAAAATAGATTTTTCTATTTATGTTGAAGCCACTGCCGAGGATACATCGACTAAAATAAATACACCTGTTGTAAAGCAATACATGCAACAACTTAAAAATGTAGTTGCGGGAGATGAAATAGAGCTTTTAAAAATGGCAGTACGTTTTCCAGACGCTTTAAATACAGAGCGAGAAGAAATTGATGAAAATGAATGGAAACACATTGAAGCCGAAATTAAAACAGCTATTTCTGCCATAAACGACTATAGACTTAACGAAGGTAAAGTACTTGAAACCGATTTTAAAAACCGCGTTGCAACCATAGAAAACTTACTACAACAAGTAATTATTATGGATCCAGAACGTGTTGAAGGCGTTAGAGAAAGACTTAAAAAAGGTGTTGAAGAACTTCGCGAAAAATACGATGAAAATAGATTTGAACAAGAACTTGTTTACTATATAGAAAAGTTTGATATCACCGAAGAAAAAGTACGTTTACAAAACCATTTACAATACTTTATAGAAACCTTAAACTCTAAAGATTCTAATGGAAAAAAATTAGGCTTTATTGGTCAAGAAATGGGTAGAGAAATTAACACTATAGGCTCTAAAAGTAATTATGCACCAATGCAACAACTTGTTGTGCAAATGAAAGATGAGTTAGAAAAAATTAAAGAACAATTACTAAATGTTCTTTAAAAACAATAAAAAAACATGCTTAACACAGTTGAAGCACAATTAAAAAAAGGAAATGAAACAAGGTAAACTAATTGTATTTTCAGCACCATCTGGCTCTGGTAAAACAACCATTGTTAGGCATTTATTAAAACAAAAAGAATTAAATCTAGCCTTTTCAATCTCTGCAACATCACGCGAAAAAAGAGGTACAGAAGTTCATGCAGAAGATTACTATTTTATGTCTGCAAAAGAATTTAAACAACACATAAAAGAAGACAATTTTTTAGAGTGGGAAGAAGTTTACAGAGATAATTTTTATGGTACTTTAAAAACCGAAGTAGAACGTCTTTGGGCATTAGGAAAAAATGTAATTTTCGATATAGATGTTTCTGGAGGTTTGCGTATAAAACGAAAATTCCCAGAACAAACCTTAGCTGTTTTTGTAAAACCACCAAGCATAGACGAACTTAAAATAAGGTTAAAAAACAGAAAAACAGAAAGTGATGAGAAAATAAGTATGCGCGTAGCAAAAGCAAGTGCAGAATTAGCTACAGCACCACTTTTTGATACAATTATAGAAAATGATAATTTAGAAAAAGCACTACATGAAGCTGAAGCTGTAGTTGGTCATTTTTTAATTTCAGAAATAAAAAAAAAATAAGACCTATACCAGTTTAAACTTTATTAAAATATTACAAGTATGAAAATTGGTCTATATTTTGGCTCTTTCAACCCAATACACATTGGTCACTTAATTATTGCTAACCAACTAGTAGAAAATAGTGATTTAGACCAAATTTGGTTTGTAGTTACACCACATAATCCTTTTAAAAAGAAAAGCACTTTACTAGACAACCACCAACGCTTAGAAATGGTTTATCTAGCCACTAAAGATTATGACAAGCTAAAAGAAAGTAATATAGAATTTAACTTACCACAACCTAATTATACCATAAATACACTTACGTATTTACAAGAAAAATACGAAAATCATGAGTTTTCGTTAATAATGGGAGAAGACAATTTAAAAAGTTTTCATAAATGGAAAAACTACGAAGTTATCCTAGAAAACCATAATATTTATGTCTATCCAAGAATATCGGAAGGTAAAATTGACACGCAATTTAATAATCACAAAAAAATACATAGTGTTGATGCTCCAATAATGGAAATTTCATCTACAATGATTAGAAAAGCAATCAAGCAAGGAAAAAATGTTGTGCCTTTATTACCAAAAAATGTTTGGGAATATTTAGACGAAATGAATTTTTACAAATAGATTAAGTGAATTTTAACAGGTTAAAAGCGCAATTTTAATGTTGTTTTTTCTTACAAATTTTAATTTTACGGTTTTTCCCGTAAGATGAAATGCACAATCACCTATTTTTTCGATGAAATGCACACAATTAACAAAATTATTTTTGCAAGGCCTTTTCCTTTCTAATAATTTTGAAAATGTAAGTTTAAAACAGCGAATTAGTTTTTTTAAACTTGGACTATTTATTTAATTTTTCATTATTCTACAAAATGAAATTAAATAAATTTCTAGATAATAAAGTAGGTCTTATTATACTAGATTGGGTTAATAGCGAAAAAAAACCAACTCTTAGGAGTTGGTTTTCTTTTTTTAAAACATTTTTTAATTTTTTCTGTGTTATTTTCTTACAAAAAAATATTTTACGGTATTTACCGTAAGGAAAACTATTAATAATCACCTTTTTTCGATAAAATACACATTTAAGTTAAAAATTGATTTGTAAGACTCTTTGAGTTGCCATAGTTTTGAGTAAATCAACTAACCTAAAGGGTTTTATAAATCCTTTTTGATTGATATCATTTACTTAAACCATTCAAAAAAAACGAATAGGACTAAGTAAAATTCTAGATAGTAAAGTAGGCCTTATTATACTAGAATTTGGTTAATAGCGGAAAAAAAAGCCAACTCTTAAAAGTTGGCTTTTTTTTATTATATCTATTTTTAACCTAATCTAAAGCAGGTATACGTAATACTTGACCTGGATAAATTTTATCTGGATGCTCTAACATAGGCTTATTAGCTTCAAATATTGTAGGATACTCCATAGCATTTCCGTAAAACTTTTTAGCAATTTTACCTAACGTATCTCCACTTACTACTGTATGAAATTGCGCTTCTGGTTCTTTATGCTCAACCGTCATTTGGTCGTCTACAGTTGCAATACCATTACTATTACCAACAACTAAAATTGCTTTTTCTCTAGTAGCTTGATCATGAGCCATACCAGAAATTGTTGCTGCGTCGTCATCAATGTGTACACTTAAACCTTCGACCTGTAAATCTAGATCTCTAATTGTTTCTTCTAATTTTCTAGCAGCCGCAACTTCTTCTTTAAGTTCTGCAGCAGCAGCTTCAGCAGCTTCTTCTTTATCCGTTTTTCCTATGCCAAAAACTTTAGCTCCAGCATTTTTAATAAATGAAAATAATCCCATAATTGTATTTTATTTTTAGTTGTTAATAATTATATGTCTTGTAAAGTTGGAGAAAAACTAGTTCAATTGCAACTTATCACTCTTATTATTGTCTTAAATTTCGATAAATAACATAAAAAAACTGCTCTAATTATACTTTTAAAGCAGTTTTAATATTTGTATATAATTTTAAACTTTCTCTCTAGTGTTTTCTCTTTTATTTTCAACCTTTGGTGTACGTTGCTTACGTTTTTTATCACCAGAAGATTTACTTTTATTTACTGTAGTACCTTCTTTTAAATACTCTATATAACCACGACCAGTAAACTCGTAAATTGTACCAGAATCTGGATGTAGCAATTCTACTCTTTGATCATTAATTACACTTAGTTCAAAATATTCATTATCAAAATAATCGTAATCTAAAATAAGGTTTTTAAGGTAAAAGTTTCCGCTAATATCCTGCACAGCATAATCTCCTGTAAAATCCCAATATATATTATTAGGGTTTGTACCTGCTGGATCTTGTGAGCTTCTAAATGTAGAGTCGTTTCCACCGGCTAAAAACTGTAACCAATTTTCATTATCAAACTCGTTTAATGCTCCAAACTCACTAGTATATGTTTTTTCCCATGCTTCATATTCTTGCAAAAAATATTGAAGATTATCATAAAAAACATAATCGTAATCAAAATTAGAACGTTGGTAACCATTTAAAAAATATGATGTGTCGTTAAACGGGTTATACAACTCTATGGTATTATAATCTACTTGGTAAACATCAAAACTATCATAACCATCTATATCGTGATCTGTATCTAATATCATATTATAAGCATCGTAATAACCAATTGGGATACCAAATCCATTACCTTGACTACCAATACCAACCAAATTGTTATTAGCATATAAAGTACCGTTTCTAAACGATATGGTAAAAGCAATTTGTAAAAATGGTGTTTCGCCTGTACCAATAGTTTCGTTTATATCTACGTACCATAATTCGTAAGAATTAAGTAATTGATTTACGCTTATACCTGGTGTTGGTCCGTTGTTAAAATCGTCTACAACCACTTCTGTTACACAAGAGGTAAATAATGTTGCTATTAAAGCAAAACCTGTGAGTAATTTTAATGTTTTCATAATTGTTGTTTTAAGGATTGATATTAGTAAGATTTCAAAAGCTGTGCCAAAATTGGAATTTTCTTATTACAAGCCATTTATCAACTGTTATTAATTATGTATTTTTGAATTATAATTGAAACTAAAATATGTCTAAAAAATTAAAATTTGCGGTTTTTGGTTCTGGGAGTTGGGCTACAGCTATTGTAAAAATGCTGTGCGAAAACGAAGAGAAAGTAGGTTGGTATATGCGAAGCATATATACCAAAGAGCACTTGCTTAAAGAGCAACATAACCCAAGTTATTTAAGTTCGGTAGAATTTCATTTAGAACAATTAACCATTACTAACGATATTAACGAAATGGTAGAACTTGCAGATGTTTTAATTTTTGTTATACCATCTGCCTTTATAAATGATGAATTAAAAAAACTACAATTACCATTAACCAATAAAATAGTAGTAAGTGCTGTTAAAGGTATAATACCAGAAACAGGTAAATTATTAGGAGAACATTTTCATGATAATTACAATGTCCCTTTTGAAAACATTGGTGTTATTGCCGGTCCATGTCACGCAGAGGAAGTTGCGCTTGAGCGTTTATCGTACCTTACAATATCTTGTGTAGACGCTAATAAAGCGCAATTAATTGCAGACGCTTTATCAAGCGACTACATAAAAACTAAAATTAGTGACGATGTTATAGGCACAGAATATGCCGTAATGCTTAAAAACGTGTATGCTGTAGCAGCCGGAATTGCGCATGGTTTAGGATACGGAGACAATTTCCAGAGTGTTTTAATGAGTAATGCTATACGAGAAATGAAGCGTTTTATAAAAAAAATGCATAAAATGAAACGTAACATTAACAACTCGGCTTATTTGGGAGATTTGCTAGTAACCGGTTATTCTGTATTTTCAAGAAACCGTATGTTTGGAAACATGATAGGTAAAGGTTACACCGTAAAATCTGCACAAATGGAAATGAATATGGTTGCCGAAGGATATTATGCCACAAAAAGCGCCTATTTATTAAACGAGAAAAACAAAAAGAAAACAAGATTACCTATAATAAATGCTGTTCACGCTGTACTTTACGAAGGTAAAGACGCCAAAAAGGTCTTTAAAAAACTAACCGATAAATTAGATTAAAAAAAATCCCTTTAGCTAAAGGGATTTTTTAATTTATATATTTATTTGGGCGTTACCTAAAGGTCGCGCTTTACGTTACAATCTTTTTAATCGTGCCTCATAAAAAGGATTTCTACTGCAATCGCTAACGCACACCAAGTGAGATTAGTTACTTAACCAAAATACCTTTTAATTGCATTAATGGTACACGTTGCAAAGCCTTATCGTTTATCGTATTTTTTCTAAACAAATACGTTTTATCGTACATTGTATTACCTTCAAAAAAAGTAATTTTAAAAGTATTATTTAAAGCTAGCACCTTAGTTTGTAAATATTCTATTTTAGCATAACTTCTTGCTGGAAGTTTAGCTATTGTATGACGCATTGGTGGTGTCATTTTAGTATCATTATAACCTTGAGACACTATAATTACAGTATCTAAATCTTGATCGCTATTATTTATAATGTAAGCATTCCAATCTAAAGTTTTATATTCTATATGTTCTTCCTGTACAACAGCAACATGTATATCTTTTACCTCAGGAATAGTAATGTCTTTTTTCATGAATTTAAATCTCTTAAAATTTAATTTTGTGCAAATTTACACAATATTAAAGTCTCTTATCCTTAATTAATAATAAAGGTATAATCTATATCATCAACATTTAAAATACTATTAAAAACAGCCTCTTTTTTATAACTAATTAAAGCTTTAAGCTCTGCAACTTCTTGCCTATTAAACATTAAAACTAAATTTTCTTGTAATGTTGGAATAGGAATTTTGCGTCTAACATTAGCATTTGCATACTTTCTTTCCCAAAACTCAGACTCGATTAACAACACGTATTTTCTAAACTGTTTATACTCTACAGGCGTAAACTCAAAATAAATATTATTAAATTCTAAATGAAACTGCTGGCAATTTCTACAAAAATTTAATTCGCCTTTAGCTGTTTTATTAATTGCCTCTATTCCTTTACACATAGTATTGTTTTAAAGATTAATAACAGTCGGTTAATATTTGATTGTTTTGCTCGAAAACGCTTAATGGTAAATGTAGTGTTTCAGTTGTTATAGTATTTAAAACCTCTAACACTTGGTTTTGCATAGCAATAGAACCGCAAATCATTATTACACCTTTAGTTTTTAAAACTTCAGCTATAATAGTGTGTTGTTTTTCTAGAATATCTTGTACATAAATTTTATCGCTAGTGTCTTGAGATAAAGCCACATTAAAACTAGTTAATGTGTGGCTTTTTAAACTACCATCTATAATGCTTTTATAAAGAGATAACGACTGCTGTGTTCTTCCTCCCCAAAACAAATGCTTTGTAACAGGTTTGGAGTGTTGCATCATACCCAAAAACGGTCCTATTCCTGTGCCATTTGCTATAAAAACTGCATTATGTACATTTTTAGGTAAATTAAAGCTTGGGTTATGATTTATAACTGCCTTTATTTGAGTATTACTTTTTAAATTATAAAAATAATTGGAGCACACACCAAACTCATGTTTTTTTACACTTATAACAATATTACCATCTATTTTACCAATAGAATAAAGCCTTTCTATTTTATCTTTTTCTGGAATTACAGAGAGCAAATCGCCAGACTTAAATTTAAGTTTTTTATTAGGTTTTAAGGTAATTAAAAACGTGTTATCTATATTAACATCGGTTTTATTTACAACTGTAAAAACCTGTTCTTTTCTTGGCTTATTAGACACTTTTAAATTGGTTACATCTAAACCAGAAGCAACAATATTATTCCATTTTGTAGCCCAATTTTTAAATTCCAATTCCGATTGGTTATGGATTTTAAACAATTCCATATTGGGTTGAAATTGTGAATGCACTTGTAAATTAGCATCTACTAATTGTGCGTATTTGCAGTATTCTGGATATTGTAGCGAGCCAAAACCTACAACGGCGTAATGTATTAAACGCTCTTGCTTTACACTTTGTAATAGCGTTAAAAACTTTTTAGCATTTAATGGAGCTTCACCTTCGCCATAAGTTGATGTTAACACAATAAGTTGCGTGGCACTTTTATAACTGGTATAACTGTTTAAATCTGAAATAAAAACACGATTACCTTTATCTAACAAACCTTTAAAAAAGGCTGTTGCCAAATGGTAAGTACTACCAGTTTCTGATCCTACAAGAATTATAATATCTGCATTATCCTTGTTGAATTTATTTTTTGGGATTACCGTTTTTTTACGCCTATCTATAGTCATTTTAAAACCAGAATAGATAAAAAACAAAATGTTTATACAAGCTATTAATAATATAACAGACCAAAGTATACTGCCTTTTCCTGTATGTAAAACTAAACTCCAGTTTGATAAAAAAGTGACTAGCGGGTTTTTAACTTCACTTAAAACTTTTCCAGAATATTGGTGTACAAGAAGTTCTTTATTTTTTAGTTTTAAAGTAAAATAATCTTCTTCATCATCTGAAAACGGAAACTCTAAAGTTTCTACATGATTTAAAGCAGTGGTTTTAAATACAGAAGTTTCAGGTTTTATTTCTGCTTCAGTTATAGTTTCAAAATTTATATTGTGCTTTTCTTTTTTTTCTTGAATTATGTCAAATTTTAATAACGATAAATAAACACCTGTAAGTGTTATAATAATTATTGGTATTAAAGATAATCGACCTAAAATAACATGCCAGTATTGGGCAAAATCTTCATTTACAACTTTTGAGAAAAACTTTTTAATGCCGCTTTGGCGCTTAATAATTAAAATGGAACCTGTAAATGCAATTAGAAACAATAAAAATGAACCTAAGCCAACAAAAAAACGACCAACGCCTTTTAAAAATAACGAGCGGTGTAAATTTGTTGTAAATTTAAAGAGGTTTGATACTTCGGGTTTTTCGCCTAAAAAAGCAGCGGTTTTAGGGTTAAAATAACCGTTTAAAGATTCGCCATCTTTTGTTATTACAGAAGCAGATACAAATTGATTTGCATCTACTTCTATTGTAATAATTTCTGGATATTGTTTTTTAAATGTAGCAACGGTTTGCTCTACATTTAACTGCTCTATACCATCTATTTTAAAAGGTTGTATTTGCTCTGAAATTGGCTGAAAAGCGAGTACAATTCCTGTAATTGTGGCTAAAAAGACAAATACAAAAGAAGTTATAGCTAATGCTAAGTGACTATACCTCCAAATAGAAATGATCATAGATACGTGTTTAGTTAGGCATTAAACGTATATAACGAATAAATCCTGTGCCTTCCTTTTTACTTTTCACACTCTCTGATGTTAGTAAAAATTCTACATCTTTTGTGTAATATTCTTGATCTTCTACAGCGGTTTCAAAACGTATGCTGTAACCAGAATCTATTTTAGAGTCTTCTATTTCTATAACGCTAATGGCGCGTTCACCTCCAGAAATTGTTGCGCCTGTTAAAGCATCAATATCTGTACGAACTTTACCTTGAAATTTCCACCATTGTGTAATATCATGATACCATTCTTCATCATCACCTTGTACATAAAGTGTTTTTTCGTACTCACCTTCTGGATTAATTAATGAAATAGCAATGTATGCGCCTTCGCCAGTATAATTGGTCATTTGCACCATACATTTGTATTTAGTTGACGGTGGAATTGTTGAAAAAGAAAACAAGGCCAGACTTAGTATTGCCAGGCTAAAAATTAGTTTAAAGTTTTTCATTTGTAATAATTATTTTAAAAAGTTTATTGAGATGTCTTTTTTAGATAAAATTTCATTTTCTGAAGCCAAATCAAAAGCAGTTTCTTCAAAAGTAGTTTTAGCCTCTTTATTAGCACCTATAGCTAATAAATGTTTTAGCAATTTAGCATCTGTAGCTTTCATTGCCGCTAAATGTAACGCTGTGTATCCATCTTTATTTACTGCATTTACATCTATTTCAAACTGTGCTATTTGCTTTAAAAACTTAAGGTTATTTTTGTCTAAAGATAAATGTATTAATGTGTTACCATTAGTTTGAGGTTTTGTAAACTCTAAGCCATTATTTTGTAAAAGTTGTAATTTATTTTCAAAATCTTTTTCTCTTCTAGCGTTATAAGATTCGATTAAGTAATAAGCTAAATTATTACCTTTAGCATCTACAGCTTCAACATTTGCTTCTTTAGATAAAACTAATTCTACAACTTCTGCACTGTTATATCGTACTGCCAACATTAATGCTGTTTCTCCTTTTTTATTAGCTTGTTCTATATCTTTAACTTGATTTAAAAGGTGTTTTACAACCTCAACCGAATTACTTTTTACTGCATTTAAAAACGGAGTATTTCCATTTTTATCAGCTTCATTTATATTATTTCCCTTTTCTATAAAGTAATTTATAACTTCTAAATCTTTGCTTCTAGAAGTTGCATAATGTAAAGGTGTTGCTTTATCACTTGTTGTTGTTTTTGCATTTAAACCTAAACTTTCAAGGTATTGAAACACATCTATACTATTAGATTTATTGCGCGTGCCTTGACTCGCAAAAATATACGCCTGATCATTACCGTTTAAACCTTGTGCAGCTAAACTTTTTAATGTTTCAATATTTCCTGTTTTAGCTACGTAATTAAAAATACCGTTTCCATTTTTATCTTTACTGTTAATGTCTAAACCTTTATCTTGAAAATATTGAACTAATTCAAAATTATTTGGTGCTGCTAGTAATAAAGCATTAGCTCCACTGTGATTAACATCGTTTTTTAAATTGGCACCATTTTCAATTAAAGTATCATAAACATTTGTATTTGCTTGTCCTGCATTTACTGCAAAGTTTAATGCTGTAAATCCATGATCATCTAATATATCTGTTTTTGCGCCTTTGCTAATAAGGTATTTCATTATAGTATCGTTACCGGCATAGGCTGCCCAAAAGATATACGTTCGTCCGTCATGTGTTAATTTATTTACATCGTTTCCTTCTTGAGATAACATAAACTTTAAAACGTCGTTTGGTGCGGACTGTAATATAGCATACACCATAGGATCAAAGTTATTATTGTTTAATTGCGATGGGTTATTACCTTTTGCAATTGCATTTTCTACATCTTCAATAGAAACAGTTGGACTCCAAAATTTTCTGTTTAATAATGCGTTGTCTTGTGCTGTAATTTGTATACTTATAAAAAGTATAGCTACTGTGATTAAATTTTTCATTTATTTTACTATAAAGCTTTCAATTAATGGGTTTATTTGTTCTTTTGTTGCGTAATTTTCGTCATCAAATAAGTATTTAAATAATACTTTATTATCTACTTTAGCGTGTAATTCTAGGTTTTGATTTCTTGCAAAAACCTCATCCCATTTGGCACGTACTTTAGCCCATTTTTCTTGACTATTTTTCCACCAATCTTGTGATGCTTTACAACGACTATCGTCTACTTTAACATAAGTATTATATCCCTTTTCTTTTGCCAAAATTACGTCTTCTTTTCCTGTTTCTCTAATTACTTTTTCGTTATCCTGGTCATGTAACCAACCGTATTTAGTAATCTCATGTCTATTTCCTCTTACCGTTACATTATAATCACTTCTTTTTGTGTACTCACGTCTTGGCAATGGTGCTGTTGTTGTATTTTCCCAAAAACTTTTTCCATCTACATGCACCCATGTTGCAGAACCTTCATAACGTGGACTATCGTCTACTTGATATACTTTTTGTGTCCATTGGTTTTTAACTTCTTTTTTAGGCTTAGATTGGTACGTCCATTTATTGTCTCCATTAAACATATAAAAGTCTGTGTTCTCAAATAACCAATCTTGGCGCCAGTGTTTAACAATATGTGGCGCATCTGGACTACCAACTTGTAATAAATGCTGGATTGAAATTTTATTATCACTGTCTTCTACTAATTGAGCCCATTCTAAACCAGAAGCAATTTTAGTTTTTGATGGTTTATATAAAGAGTCTTGACTGTAGTTAAAAGTTTCGGTAAAATTAAACGTAACCTCATAACAACCGCACATGCTTTTTATAGCTTCTTGGTCTTTTTTCTTCTTGCTTTGAGCTGTTACAGATAGTGAAAACACTATTAATAATAATGGTAAAATTGTTAATCGTTTCATTTTTAGTTGTTTGATGGTTTTCTTTTAAAAAACATTGTTCTTATTTAGACTGAATTAAAATAAGATATATATTTGTAGCAAATTTAATCAAGAATGATTCTAAATAAAAACTATTTAACGGTTTATTTTTCTTTTTTTTTAATTGCGAGCTTATTTGCGCAAGAAGATAAGATGACTTTTAAAGATTCTACACATGTAACAGATCTTGAAGAAGTAGTTGTTACAGGACAGTACAATCCTCAATCCATTAAGAAATCTGTACATAATGTTATAGTTATTGATAGAAAAAAAATTGATCAGCAAGCAGCCAATAATCTAGCAGACTTACTAAACTTTAACCTTAATTTAAATATTATACCAAGTGCATCAACAGGTCGTTCTACAATTTCATTTTTTGGATTAGATGCTCAATATTTTAATATTTTGGTCGATAATATTCCTTTAGTTAGCGATAACGGATTAGGTAATAATATAGATTTAACACAAATAAATCTTGATGATATTGAGCGTATAGAAATAGTTGAAGGCGCTATGGGAGTAGATTATGGTGCCAATGCTGTATCTGGTGTAATTAATATAATTACTAAAAAAACTATTAACCACGATTGGCAAATACAAACTTTTGTACAAGAAGAAACAGTTAGCGATGAGTATGCCTGGTTTGATGAAGGTAGACATATACAAGCTTTAAATATTGGTCATAATTTTAATGATAAATGGTCTGCTAAAATTGGTTTTAATCGCAATCAATTTGCTGGTTTTTTTAACGAAAGACAAGGTGAAGATTATTATTTTAATGATGGTTTACGTGGTTACGACTGGTTACCAAAAACGCAACTTACCACAAAAGCAAACCTTAACTATAATGCAGATAATTTTAAACTTTTTTACAAGTTTGAGTATTTTAATGAAGAGTTAAATTATTATGATGCTGCAGTAAGAGCAAATATTAATGTTTCTAACCAAACCAGTAATCCATCTGCTACAGATAGGGTTTACACTACAAATAGATTTGTAAATAATTTAAGTTTAAATGGTCGTTTAAATTCTGGAGCTAATTATAATGCATCATTATCATACCAAACACAAAAAAGAGATTTAAACGAGTATAATTATTATATAGTTACCGAAGAAAAATCTGATGAAACCAATAAGGAATACCAATCTAGTGATGTATTCTTCTCTAAAGGAACTATAAATAATCTTTCCAGTAGTGATAATTTTGATTATCAATTAGGTTACGAAACTAGATTTATTACCGGTTTTGATACTCAAGCTTCTGGTGATGTTACACAACAAGACAAAACATTAAAACAGAATAATTTTGCACTATTCTCTTCTTCTGAAATTAATTTAAATAACAAATTCTCATTACGTCCAGGTATTAGATATGAGTATAATTCAAAATTCAAATCAAAACTACTAGGTTCATTAAGTGCTAGATATTTATTTAATAAAGGTTATGAGCTTCGTGCAAGTATTGGATCATCTTACAGAACGCCAAACTTTGAAGAGCTATACTACTACTTCGTAGATTCTAACCATGATGTTAGAGGAAATGAAAGCTTAAATCCAGAAACAGGTTTTTCGGCATTTTTAAACTTAAAAAAACGCAGTTGGTTTAATAATATTTCCATGACCAACAATATAAAATTAAGCTATATCAACTTAGAAGATAAAATTGAATTAGCCATTGTTAATCCAACACCATTACAATACCAATATATAAATATTGATGCCTATAGATTAGTTGGCTTTACTTCTGAAAACGTAATAAAGCAAAACAATTGGACCTTTAATTTAGGTGCAACAGTACAAGGTATTTCTAGAGTGATGAATGATGAAGTTAATGCCGAAAATGACTTTTTATACGCCTTTCAACTTAACACAAGCGCAACCTATTTAATTGAAAAATGGGATACCGCTTTAACTGTACTTTTTAAGCACAACGGAAAACAACAAAATTACATTGCAGAAGGAAGTGATGCTAACGGAAACAGCACTTTTAAAAAATACAATACCAATGCCTATAGCTGGATGGATGCTTCTATAAAAAAATCTTTTTTTAACAATAAATTTCAAACTACAGCAGGCGTTAGAAACCTTTTAGATGTTACTAGTGTAGATGTCAATGGTGCTTCTACAACTGGTGTACACAGCACAAATAACAGCAGCCTTTTATTAGGTTACGGACGATCATATTACCTAAAACTATTATATAATTTAAATTTTTAAACAACAATAACATGAAAAACAAACTTTTTACTTTAGCGCTTTGCATAACTGCATTAGTATTTACTAATTGCAGCAGTGACGATGATAATAACACAACATTACAACCTTTAAATATAGTAATAGAAGGTGCTGCGGTAGCACCAACTGTTGGTGGGCCAAACCAACAAAATCAAGTATATGTAGATTTAAGTACAAACACAACTACTAGTGTACAACGTGATTCTTGGGATTTAGGATTCTACTCTGGAACAGATTTTAGAGTTGTAATTAACGGATCCATTTATATGGCAGCAGCACAGTTAACAACAACAGATATTGATGCTGTGTCTTCTACAGATCAAGAAGTACAAGATTTACAACCACAGATTGCCGTTGGAACATTTGATGCTGCTAATACTGCTTATGTTGATGCTCCAAATGGAGATATTACAACTACTGCAATTGCAGAAATTGATGCAACAAATAGTAACAACTATGTTTACTTAGTTAACCTTGGATATGAAGTTGGAACAGAAACTCCAGAAACTGGAGCTGTAGATATAACTGGAGACAGCAGAGGTTGGAAAAAAATTAAAGTAACACAAAACAATGGAGATTATGTATTACAATATGCAGATTTAGATGCTACAACACACCAAGAAGTTACTATCTCTAAAAATACAGATTACAATTTTACTTTTTTTAGCTTTGATGCTAACTCAGAAGTAAATATCGAACCAACAAAATCTGAATGGGATTTAAACTTTACTGTTTTTACAAATGAAATACCAGGTTATGGATCGTATGGTTATTCAGATTACGTAGTTAACAATGCAAAACAAGAAGCATCTGCCTATATGATTGATACAGAAGTTGAGACTGAATTAACTTACGACAACTTTACCATAGACGATATTAATAATGATAATTTTGGTACAGATCAACGCGCAATTGGAAGCAGCTGGAGAAATGGTGGTGGACCAGGCGCTTTACCATCATTAAAAGACAATGTGTTTTATATTGTTAACGATACAGATGGAAACTTATATAAATTAAAGTTTTTAGCATTAACAAACGAAGCTGGAGAACGTGGTTACCCAGAGTTTGTATATAGCTTATTACAATAATAAAATTCTTACAATACAAAAAAAGCCTTAACATTACTGTCAAGGCTTTTTTTATAGTATAAATTTTAATTTAAATATGCATTAGTATAAGTATCACTTACTATACCTTTTAAATTATAAAGCACCAAGTGGTTAAACAGCTCATCTTTAGTATAAATTTCAAATAAATTATTCTCTTTAAACACAAGGTTATCTATTCTAAAAAAATAGATTCTAACTATTAATTCAATATCAATTCTGGGTCTTATATCTCCTTTTAATTGTGCTTCAATAAGTAAATTTTGTATGGTTTTATGCGCTAATTCTTCAGAAAAACTATCGAATAATAAACCAGCTTTTGGATAGTATTTGTGTATACCAAAAATAAAAGAGGGTTTAAAGTATTTTAAATACTCAAACCCTCTACGGTAAATTAAAATAACACACAAAACAGGATCTTTACCATTGCTATTAACAATCCTATTTATATCGATTTTATACTCGTTTAATAAACTTTCTAGACTTGATTTCACCAAGTCTTCTTTGTTTTTAAAAAAAGAATAAATTGTTTTTTTAGATATACCAAGCTCAGTTGCTAAATCGTCTAAAGTAACGTGTTTACTACCAAACCTAGTAAACTTAGCAATAGCAAACTGTAACAATTGAGCTTTGGTTATCATTTCATTTCTATTAAATTATTATCTCCATCCGCCACCAAGCGCTTCATATAAATCTACGATAGAAACTAATTGTTGTAATTGACTGTCTATAATATTAAGTTCGGCATTTAAAGCGCTTTCTCTTGCTGTTAATAAGTCTAAGTAATTAGCATAACCATTTTTAAGTAACTCGTTAGAATTGGCTTCGGCTGTACGTAACGCTTCCACTTCATTTTTTCTAAATTCAAACTTTTTAGTTTCAGCTTTATATGTATATAACGCATTAGATACTTCACTTCCTGCGACTAACAAGGTCTTTTTAAACTCAAGCAAAGCTTGCTCTTGTTGTGCAAGCGCAACTTCTTTTTGTGTTTTAATTTTTCTTTGATTAAAAATTGGTTGCGTTAATCCGCTAATAATGGTAGCAAATAATGAATTTGCATTTAATAATTTATCCAATTCCAAACTTTGAAATCCGCCTGAAGCTGTTAAAGTTAACGACGGATAAAAATTACTTCTCGCAACATTTGTTAACTCAAATGAATTAATTAAACCATATTCTGCAGCCATAACATCTGGTCTGTTGCTTAATAACGTTGCAGGAACACCCAATACGATATCTTGATCGATATTTTGAATGTCTAAACTGCTTCTTTCAAACGTTTGTGGCGTTTTACCTAATAAAATGCTTAGCGTATTTTCTGTTTTAAAAATAGCGACTTCAATATCTACCTGTAAAGCTTTAGCACTATTGTACTGTGCGATATTTTGGTCTACAGCAACTTGTGTTACTTGTCCAGCGTCCTTTAAAGCTTTAATTGTAGTAACACTACTATCTCTAGTTATAATAGTTTGTTTGGTTACTTCTAATTGCGCATCTAAAGCTAATAAATTATAGTATGTATTCGCAATGCTAGATACCAGTTGCGTTTTTACTGCTTGATGTCCTGCGACGCTTTGTAAATAAGCAGCTTGTGTTGCACGTTTGTTACTTCTAATTTTTCCCCAAATATCTGCTTCCCAAGATAAGTTTGCTGTAATATCATAGGTATCTAAACCACCACTAAAAATTGAACCAAATTGGCTATTTTCTGAAAACTCTTGACGTGTGTAATTAGCTCCAACATTTACAGAAGGCAAGTAACCTGCTTTACCTTGTTTCGCATAAGCTTGTGCTGCTAAAATTTGCTGCAAAGCGATACGTACATCCATATTATTTTGCAAACCTTCTTCTATGTATTGCTGCAGGTATTGGTCTGTAAATAAATTTTTCCAAGAGACATCTGCAATAGATACGCTATCTGTAGGTAAATTATCGGTTCTGTAAAGTGCTTCTGTTTCAGCATTTAGATCTGGTCTCACATAATCTTGAGCTACAAAACAACTTTGTAGTGTTAATGCTACAACTAATATTAATGCGCCTTTACTAAGGTTTTTATGTTTTATTATTGATTTCATTGTTTTAATCTTCAATAGTTTGTACTGCTGGTTTTCCCGAAACTTTTTCTTGTAACCATTGGAATAATATAAATAAGATAGGAATAACAAAGACTCCTAAAATGGTACCAATAAGCATTCCGCCTGCTGCTCCAGAACCAATAGAGTTGTTTCCTTCTGACCCAACACCTGAAGCTAATGCTAAAGGCATTAATCCCAAAATAAAGGCAAACGATGTCATTAAAATTGGACGTAAACGTGACTTAGCACCATCTATCGCTGCATCTACAATGCTCTCGCCTTGTTTTCTTCGCTGTAAAGCAAACTCAACTATAAGTATGGCATTTTTAGCCAACAGACCAATAAGCATGATTAAGGCAATCTGGAAATATATATTGTTTTCTAACCCTAAGAATTTAGTACTTATATAGGCACCAAATACACCAAATGGTAATGATAATACTACAGCAAATGGTAGCAAGTAACTTTCGTATTGTGCACTTAATAAAAAGTATACAAATAAGATACTTAGTATAAATATAAACGTTGTTTGGTTTCCTGCATTAACCTCTTCTCTAGTCAAACCAGAATAGGCAACTGTATAGTTACTAGGTAGTTTTGCTACCTCTTCCTCAATAACTCTAATAGCATCACCTGTACTATAACCATCGTTAGTAGCACCAGAAATCATGGTAGAATTAAAAAGGTTAAAACGTGTTACCGATTGTGGTCCATAAACTCTTTCAAGCGTAACAAACTGTGTAATAGGCGTCATCTCGCCAGAATCTGTACGCACATACATGCTGTTTAAAGCATTCTCGTCTGCTCTATCTTCTGGTAATGCTTGAATATATACTCTATATTGTTTTCCGAATCTAGAAAAATCGGATGCATAAATTCCTCCTATATAACCTTGTAATGTTGAAAATATACTACTTACAGCTACGCCTTTTTCTTTTGCTAATGGTACATTAACTTCCATTTCATATTGCGGATAATTAGTACTAAAAGAAGATTGTGCATATTTAATTTCTGGATGACTCATTAAAGCCATAGAAAAGTCTTTATTAGCTTGATCTAAATCTGTAAACTCACCACCAAATTTATCTAATAAATTAATTTCGAAACCTGATGAGTTACCAAAACCACGTATACTAGGAGGTGAAAAGAATATAATATTGGCATCTGGTATTCCTGCTGCTACACCAAATAATTTTCCTGTAATAGCTTGTGCAGATAACGACTCGTCTTCACGTTCATCCCAGTTTTTAAGTTTTATAATACCAAAACTATAATTACTACCAGCACCACTTATTAAACTTCTACCTTTAATAAAGTTTACAGCTTCTATACCTTCTATACCTTCAATTTGAGCATATAATTTTCTTGAAACAGCATCTGTTCTATCTAATGATGCTCCTGGAGGTAATTCTATGTTTGCAAAAATAATTCCTCTATCTTCATTAGGTACAAAACCTGTTGGAGTTGTCATTGAAGCCCAATAAATACCAACACCTGCAATAATTAATAGTAATACTGAAACAAATTTTCTTTTGTATAAAAACTGTAATGATTTACCATATCTATTAATGGTTGCATTAAATCCACGGTTGAATAAGGTATAAAAACGTTTTAATGGTCCTTTTCCTTTTAGCTCTTCGTCTTCTTTATGTTCTTTTAATAATAAAGCACATAATGCAGGACTTAAGGTTAATGCATTTACTGCCGAAATTAAAATGGCAATAATTAACGTAACACCAAATTGCTCATAAAAAACACCTGTTGGTCCAGTAATAAACGTTACTGGAATAAATACCGCTGCCATTACCAAAGTAATTGAGATTATGGCTCCAGAAATTTCATTCATTGCAGTTAATGTTGCCTTTTTCGGGTTGTGTTCTCCTTCGTCCATTTTAGCATGAACAGCTTCTACAACAACAATAGCATCATCTACTACAATACCAATAGCAAGTACTAAGGCAAATAATGTTAGCAAGTTAATAGAATAGCCAAAAATATTTAAGAAGAAGAAGGTACCAATAATAGAAACCGGTACTGCAATTGCAGGAATTAATGTAGAACGGAAATCTTGTAAAAAGATAAATACTACTAAGAATACCAGTAAAAAGGCTTCTAATAATGTGCTAATTACTTTTTCTATTGAAGCGTTTAAGAATAAACTAGTATCGTATGGTACAAAAATGTCTAAACCTTCAGGAAGATCTGCTTTTACATCTTCTAAAGTCACTTTAATGTTTTCAATAATTTCTTGTGCGTTAGATCCTTTAGTTTGGAAAATTCCCATAAAAACTGCTGGATTACCCATACTCATGGCATTAGATGAGTATGATTGTGCATCTAACTCAATAGTTGCCACATCTTTTAAGCGTAAAAACTCTCCGTTTCCTAAAGCTTTAATTACAATATCGCTGTATTGCGCTTCGTCTTTAAAACGACCACTATAGGTTAATGTATACGAAAATGATTCACCATTATTTTCACCTAAAGAACCTGCTGCTGCTTCTAAATTTTGCTCTGCTAAAACTGCAGTAATATCTGAAGGTATTAAGTTATAAGACGCTAATTTTTCTGGATTTAACCAAACACGCATAGCGTAATCTTGTTGTGAAAATACACTAACATCTCCAACACCACTAATACGTTGCATTGCTGGAATAACGTTAATTTTTAAGTAATTCTGAATGAATGTAGCGTCGTAGTTATTATTTTCAGTATACATAGAAATAAACATCAAAGCACTGGTTTCCTGCTTTTGTGTTACAACTCCTGTTTGTGTTACCTCTTGTGGTAGTAATGGTGTGGCTCTAGCTACACGGTTTTGAACGTTTACAGCTGCAATATCTGCATCTGTTTCTTGATCAAAATATACCGTAATTTCGGCAGTACCATTGTTTGATGCTGTAGAGGTTATGTACGTCATACCTTCTACACCATTAATTTGCTCCTCGATAGGTACGATAACACTCTCTAAAACGGTCTCTGCATTTGCACCTGTATAATTTGCAGTTACTTTAATAGTTGGTGGTGCAATATCTGGATATTCCTCTATTGGTAAGGTAGTTATACTAATAACACCTAGCATAACTATGATAATAGAGATTACTGTTGAAAGTACTGGTCTTTCAATAAATGTTTTTAACATGATAAATATGTTTGGTGGTTATCTAATTTCTAAATAAAGTTGCAACCGGCTTAATAGCTTCTTCAAATGAAGTTTCTTGAGGCGCAATTGCCATACCGCTTCTTAGTTTTCCAATACCAGACACTACAATCTTGTCGTTTGGTGCTACACCAGACTCTACAACATATAAGTTATCTACAGTACCTTTTACTTTTAAAATAGAAGTTTCCACTTTATTGTTTTCTCCTAATTTGAAAATCATAATATTACCTTGCTGCTCAAAAGTTGCAGTTTGTGGTACAACAATAGCGTCTTTATACTCAATTGGAAATTTAATTTTTCCGCTGTTTCCGTTAGTTAAAATTTCGTTTGGATTATCAAAAGCTGCTCTAATTTGAATAGTACCTGTACTTTGGTTAATTTGTCCTGTACTGGTTTGAATACGTCCTTTTTCAGAATACTCCTTACCATTTGCTAAAACTAAAGTTAAGTCTGGCGAATTTTTAATACGCTCTGCTTTGTTTTGACCTTCAGAGCGTTGTAAATGATCAATGTATTGTGCTTCATTAAAGCTAAAAAAAGCATAAACTTCGTCTATTTGACTTACGGTTGTGAGTGGCGTTGCATCATTTGGGCTAATTAAAGCACCTTCTCTAAAATTAATGGCTCCAACAAAACCATCAATAGGACTTTTAATTGTAGCATAACCAATATTTGCAGTCACACCACTATAATTAGCTTTAGCCTGCGCTAAATTTGCTTTTGCAGTTTCTAACTGTACTGGACTAATAATGTTTTTTTCTACTAAAGGAATTAGTTTATCTACCTCAACTTGTGCTACATTTACTTGTGCTTTTGCTGCGCCTGCATCTTGACTTAACGATTGTGTTTCTAGTTTAAATAATACTTGTCCTTTACGTACTTTTTGTCCTTCGTCTACATATACTTTTTCAATATATCCAGAAGTTTTTGCTCTAACATCACTATTTACTTTACCTTCAATAGTTGTTGGATACTCTGTATAACCAGTAACGGTTTTTGTTTGTAATTGTGTAACAGGAAACGGTAAAGCTTGTTGCTGTTTTGCTGTGGCAGCTTGTGCATTTTTATTGTCGGCACAGCTGGCTAAAGCTAGAAAGACACTAGCTATGGTTAATATTGAAATTATTCTATTTGTTTTCATTATTCTAAAGGTTGAATTTGTTTTTTATTAAGTTTTCTTTTAGTTCTTTCATAGATGCCGAAGCACTTGCAATAAATTTGAGATAATTTATATGAAAGGTTAGATCGAATTTTTCTTCTTCATCTGTTGTCTGCTCATTAATAGCTTCTTTATAAGCTTTCATTTCAAGATGAAGCGCCTTAACAGATTCCCACTCTTCAATCATAGTATCTATATGGTTGAATACAGAATCTTTATTAATTACAAAGTATTTTTTACGGTCACCTGTTTTAGTGAAGTATTCTATTTTTTTTAAATCTTGTAAATGATTTAAATGCGTAGAAATAGTGCTTTTACTTGCGCATAAAACTTCAACCATCTCATCGAAAGTTGTACCTCGTCTTCCTGTTAAAATTATGTAAGCCATTATACGTGCTGCAACAGGTGCTATATTATTTCTATTTTCTAAATGGACGCCAAGCTTTTCTACAAGTGCCATTTTTTTACTGCATATTTCTTTCGTCATTATTACTTATTTTAATAATTACACGGCAAAAATAAAACTTAGTTCGGAACAAACCGAACTAAACGAAGTTAAAGTGTTGTTAAATAAAAAAGCCAACTGTTAACAGTTGGCTTTTAATTGTATGTACTTAATATAGAATTTTATAAAGCAGATTTAAATTGCTCTAAAAATCTAATATTATTTTCACTTAATAATCTAATATCTCCTATTTGGTGTAAAAGCATTGCAATACGATCTATTCCCATACCGAAAGCAAAACCAGAGTATTCTTTAGAATCGATACCACAGTTTTCTAATACATTAGGATCTACCATACCACAGCCCATTATTTCTAACCAACCTGTGCCTTTAGTAATTTTATAATCTACTTCGGTTTCTAATCCCCAATAAACATCGACCTCTGCACTTGGTTCTGTAAATGGGAAATATGAAGGACGTAAACGTATTTTAGATTTCCCAAAAAGCTCGGTTGTAAAATATTGAAGTGTTTGTTTTAAATCTGCAAAACTAACGTCTTTATCTATGTACAATCCTTCTACTTGGTGGAAAAAACAGTGAGAACGTGCCGATATAGCTTCGTTTCTATATACTCTACCTGGTGATATTGTTCGAATTGGTGGTTGGTTATTTTCCATATAACGTACTTGTACAGAACTTGTATGGGTACGTAATAAAATATCTGGATCGGTTTGAATAAAAAAGGTATCCTGCATATCTCTTGCCGGATGATATTCTGGTAAGTTTAATGCTGTAAAATTATGCCAATCGTCTTCTATTTCTGGTCCTTCGCTTACGTTAAAACCTATTTGAGAAAAGATATTTATAATTTGATTTTTTACTAAAGAAATTGGGTGACGCGCTCCTATTTCTACAGGTGCTCCAGGCTTAGATAAATCGCCATAATCGCTTACATCTTGAGTAGTATTCTCTAACTCACTTTTTAGAGTATTTACTTTTTCTTGAGCTGTAGTTTTTAACTGGTTTATTGCTTGTCCAAATTCCTTTTTCTGGTCATTGGCTACATTTTTAAACTCTGCAAAAAAATCGTTTAATAAGCCTTTTTTTCCTAAATATTGAATTCTAAAAGCTTCTACTTCTTCTATTGTTTGTGCTTTAAAAGCCTCTGCTTCTGCTATAAGCTCTTTTATCTTATCTATCATAATCTTTTATGCTGAATTTATTTCAGTATCTAAATGATTGGCAAATTTATGAATTTTATCGTGATTTGCGTTAGCGATGGAGGCATTTGTTGAAGCTCTTTTATTTGCCTTAAAGCAAATTAAAAGCGACTGCCGAGAGCGCGACCTTTGGGTAACGCCCTAATTTATTGAATATATTCTGTTTCTATAAAGTAATTAACTATAGCTTCTTTCATTAAAACACTTTGTTCTCCTGCTTTTAGGCTTGGTAATTGTTCTTTTACTTTGTAGTGTGGCCAGCCGTCTTTATCTACAAAATCGAATTCATAATAGCCGTAAGGTGTTAATAGTTTGCATATTGCTATATGCATTAAGTCTAATTTATGGTCTTTTTTAAATTTACGGTCTAGTTGCCCTAGTTCTTGCACACCTATAAGATAAATTATAGCGTCTAAATCTAGAGTTTCTCCATCTGCAAATTGGTTAGAGAGTTTTTCTACTACCAGGCTCCATCGTTCTTTTAATTCTTGATCTCTTGACATGTATAAGTTAAATGTATAAAGTTTGAAAGTTGCAAAGTTAGTTTATATTTGTTGAAATTGTATTATTATGGCTGTTATTGATATTGTTTTAGGTGCTTTGCTTTTATTTGGCTTAGTTCGTGGTTTTTTAAAAGGTCTTTTTGTTGAAGTTGCTTCTTTGGTTGCTTTAGTTGCTGGTGTTTATGGTGCCATTCACTTTAGTTATTTTGTTGCTGAATTTCTTGAGGAAGGTACAGAATGGACAGAAAAAACAATTAATATTACTGCTTTTGCTATTACTTTTGTAATTATAATAGTTGTTATTTCTTTAGCAGGTAAAGCCCTTACTAAACTTGCAGATTTTGCTGCTTTAGGTATTTTAAATAAGCTTTTAGGTGGTGTTTTTGGTGCGCTTAAAATTGGGCTAATTTTAAGTATTTTATTAATTGTGTTTAATAAAATGAACAATACAATTACGTTTATAGATGAAGAGCATATTGAGGATTCTATACTTTATGAGCCTGTAAAATCTATTGCTCCTATATTATTCCCTAATATTATTAAGGCTGAAACTGAAGATTCTATAAATGAAGATTTAGAAACTGAAACTGAGGCATAAAAAAACCTGCACCGTTTTTATTAAACAAATGCAGGTTATATTTTTAGTTTAATTTTATTAAAGCATTTCTACTTTTCCAGATTGTAAACTGTAAACACCTCCTACAATTTTAATTTCGCCATTATCTTCCATTTCTTTTAAGATTGGGCTTTTTTCTCTTATGCGGTTTATTGTTAATTGTACATTGTTTTCTACGGTTTTAGCTACAAATGCTTTATTTGATGAGTTTGCTTCACCTTCAACTTCTTCTGCACTTTTATGTACTGCTGGTAAAATGTTGCTTAGTAAGTGTGTAATGTTTCCTAATTCTACACCATCGCAAGCTGCTTTTACTGCTCCACAAGCTTCATGACCTAAAACTAGTACTAATTTACTTCCTGCTACTTTACATGAGTATTCTAAGCTTCCTAAAATGTCTGTGTTTTCAAAGTTTCCGGCTACTCTAGATACAAATATATCTCCTATTGCTTGGTCTAAAACTGTTTCTACTGGAACACGAGAATCTATACAAGAAAGTACTACTGCTTTTGGGTGCTGACCTCCTGTAGTTTGTGATATTAATGCTGAGTTATCTACTGCTTGAGAATCTCCTGATGTAAATCTCTTGTTTCCTTCTAATAAATCTTGTAATACGTTATCTGGTGTTAATGTGTCTTGTACTTGTTTTGTTATTGCTGTGTTTTTCATTTTAATTAATATTTTTCTTCCGCGAAAGCGAAAAATTGATTTAACTTATTTTTTTTAATATTTATCTTCTACATTGTTTTTAACCCAATGTAAGCAAGAATCAAAATCTTTAAATATATGTTTTGCTGGTACTAAATTTGGTATTATTTCTATTCGCTCCATCATATAGCGTGGTTGTTTTAGTAAATTTACAAAGAGCACATTCATGTTTTGCTTTTTTAAATCTACTATAACATCTTCCATTGCGTATAATCCAGATTGGTCCATATACTGCATTCTACCCAAGCGTATTACTACTGTTTTTGCTGTATTAGGTATTTGTTTGGATAATGCTTGAAACTCGCTTGTTGAGCCAAAAAACAATGGTCCTTTTACGTGTTTTATAAACACTTCTTCTTTTAACCTTACTGGAAACCCAACTTCGTCTGCCCAAGCTTCTTCTTTAAGAGACTTAACATCGCTTCTTTTAGCTGTTAAATCTCCTATTTTTTTCATAAACAATAAAGATGCAATTACTAAACCAATACCAACGGCGTAAACTAAGTTCCAAAATGTTGATAATACTAATACAGCTAGCATTACTAATACTTCTGAGCTTAATTTTATAGGCCCGATTTTCATATCTTTTGGTAAAACAGGTATTGCTTTTAAGCCTTTATAATCCATAACACCAATACCAACTGTTATTAGAATTCCTGCTAATACTGCTGCTGGAATTTTTGATGCTATTGGACCTAGAGCTAATAAAATTACTAATAGCATTACGCCTGCAATCATACCAGATAGTTTTGTTTTACCTCCAGCATTAATGTTTACAACGGTTCTAATAGTTGCTCCTGCTCCTGGAATGCCTCCAAAAATTGCTCCTATACTATTACCAATTCCTTGACCTACCAATTCTTTATTTGGTTTGTGTTTAGTTTTAGTCATATTATCTGCAACTACACTTGTTAAAAGCGAATCTATAGCACCTAATAATGCTAATGTGATTGCTGTAAAAATATATGGTGTAATCGCTCCTAATGAAAAGCTTGTAAATATTTCTAAATTTGGAATTGGTAAACCTGATGGAATCTCTTCTATTGGTCTATAATCTAATCCGAAACCAAAAGCTATACCAGATACTACAACTAATGCGACCAAAGCACTTGGTATTTTTGTTGTTATACGTTTAAAGCCATACACTATAAAAATGGTTGATAGTGCTAAAATAAGCTCTAACCAGTTAATATTTTGTATTGCTCTTGGTAACGATTTTAGTGTTCCCATAACTCCAGATGTAGCAGATTTTGCAAGTGTTTGAGACTCTTTTGCTATATCTTCTTGAGTTAAGGCTTTTGCTCTTTTTATAGTTTCTTGAAAATCTTCTAACACTAAAATACCTTCTCCAGCTTCTTCTTTAAGTATATTCTCAAGAATAAGTTCTTGGGCTTGTGGATTGAATTGGCTTACTAGTTCTACATCTTCTTTTGGGTAGTACCCAATAGCAGGTAAAATTTGTGTTACCAATATTATTACACCAATTGCCGTCATGAAACCAGAAACTACAGGATATGGTATGTATTTTATGTATTTACCAAAGCCTAATGCGCCAAGTCCAATTTGTATTAAACCTGCTAATAAAAAAACGGTTAATATTGCTGGCAATGCTTTTTCCACACTACCGTCGTTTGCTGCAATTATTCCTGCAATTACAACCATACTTACTGCCGTCATTGGAGCAGTTGGACCAGATATTTGTGTGTTTGTACCACCAAATAAAGCGGCAAAAAAGCTAATAAAAATAGCACCGTATAAACCTGCACTTGGTCCTAACCCAGAAGAAACTCCAAAGGCTAAAGCTAAAGGCAAGGCAACAATACCTGCTGTAATTCCGCCAAAAGCATCTCCTTTGAGGTTTGAAAAAAAGTTTTTCATTTTTATTTAAGGTTAGGTTTCTAAAGTTACTTTTAATATACTTATTTTTAAAGTATTATCTATTAAAATAATATTATTTATTAAAAGTTAACAAAGGCTATTAGGTTTATTTGATCTCTTCCTGATGTTTCAAAAAATTGATTCATATAACCTAATTCTATTTTTAAAGATTTTGAAAATTTATAGCCTAAACCACCATACAATCTATTTCTATCGAAAACAGAAGATTCTGTATTTAAAAAGATTTCGTTATATGCTGAAAGGTATAATGGGTTGTTGCCATCTTCTTTATATTGTAATGGAATATTTAACCCTAAAAAATACCTGAAACGCATTTTAAAATCGTCTTCTACAAATCGTTGTTCAAAACGGTAACGATGGCTTAAACCTACTTTTCCTACTTTTTGTTTGGTTGTAAATTGTTGAAAAATTCTGTGTTCATTTACAGAAACTTTCTCGTTAGTATCACCTACATAATTTTCAGATAAAATATAACCATAGCCCAATAAAATATTGTTGTTATTTTCGGTTAAATTATAACCTAATCCGGTTCTTAATAACAACTGTTCTAAGTCTCCAACAGCATCGTAATTTCTGTATTGTATTTCGTTATGGATATTCCATTTACTATTAAGCTTTTTATTTCCTATATAAATAAGCCAATTACCTAAATTACTATCTTGTGCTGTTGATAAAAACGGCACAAATAGAACGGCTAATAGCACTATGGTTAATTTGTTTTTCATCTATTTTTAATTTACTTGATTTCGTAAATCTGTAAATAATAAAGGAACATCTATTTTATCGATTAGATTTTTAATTTCCTTTTTTACAAATACAGATTTTTCCTTTTTGATATTGTTTTCTCTATTGACACAAAAAAGATTAATTTTATTTTGAACAATATAGTTTGACAAGTTTTTTATGGCGTTTTCGTTTTTCTCGAAAACATATTCTGTATTGTCATTATTTGTAACAGGTGATTTTTCTATAGAGTTATTAGTATTTTTAATAAACATAAACGATTTCACTTTACTTGTTGAATACTCTAGAAAAACATCTGGAGGTAACAAGTTTTTATTATCGTTATTTGTTTTTAAAACACCTAAGTTTAATTCATTACTAGGTTCTAAAACATTCTTCCTTGAGGCAATCATTACTAAGCCTTTAAAATTGTCAATAATATAATTTGTAACATTATCACCAATAAAGTTCACTGCTTTAGCTTTCCTTTTCCCTATTACTATTGCGTCTGGATTATTTTCATCTATATGCTTTATAATTTCATTTTTCACATTACCATAACTAAAATTATAATTTATAGCAATGTTATGTGATTTAGAAATAGCATTAACGGCTTTTTGTATTTTAGATTCAACTAAAGTGTAATCTTCGTTAATTCCACGAATTGCAGATAATTGGTTATCTACATTTACAACATCGGTTGGTTTCTTTACATAAAAAAGAGTAATCTCACCATTTATAATATTGGCTAAAGCTACTGTGCTTTTTAAGGTACTTTCGATGTTTTTTTTAACATCGATAAGTACCAAAATTTTGCTTTTGTTATTTTCCATAACATTTTAGCTTAAACTAATACTAGACTTTGGTCTTAGCTGAAAGAATTCTATAAAACTTGGTGGGTTTTCTACAACACCTCGTTTAGAAATTAATTTAATGTCAATATTTCTTTCTTTTGCTTTAAAAGCAAAGTCTTCAAGTATCTCTACAATATCATGATCAAGATATCTTGTTTTAGTAACATCAAATTCTAAATATGTGTCTCTAGGCAAGCTATCTAATTCTTTTAATATAGCGCCTTTGTTAAAGAATGTAACTTCTTCGGCTAATTCCATTTTTATTTTATGCTTACCGTTACTTTTATCTTCAATATGTAAGAAATGAGAGTTTTGGTAACTTTTTAGTAAAATAACTATTACACCAACTAGTAAACCCAATCCTATTCCCCAAAGAAGATCTATAAATATAATACCTAAAACGGTTACAGTAAATGGTATAAATTGTTTCCAACCTAAATCATACATTTTTTTAAAAAGTCCTGGCTTAGCTAACTTATAACCTACGATTAATAATATTGCTGCCAATACAGATAAAGGAATCATATTTAATAATCTTGGAATTAAAATTACAGAGATTAATAAGAAAAAACCATGAACAATAGCAGACATTTTACTACGTCCACCAGACTGAATATTCGCAGAACTTCTTACAATTACTTGTGTAATAGGTAATCCTCCAATTAAACCAGAAATAATGTTTCCTGTACCTTGAGCAAACAACTCTCTATTTGTAGGTGTTACATTTTTTTCTGGGTCTAACTTATCTGTAGCTTCTACACATAATAAAGTTTCTAAACTTGCTACTAATGCTATAGTGAATGCAACAATCCATACTTTTGGATTTGTAATAGCATTAAAGTTTGGAAAACTAAATTGCGCTAAAAATGAAGCTGCATCTTCAGGAATTGGTACACTTACTAAGTTTTTTCCTTGTATTGCTAATGTTGAATTATCTTTAAATATTACATAAAATATAATACCAACAATTACAGCTACTAATGGTCCTTGAATAAGGCTAAATACTTTATGTTTTTTTATTAATACTTCTTGCCAAAGCAATAAAATTAATAAGCCAATAATTGCAATTGTAACATTAGCTACACTAATATCTAAAATTGAATTATAAATTGCTGTAAATGTACCTTCTCCTTTTGGTGGAACATACCCTACAAAATATGGAATTTGTTTTAAAATAATTATAATTCCAATACCTGTAAGCATTCCTTTAATTACAGATGACGGAAAATAATAGCCAATAATACCTAATTTAAGTACTCCAAAAAGAATTTGAATTATTCCTGCAATAACTACAGCTACTAAAAAGTTTTTATAACCTAATGTCGCAATTGCAGCAAATACAATTGCAGCTAATCCAGCTGCAGGTCCACTTACTCCTATTTTAGATCCACTTAATGCACCTACAACAATACCTCCAATAATTCCTGCTATTAATCCTGAAAAAAGTGGCGCTCCACTTGCTAATGCGATACCTAAACATAAAGGTAAGGCAACGAAAAATACTACGATACTTGCAGGCAAGTCGCTTTTTAATGTTTTAAACATTTTTTAAATTGATTTTTTACTATTGAAAATATTTCAATAGTGTTTACTAAATAATAATTTTATGGGACTACAAAGTCTAACGAATTAATACTTAGATAAAATCGGGTGGTGGAGCAGTAAAGTTTAAATGAGGTTTAGGATAGGTTTTATAATAATATCCTAAATTTGCGCTTTGCAATGTGTTGAAGAAAGAATTATTGTCTTCTGTAGTTTTTGTGATAACCATTTTAAAACAAGCGTTTTCTTCTTCTTCTTCAGAAAGGCTATAGAAAACAGAAACATCTGCAGTGTCATCAATAATAGTAATTATTGATGGAGCTGTAATAATTGCTAAAAACAGCACTGTAAAAAATATAGAAATATTTATTTTCAAATTTTCTTAAAATTGAAAAGCAAATATAAATCTTGATTCTTAAATAATAGTTAAACTATTAATAAAATATGTCTAATAATTTTATATCGCTATTTGGAATCCAACCTGTTTTACCATCACTAAGTTTTATTTTTTTCCAATTGTTTACTGTGTCAAGTACCTGCACTTTAGTTCCTTCATGCAAAACAAAAGCTTCGTCACTTCTTAAATTAGGCTCGCTTTTTACTTGTGCTTCTTGTGCAAAAACTATTGCAGGATTATTTTGTCTAGTTAAATTGTAATTATAAAAGGTAAAGGCTAATGCTATAAAGGCTAAAAATACACTTAATGTACTACTTATAAAAAGCAAACGCTTTTTTCCTGTTGTATATGTAAAATAGTATGCTAAATACAATAATACAAATAACACTACCAAACCTATAGATACTTTTGCCCAAGCATCAAAAGACATAATATTTGCAAAGTTTTTTACAAATTTAGATAAGCCAACTTCTGGTAAATTATCTATAGCATCTACACGCATGTTGTTAGCAAACGACAAATTATTTTTTATATCCTTATCGTTTGGTTTTAAAGCTAGAGCTTTTTCATAATAATATACACTTGGTGCTATATGATTTAATTTATAATGCGCATTTGCTATATTAAAATAAAGCTCTGCCGAGTGTTCGTTAGTTTTTAAAATAGCTTCATACCTACTTAAAGCTTCGGCATATTTACCTTGATTATATAATGTATTACCTTGCTCAAAATATTTTTCATTTTGTGCAGATACGCTTCCTAAGAAGAATAAAAATATGTAGAGTAAGTATTTCATTTTTTATTTAAAACTTATCTAATTTGCTTATCTATTAAGTTTATTGTTTTTGCTGCTTTATCGTAATCTTGTTGCATGGTTACAGTTGTAATTGGCGTATATCTTGCTAATTCACAATTTTCTAGAATACTTATAAAATCGTTAATTACGGTTTGTTCTACATTTTTTTCGGTTAGTAGAACACTAATCCTGTCTTTACTTAACTCGCTTGTTTCTATATTTAATTTTGCTTTTAAATAATTATGGAGTGCTCTTTCTAAAGCTATGTAAAAGGCTTCTTTTTGTCCTAGAGATTTTTTTGCGGCTCCTAAATATTTTTTAGCCAAACGGTCTGCTTTTCTAAGTCTGTTTCCTACTACATCACTTGCGCGCTCGTCTCTTTTTCTTCTAAAAACTATAGCTAGTGGTATACATAACAATGGTGCTAAAAGGCTTGTCCAGAATGCTGTTGATTTAAAAAACGGCTTTTGGGTTTTAGAAATAAAATGAGGCTCGGTTTTAATAAAAGCAAATTGATCATTACTTAAAACCACACGTTGTTTTTCACTACCTTGAGTGACTAAATTATTATCTGAAGCTCCATAAACCGGACCTTCTAAAACGTTTACAATTTGTTCGTTAGTAGAAAGTCTTTTATAACTTTCTGTTTTTGGATCGAAATACGAAAATGAAATTGCGGGAATTGGATATTTGCCTTTGTATTGCGGTACAATAGTATAACTGTCTGAAATACTACCTTGCATTCCATTAAATGTTGTACGTACGTTCTCGTTGTGTTCTGGCTCGTAAACCTCTAAAGATCCTGGTAAGTTTAACTTAGGGATTTCGAAAAGTTTTAAGTTTCCTTTTCCTTCAACCTCAACTTTAGCCTGTAGAGACTCTGATGCATTTAATGCTGTTTTAGAGGTGCTTAAATTAATTGAAAATTCACCTACTGCACCATTAAAATCTTCTGGCTTGTTTTCTTCTGGTAAAGGTTTTACATTTATTGTACGACTTCCTGCTGATACATTTACTAGAACTTTACTCATTAATCGTTGCCCAAAAATATCGCGTCGTCTTGTTGGCACTTCGGCAGTGACTTCTAATTGTAATGGTTCGATTTCTAATTTACCTGTTTTTTGTGGGTATAAAACAGTACGTCTTAATATTACAAACTGGTAATCTTCACCTTTATATTTACCTCGTTCGGCTTTTAAACCTTTAGGATTTATGTTTTGACTCCAAAAATCGTCGAATTCTGGATCTTTTGTTTCTCTCCAGTTACTAACTCCTGTTGATGGCGAAACATAAAGTTTATAAACTACAGTAACTGCTTCGTTTAAATAAGGGTTTGTTTTAGAAACCTCTGCTACCAAATGTATATTTTCACTTGCTACAACACTTGGGCTATTAGGGTCTTTAGGCTTATCTATAGCTTTAGTTACTTTTATAACTATTGGTGAGCTTTTATAGGTTTTGCCTTCAATTTCTATTGTTGCTTCTTCTATCATAAAGTCACCCATGCGTTCTGGAGCTAAAAAATAGCTATAGGTTTTCTCGAATGAGCGTTTACCATTAATCCATGAGTTACTTACAGATTGGTTTGGACCACCAACAATATTAAAGCCACTAAACTTTGGAGCTTTAAAATTATCTCCATCTTGATTCATAGAAAAATCTACACGTAATCGTTCGTTTAAACCTAGTGTTTTTTTACTTACTCTAGCTTTAAATTCTACTTGCGCAGTTACAATACTTGTAGAAAGTATTATTAATAAAAATGATATGTATTTTATTAGTTTCATTATTTAAAATAAACATTTTGATATTTCCTGTGTTGCGAAAATAACGAATATGTTAATTACCAATCTTTTTCTGTTTGAACTTTAGCACCTTTTGCTTTTTCGGCATTTATTTTCTCTTGTACTTTTTGTTCTTGATTATTCATAGCTTCTAACAAGTTTTTAATTTGTTGAGGCGATAATTGTCCTGGTTGCTGTTGCGGCTTTTGTTGCTCTTTCTTTTCGTCATCTCCTTTTCCGTCTTTTTCTTTTTCTTCGTCTGGTTTACCTTTATCTTCTTTGTCGTCTCCTTCTTTTTTATCGTCGTCGCCTTGGTCTTTTTTGTCGTCTTTATTTTCGCCTTCGTCTTCTTTCTCCTTTTTATCTTTATTTTCTTCGTTTTCTTGGTTATCGTCTTTTTTATCGTCTTCTTCTTGTGGTGGCTCTTGATTTTTAGCACATTCTTTTGCAAGACCTAAATTGTAACGTGTTTCATCATCTGTTGGATCGCTTCGTAATGCATTTTTGTATGCATCAATAGCTTCTCTACATTTTTTATTTTGCATTAATATGTTACCTATATTATGGTATGCTTTGTGTTTTTCGGTTTTATTAGTTGCATTTTTTACTGCTTGTTGATTGCGGTAAAGTGCTTCGTCAAAATTTCCTTTTTTGTAATAAGAATGTCCTAAATTATATGCTCCTGCTGTATTTGTTGGTTGTGTAGAAAGTGCTTTTCTATATTCCATTTCTGCTAAAACGAAATCGTCTTCACTCACCAAATCATTAGCATTATAAATTAAATTGTTTGCTGTTTGCTTAATTTTATTAAGCTTTTTAATATTTTCTTCTTCTTGAGCGAAAGAAAATATTGAAACAAATACGAATATGTAGGTTATTAAATTTTTCATTTTTTTCAACTTCTAAATATATAAAAGTGTCTCTTTTATGTGTGTTAATGATTTTATAAAAATTAACTCATTAACATTCAGCTTGTTTTGCACGCTTCCGCGGAAGCGAAATTTATAGATTCTCGTTAAAGAGATTAAGTTTTTTAAGCCATGCTGTTTTTCTTTCTAATAGGAAAATATCTATAAAAAGAAACAATATAGCTAAGCCTAAAAACCATTGAAATTGGTCTTTAAATTCTGCAAATTGTTTAGCTTCAAATTCGGTTTTATCCATTTTATTTAAAATGTCTCTAATCTCATCTACCACTTCACTTGTAACTCTACCGTTTATGTAGGCGCCATTGGCTTCCTCTGCGATATCAACAAGTGTTTGCTCGTTTAATCTTGTAATTACGGTTTCGCCTTGTTTGTCTTTTTTATAATTTAAAACAACACCGTTTCTTTTTATTGGAATTGGACCTCCTTTTGCGTCTCCAACGCCTATTGTAAAAATACGAATACCTTCGTTACTGGCTTCTTCGGCAACATTTGCGGCTGCTTCACTATGGTCTTCTCCGTCTGATATTATTACAAGTACGCGATTTGTTTGCTGGTCATCGTCATAATATGTTTTGGCTAATTCTATGGCTTCGTTTATTGCTGTACCTTGAGATGACAACATATCTGTATTCATGTTTTGTAAAAACATTTTCGCAGAAGCATAGTCTGTTGTTATTGGTAATTGTGGAAATGCTTTACCAGCGTAAGCTATTATTCCTACGCGGTCACTTGCTAGGTTGTTTATAATTTGCGTAACTAACTGTTTTGATTTCTCTAAACGGTTTGGTGCAATATCTTCTGCAAGCATACTTTTTGATACGTCTATTGCAAATACAATATCTACACCTTCACGTTTAATTGTTTCTAGTTTTGAACCTACTTTTGGATTTACTAAAGCAATTGCCAAACTTGCAAATGCTAAACATAAAACGAGAATTTTTAGTATTGGCTTAAATAACGATTTGTTTGGACTTAAGCGTTTTAATATTGCTTGATTTGCAAATTTGTTTTGTGTGTGACGTTTCCAAAACTGAAGCATTAAAAACAGCACTATTATTACTGGAATAACCAATAATGCCCAAAACCATATTTTTTCTTCTAATTGAAACATCTTTTAATGTTTATTCGTTTTTTTAATTATTTTAAAATTTGCTTTTCAACAAAATTTTCTATGCTATTATTTACTTCTTGCGGCACTCTTTCTGCTTCTACCCAAGTATGTAAATGGCCTTTATATTGCATGCCTAAATATTTTGCCGAATTGATGAAAGGCATTTCGAAACCATTATAAAAACGGCTATCGTTACTACTACTTACGCTTGCCATTTGCATGTTTCTTAACTGGCGACCGTAATCTTTTTCTAATTTTAAAAAATCTGAAATACGATCGAAAAAAACTTTCATTAATCCACTCATTGTATACCAATATATTGGTGTTACAAACACTATTATTTTATAATTTGTAACTATGTTTTTAAATAACGGGATAAAATCGTCATCTCTATTATTAAACTCATAGTCAAAATGACCAATGTTTTTTGTGTTTAAGTCTACTACGTCGTAGCCAGTGTTTACTTTTAAAGCTTGTACAATTTTACTTGTATCACCTTCGCTTCTAGAACTGCCTTGTATAATTATTCCTTTATTCAATTGCTTATATAAAACTTCTAAAAATTGTTATTCTTAATAATAATTCAAACAATAATAATATACCTGCAATCCAAACGAACATACGAAACTTCTCTTCGTAGTTGTAAAACTTAAATTCTTCTATTTCGGTTTTTTCAAGCTTGTTTATTTCATCATATATTTCGGCTAACTTTTTATTATTTGTTGCTCTAAAATATTTTCCTCCTGTTACTTGTGCTATTTCTTTTAGTAGTGTTTCATCAATTTCTACTTTAACTCTACCGTATTGAAATTGCCCATTTTGTTTTATTGCAATTGGCGATAATGCCATGCCATTTGTACCTAAACCAATTGTATACGTTTTTATACCAAACTCTACTGCTAATTCGCTTGCAATTTTTGGATTAATTGAACCAGAATTGTTTACACCATCTGTTAAAAGTATAATTACTTTGCTTTTTGCCTTACTATCTTTTAACCTATTAACAGCAGTGGCTAAACCCATACCTATTGCGGTTCCTCCTTCTATTATGTTATTATATTTTATTTCTTGAAGCGAGCGTAACACAATACTTTTATCGCTTGTTATTGGTGTTTTTGTATAGCTTTCTCCTGCATATTCTACTAAACCAATACGGTCGTTTGGCCTACCTTTTATAAACTCACTTGCTACATTTTTTAACGCTTCTAAACGATTTGGTTTTAAATCTTTTGCCAACATACTGGCAGAAACATCTATTGCCATAACAATATCTATACCACGAGTTGTTTTTGTTTTTGTAGACACATCTACTGTTCGTGGTCTAGCAATTGCTGTGATTATTAGTGCTAATGCAATAAGTCTAAGTGCAAATAAAAAGTGCTTAAATTTTGGCAACCATGAGTTTGTTACTTTAAAGCCTTTTAAACTAGATATTTTTAGCTCTGCAGTTTGTTGTTTGTTTTTAAATATATACCATACAATTGCCAATGGTAGTAATAGCAACAACCAAAAGAGTTCTTTATTTAAAAATTCTATGCCTTCAAACATTATTCGGTTTTTGGTTTTAATTCTATTGATTCTAGTACTTGTTTTACAACATCGTCTAGATATACATCGTCTTCTTGTGTTATTATAATTTGCTGTAATATATTACCAACAGTAAATAATAATACGTTATATTTTCCTGTTCTTAACGCATCACTTCCTGAAGTTGGTAAGCTAATAGAACCGTAAATTCTAAGTCCTTCTGCTCCATTTGGTGTGGTGAATTTTTCGTTTAACAAAATAATATCTTTAGCACCTTTAGACTCTAAGCTTCTTACAATAGCTTCGCCTGTTTGTTCTAAATCTATATCTGGAGTATTATCTTGTTGTGATTGTTGTTGTCCAGGTTGAGATGGCTGTAAACTTGCTTGGTTTTGTATTGTAACAGTTGCTGTTGCAATGCTTAAAATATCTTCTATCGCTCCATAACTAAAGCCTGAAGCTTTAACGTTTGGATTTTGTGCGGTTGTTTCTGCTTTTTCTATACGCTTAAGTACTTTTGGTGTGCTAATAGTAATTGGAGGAAAACCATATTCACTTGTTACCCAATTTCCTTCTAGTAGCTGTTTACTTTCTTTTTGTACAATGGTATCTTTTACGTAGTTAAAACCATATTTATAGGCAAAGCCTGCAAAGGTTGCTATTAACAATAAACCTACAATACCTGCTGTTAACAATACTTTTTTACGTTTTTGTTGTTTTTCTATTTCTTCTTTGTATTGCTGGTCTAAAAGTTTTTCTTCTTCGGTTGGTTCTGGTAAGGCTTCTTTTACATGATCTAACTCTAAATCTATTGTGTTTCTATCGATTTCGGCTAAAGCTACATCTGGTTTACCTTTAGCAAATTTTACCAAATCGGCTCTTTTAAGTATCGTTTCAATATTATTTATATCTTCTTTACTTAATTCTATTTTATTACCGTCTTTTAACAAGTTTAGCCTTGCTACCAACTCATCTGTTGTACTCTCTAATGCTCGATCGTAGACTTTCTCGTCTAAATATTTTCTAATTATAAAAGTTAAATCTGAATAGTAATCTTTTAAATTTTCATTTTGAAGATATCCTGTTTCGTCTAATTTTTTTAAAGCTAATTTTGCTCTATCGTACGGTGGCAATAATGCTATTTCTTCTTCTTCGGTTAAAGGTTTTACTCTCCATATAAACCACCATAACAGAAATGCTACTAATGCTAAAGCTATTATTGAAAGCAGAAGATATTTCCACCAATTACCTACACTTTTATCTACTGCTATTATCGGTTTTATATCATACAAACCTTGTTTTGTTGTATCTACAGCGATTTCTCTTACTTCAATTTTAAGAGAATCTGTAAAAACATTTTTAGCTCCAATTATAATTTTTTGCCTTGGTATTGTATAAGCTCCAGAATCGAATTGTGTTAAACCGTATTTTTTAATTAGGTTATACTTAGCGTTGTTTCTTGTAGTATCTATTGTGTAATTCTCTATAACCTCTAGTGCACCAAACGTTTTACCTTCTGGGAAAATAACAAGTGCTGCTGTGTCTGCCTCAACCTCAACTTTATAGGTAATTTGTTCTCCTATTTTAATAGAATCTACATCTATTGAAGCTTTTACTTGAGCATAAGATAAAAATGAAAAGATTGCAAAGAAAAAAGACAGAACAAGTGTTCTGTTTTGCGTTATTTTCTTTTTAAAAAGTGATTCTGTTTTTTTCATTTACTAAAGGTCTTGACTTCGCTTAACCAAATATTATGTTTAATTATCTTCTTTTAAAATAACCTAATAGCTTTTTTACATAGCTTTCATCTACTCTACAATCTATTGTTCCTGCACCTGCTTTAGCAAAACCGTCTTTATAGTAAGCCACTTTTTCATGATAAAACTTACTGTAGTTTGTTCTTACTTTTTTTGATGCTGTGTTTACTAACATAAGTTCGCCAGATTCTTCATCTTGCATTTGCACCATACCTAAATTTGGTATTTCTTCTTCGCGTTTATCGTAAACTCTTATACCTGTAACATCATGCTTTCCTGCTGCTATTTTTAAAGTGTGGCTATAGTCGTCTGCAATAAAATCACTTAACACAAAAACAATTGCTTTTTTCTTCATTACATTACGCATAAACTTTAGCGCTTCTGCAACGTTTGTACCTTTACTTTTAGGCTCAAATTCTATTAATTCTCTAATAATTCTAAGTACATGTGAGCGGCCTTTTTTAGGCGGAATGTATAATTCAATTTCATCTGAAAACAATATAAGTCCAATTTTATCATTGTTTTGAGTTGCTGAAAAAGCTAATGTTGCAGAAATTTCGGTTATAATTTCATTTTTAAATTGTTGGTCTGTACCAAACAATTCTGAACCAGAAATATCTACCATTAATAACATGGTTAACTCGCGTTCTTCTTCAAAAACTTTTATATGAGGTTGATTGGTTCTGGCAGTTACATTCCAGTCTATATTTCTTACATCGTCTCCAAATTGATACTGGCGAACTTCAGAAAAAGTCATACCTCGACCTTTAAAAGTCGAATGGTATTCACCTCCAAAAACATGATCAGACAAACGACGTGTCTTAATCTCTATTTTACGTACTTTTTTTAATAATTCTTTAGTATCCATTATTTTTTAGTATACAGTTTTTAGTTTGCAGTAAGCAGTTCTAAAAATTGCGAAATCGGTATGTGAAAATTAATTTTCGATGTTAAATATTAAATGAGCAGTAAAAAAAATTAGACTACAAGTAGATTACTGCCTACTGAGAACTAATTGACTGCTTACTTTAATTATGGCACCTCAACTACATTTACAATTTTATTTATAATATCTTCACTAGTAACATTTTCTGCTTCTGCTTCGTAAGTAATACCAATTCTATGACGTAATACATCGTGTACCACAGCACGAACATCTTCTGGTATTACATAACCACGACGTTTAATAAATGCATAACATTTTGCTGCTGTTGCTAAGTTAATACTTCCACGGGGCGAAGCACCAAAAGCAATTAAAGGTTTTAAATCTCCTAATTTATATTGTTCTGGGTAGCGTGTTGCGAAAATTATATCAAGTATATATTTCTCTATCTTCTCATCCATATAAACTTCTCTCACAACTTCTTGAGCTCTTAATATTTGCGCTACAGAAACTACAGGATTTACTTTATCCCAAGAACCTTTTAAATTAGCACGCATAATTAATTGCTCTTCATCTTGTTTAGGGTAATCTATAACCGTTTTAAGCATAAATCTATCAACTTGTGCTTCTGGTAGTGGGTAAGTACCTTCTTGCTCAACTGGGTTTTGTGTTGCCATAACTAAAAATGGCTTATCTAAAACAAAAGTTTCATCTCCAATAGTTACTTGCTTCTCCTGCATTGCTTCTAATAAAGCAGATTGTACTTTTGCTGGTGCTCTGTTAATCTCATCGGCCAAAACAAAATTTGCGAAAATTGGACCTTTTTTAATAGAAAAATCATTCTCCTTCATATTAAAAATTAAAGTACCTACAACATCTGCAGGCAGTAAATCTGGAGTAAACTGTATACGGCTAAAACTACCATCAACAGCTTTAGACAAAGTATTAATAGCAAGCGTTTTTGCTAATCCAGGAACACCTTCAAGTAAAATATGACCGCGTCCCAAAAGCCCAATTAATAATCGCTCAACCATATGTTTTTGGCCAACAATTACTTTATTCATTTCAAGTGTCAATAAATCGACAAAGGCACTTTCCTTTTCAATTTTTTCGTTAATTGATTTAATATCAATAGTACCTGTTTCTTCCATCTTTATATAGTTTTTAAAAGTCGAATTTAATATTGGAAATTAAGAATTGCAAATTGTCACTTTTTTTACAGACATCTTGTTAATAATTGGTTAAAAATTCAAGTATTTAAAGCACCTAATAGCAATTAGTTTGGTATTTTTAAAGCATCAAAAAAAAATTAACACTACTGCGTTTTTTAATTTCATCACAAAACGCAAGTTAACTAAACACAAATTGAAAAAATATAATGAATAAAAATAAATATTCAAATATTATAGCCGGTACAATGACTTGGGGAGCTTGGGGAAATAACCTTAACAAAACCAAAATGCTTGAACGCATACATCACTGCATAGAAAATGGTATAACAACCTTTGATCATGCCGATATTTATGGAGACTACTCTACAGAAAGTGATTTTGGGAACGCATTTATAGAAAGCGACATAGATAGAAACAACGTACAATTTATAACAAAATGCGGGATTCAATATCTTGGTAAGTCGAGACCAGAACTTAAAGTTAAACACTATAACTATACAAAGGACTATATAATCGCTTCCGCGGAACAATCCCTAAAAAACCTAAAAACAGATTATATAGATTTGTTTCTTTTGCACAGACCAAGTCCATTAATGGATCCAGAAGTTATTGCTGAAGCTTTTGAAACACTTCGCAATACAGGTAAAGTAAAACACTTTGGAGTCTCTAACTTTACTGCTTCCCAAATGGAATTAGTAAAACAACATGCCGAAATTACTACCAACCAAATAGAGTTTTCATTAACACAACACAGTGCAATGCATGATGGCACTTTAGATTATATGAAAACAAATAATATTGGAGCTATGTCATGGTCGCCTTTAGGTAGTGTTTTTAGAGAAGACACAGAGCAAACAAGACGCATACATAAACAATTAGGCGACTTATTAGAAAAATATAACGCTACAGAAGACCAATTACTTTTAGCATGGATTTTAAAGCACCCAGCAAATATTCGTCCCGTTATTGGCACAACCAACACAAATAGAATGACTAATGCAGTAAAAGCAACTGATATTGAACTAGATTTAGAAGATTGGTTTTTAATCTTAGTGGCTTGCCAAGGACACAAAGTGCCTTAATAGTGAATAGTGAATAGTGAATAGTGAATAGTGAATAGTGAATAGTGAATAGTGAATAGTGAATAGTGAATAGTGAAAAATAAATTATGAGTAAAAATAAAACAGCATTAATTACAGGAGCGACAAGTGGTATTGGCAGGGCTACAGCTCACGAATTTGCTAAACACGGCATTAAGCTTATAGTTTGCGGCAGACGCCAAGAACGTTTAGAAACCATAAAAAAAGCATTAAGTAAACACACCGAAGTACATATTTTAAACTTTGATGTTCGAGATAAAAAAGCAGTTTTTGCAGCAATAGAATCTTTACCAGAAAACTTTAAAAATATAGATATTTTATTAAACAATGCTGGTAATGCACATGGCTTAGACCCAATTCACGAAGGCAATATAGACGATTGGGATGCCATGATGGATATTAATGTTAAAGGCTTATTATATGTAAGCAAAGCTATAATACCACAAATGACTGAGCGTAAATCTGGACACATTATAAACATTGGCTCATCAGCAGGAAAAGAAGTTTACCCAAAAGGCAATGTGTATTGCGCAAGTAAACATGCTGTAATAGCAATTACAGAAGGTATGAGAATAGACTTAAATCCATACGGTATTAAAGTTGGCGCCATAAATCCTGGTCTTGTAGAAACCGAATTTTCTCAAGTACGTTTTAAAGGCGAAACACTAGCCGATAATGTTTACAAAGGCTACAAAGCTTTACAACCAGAGGATGTTGCAGATGTAATTTATTTTGCCATTTCAAGACCGCCACATGTTAATATTGCAGATGTTTTAATGTTTTGCACTGCGCAGGCAAGTAGCACTATTGTTAAAAAAGAAATATGAACTAAAAATAAAACTCCTTTAAAACAGGAAAAAAATGATTAACAAGCGTCTTTTAATAAAGAACCTACTCGCACATAACGACGAGAACAGTTTTTATGATAAAAAACGCAAAATAGACATTGGACAAAAAGAAGGAAAAGCTAAATTTTTAAAACACGTTTGCGCTTTATCTAATAGCAACCCCAAAAACAACTCGTATATAGTAATTGGTGTAGAAGATGAGGATAACACTATTGTTGGTGTTGATTTTTTTGACGATTCTAAAATTCAAAACCTAATTAACGCCTACCTCACTAATCCGCCAATAGTACAATACGAAAATATACCTTTTCCACATCTACCAGATCACAAAGTTGTTGGCCTAGTTACCATTCGTGCCATAGATGGATTAACATCATTAAGAAAAAATATCTGGAAATATTACGGCGGTTCTGTATTTTTTAGAGACGGAAGTATGAGCATGCCCAAGGTTTTTAAAACTGATATTAAAGATGTAAACTCTAAAATTGTTGAAGCCATAGAAAGTCACTCACACAATAATATTGAATACACCTTAAGTAGTGTTTTCGATTTTATGAACAAAAGAGAAGATTACAACCCACAATACAAAGTTTTTAAGGAATATTTTGTTGTATGTTGGGCAGGACAAAAAAAACAGGTAAAAAATGAAATATTTTATTCTCGTGTAGATATTGAACTTATTAACGAACAAGTACGTTTATTTTATTCTGCATTAGATGAAGTCTCTATTTCTTTTGATAATGATAGTTTTAAAATTACAGAGTATGTTTCGTTAGGGCTTCAAAGTAACTACAAATATTACCCGCTAGAAGAAACGGTTATCAAATTTAATAATAATGCCAATTATACTATTGATTCTACTTTAGTATTTCAACCACCACAATTTGATAAAAAAGTGCTGCATCACATCTATAATGCAAATAATACGTTATTAGAAAAACTTAAAAATGGAAGAAAATTTTCTCCAAGTCAAGTTAACGATTTAAAAAATTTACCAGCCACTTATTTAATTTGCTATTTAAATAATTTTCATGAAGCAATAGATAAATTACACGAAGCTAAACCGTTTTTAAAAGCTTATAGTAAAGCTATCTATATTCAATACAAAGAATCTATTAGAATTTTAAGAAAAGTAAAATACAGCTGATAAATAATATTATTTACATAAATTTAATTTGCTGTTATTAATTAATTAAACAACTGAATGCTAATTAGTTGTACATTTACAGTGCTATTAATCTTTTCAATTAAATTTTAAAATTCCCAACAAGGTTTGGCATTATTTTAAAAAAATAAACCGTTTCGTTTTTAATGTAATAACGAAACGGTTTTTAAAGATATAGCTTAAAAATTATTTGCCTCCATCTAATTTATCTTGCCAATCTTTTAATTCTTGCCATTGCCCTAAAGCCGCAAATCTTGCTTGCTTTGGCCATGTTCCTGGCTTATGAATTTCAAAACGTTTTCCTCCACTTTTTAAAACTTCTAAACATTTCTCTACAGAACAATCTGCTAATGCCGCCCAAGTTGTAACTTCATGATTGTGAAATAACTCTTTAATTTTTGGTCCAATACCTTCTACAACAGTTAAATCGTCTTGTTTAATTTTTTTACCAAATACAGATTTTGCTAGTGCTGCATCAAAAGTAGATGTTGTATTTTTCTCTACTACTGAGGCTCCTGCAAAACTTGATGCTGTAGTAACGGGAGAATTCCCTCCTGTAAAAGTTGGTGCTTTACTTTCTTTACAAGCTGCCAAATCTGACTCTAATTTGGAAATTCTATTTTTATAAACATCCACATTAACAGTGTTAGTTTTATCTTCTCCTTTACCTAATAAGCGTCCTAAAAGATATCCTAAAATTGCACTAATAAGTCCTACTAAAATTGGTATTATCCAACAAGGAACACCACTTATAACTAATATATTCATAATTTTTTTGTTTTTTTTGTTAGTTAATTGTTACTACTACTCTTCTATTTTTTGCTTTACCTTCATCTGTAGAATTTTCTGCAATTGGCTCATCTGGCCCTTTAGAAGCTGTATTTATTTTATTGGGTAAAATGCCGTTTTTAACTAAATATGTTTTTGCAAATTCAGCTCTATTTTTTCCTAATCGTATATTAGTTTCACGGCTTCCTGTATTATCTGTATGACCAATAATTTGTATTGATGCGTTGTCTGTTTTATCTAAATAACGTACCATATTTGAAACTTTTAAACGTTGCTCTTTAGTTAAATTAATAGATGCTGCACCACTATCAAAATATAGAATTAAAGGATTTGCTTTTATATTATCTCTCAATATTTTTAAATCCTCTTCAAAACTGGTGTCGTTTGCTTCAAGTGTATTGATTTTATATGAAACTGGGCCTTGAAAAATATTAGCATCGTTGGCAACTAAACTATCATTTAATTCGCCGTAGGTGTTAATTAATTTTGTTGATAATCCTGTAGTTACTAAATAATTTTTTACTGCATTTGCTCTAGCTAAACCTAAATTAGGAAATGCTGTGTCATTATTTTCTTCACTCGTATAATGCCCAGTAATGTTTATCATTTTATTCGGGTTATCTGTTAAATAAGTAGTTACTCTTTCAATTTGGGTTTTTAGTCCATCTGAAACAGGCTCTAAAATAGAAAAGTCTGAAGCTTTAAAATTAAAATTGTCGCTTGCTGTAAACCTAATACTACTTTTTTCATCTAGAACAGAAAAAACATTACTTGTTGCTGTTTTTACTTCGGGAGTTTGCGCTTCTATTGTTTCGGGTTCTAATGTTACTTTTTGTGCTTCTAAACACGGTTTGCAACAAAAAAACCAATACAACAGAGTACCAATAATTATGGTTAGCAAAATACCTAGAAGATAACTGGTTTTTTTACTCATTATATTGTTGATTTTTAGATTAGTGACTATTAAGTTATTAAAATTTTAGCTAAATTTTAACAGTCTCTATATTAATTCGACAGACTACATCATAAAAATCGATAAAATCAACTTATTCAAGGATTAAGTTAACATTACATAAAAAATTGAATTATTTACAACAAAAAAAGCCACATCAAAAAGATGTGGCTTTTTAACTAATATACAGTTACTTTTTATAAATCAAACTTAATACCTTGAGCTAAAGGTAATTCCTCTGAATAATTTACTGTGTTTGTTTGTCTTCTCATGTAAACTTTCCAAGCATCAGATCCAGACTCACGTCCGCCACCTGTTTCTTTTTCACCTCCAAAAGCACCTCCAATTTCAGCACCAGATGTTCCAATATTTACATTTGCAATTCCACAATCTGATCCTGCAAACGATAAGAATTTTTCTGCTTCTTTCATCTCATTGGTCATAATAGCAGAAGATAATCCTTGCGCTACTCCATTTTGAGTTTCAATTGCATTTTCAACATCTCCAGAGTATTTCATTAGGTATAAAATAGGAGCAAAAGTTTCAGTCTGTACAATATCAAAATCATTTTTTGCTTCAATAATTGCTGGTTTTACATAGCAACCAGACTCGTAACCTTCACCTTCTAAAATACCACCTTCAACTAAAACAGTTCCACCTTCGGCTTTTGCTTTTTCAATTGCTGCTAAATAAGTATTTACAGAATCTTTATCGATTAATGGACCAATGTGATTTTTTTCATCTAAAGGATTTCCAATGGTTAACTGCCCATAAGCACCAACAATAGCATCACGCACTTTATCGTAAACACTTTCATGAATAATTAAACGTCGTGTAGATGTACAACGTTGCCCACAAGTTCCCACAGCACCAAATACCGCTCCTGGGACTACTACTTTTAAGTCTGCGGTTGGCGTTATAATAATTGCATTATTTCCACCTAATTCTAATAAAGATTTCCCAAAACGTTCTGCAACTGTTTTTCCAACAATGCGTCCCATTCTTGTAGAACCTGTTGCAGAAATTAATGGAATTCTAGAATCTGTAGTCATCATTTCTCCTACTTTATAGTCTCCATTAATAATACAAGAAATACCTTCTGGTAAATTATTTTCTTTTAAAATTCCTGCAATAATATTTTGGCAAGCTACTGAGCAAAGTGGTGTTTTTTCTGAAGCTTTCCAAACACACACATCTCCACAAACCCAAGCTAAAGCTGTATTCCAAGCCCAAACTGCAACTGGAAAGTTAAAAGCAGAAATTATACCTACAACTCCTAATGAATGCCATTGCTCACGCATTACGTGACCTGGACGCTCAGACGGAATTGTTTGCCCGTTTAATTGTCTAGATAAACCTACAGCAAAATCACAAATGTCAATCATTTCTTGTACTTCACCGTAACCTTCTTGAAGCGATTTCCCCATTTCGTAAGACACTAACTTACCTAATGGTTCTTTTAATTCTCTAAGCTTATTACCAAACTGTCTAACAATTTCACCTCTTTGCGGTGCAGGCATAGCTCTAAAGGTTGTAAAAGCAGAAGTAGCTGCCTCCATAACTTTTTCATAATCCTCTTTTGTTGTTGTAGAAACCTTTGCAATTAAAGAACCATCTGTTGGCGAATATGAAGAAATTTCTTCTCCGCTTCCAAAGTTATTTGAACCAGTAGATGTACCATGATTCATGTCTTTTATCCCTAATTTATCTAAAGCTTCTTTTATTCCGAAATCAGTTGAAACTGCTTGCATATATCTCTATTTTTTACGAATTATTAAATATTGAAGCGAATATACTAATAAATATGCGTTTTCAGGGTTATAGCTTTCTTAAAAAACTGTAACTTTAAAGCTAATAAAAACCATCAAAAAAAATGAAAAAAATAGTCTTTTACATTACACTTACTTTTTTAGCATTTAGCTGTGGCGAGCTCGTTCCAAACCCAGACGATAATCCCGAAAATATTACAAGAGAAAATCCAAATCCAAAAAGCACTCTTAACAGCAAACCTAATAAGGTAAACGATTTTGCAATTGTTATTCATGGTGGAGCAGGAACAATTTTAAAAAAGAATATGACCGATGAAAAAGAAGCAGAATATAAAGCAAAATTAGAGGAAGCAATTAGAACTGGTTACAACATTTTAAAAAACGGAGGAAGCAGTCTAGATGCGGTTGAAAAAACCATTAATGTTTTAGAAAATTCTCCTCTTTTTAACGCTGGAAAAGGTGCTGTTTTTACAAATGCAGAAACCAACGAGTTAGATGCTTCTATAATGGATGGAAAAACACTAAATGCTGGTGCTTCAGCAGGTACAAAAACAGTTAAAAACCCTATAAATTTAGCAAGAGCAATCATGGAGAAATCACCTCACGTAATGATGGCTGGTGAAGGCGCCGAAACCTTTGCAAAAGAACAAAATTTAGAACTCGTATCTCCAGAATATTTTAAAACTGAAAATAGATTAAAAACCTTAAAACGTGTTATTAAAAAAGAGCAAGAAAAATCTTTTGAAAATAAATCGGCTTTTTACGATGCAGCTATAAAAGACAGTAAGTTTGGAACTGTTGGCTGTGTAGCCTTAGACAAAAACGGAAACTTAGCAGCAGGAACCTCTACTGGAGGCATGACAAATAAACGTTATGGTCGTGTTGGAGATGTACCAATAATTGGTGCTGGAAATTATGCTAATAATGCAACTTGTGCTGTTTCTGGAACTGGTTGGGGAGAATTTTTTATTCGTGCCACAGTTGCTCATGATATTTCTGCTTTAATGGAATATAAAGGTTTAACCTTAGAAGCAGCAGCAAAAGAAGTAATACAAAAAAAAGTTCCAGATCTAGGTGGCAATGGAGGCATTATAGCTGTTGACAAAAACGGAAATATGGTTATGGATTTTAATACAGCTGGCATGTATCGTGCTAGCATGAACGATAAAGGCGAATTAATTGTGAAAATTTACTCCAAATAAAACTTTAACAAAAATCTAACAACCAGCCATAGACTAAACTTAAACAATTGAGCGTAATTATATTAACAAGAATACTCTCACTAGATTTTTCTTATCACTGTAATTCACTTTTTAAACCAGCAACTATGCAAATAAAATCATTTTTTGCCTTGATCCTCTGTATCTTTTTGGCACAGTCTTGTAAGAAAAAATCAACCGAAACAGATAACCTTTTTAAGTTTAGAGATTATATAAGTTACACTACTTTTGGTCGTGTTTCTACTACAAGTAATATTCAAATTAGTTTAGCTAAAGAAGTCGAAGGATGGGAAGCTGGCAATGTAATAAACGAGAATTTAATCTCAGTTTCACCAAGTGTTTCTGGAAATTTAACTGTTGCTAACAAACATGCGTTAACATTTACACCAAATGAAGCTTTAAAAAGTGACACAGAATATTCTGTTACAGTAAAATTAAAAGAAATATATCCAGATATTCCAACGGAATTTTCAAATTATACGTTTCAATTTAAAACCATAACACCTAATTTTAATATAGTTACTAACGCGTTACAATCGTATAACAAAGAATGGCAATATTTATTAGGCGTAGTAAAATCTGCAGATAATATTACAATAGACCAAGCAAAGCAATTGGTTGAAGCTTCGCAAGGCGGAAAAGATTTAAAAATTGAATGGAATGAAAGCAGACTTCCATCAAGACAATTTGAATTTAAAATAGATAGTATAAACCGAAAAATTGAAGACAGCGAAATACTCGTAAAATGGAACGGAAAAGCAATTAAAGCAGATAATTCTGGTGAAAACACGGTTGTAATTCCTGGAAAAAACAATTTTACTATTACAAAAATTGATGTTGTACAAAACCCAGAACAATACCTTTCTATAAATTTTTCCGATCCTATTAAAAAACAACAAAATTTTGATGGATTGGTAACCATTCAAAATACCAAAAACCCAAAATATATTGTAGATGGCAATGTGTTGAAAGCTTATCCAGATTCCAAAATCACAGGAAACGTTCAGGTAGATGTATTTCAAGGCATTAAAAATACCGAAGGTTATAAACTTAAAAACCCTTTTTCTGAAACCATTTCTTTCGAAGAAGTAAAGCCTCAGGTTCGCTTAGTTAACAGCGGTGTTATTCTTCCTAATTCTCAAGAATTAAAATTCAATTTTGAAGCGGTAAACCTAAAAAAAGTAGACCTAAAAATTATTAAAATATACGAAGACAATGTACTTCAATTTTTACAAGACAATAATCTTCAAGGAGGCAATGATAATAGTATTAGACAAGTAGGAAGACGCATTGCAAAACAAACCATAACCTTAGTAAATGATGGTATAGAAAATGACGGAAAATGGAAAACCTACAGTGCAGATTTATCTAAATTCTTAACCGTAGATTCTGGCGCTATCTATCGTGTAGAAGTAAGTTTTAAGAAAGAGTATTCACTTTACGATTGTTCTGTAAATAGAAATATTACAAATTCTGAAAACAACGAAGACTATTACGAAGATGAATATTATGAAGACGATTATTACTACGATAATTATAACGAAAGTACCACCGAAGACGAAGACCGAAGAGAAGAAGAATATTGGGATAATGTAACTTACAGATACAGAAATTACAACTATAACTGGAGAGAACGCGACAACCCTTGTCACGATGCATATTACAATCAAGATCGTGAAATTTCACAAAACCTATTGGCTTCAAATCTTGGTGTAATTGTAAAAAAAGGCGCGAATAACAATTACTATTTTGCAGTGACAAACATATTAAATACAAATGTTGAAGCTGCCGTTAAAGTAACGCTATACAATTATCAACAACAAGAAATTTCTAGCACTAGAACAGACCAAGAAGGTTTAGCTAAAATAGAAACCAACAATCACGCTTCTTTTGCAATTGTAAGCAAAGGTAAAAGCAAAACCTATATAAAATTACGAGATGGACAAGCTTTATCACTAAGTAAATTCGACGTTTCTGGAAACCATTTACAACGTGGTTTAAAAGGCTATATTTATGGAGAACGTGGCGTTTGGCGACCTGGAGACTCACTTCATCTTACTTTTATTTTAGACGATAATGGCAATAAACTACCAAAAGGTCATCCCGTAAAAATGGAAGTTACAGATCCCAACGGAAAATTGGCTTACAAGAAAATTACAGCCAAAAACATAAATGATTTTTACACCTTTACTGTACCAACTTCAACCGAAAATAAAACAGGAAACTGGAATGCAAAAGTAAGTGTTGGTGGCGCCACTTTTTACAAAGGCTTAAAAATTGAAACTGTAAAACCAAACCGCTTAAAAATAAAAGTAGATTTTAAAAATGAAGTACTTTCTGGTAGCGAAGCATTAAACGGAACACTAAACGTAAATTGGTTACATGGAGCACCAGCAAAAAATGTAAAAACTGAAATTAAAGCTAAATTTAGCAACGCATACACACCATTTAAAAACTATAAAAACTATACTTTTAGAGATCCATCACGCTCTTTTTCTCAAGAAGAATTAAATGTTTTTGAAGGCAATGTAAACCAAGACGGTTTTACCGAAATTAAAAACAAATTAAGCGTTGGACAAAATGCTCCTGGCATGTTAAACGTACAATTTTTAGTACGTGCTTTCGAAAATGGTGGCGATTTTTCAATGGATGCTTTTACCAAACAATATGCACCTTATAAATCGTTTGTTGGTTTGCGTTCTCCTAAAGGAAGAGCTCATGGTTCGTTTTATACAGACGAGAATCAAACCTTTGATATTGTGGTTGTAGACGACCAAGGAAAGCCTATAAAAAGAAACGGATTAGAAGTAAAAGTTTATAAGGTTGAATGGCGTTGGTGGTGGAATTCATCGTACGATAATTTATCAAAATACACCTCAAGTTCTTTTCATAAACCATATATGAATAGTAAAATTAATACTAATGCTAAAGGCAAAGCCAGCTTCAATATTAATGTTCCAGAAAAAGATGGTGGACGCTATTTAATTCGTGTTTACGATCCTGAAAGTGGTCACGCCACTGGTCGCACAGCTTATTTCTATAAAAATTGGTGGAAAAAGCAACCAAGCGGAGACAAAGAAGCGGCTAAAATGTTAGTTTTTTCAGCAGATAAAGAAAATTATAATGTTGGTGAAACTGCTAAAATTACGTTTCCGTCTGGAACCGAAGGTCGTGCTTTAATTTCTATAGAAAACGGCACAGAAGTTATCGAGCATAAATGGTTAAAAACAAAAGCTGGTGAAACGGTTGTAGATATTCCTATTACTAAAGCAATGGCTCCAAATGTGTTTGTAAACATTTCATTATTACAACCGCATGCTACAACTGCTAACGATTTACCATTAAGACTTTATGGTGTAATTCCAATTTTGGTTGAAGATCCAAACACAAAATTAGAACCTGAAATCAGGATGCCTAGCGTTTTAAAACCTGAAGAAGAATTTACTGTTATTGTTTCAGAAAAAAACAATAAACCTATGACGTATACTGTGGCAATGGTTGAAGAAGGTTTACTAGATTTAACTCGATTTAAAACACCAAATGCTTGGTCTTCATTTTATGCTCGCGAAGCTTTAGGCGTAAAAACTTGGGATATTTTCGACGATGTTGTTGGTGCTTACTCAGGAAGTATAGATCAAATATTTGCAATTGGTGGAGATGGAAATGCTGCCGAAGGAAAAAATAAAAAAGCAAACCGATTTAAGCCTGTTGTTAAAGTTTTAGGTCCGTTTACATTACAACCTGGCGGAAGAACAGAACATAAAATTAAAATGCCAAATTATATTGGAGCCGTTAGAACTATGGTTGTTGCCGGAAACACAAAAACCGAAGCTTATGGTAGCACAGACAAATCGGTTGAAGTTAAAAAACCACTTATGGTTCTTGCTACTTTACCAAGAAAATTAAGTCCTGGTGAAAAAGTTACACTTCCTGTTACTGTTTTTGCTATGGAACCTAAGGTTAAAAATGTAAATGTTAAATTAAAATTAAGTAACGGTATTTCTATTATTGGTGAGCAATCTAAAACATTAGCATTCGCAAAACCAGATGAGCAAATGGCTTATTTTGAGTTAGATGTTAGCAAAGCAAATGGTATAAATACAGTAGAAGTTATAGCGACTGGAAATGGCGAAAAATCGACTTACAAAGTAGAACTTGATGTTGAAAATGTAAACCCGATTACCTCTAAAGCGCTCGATCAAACGCTAGAAAAATCAGCTTCAGCTAGTTTAGACTTTACAACTTTTGGTGTTGAAGGTTCTAATAGTGCTACGGTTGAATTTTCAACAATGCCACCAATGGATTTTTCTCGAAGACTTCAATACCTTGTACAATATCCTCATGGTTGTGTAGAGCAAACGACGTCAGGAGTGTTTCCGCAGTTATATTTAAATGAAATTTTTGATATTCCTTTAAAGAAAAAACAAGAAATTCAAACCAATATAGAAAATGGCATCAAACGTCTTGGAAATTTCCAAAGACCAAACGGTGGTTTAAGTTATTGGATGGGAGAAAACACCGCTAATGATTGGGGAACCAGTTACGCAGGACATTTTATGCTCGAAGCCGAAAAACTAGGATTTGTACTTCCGTTAACCTTTAAAAGTAATTGGATTAAATATCAAAAAGAAGCTGCCAGAAGTTGGAGACCAAGCTATAAAACATACAATAGTGATTTAGCACAAGCTTACAGATTGTACACTTTAGCCTTAGCAGGAAGTCCAGATTTAGGTGCGATGAACAGGCTAAAGGAGTTTAGTGAAATCTCTAACGAAGCAAAATGGAGGTTAGCTGCTGCTTACGCTTTAGCAGGACAAAATGAAGCTAGTAAAGCCATTTCTAAAACAGCAAATATAGAATTTAAAGCACCTAAATATAACTATTACACTTATGGTTCTATAGATAGAAATCGCGCAATGGCATTAGAAACAATGGTACTTACCAAAGATTCTAGAATGCAAGAATTAGCAAAAACATTGGCTAAAGATTTATCGAGTAACCGTTGGATGAGTACGCAAACAACAGCTTACAGTTTATTATCAATGGCTAAAATGGTTAAAGCAAATGGTGGAAAATCGCTTGATTTAGAATATACAATTAATGGTAAAACCGAAACCATAAACACCACAAGCGCCATTGCACAACGTGAATTAAAAGTTATAGATGGAAAAAACACTTTAAACTTTAAAAACAAACAAGGCAATGTGGTTTACGTTCGTGTTTTAAATTCTGGAAAACTGCCTTTAGGTGAAGAATTAACCGAACAAAGAGGTTTAAGCACAAGTGTAGTTTATAAAGATTTAAAAGGAAATACAATCGATATTAAAAATCTAAAACAAGGTCAAGATTTTGTAGCAACTGTTACAGTGTCTAACCTTAAAAACGAACGCGTTACAGATGTTGCTTTAACACAAATATTTCCATCTGGTTGGGAAATTGTAAATACGCGTTTTACTGCCTTTGGAAGTAATACAACAAGCCAAGCACGATTTACAGATATTAGAGATGATCGTGTAAACTTTTATTTCGATTTAAATAAAAAAGGAAAATACGGTACTAATACTTTTAATGTTATGCTTAACGCGTCGTATTTAGGAACCTATTATCTACCAGGTGTTCAAGCAGAAGCCATGTACGATAATGAGTTTTTAGTACGCACAAAAGGACAATGGGTAACCGTAGAAAAATAACAAATTCCTGAACAAGCAGGAATATAAAAAACAAAAAAAAAAGACCACTATGATTTGAAATTGAAGACGATAAAGGACGCTTTATTCAACACGCTTTCAGGTGATAACAAACCAACTAAAATGTTTAACTGTCATATTAATTTAAAAACAAAACATTATGAAAACGACAAAACATTTTATCACAGCAATTGTATTATTAATCGTAGCATTTGGTTACAGTCAAAACTATGCTTACGTAACAGCAGACAGCGGATTAACAGTTAGAGAACTTCCAGATATTGGCGCTTCAAAACTAGGTAAACTTATGTATAATGAAGCCGTCGAGGTTGTTGAGAAAACTGATAAAAAACTGGTAATTCTAGACCAAGGCAAAAAAGTTGAAGGTGAATGGGTGAAAATAAAAATGAATGGCTACCAAGACCTAAAAGGTTATGTTTTTAACGGCTTTTTATCTAAAAATAAAATGGCTAAAATTATAAATATTAAACTCACCGAAGCAGATATTCATATTAAAAATTTAGCTATTTATAACGACGATGAATTACAGGATTTAACAACACAAAACAATCTTAATATAGATATACATTTAAAAAACACACCTGGCAAAAAAACTATTGAGGTTAAAAATAACAATTATAAAAGTGTAAAGATTTTACAGCGTTATCAAAACACAATACATATTTTAGATAAACAAACACTTTGTGATTTAAGCGAGTGGAAGCAATTTCAATCGGACTGGAAACCAATTAAAAAAATAAATAAAACAAGGTTTGAAACATTAACTTATACTGATGCAGAATCAAAACAATTTGTGCCTTTTGCAATTGAAGATTTAAAAACTATAGTTGCAGAAAAATGTGGAGAAAATTGGATGAAAAACATCGAAAATATAAGTAACACAAATCAGTTTCCTATTAGTGTTTCAACAAACCAAGTGTTTTTAAAATTTGTACTTACAGATTTCGACGATAATGTTTCAGAAAAAACAATAACATTTACAGTACCGAAACACAAAAATTAATTAAAAAAGATTTCCGCTTTCTCGGAAACTAAAGATGAAAAACTTTAAACCATACTACGCAGTGATTTTTACTTCTACCAGAACCGAAGGCGACAACGGCTATATTGAAATGGCAGAATTAATGGAAACTTTAGCTAAAAAACAACATGGCTTTATTAGCATAGATTCTGCAAGAAATGAAGTAGGAATCACTGTTAGTTATTGGGAAAACTTAGAGGCTATACAACTTTGGAAACAGCAAACAGATCATATAGTTGCACAACAAAAAGGTATTAAAGATTGGTATTCGTGGTATAACGTGAAAATTTGTAAAGTGGAACGCGAATATACTTTCCAGCGCATGCAAGAATAAAAATGAATAAAGCATTTGCCTACATAAAAAAGCACAAAATCAAGTCGGTAATTATCGTTATCGTTTTGCTTGCCTATTATTTTTGTTTACCAAAACAACTTTTTAAAGATCCAACAGCAACTGTAATTACAAGTAGCAACAACACATTATTAGGTGCACAAATTGCAAAAGATGGGCAATGGCGATTTCCTAAAAACGATAGTGTTCCAGAAAAATTTAAAACCTGTATTATTAATTTTGAAGATGAATATTTTTATAAGCACCCAGGTTTTAATCCTATTTCAATATTTAAAGCACTAAAACAAAACATTAATTCTGGAGCAATAAAACGAGGCGGAAGCACATTAACACAGCAAGTTATTCGTTTATCGCGAAAAGGACAACCGCGAACCTATTTAGAAAAAATTAAAGAAATTATTCTTGCTACCCGTTTAGAATGTCGCGAAAACAAAGATGATATTTTAGCCTACTATTCCAGTTACGCTCCTTTTGGTGGTAATGTGGTTGGTATTGATGCTGCGTCTTGGCGCTATTTTAATAGAAACCCACACGAATTATCGTGGGCAGAAAGCGCAACATTAGCTGTTTTACCCAATGCGCCAAGCTTAATTTATCCTGGGAAAAATCAAGAGAGATTATTAAAAAAAAGAGATCGATTACTAAAAAAACTACTTCAAAATAAAATAATAGATTCTCTAACTTATAATTTGTCTATTGCAGAAGGTTTGCCACAAAAACCGTATCCATTACCTCAAATCGCACCACATTTACTTCAAAAAGTAGTTAAATCTAATCCTGGCGAACGTGTTAAAACAACAGTAAATTATAAATTACAGCAACAAGCAAACACTGTTGTTTACAACCATTATAACTTATTAAAACAGAATGAAATTCATAATATTTCAGTTCTAGTTTTAGATGTAAAAACACGTGAAGTTTTAACTTATATTGGCAACGCACCTACAAATAATAAAAACCAAAAAGATGTTGATGTCATTAATAAACCCAGAAGTACAGGTAGCATTTTAAAACCATTTCTTTATGCTGCCATGCTAGATGCTGGCGATTTATTACCAAACACGCTTGTGGCAGATGTTCCTACTCAATTTGGAAATTATGTGCCAGAAAACTATAATAAAGAATTTGATGGCGCAGTTCCTGCAAGTCGCGCATTGTCGCGCTCATTAAATGTTCCTGCCGTTAGAATGCTTAAGGATTTTGGACTAGATAGATTTCATCATTATTTAAAAGATTTAAAACTGAAAGACATAAAATACAATGCAAACCACTACGGTTTATCTTTAATTTTAGGTGGAGCTGAAAGTAATTTATGGGATTTATGTAAAAGTTATGCTAGTTTTTCTTCAACTTTAAATCATTTTAACGAAACATCAAGCGAATATTTTTCAAATGAATTTTGTGAACCCACTTTTTTAGCTTCAGAAAAAATTGACTTCGGAAAAAAATCAACAGAAAAAACACTATTTGATGCAGCCTCAATATACCTTACCTACGAAAGTTTAAAACAAGTAAACAGACCAGAAGGTAATGAAAACTGGGAGTTTTTTGATGATTCAAAGCAAATTGCATGGAAAACCGGAACCAGTTTTGGTTTTCGTGATGCTTGGGCAATTGGCACAACAAAAGATTATGTTGTTGGTGTTTGGGTTGGTAATGCAGATGGAGAAGGCAGACCTGGTTTAGTTGGTGTAGAAGCCGCAGCTCCTGTTTTATTTGATGTATTTGATTTATTACCACATAGCGAATGGTTCGCTAAACCTTTTGATGAAATGAGCGAAATTAAAGTATGCAAAGAAAGTGGTTTTAGAGCAGGACAATATTGCGAAAACAGTTTAAAAACTTTTGTTCAAAATAGCGGCCTTAAAACAAAACCTTGTCCTTACCATAAATTAGTACATTTAGATAATTCCAAAAACTTTCAAGTAAACACATCTTGCGAAGCAATAAACAATATTAAAAACACCTCTTGGTTTGTGCTTCCTCCTTTAATGGAATATTATTATAAAAACAAAAATCCATTTTATAAAACACTTCCTCGATTTAGAAATGATTGCATTGCCGTTAGTGATCAAAAAATGCAGTTTATTTACCCAAAAAACAATGCAAAAATTTTCCTTCCAAAAGATTTTAACGAAGAGACCAATGAGCTTATCTTAAAGATTGCACATTCAAAAAAAATGAGTACCATTTTTTGGTATATCGATAATAAATACATTGGTAAAACAACTGAAATTCACGATTTAACAATAATACCTACCGAAGGCACTCATACAATAACTGCAGTTGATGAAATTGGCAATGAAATCACAAAAAACATAGAAATTTCTAAATAATTTTGTTAAATATAATAGAACAAGTCTTCAATTATAATTTAAACAGTCACTTCATCGAATAAGGATGCATTACATCTATCTGTAACCAATTAGTAATACAATTAACATATATTTAATATTCAATTTTTGTATTCATAACATTCTAACACTAATCATAACATGAAAAAGACTACCTTATTATTGATGTTACTTTTAATAAGTATATCAATAAGTGCACAAACCTATTTAACAGAGAATTTCGACACGAGTATTCCTGCAACATGGACTATCGATGATGCTGGAGCTGCAACTGGAGATTCATGGATGTCCGGACAAGTTGGAGGAGCTAACAAC
>NZ_MPCX01000013.1 GCF_001874145.1 Lacinutrix sp. MedPE-SW | reverse complement strand
TTATTATCGCTAAGACTTGAGGCTTTAGCCATAATTCAACACTACTTTATCTAAAAATTACGAACACTTCCGTTATGTTTGGGGAAATTAAACCTAACGGTCTCGTATAACCGTCAGTTACGGATAAATATACGAAGTTTTTCGGTTTAGAACTGACGTTAGCAATTCCGAGTGGATTCGGACGTAGTCGAATCCGCCGTAATTGCGGCTATACATTGTTGGCAAATCGTTTTTTATTTTCATAATATTTTAATTCCGATAAAAAGAGTAGCTACAATTATAATCAAAAGTCCAAACGAAAATAATTTGTCAGAAACTTTTACGTGAGGATTTTTTGCTCCAAGTCCGTCATTTATTTCGTCCGAATATCTTAAAAAAAGAATGAAATCTCTTTTATGTATGTTTTCACTAATCTTTTTAAAAAGTCGGTCAAAAATCCAATAAACTATTGGAACACAAAATCCGAAGTACATAACCTTATCATCTCTAAATTCAGATTTTGAGTACAAAAGTCCAAATATTCCGAATGCTAAAAGTCCGATGCAAATCAACCACACTATTTTTTCGGTCATCCATTTCTTTTTCCTTGTGTAAAGAATAAAGAAACTAACTCCGAGTGCAATTCCAATTCCGATTATGCTATTATCCAATTCAGTTTATTTTTCTTTTCCGTAAAGTTGCTCTTAAATGTTTGCCAACGTGTTTGTATAAGAATAGTTGCGGGTTTGCGTGCGAGGAATTTCCGAAGGAAATTCAGAAGTAGCAAATACGCAACTACCTTTGTTTAAGCACAAAATAGCAATTATTTTTATACGGTGTTGTGCAACGTTTTTATTTTTTCGTACAGTTTATTTTCCAATTCGACTGATTTTTTCACATCCACACTTTCAATTCCGTAAACCCATTCATTTTCGTATTCAGTCCAATTAGTTTTTTCCGATGCTATTTTTAATCCGATTTTGGTCTCAATTGACTCAATTACTTTAAATTCAGGATTTGTCATTTTAACAACTCTCACATAATTTTCGGAAATCAATTCAGAGAGTATTTTTCCGCAAACAAATTCAGTTCCGTTTTGAGATTCCAATTCAGAGTAATATTTTTTTACAGCATTATTCAATTCGTAGATTCCTTGAATATCGTCATTTATCGAATCAATTAATATGAATTTTATATGTTCAAATATTTCCGAATTCATTTTCAGAGTGTGATTTGGCAAATGTTGCACAACGTGTTTGTATAAGATTAGTTGCATTGTTTAAGCAACTAATTTAGCAAATACAAACCGAATAGAAAATCCGCGAGGATTTTCGTAAGTAGGCTTGCACTAGCAATTAATTTTATACGGTGTTGTGGTGCGTTTTTTTGTCCAATTCTTAAATTCCAAATTTACGTTCACTTCTTGAATTCCGTGAATTTTCTTTTCAAAATCAAAACTCGGATTATATTCAATTCCGTATTTGTTTATTGTTTCATCTATTTTTAGTTTGTCAAATCTCGCTTTCTTTTCTTTTTTTCTAAATCCGTTCAGTTTAGAGTAAGCAATTCCGAGAAATGTGAATCCAGCTCCAATTATTCCAATTTTCACATACCATAGAAAAATGCTATGTATAGTCCAATCGGAAAAAAAATATCCGCCAATTATTAATAGGAATCCGCCAATAATAGTCGAGTAAAAAGTCCAATGAATTGATTTTTTATTTCTGCGTAATATTTCTAATTCGATATTTGCAATTTCTAATATTTCTTGAAATTTTTTGTCGAGTGTAATTTTTGAGCAAGTATTATTAAAATCAGGTTTTTTATTAGTCAAATTACAAGTCAATCCTTTTTCCAGACTAGATATTCTATTATCACATAAATCACAATGTCGTGAAAAATTCATTAAAATTTCAGTTAAGTTTGAGTTAGTTTTTCGGTTTCGGTTCGTTTTGGGTAAATGCACCACAACGGTTTTGTGTATGGTTAGTTGCGTGTTTAAGCAACTAATTTAGCAAAAGTGGACGAGCCAGAGGAATTTCCGAAGGAAATTCCGAGTAGACCTGTACCAAGCAATTAATTATACACGGTGTTGGCTGTAGTTTTTATTTCAGTTTTTCATATTCAGCTATCGGAAAGTCATGTTCAACCCATTTTTTCCGATATTCATCTGGTCCAAGTTCAATCATTATTTCATTCAGCACGTTTCTAACTTGGTTTATATATTTAGGAACTGTTGTTTCTCCTTTAAATACAGATTCAAAATTGTTTTCGTCAATCAGATTCCAGCTCCACCAATCTTTATACCATCTCAATTCATAGTCAATTTTATTTTCGTCTTTTCGATTCAAAATTAGCACGTGTTCTCCAGGTTCTTCCATAAACACAACAGATTTAAAATCCTTTTCACGAATTTCAATTGCAGATTCAGCGAGTTCTTTTAAAGAATCGTTTAGATAGGAAACAGCAAATTTTGTCCGTTTTTTTCCATTGCCAATTTTTCCATTTGCCCATCCACTTCCAACTATTTTATATTCAATCTCAATCATTTCTCAAATTACAGCCAACTATTATATATACCAAACATAATCATTTTGTACCGGTTAGCAAACAAATTTGGCGGTATATACCAACTTTTGTTAAAGTTTGTATATATTTTATTTTTGGCAGGTTATCGCAACTTTTGCGAAAGGTTAAAGCTTATAGCGTAAGTAAAGGCTTGTTAATTTTAAAATGTAGATAGTAATGGTTTTTTTAATTATCAAGAAGGTGAAATATGCAAAATATAGAAATTTGTAATTAAAGTTTTCTAATAGTGTAGCTTATTAAAACCAAAAAACCCGATTCATTTGAATCGGGTTTTTAGTGGTGGTGCCTCCAGGAATCGAACCAGGGACACAAGGATTTTCAGTCCTTTGCTCTACCAACTGAGCTAAGGCACCAGTTGCATAAAAATGCGAGTGCAAATATAGTCTCAATTTTAATACTTGCAAAAGAAAAATTGTAAAATTTTAATAATTTTTTAATTTTTATTTAATTATAAATTTTAATATTTACTTAAGTGAGCATAATATCAATTAATTACAATCGTTTTTTAAGTTGGTTTTGTAAATTTGTTTTTCATTTTAGAGTATGAATTTAATTATAGATGTTGGTAATACATATACAAAAATTGCCATTTTTGAAGATAATAAGCTTATTAATAAAGTAAGTGTAAAAACTGTAAATAGTAAAAACGAAGTTGCAAAATTTAAAAAAAAATATAAAACTTTAAATAGTGCAATTGTTTCTTCTGTAGGAGATTTAGACAAAGAAACGCTGTCTTTTTTAAATAAAGAATTTAAACTTCAAGTATTATCTCATAAAACAAACCTTCCGTTTAATAACTTATATAGTACGCCAAAAACATTGGGTATAGATAGAATTGCATTAGTATGCGCATCAGTAGAACAGTTTCCAGATAAAAATGTTTTAATTATAGATGCAGGAACATGTATTACTTACGATTTTATTAATACCAAAAATGAATATTTAGGAGGTGCCATTTCGCCAGGAATACGCATGAGGTATAAGGCAATGCATAATCAAACAGCAAATTTACCGTTATTAGAAACAAAAACGCCAGAAAATTTTATTGGAGACGCAACAGATACTGCAATGCATTGTGGCGTTGTAAATGGTGTTTTAAACGAAATTGATGGAAGTATAACACAATATCAAGAGAAATTTTCAGATTTAACAGTAATTTTAACAGGTGGAGATGCTAAAATGTTGTCTAAACAATTAAAAAGTAGCATATTTGCCAACTCGAATTTCCTTTTACAAGGATTGAATTTTATTTTACAATATAATAAACACTAATGATTAAAAAACTTGTATTAGTTTTTATTGCACTATTTGCAATCAAAAGTTACGCCCAGGAAACAACAGCTTCGCCATATTCTTTTTACGGTATTGGTGCTTTAAAATTTAAAGGTACTGTAGAGAATAGAAGTATGGGAGGATTAAGCATATATAAAGACAGTATACATGTTAATTTAAGAAATCCTGCAACTTACGCAGACAATAACTTAAGTGTTTTACCTTTTAATGGCGAAAGTAGACCTGTGAAATTTACCGTTGGAGCAGGAACCACTTCTACCAATCTAGAAAGTAATTCTGGAGAAGCAAAGGTGAATTCTACAACTTTCGATTATTTAGCGCTATCTATTCCAGTAGGAAAATTTGGAATAGGTTTTGGCTTAATGCCATATACAGCTGTTGGGTATAAGTTGGAAAATATTAATAGTCAAGGCAATATAGATACTAGGTTTAGTGGTGAAGGCGGTTTAAATAAAGCTTTTTTCTCTGTAGGATACCAAATAAATAAAAATTTTAGTGCAGGTATAGATGCTAACTATAATTTTGGAAACATCCAAAATAGTACAATCCAGTTTAGGTATAATAACGAAGGTGATCCATTACAAACACAATCAAGAGAAAATAACCGTTCAGATTTAAGTGGATTAAATATTAACTTAGGTTTACATTATAAAGGTAAAATTACCGATAAATTAGAATTGCAATCTGCATTAACATATTCTCCATCAAGTAATTTAGTTTCAAAAAATACACGCTCATTTTCTACAATAACAATAGATAGTTTTAGTGGTAACGAATTCGAAATTAATACTATTGATGCAGATTTAGAATCTTCAGGCTTAGACGAAACAGAGTTAACATTACCATCTAGATTTTCAATTGGTTCTGGGTTAGGAGAACCAAATAAATGGTTTGCAGGTGTAGAATATACATCTCAAAATACTAGCGATTTTTCAAATGAATTGTATAGTAATACAGGAACAACTTTTGAAAATGCATCAACAGTATCATTAGGAGGTTTTTATATACCAGAGTATAATAGTTTCTCAAGTTACTTTAAAAGAGTGGTTTACAGAGCTGGATTACGATTTGAAAACACAGGATTAAACATCCAAAATCAATCAATTAAAGAGTTTGGCATATCTTTTGGAGTAGGATTACCAGTTGGAAGATTATTCTCTAATACTAACTTAGGTTTCGAAATAGGAAACAGAGGAACAACAGATGCTAATTTAATAAAAGAGAATTTTGTAAAATTTCAATTAAGTTTATCGCTTAACGATAGATGGTTTAACAAAAGAAAGTATAACTAAACAAAGTAAAATTTAATAATATGAAAACTAACATCACACTATTCGTTGCGTTTTTATTTCTAGGAACAACTTTAGGTTTTTCTCAAAATGAAGAAGAATGTAACCAAACACTGTCTATAATGACAGAGTATGTAAAAGCAAAAAACTTTAAAGCAGCTTACGAGCCTTTTAAAAAGTTAAGAACCGAATGTCCAAAATATAATCCAGGTGCTCAATTTAAGTACGGTGAAGATATGTTTGAAGGTTTAATTGATGAGACTGAAGGTGATGTGAAAAAAGGTTATATTCAAGAATTAAGCGACCTTTGGGATGCTAGAATTGTAGAATATGCAAAAAAATCTCCTAAAGGAAAGTATTTAGCTAAAAAAGCAGAACTTAGATACGATAACAGAAAGTTATTAGGTTTAACAGATGCTATGATTTATAATGAATTTGATGCTATTTACAAAACAGATTTAGCAAACTTTAAAAGTCCTAAAGGATTATATGTTTACTTTAAGTCTATGGTAAGCCTTTACGATGCTAAACAAAAAACAGCTCAAGAACTTTTTGATAAGTATGATGATGTAGTAGATAAATTAGAGAAAGAAACAGACTTTAATACAAAGAAATTAAACGAGTATGTTGAAAAAGAGGCTAGCGGTGCAACTTTAGCAAAAAAAGAAGCACGTTACAAGAAATTTTACTCTCAAACAGTTAATGCTTTAGAAAAAATTGCAGGAAGTGTTGATACAGAGTTAGGAGATAGAGCAAACTGTTCTACTTTAATTCCTCTATACCAAAAAGATTACGAGGCTAATAAAAATAATGGTCAATGGTTACAACGTGCAATGAATAAATTATATTCTAAAGGTTGTAAAGAAGATCCAATGTTTGTTAAAATTGTAAAGCAAAAAAACACAGTTGAACCAAACGAAGATACAGCTTACTACCTATACCTAATAACAGGAGAGCAACAATACTTCGATCAAACGTTATCATTAACAACAGATCCTTTGAAGAAAGCAAAATTATATAATAAAATTGCTAAAGATTTTAAAGCTAAAGGGAGTTACGGTAAAGCTAGAAACTACTACATGAAAGCAATGGAGTTAAATCCATCAAGTAAAAATGCACATTTACAAATTGCAAACATGTATGGTAATAGTGCTAAAAACTGTGGGTCAGATAACTTTACTCAAAGAGCAGTATTTTGGTTAGCAGCACAAGAAGCAGAAAAAGGAGGAAACGCTTCTGCAGCATCAAGATATAGAGGTTTAGCTCCTACAAAAACCGAAATATTCAATAAAAGTATGGGAGGAAAAACCATAAAAATTGGATGTTGGATACAAAGAAGTGTAACAGTACCAAATATATAAATGAAAAATAATTCATTACATATTATTAAAAACGGAGTCATAGCATTTGCTATGACTTTGTTTTTTTCTTGTAATAACAATTTTAAAGAGGTTAACAAAATAGGTGTATCTGCAAATGAGCCACAAGGAGTTGCCGAAAATATTAATGCAAAACGAACAGATTCTGGTCGCGTTGTAGCTAATTTAATTAGTAAAAAAATGCTGGATTATGGAAATAGAAAATTTTCATATTCAGAATTTCCAGAAGGCGTAAAGCTTCATATTTACGACGAGAATAACCATAAAAACACTATAGTTGCAGATTATGCAATTTTGTATGCAGAAACCGATGTTATCGACTTACAAGGTAATGTGTTAATTTCAACCTTCGATAAAGATACATTGTATGCAGAACAATTGTATTTTGACCAAAATAAAGAATGGCTTTTTACAAATTCACCAGTAACTTACAAGTCAGACGGTTACATAACGCATGGTAGTGGTTTTGATTCAGACAGAAACTTTACAAAAGCCGAAGTATTAAAAGTTAGTGGTACCTTTTTAGTAAGCGACTAATTTTTTATTATCCTAAATGGAGTGATACACACTCAAACTTTTTATATATCTTTACTATAATAATTACAGATTAACCAAATGAAAATTTTCAAATTATTTCAATACGCTTACCTTGTTTTTGCACTATTATTTTTTTATGATGCCTTTTCAAATTGGGGAGAGACAAGAGCTTATAGCTCTTTACTATTAGGTGCATTAGCAGTATTTATGTTTTTCTTTAGAAAGCGTTTCAATAAAAAATTTGATAATAAGGACCAGTCCAAATAGATGTCAACAACCGTTGTTATTTTAATAATAGTAATATCTCTATTACTTTCTGCTTTTTTTTCAGGAATGGAAATTGCATATGTATCAGCTAATAAAATTCATATTGAAATTGAAAAAAAACAAGATGATTTTTTAGCAAAAATACTTTCAAAATTAACAGCAAAACCATCTAAATTTATCGCAACCATGCTTATTGGTAATAATATAGCATTGGTAATTTATGGTTTTTTTATGGGCGATTTGCTCATGAAATGGTTTCAAAGTCTAGTACCAACACAATTTAATTTTATAGATGTGTTGTTAGTAGATTTTAGTTTGCTTGTGCAAACAGTAATATCTACATTGGTAATATTGTTTACTGCAGAATTTTTACCAAAAGTATTTTTTCAAATTTATAGTAACACATTAATAAAAGTATTAGCATTCCCGGCTTATATATTTTATTTACTTTTTACCTTTATATCAGATTTTGTACTATGGATTTCAGACTTTGTACTTAAAAAGTTTTTTAAAACCGAAGGTGATCAAGTGCAACTAGCGTTCACAAAAGTAGAATTAGGAAACTACATAAGTGAGCAAATGGAAGCTATTGAAGAACATGACGAAATAGATACCGAGATACAAATATTTCAAAACGCATTAGAATTTGCTCTTGTAAAAGCAAGAGAAGTAATGATTCCTAGAACCGAAATAGTAGCCTTAGAAATTAACGATTCGGTTTCAAATTTAAATACACTGTTTACTCAAACAGGTATGTCTAAAATATTAATTTACAAAGAAACAATAGATGATATTGTTGGTTATGCACATGCTTTCGAGCTTTTTAAAAAACCAAAAACAATAAAGTCTATGTTATTACCAGTAGAGTTTGTTCCAGAAACTATGTTGGCAAACGATATTTTAAATGTACTTATAAAAAAACGAAAAAGTATTGCCGTGGTTTTAGATGAGTACGGCGGAACTTCTGGAATTATGACTGTAGAAGATATTGTAGAAGAACTATTTGGGGAAATAGAAGACGAGCACGATACCGTGGTTTTAAAAGAAGAAAAAATAGACGATTCTAATTATATATTTTCAGCAAGATTAGAAGTAGATTATTTAAACGAAACCTATAAATTAAACTTGCCAGAAGGCGAAAACTATGAAACTTTAGGAGGTTTAATAGTAGATCACACCGAAGAAATCCCACAACAAAACGATATTGTTGATACAGAGAAGTTTCAATTTAAAATACTAGAAGTGTCTAATACTAAAATCGATTTGGTAACACTTAAAATAAAAACCGACGATTAGCTTAAATAGCAACTCTTTAGCTACTATTTTGCTAAATTCTCTTACAAGAAATTAATTTATTCAAATTAATGCAATTTTCTCCTTTTATAATTAAATAGAAAATGGTATTTTCGCCCACTATATTACCAATAATCTAAACTTACAGATGGCAATTTTAAATAAAATAAGACAAAAAACAGTTGTACTAATTTTAGTAATCGCATTAGCATTATTTGCTTTTATATTATCAAGTCTTTTCGATAATAAAGATGCATTATTTAATAAGTCTCCTAATGTTGTAGCAACAATAAACGGTAAGGATATTTCTAGAGAAGCTTTTATGGCTAGAGTAGAAGCACAAAACAATCCTAACGCTACACAAACTCAAATTATGAATCAAGTTTATAATGCCGAAGTTCGTGAAGCAGTAATGCAATCTCAATTCGATAAATTAGGACTTACAGTAGGTAGAGAACAAATGAGAGATTTGTTAAAAACTAACCTAGCAAGTAGTCCTCAGTTTTTTAATGCCGATGGTGTTTTTGATGAGAATGTATTAAATAACTACATCGCAAATTTAAAAGAAACATCTCCTATAGCTTACAGACAATGGATAGATTATGAAAATCAAGTGTCTAATGGAGCATTACAGCAAAACTATATTAATATGGTTAAAGCTGCTACAACAGCAACTTTAGCAGAAGGCGCTTTAAGTCACAAATTAGAAGGTGATAAAGTAGATATTAAATATGTTTATGTACCATTTACAACAATTGCAGATAGTACAGTAACAGTTTCTAAATCTGAAATTAATGCTTACATAAAAGAGAACAAAGCAAAATACGATGTTGAAGCATCTAGAAATTTACAATATGTAAAGTTTGAAGAAGTTGCCTCTGTTGAAGATGAAAACGTTATCCAAACAGAATTAATTAAACTAATTCAAAACAGAGAAGAATATGTAGATGGTAAAAACCAAATGGTTGCTGGTTTTGCAGAAATGAATGCTGAAAATGTTGAAGCTTATGTAAATGCAAACTCTGATGCAGAAATTAAATATCAAGATAAATTTGTATACAAATCGTCTTTACCAAGAGCATTACAAGACAGTATTTCTAATTTAAATGTAGGTAATGTTTACGGTCCTTATAAAGACGGACAAACATTTAAAATCACTAAGTTATTAGAAAAAAGACAATTGGCAGACTCTATACAGTCAAGCCACATATTAATTCCATTTGTAGGTTCTCAGGCAGCAACAGCAGAAACTACAAAAACAAAAGAAGAAGCTAAAGCAACTGCAGATAGTATTTTTAAATTAGTAAAAAACAATAAAACTAAATATGCAGAAGTTGCAAACGAAATAAATACAGACGGTTCTAAAGGTAAAGACGGAAGTATTGGTTGGACACGTTTAACAACTTACAACCCATTAGGTTTCGATCCAGATTTTGCAAACTTCTTATTCTTTAACGATAAAGGAAGCATTGATGTAGTATTAACTAAATTTGGATACCATATTATTAGAATAGACGACAAGAAAAATGTTGATACAGCATATAAAGTGGCAACAATCGAAAGAAAAATTGAGCCATCTGTGAAAACAGAAGATGAAATTTTTAGAAATGCCTCTAATTTTGAAGTCGCATTAGACGGTAAAGACTTTTTAGATGTTGCTAAAGAAAATAACTTAAAAGTAAATCCAGTAACATCTGTAAAAGAATTAGATGAAAATATTCCTGGTGTTGGAGCAGAAAGACCAATTGTACGTTGGGCTTTTGAAGAAGATACTAAAGTAGGAAACACTAAGCGTTTTGAAACTAAAGATGGTTACGTAATTGTGCAGGTAACAGCTAAAAACGAAGCAGGTTTAATGAATGTTGAAGATGCATCTGTAACAGCTTTACCAGAAATTAGAAAACAGAAAAAAGCAAAAATGATTAAAGATAGAGTTAGCGCTACTACTTTAGAAGATTTTGCAGCAGCAGAAAACCAACAAGTACGTACGGCATTAGCTATTAACATGAAAAATCCAACAGTTTCTGGTGTTGGTTTAGAGCCAATTGTTGTTGGTCATGCATTTGGTTTAAACGAAGGAGAAACATCTGGATTAATTACAGGTACTAAGGGTGTATTTATGGTACAACCAACTAAAAAAACACCAGCTGTTGAGTTAGAAAACTACCAATCTTTCGCAAATCAAGTAAGTTCAGAAAAATTAAACGCTGTAAATACAAGATTATACAATGCTTTAAAAGAAGCAGCAGATATAGAAGATAATAGAGCTAAAACAGTACAGTAGTAAGAGTATTACTTATAAAAAAAAGCCTCGTTTAACGAGGCTTTTTTTATAGGTAAAAATTAAATATTTATTGGCTTATAAAACCATGTCTTTATAATCTAGAATAGTAGTGTAACCTTTGTTTTTAAAATAAGATTCTACATAACCTTTTTCTCCAGTAGCAAGTACAAAATCACCATTCCAGCCACCCAAACTTTTAATTTCATTTTTATAATCTTTAAATAAACGAGTTTTAATTGGTGTTTGTTTAGTAATAGTACCAATTAAATTTTCATGTTCGCTTATTAGAGTTTCAAAAGTTTTAAGAGTATCACAGTTTAAAACTTGATTACTTATAGCATTAATTTTTTCAATAGTACATGCGCTATTACTTTTATTGTTATTATATGTTTTAATAGAGTCTCTGCTATTTTGTTTTCGGTTTAAATGAACAAAAAACAATTTATTCTCAAAGTTTTTATTAAAACTAATACGCTCTATTTTCGGTTTATTATCAATAATTGAATAAGCTATTGCCGTATCGTTTTTGGCACAAGCAATATCGTAACCACTACCTCCAAAAGTAGCGTTAGACAAATTAAAAGCATCAACTAAAGCCCATTGCGCTATGTTGTTTAATAGTGTTGACGATGAGCCTAATCCCCAATCATTAGGAAACTCTAATTTAGCAATAGCTTTAAAACCATTAATCTCACTTAAAAACATAGGGTTTAATTGCTTTGCAGCAGTTAAAATTTCTAAAAGCTTTAAAGCTATTGTCTCGTTATTTGTTTTATTTAAATTTATAGTATTATGCTCAAGAGTATAGTTTGCCTCAAACCAAATGTTGTTTTTATAATCAAAACTCTGCCATAATAATTTAGGTTGGTTTATAGATTCGATCTCTAAACTCTGGCCAAATTTAGTAGGTAAAGCCAATGCTTTAGCACCATCTAAAACAACATATTCTGCTGTTAGTAATAATTTTCCATGACTATAAAAGCGCTTCATTATTGTCTTAGTTTTTCAATTTGAGAAACAACAGCGCTATGTGTTACTGTATTTGTTTTAAAATGGTTTATAATACTTTCCTTTTCGGTTTTAGTAGCATCAAATTGGTTTAAAATATTCATAAGGTGCATTTTCATGTGTCCTTCTTGTATTCCAGTAGTTGTTAGAGAGCGTAAAGCAGCGAAGTTTTGTGCTAAACCTGCAACAGCTACAATTTGCATGAGTTCTTTTGCAGTAGGGTTTCCTAATATTTTTAATGCTACTTTTACTAATGGGTGTAAACTAGTTAAGCCACCAACAGTTCCTAATGCTAATGGGATTTCTATCCAAAAAGAAAATATACCACCTTCAATTTTAGCATGTGTTAAACTAGTGTATTTTCCGTTTTTCGATGCATAAGCATGAACGCCAGCTTCTACTGCTCTAAAGTCGTTTCCTGTCGCTAAAACTACAGCATCAATACCATTCATAATTCCTTTATTGTGCGTTACTGCACGATAAGGTTCTACTTCTGCAATTGTAACGGCTTGTACAAATTTATTGGCAAATGTTTCTGGATCTATACCTTTATCTGCTAATGCTTCTATTTTACAGGATACTTCAGCTCTAACTAAACATTCTGGAACATAATTAGATAATATACTCATAACAATATCTATGTCGTTATCTAAATGTATTTCAGCTTCAGCTTTAAATGTTTTTGCAAATTGTTCTAAACAAGAGTTTATAAAATTTGCGCCCATAGCATCTAGTGTCTCAAATGTAGCGTGTATTTGGTAATAGTTATCAAGTTCGTTGGTTTTTGTACGCAGTTCTATGTCTAGAATTCCACCACCACGTTTTTCCATATTAGCAGTAATACTTTTAGTATCTGCTATTAGTTTTGGCTTCACTGTATTAAAAAACGCTTGAAGCATTTTTTCTTCTCCAGAGTACATAAAATGAACTTGCCCAATTTTTGTAGTAGAAATTACTGTGGTTTTAAAGCCACCACGTTCCATCCAAAATTTTGCCGCTTTACTTGCTGCTGCAACTACAGAGCTTTCTTCAATAGCCATTGGTATGGCATACGTTTTACCATTAATTACAAAATTTGGTGCAACACCAAGTGGCAAGTAATAGTTTGAAATTGTGTTTTCAATAAACTCATCATGAAGTTGTTGTAACTTTTGATTGCTATTAAAATATTGGGTAATTGTGTCTTTTGCGGTTGTTGAATTTGAAAGGTAATTGGAAACAATCCAATCTATTTTTTCAGTCTTGGTTAATTTTGAAAAACCAGAAATTGATGTGCTCATTTAATATACTATTATTTTACAAAGATAGTATTATCAAAATCATATTCACTAAGGATATCATGCAAAGCATATTTAACTGTTAATAAATACGGTTTTTTGCTTTATTTTTAGTAAACTTGACATTATTTTATTAAAAAATTATACTTGATGAACTTATATAAGTTTTTAGCAATTTTTTGCTTCCTTACAACTACTTTAACAACAGCACAAAACAAAGAGATTACATTAAAAGATATCTGGAGTAATGGTACTTTTAGAACCGAAAGATTAGATGCTTTGCACTCTATGAACAACGGTCAACAATACTCCGTATTAAATTTTGATAGATCTACAGGTGCAACTACAATAGATATTTACGACTACAAAACTTTAAAAAAGGTAAAAACGTTAGTAGATTCTAAAACGTTAGATGGTATTAGAAATTTTTCAGACTACACTTTTAGTGATGATGAAACACAAGTTTTATTAGCAACCAATCAAGAATCTATTTTTAGGCGCTCTACTTTAGCTAATTATTATGTGTATAACACAAAAACAAAAGCGTTAACAGCAGTAGCTAGTGATAAAATTCAAGAGCCAACGTTTTCTCCAAATGGAGAAATGGTAGCTTACGGCTTAAATAATAACCTTTACATTAAAAATTTAATCTCACAGGAAACGACTCAATTAACCTTTGATGGTGAGAAAAACAAGATTATTAATGGTATAACAGATTGGGTTTACGAAGAAGAATTTGGCTTTGTTCGTGCTTTCGAGTGGAATGCAAATAGCAGTAAAATAGCATTTATAAAGTTTGATGAGACTAATGTCCCAGAATTTTCAATGGATGTTTATGGAAATAATTTATACCAAACACAAACGGTTTTTAAATACCCAAAAGCAGGAGAGAAAAATGCAATAGTGTCTTTACATGTTTATACTTTAGAAAATAATAAAGCTGAAGAAGTTAAAGTAGGTAAAACCTACAATGATTTTTATATACCAAGAATAAAATGGACTAATGCCGAAGATTTTTTAACTGCGCATTATATGAATCGCCACCAAAATGAATTAGACCTTTGGTCAATAGATACAGAAACTAATGAAGCCTATTTAATAGTTGAAGAAAAAGATAAAGCATACATAGATGTAACAGATAATTTAACCTTTTTAAAAGATAAAAGCTTTATATGGACAAGTGAGAAAGATGGTTACAACCATATTTACCACTATACTAAAAAAGGAAAGTTAATAAACCAAGTAACAAAAGGAAATTGGGAAGTAACCAATTATTATGGTTATAATCCTAAAAATGATAGAATTTATTATCAATCTGTAGAAAATGGTTCTATAAATAGAGATGTGTATTCTATAAAATTAAATGGTACAGATAAAAAAAGACTAACCACTGCTACAGGTACAAATAATGCAGATTTTAGTGCAGATTTCACATACTTTATCAATACATTTTCTAACGCATCAACACCACCAAAATATACATTAAATAGCGCAAAAGATGGTCGTGTAATTAAAGTCATTAAAGATAACAGTAGCACATTACAAACAGTTTCGCAATTTAATATCTCTAAAAAAGAATTTAGTACAATTAAAGTAAACGGTAACGAATTAAATATGTGGCTTATTAAGCCAGCAAATTTTGATGCCTCTAAACAATATCCATTATTTATGTATCAATACTCTGGACCAGGTTCACAGTCTGTTGCAAACCGCTGGAATGGTGCAAATGATTACTGGTACCAAATGTTAGCACAAAAAGGATATGTAATAGCATGTGTTGATGGACGCGGAACAGGATTAAAAGGAGCAGACTTTAAAAAAGTAACACAAAAAGAATTAGGTAAGTTTGAAGTTCAAGACCAAATTGAAGCAGCAAAACTACTAGGGCAAAGAGATTATATAGATGCTTCTAGAATTGGAATATGGGGATGGAGTTATGGTGGTTTTATGTCTAGTAATGCACTATTTAAAGGTAACGATGTGTTTAAAATGGCCATTGCAGTTGCACCAGTAACAAGTTGGAGATTTTACGACTCTATTTATACAGAGCGTTACATGACTACACCACAAGAAAATGCAAGTGGTTATGATGATAATTCGCCAATAAATCACGTAGATAAATTAAAAGGAGATTTTCTTTTAATTCACGGTACAGGCGATGATAATGTGCATGTACAAAATACAATGCGAATGATTGAAGCATTAATTCAAGCAGATAAACAATTCGAGTGGATGATTTATCCAGATAAAAATCATGGTATTTATGGCGGTAATACGCGTAAACATTTATATCAAAAAATGACAAATTTTATTGATAGTACTTTAGGAGATAAATTATAATTTAACTTAGAGATTTATTAAAATTAAATAGATAATAACTAACTAAAATAATAAATATGGAATTAAAATATGGAGGTTCAGTAGAGAACCAAAAAACAGTATTAGGGCATCCATCAGGGTTGTTTGTATTATTTTTTACAGAAATGTGGGAGCGTTTTTCTTACTACGGTATGCGAGCGCTATTAGTACTGTTTTTAGTTTCTACACTTATAGATGGTGGTTGGGGATGGACTAGTGCAGATGCATTAGTACTTTATGGTTGGTATACAGGATTAGTATATTTAACACCTATAATTGGTGGTTTTATTGCAGATAAGTTTATAGGATATAGAAACGCAGTAGTGCTTGGTGCATTAATAATGACGCTTGGGCATGCATCAATGGCTTTAGAAGGTTTAACTTCAGTTTTCTTTTATGTTGGTTTAGCTGGTTTAATTATAGGTAACGGTTTTTTTAAACCAAATATCTCTTCTATGGTTGGTCAATTATATAAATCTCAAGGAAAAGAAAAAGATGGTGGTTATACAATTTTTTACATGGGAATTAATGCCGGTGCATTTTTAGGTATTCTTCTATGTGGTTATATAGGAGAAAAAATAGGATGGCATTATGGTTTCGGTCTTGCTGGAGTTTTTATGTTCTTAGGCATGTTACAATTTTATTTTACTCAAAAAATATTTGGTAAAATTGGCTTGTCTCCAAAACAAACAGAAGATTTTGATGATGTAATTGAAGATGGTGTAGAAAAAATTGGTGATGATATTGAAGAAGCTATTGAAGTAGCAGAAAGCTCTAAAGTAGTAAGAGATAGAATGGTTGTTATTGGAGTATTTTCATTATTTGTAGTGTTCTTTTGGTGGGCATTTGAGCAAGCAGGTGGTTCTATGACTATTTTTGCTAAAGATTATACAGATAGGGCTTTAGTAGGTAATGCGGCATTAACATTTAAAATTATAAATACAATTATAACAGTTGTTCCTATGCTTGTTATTACTTGGGTATTAGCAATGTTATTTAAACAAACATTTAAAAAGTTTGCTTTAGCAAATATGCTTCTTGGATTAAGTTTCGTTATTATTTGGGCTATTGTTATCTGGATGCTAGCCAGAGAATTTCAAGCAGATGCAACAGAAGTTCCTGCGTCATGGTTTTCAGTTTTAAATTCATTATTTATTATCTTATTTGCGCCATTATTCTCTAAGTTATGGGAGAGTAAATTAAACCCTTCAGGTCCAATTAAATTTGCTATAGGTTTATTGTTAGTAGGATTAGGTTTTGGTGTCTTAGCTTATGGAGCTGCAGGTATACCAGAAGGTGCTAAAACAGCATCTGTAAGTTTAATGTTTTTAGTTGGTGCTTATTTCTTACACACTATGGGAGAACTTTGTGTTTCTCCAGTTGGGTTATCTTATGTAAGTAAATTAGCTCCAGTGAAGTTTGTAAGTTTAATGTTTGGTATTTGGTTTACAGCAAACTTTTTCGCAAACTTATTAGGTGGCTTTACAGGTAGTTATATAGAACCAATTTCAGAAGAATATGGTTTATCAATATTCTTTTTAATATTTACAATTATTCCTATTGCAGCAGCTATTATAATGATGTTGCTAAACCCAATGCTTAAAAGAAAAATGCATGGAATTGAGTAAAACTGAATTATAAAAACTAAACTAAACTATAAATATGAGTACAACTAACTTTAGATTTGAAGGTTCAGAAATGAATCGGAAACTACTAATGGGACATCCATCTGGATTATTTGTCCTGTTTTTCACAGAAATGTGGGAACGTTTTTCTTATTATGGAATGCGTGCCATTTTAGTTTTATTTTTAACCTCTGCAATTATTGATGGAGGTTGGGGATGGAGTAGAGAAGATGCTTTAGGCCTTTATGGTACCTATACAATGCTTGTTTATTTTTCACCAATTATTGGTGGTTTTCTGGCCGATAAGTTTTTAGGTTATAGAAGAGCTGTAGCTATTGGTGCTTTAGTAATGACGCTTGGTCATGCAGCTATGGCATTCGATACACCATGGAGCCTTTACTTAGGTATAGGACTTTTAGTGGCAGGAAATGGTTTGTTCAAGCCAAATATTACTTCAATTATAAATGGTGTATATGTAAACGCTCAAGATAAAAAAGATGGTGCATTTACTATCTTTTATATGGGAGTAAATGCTGGAGCTTTTTTAGGTATACTTTTATGCGGTTATATAGGAGAAACTGTTGGATGGCACTATGGCTTTGGGTTAGCCGGTATCTTTATGTTTTTAGGGATGATTCAATTTTGGTTAGCACAAAATATCTTTGGAAAAATTGGTTTATCACCATCTGCAACTTTAGATTATGTAGACGCTATACCTAATAGCGATGAAGATGAAATTAAAACCGAAGCTGTTCCTGCAAATGTGCAAAGAGATCGTTATATCGTAGTTGGAATTTTAGCTTTTTTCACTATTTTCTTTTGGGCTGCTTTTGAACAAGCGGGTGGTTCTATGACAATTTTTGCTTCAGATTATACAGATCGTGTTTTAGAAGGTGGCTCAGCCAATGTATTTAGAATAGCAAATACTCTTTTAACTGTCGTGCCATTAGTAATCATAACGTATGTACTTTTTCAATTATTTAAAATTACATTTAGTAAATATAAAATATCAAATTTAGCCTTAGGGTTAAGTTTTACAATTATATGGGCTATTGTAATTTGGATGTTAAAAAATCAATTCACACAAGAATCGGCAGAGATTCCGGCATCTTGGTTTGGGATTTTAAATTCATTTTATATAATTGCCTTTGCACCATTAGTGTCTAAAATATGGGAGAGTAAATATAATCCTTCAGCAACAGTAAAGTTTGGAATGGGACTAATACTATTAGGTATTGGATTTGGAATATTAGCATATGGTTCTGCAGCAATACCGCAAGGAGCAAAAACAGCATCTGTTAGTATTGTTTGGTTAATTTTAGCATATTTATTCCATACTTTAGGAGAGCTGTCATTATCTCCAGTAGGCTTATCTTATGTTAGTAAATTAGTACCAGCTGCAAAAATAGGCTTAATGTTTGGGCTTTGGTATATTGCAATTGGTCTTGGTAATAAAGCAGCAGGTTCTATGGGAGGAATGATTGATAAAATTACTGCAGAGTATGATATGAGTACATTCTTTTTAATCTTTACAATTGTTCCTATTGTTGCAGGATTAATTGTTATGGCTTTAACACCGATAGTTAAAAAACTAATGCATGGTGTAAAATAAATTATTATTATAAATTTTAACAAAACGCCTCTAATGAGGCGTTTTGTATTTTTGTAACTTTGGAACACTATTTGCGACTGTTTAAATAAATAAATCTATAAAATGAAAAAATATATATTCTTAGCAGTATTTACTGTATTTACTTCATTAACTATTGCTGCACAAGAAATTAATTGGATAACACTTGAAGAAGCTGTAGAACTTCAAAAAAAGAATCCTAAAAAAATTATGATGGATATGTACACCTCTTGGTGTGGACCATGTAAAATGTTAGACCGTAATACATTTGCTAATAAAGATGTAGCAGCTTACGTTAATAAACATTATTATGCAGTAAAATTTAATGCAGAAGGAAATGATAATGTAACATTTAAAGGCAAAGCATTTGGTAACCCTAATTACGATCCAGCAAAAGCTAAACGTAGAAACTCTGGTCACGAATTAGCACGTTATTTTAATATTAGATCGTATCCAACAATTGTGTTTTTAGATGAAAAAGCAGATTTTATTGCGCCTATAATTGGTTATAAAAAACCACAACAGTTAGAATTATATCTTAAAATGTTTAAAAAAGATGAACATGTAGATATGGATACCCAAGAAAAATTTAATGCTTATTTTAAAAAATTTGAACCAACATTTAGCCAAATTTAAAAGCATCACCTAATTATAAAAGCTCCCTTTTTACCAGTATAGTGAAAAGGGATTTTTTGTTTTCTACAAGTTTGTTCCCATCTAGAAATGTAAGATTTGTAATTACTACCATCAGCAATAATTGCTTTAGGTTTTATAGAGTCTATAACACGTTTTAAATTAAGTTTTGGAGATTGTGTAAGCAAAATATAATCTGGTTTAAAATGCATTGTTTTATAAACAGATAAGCTATCTATTATCAATATCAATTTATTATTACTAGCTAAGATAGAAGGTAGCTTCTCCTGGTAAATTGTTTTTATATTATACCCAACTTTGTAATCGTTTAAATTATAAAATTGATTTAAACTATCTAAGTTTGAAAACACTTCTAGTTTTTTATTTGTTTTTTTTCCAACAACAGTAAATCTACTTTTATGAAACACAGTAAGCTCGTTTGAACTGTTGTAGTATTTAGTAGCAAAATAAGTAGCCTGAAGCACTAAAACAGCAACTAATGCAATTTGCAACCTTCTACTATTTTGTTTTATAGCAAATTGAACAATTGCTACAATAAGTAAATAAGCAGCAATCACTTTTATGGCCGAAAAAGAAATGTCTTTAAATAAAAAACTTTCTTGTAATGCTAGCCACTCCATAAGCTTATTCATGGCAGATATTATGCCGCTAAAAACATCTACTAAAAATTGAGGTAAAATATTTAATAATGCTAAAATTATAACCAAAATACCTATACCCAAAATAATACCTAAAAAGGGGATTATTACAATATTAGCTACAAAAAATAAGCCTGGAAATTGATGGAAGTAATACAAACTTATAGGTAAAACACCACACTGTGCAGCAACGCCAACAGTGCCAAAATCCCAAATTTTATTAAGTATATAATTTTTAGGTTGCCATAACTTTTTTAGTCTTGGTTGTATGGCGACAATAGCAATTACAGCGAGATAACTAAGTTGAAAACCAACATCAAATAAAAATAGCGGCCTAAATAGAAGTAATATAAAAACAGAAATAGCAAGTGTATTGTAAATATTAGTTGGGCGTTTTAAATACATACCAATTGCTATTATGCTAAACATGGTAACAGCGCGAGTGACCGATGCTGTTAAACCTGCAATAATAGCAAAGCACCACATGATAATAACTAAACAAATTATACTGGCAAGTTTACCATGCTTTAAGCGTTTTAAAGGTTTAAAAAATATAGTGAGTAAGTATAGAATTAAAGCGACATGTAAACCAGAAACAGCAAGAATATGCACAGCACCAGCATCTGTATAATTATTATAGATATCTTTACTTAAGCCTTGTCTTTGGCCTAAAATAAGCGCGTTAATTACGGCTAAAACATCATTCTCAAAATCATAATTTTGTAGTTTATTATTAATATGATTTCTAAAAGTGTCTGCATAACCATAAATAGTATGTTTATTATCGCTTACGCGGAAAAGCCTTTTGGGATTCACGTATAATTGTTGGTAAACATATTGTTTAGCTAAATAACTTTTGTAATTAAATTGATACGGATTAATAACACCAGTAATATTCTGAAATTTTTCTGAAGTAATAAAAATTTCATCAACCTTAAAAGGAGAATTTAAACTGTCTCTAGAAACATTAAGCAAAGCTTTACCTGAGACATTATTAGAGTCGATTTTTAAAATATCGACAATATATTTATTGTTATATTTTCCAGGTTTTAAAGTACTCTTTATTCTAAATGTAATTTGTTCACATGTAGAAGTATAATTTAAATAATGATCATCGTGTCGTTTTTCTTCATGAAAATTCGTTGTTAAAACACCAATTGATATCATTGTTAAAAGACTAAAACAACCAAACCATAAAGAATTTGTTTTTTTTAACTTATGGTGTAAATATAAAATTGTAGTTATTAGAAGTAAAACACTTGAAACATATAAAGATGGTGCTGTAGGAATTTTTATAAAAGATGCAATTAATATTCCTAAAACAAGACAAGTTGTTAATTTTATAATAGTGAAGTTAAGCAGTCTCACTGCTTCAAGATAGTAAAAAAAATCTTACAACACACGTCTTGCTTGTACAAAAGCAAAATACCAATATTTTTCAGAAAGTTTTGAGGTTAAAACACCACGACTTGTTGTTGAGTGTATAAACTCCACATTTCCAGGAGATGTGTAGGTTACCAAACCAACATGATTAACCTTTCTGTTGTTTTTTCGAGTAGCAAAAAAAAGTAAATCTCCTTCACGAACTTCTTTTAAATCTATCCAATCTCCAGTTTTAGCCATTGCACTAGAAACTCGAGGTAAAGCAATATCTTCTTCTTTAAAAGCAGTATAAATTAAACCAGAACAATCCATCCCTTTTTTGGTTGTACCACCATATTTATATCGTGTACCTTTAAATTTTTCTGCATTTTTAATAATAGATTTAGCAATTATTGGTGCTGCAGGAACATTTTTTTTTAATGGAATTTCTCTAGCTGTAGTACTTTTTCTAGTTGTAGTTTTAGTTGTGCGTGTTCGAGATTTTTTTGTTATAACTCTTGTGTTTTTAGAGCTTCCACAAGAAGATAAAAAAATAATAAGTAAAAGTATTAAAGCGTTTTTTAGCATTTAAGCACCAATGTTTATAGCGTTATAAATTAATTTAGCAGTGTTTTCGCTTGCGCCTTTGCCTCCTAAATCTTTTTCTAAATCGTAGTAGTTAATAAAAAACTTAGTACGCTCATACGTATCAAGTATTTTATTTAATTCGGTTTTTAATTTTTTAGTATTAAAGTCGTCTTGAATTAATTCTGTAACGGCTTCTTTATCTAATATTAAATTTACTAATGATATGTACTCTAGGTTCACAACTCGTTTACCTATTTGGTACGATATCCAATTTCCCTTATAGCAAACAACTTGTGGTACTTTAAATAAAGCAGTTTCTAATGTAGCTGTTCCAGAGGTTACCAAAGCAGCAGAAGAGACGCTAAGTAAATCATAAGTTTTATTACTTAAAAAGTGAACGTTAGCTTCTTTAATAAATTGTTTATAGAATTCAAAATCTTGACTTGGTGCACCACCAATTACAAATTGATATTCTGGGTAATCATTAACAATACTAAGCATAACGGTTAGCATTTTTGTGATTTCTTGTTTTCTGCTTCCGGGAAGTAATGCTATAATGGGTTTTTTAGATAAACCATGAGTTTTTCTAAATTCAAATTCGTCAACTTGTTTTCTGTCTGCAATAGCATCAATTAATGGGTGACCAACAAAATGAACAGGAAAATTATGTTTGTTTTCGTAAAAGTGTTTTTCAAATGGTAAGATTACATACATTTGATCAACGTCTCTTTTAATATCTTTAATTCGGCCTTCTTTCCAAGCCCAAATTTGAGGAGAAATATAATAATGGTTTTTAAAGCCTTTTTGCTTTGCCCATTTAGCAATACGCAAATTAAAACCTGGATAATCAATATAAATAATTACATCTGGATTATAAGTTTCAATATCTTGTTTGCAAAAGGATAGGTTTTTAGTAATGGTTCTTAAATTCATTACAACTTCTATAAAACCCATAAAAGCAAGGTCGCGGTAATGTTTTACCATGGTGCCGCCAACAGCTTGCATAAGGTCGCCACCCCAAAACCTAAAATCGGCATTACTATCTTCGTGAAGTAAGGCTTTCATTAAATTAGAAGCGTGTAAATCGCCTGATGCTTCACCAGAAATAATATAGTATTTCATGTGTTTGTTTTTTAATAGTCACAGTCACCTAAAAAAGGCTTTCATTAAAACTTATTTACTATAAATATTATTGCTATTACAATTATTGATAATAAAACGCCTTTGGCATAATCTTCCATTTTCTTATTTAAAAAATAATAAAACAAAGGAAGATTTAATAAAACGCCAATACTTGCGCGTTTTCCCAAAACACTAGTCGATAGGATTTTATTTATTATAACCTGAGATGATAAATCTAATTGTAACCCTATTATTAAAGTGTAAATAGAAATCCCAATAAAGGTAGTAAGTAATCCTAAAATAAAGCCAATAATAAGTGCTTTTTTATTCATTGAAACTCCAAGTGTTTAGTTGTTGTATGGCGTGATGTGCTGTTAAATCGAATTGAACAGGTACTAACGATATGTAATTGTTTTTTAAAGCCCATTCGTCTGTATCTTCACCTTTATCATAATTTACAAATTCGCCAGTTAGCCAATAGTAATCTTTACCTTGTGGTGTTTTTCGTTTATCAAATTTTTCTTCCCAATTCGCTTTTGCTTGGCGACATACTTTTATGCCTTTAATTTCCTTTTTATCAACATTAGGAATATTTACATTTAGTACAATGCCTTCAGGTAATCCTTCTTTTAAAACATTTTCAGCAATTTTTTTTACATATTTTTTAGAAGCTTCAAAATTGGCATTCCAGCTATAATCTAATAACGAATATCCAATAGAGGGAATACCTTCTATGCCAGCTTCAATTGCAGCACTCATTGTTCCAGAGTAAATAACGTTTATGGCAGAATTGCTTCCATGGTTTATTCCAGATACGACAAGATCTGGGCGCCTTTCTAAAATTTCATTAATTGCAATTTTAACGCAATCTGCAGGAGTTCCAGAGCAACTATACGCATCATAATCACCACTTTCAATATGTATTTTTTCAATATGTAAAGTAGAATCTAAAGTTATTGCGTGTCCCATACCACTTTGTGGACTATCTGGAGCAACCACTACAACATCTCCAATAGTTTTCATTACCTTTACTAAGGTGCGTATGCCTGGAGCAGTTATGCCATCATCGTTAGTAACTAATATTAAGGGTTTTTTCTTCATTAAGCCTTTATTTCCTTGCTAAAATACATAATTTCTACAGCAATTAAAGATTTTATGTGGTTTAACAAAAAATTAGCTGGTGATAAAATTGTTGGCACGGTTTTTTCTTTTATTTTAGTGAAAATTTTACCTTAGCTTTTAAGGTATTTATAAGATTAGACAGCACTATGAAAAGGAAATATAATATTTTAATGCTAGTACTTTTACTAGCATTTGGTTCTTGCAGTTTTACAACTAAGGTCAATAATGATCCTAATAAAGACAAACTACTTATTCAAATTATAACATTAGCTTTAGAGCAATTACACTTTCAGCCTAAAGATTTTAATGATGAGTTTTCTAAAGATGTTTTTAATACTTATTTAAATAGAATAGACCCATTAAAACGTTTTTTCTTAAAATCTGATATTGAAGAATTTAAGGCGTTTGAAAAACAATTAGACAATCAATTGCTAGAATATGATATAGCTTTTTTTAACCTTACAAATGAACGTTTAGTTCAACGTATGGCAGAAGCGAAAAACTATTATAAAGAAGTTTTAAATAAGCCTTTTGATTTTGATAAAGATGAAGAAATTAATACGGATTATGAAAACATAGAATACGTTAGAAATAAAAGACAATTAAAAGAACGTTGGAGACAACTACTAAAGTTTAGTACAATTTCTAATTACGATGAGTTAATAACTTCACAAGAAAGAGATACAGTTGCAATAGATGGTGAAGTAGTAAAAGAAAAAAAATCACTTAAAGAATTAGAGGCAGAAGCTCGTGGAGAAACACTTAAAAACCTAGACGCGTATTATACAGATTATATAGAAGATATGGAGCGTAAAGACTGGTTTTCAATGTATGTTAATGCAATTGTAGAAGAGTTTGATCCTCATACTTCATATTTAGCGCCAACAGATAAAGATCGTTTCGACCAGCAAATTTCTGGTAAATTAGAAGGTATTGGTGCTAGACTACAAAAAAGAATGGACTACATTAAAATTGTAGAAGTGATTTCTGGAGGTCCAGCATGGCGAGGTCAACAAGTAGATGTTGGAGATGTTATTCTAAAAGTACGCCAAGAAAAAGAAAAAGCAGCAGTTAGTATTGTTGGTATGCGAATAGATGATGCTATAAAACTTATAAAGGGACCAAAGGGAACTAACGTGTTTTTAACAATGAAAAAAGTTGATGGCACTATAAAAGAAATTAAAATTACAAGAGATTTAGTTGAATTAGAAGAAACATATGCTAAATCATCAATTGTAGAAAAAAACAATAAAAAATACGGTTTTATAAACCTTCCTAAATTTTACATAGATTTTGAAGATTATGCGAAACGAAATGCAGCTTCAGATATTAGATTAGAAATTGAAAGACTAAAAAAACAAGGCATTGAAGGTTTAGTTTTAGACCTTAGAAACAATGGTGGTGGTTCTTTAAAAACGGTAGTAGATATCGCCGGTTTATTTATAAAAGATGGGCCAATTGTACAAGTTCGTTCTACAAACCAACCAAAAGAAGTACTTGAAGATGAAGACAAATCTATAGTTTGGGATGGACCATTAGTAATTATGGTAAATGAGCTTTCTGCCTCTGCATCAGAGATTTTAGCAGCAGCAATGCAGGATTATAAACGAGCAATTATTATTGGAAGCAAACAAACTTACGGTAAAGGAACAGTGCAAAATATTCTAGATTTAAATAGAATGGTGCGTAATAGTTCTCATGGTGATTTAGGAGCAATAAAAATTACACGTCAAAAATTTTATAGAATAAATGGAGGATCGACACAATTAGAAGGAGTTAAAAGTGATGTTGTAGTACCAGACCGTTACAGTTTTGTAGATATTGGTGAACGCGATCAAGATAATCCTTTAGAATGGGATAAAATTGATGCTGTAAAATACGATTACTGGAACAGTTATTTTGACTATGAAACAACAATTAGTAATAGTAAAGCTAGAATGGCAAACAATCCTCAATTAGCATTAATTGAAAAAAATGCAAAATGGATTAAAGAACAAATGGATGACGATACTTATTCTCTAAATTATAATACCTATAAAGCAGAGCAAAAAGCAGACGAGAAAAAGGCCAAAGAATTCGATCCAATAAATGAGTATAAAACAAACCTAACGTTTGAGTCTTTACCTTACGAGATTGCTATGTTTGAAAAAGATACTGTTTTAAAAGAAAAACGTACGCGTTGGCATAAAAGTTTAACAAAAGATGTTTACGTTGAAGAAGCATTAAACGTTTTAGACGATTTAAAAATGACCTACGAAATTAAGAAAGTAGCCACGGTAAAAGATTAATAAACAATGAGTAAAAATACCAACTCATTAACACAATTAGCGCTCCAAAAGTTCAAAAAGAATTTTTGGGGCGTTTTAAGTTTTTGGTTTATTATACTAGTAGGTCTTGTAGCTGTTTTTGCATATGTCTTTGCGCCAGATAATTCTCAGTATGCAAATCAAATGCATGTTTCAATACATTCAAAATCACCTGGATTTGAGGTGGAAATATTGTCTTTGCCATCTCAAATTAAAAGTGATCAAAATAGTTTTAACAAGATGTTCTTTGGGAAAATTAATACAGTAACAGAAGTTCCTTTACAAGAATATAATATCAATAATCAAACTATAAACTATATTGAGTATGCTTCAGATGGTTTAAAAGGAATAGAAAAAACATATACAATAGAAGAAGGAAAAAATCCTGAATCATTAATTACAAATAAAACCTTCTATCTAGGTACAGATAAATATGGGCGTGACTTACTAAGTAGAGTTCTAGTAGGTGCGCGCATTTCTTTTTTTATTGGTTTTGTAGCAGTTTTTATCTCATTAATTATTGGTGTTTTTATGGGAAGTGTGGCAGGCTATTTTGGCGGAAAGATAGATGCTATTATTATGTGGGTTATAAATGTTACTTGGTCTATTCCTACATTATTATTAGTAATAGCAATTACATTAGCTTTGGGTAAAGGGTTTTGGCAAGTATTTATAGCAGTTGGCTTAACAATGTGGGTAGAAGTTGCTAGAGTAGTGCGTGGTCAAATAATATCTGCAAAACAATTGCAATATGTTACTGCTGCAAGAGCATTAGGGTTTGGGGATTTTAGAATCATTACAAAGCATATTCTGCCAAATATCATGGCGCCAGTTATTGTAATATGTGCAGCAAATTTTGCAGCTGCTATATTAATTGAAAGTGGTTTAAGTTTTTTAGGTATTGGTGCACAGCCGCCAATGGCAAGTTGGGGAGCAATGATAAAAGATCATTATAATTACATAATACTTGGTAAACCATATTTAGCTATAATTCCAGGCTTGTGTATAATGTTTTTGGTAATGGCTTTTATGCTTATTGGTAATGCGTTACGCGACGCTTTAGATGTTAAAAGTTAAAACATCTTATTGTTTGGTTTCAAAAATCTTTTTGAATTTTTTTGGTAATTCGTCTTCTATTTCTATTATTTTTTTTGAAAAAGGATGAGTGAATTTTAGTTTGTAAGCGTGTAAATACAAACCTTTTCCTTTTAGTATTAAAGATGGTATACCGTATTCTCTATCTCCTAAAATAGGATTTTTTAAACTTGAAAGGTGAATACGTAACTGGTGTTTTCGTCCTGTTTTTGGTTTTAGTTTGACTAAATTTAATTTTTCAAATCTTTTAGAATCAACACTGTTTTCAACCACATAATATGTAATTGATATTTTATTTTCTATAGGAGTTTTTATAATGCCTTGTTTCTGCATGTTGCCTATAGCAATAGCATAGTATGTTTTCTCTATGGTTTTGGTTTCAAATAATTTATTTAAAAATCTTATACTGCTGTTTGTTTTTCCAACTAAAAGCAGTCCGCTAGTCGGGTAGTCTAACCTGTGAACAGGCTGTGGTAAAGTAGCATCCTTAAGCTGGCTTGGTTTTAAGTTTTGTGGTAATGCATTTGTAATGGTTTTAAAGCTATTACCACTTACTAAAATACCAGCAGGTTTTTTTATTATAGCTAAGTATTCATCCTCGTATATAACGTCTAGCTTTAGTTTAAGCTTTGTTTTAAAGGTTTTTTTTACAGGAATGTTAAGCTTAATTATTTCTTCTCCTTTTATAAATGTAGCGCTTGTTGCAGGAATATTATTTACAGTTAAAAGATTTTTTTTTAGTGCTTTTTTTAAAGCAGATTTAGTGGGAATTAAATTAAAAATACCAACACCGTAATCTTGAAGTCTTATAGGTTTTAAAAGTTTAGGAACAATATGAATCTCTTCTTGATTCATGAAAATTAAATTATGCCGTCGTCTTTACTAATCATATTTTCATTAAGCTCACCAATATAATTTAAAACCTCATCTTTACCAATATCTTTAGAGCTCGAAGTAATAAAATGTTGAGGCATTTCTTCCCAGGTTTCAAGCATTATTTTTCTGTAATCTTCAACATGCTTAGTAATAGCATTAGGTTTAAGCTTATCTGCTTTTGTGAAAATAATACAAAATGGAATACCGCCTTCACCTAAATACTGCATGAACTCAAGATCTATAGGTTGTGGTTTATGCCTAATATCTACTAAAACAAACGCACAAACAAGTTGTTCGCGTTGCTCAAAATACTTAGTTATAAATTTCTGAAATACTTTTTTTGTGCTTTTAGAAACTCTTGCATAACCATAACCAGGTAAATCAACCAAATACCATTCCTTATTAATAATAAAATGATTTATTAATTGTGTTTTTCCTGGGCGTCCAGAGGTTTTTGCTAAACTTTTTCTGCTGGTAAGCATATTTATTAAAGAAGATTTACCAACATTACTTCTGCCAATAAAAGCATATTCTGGTAACATATCTTTTGGACATCTAGAGACTTCAGAATTACTTATAACAAACTCGGCAGACTTTATTTTCATGGTATTTACGTTTCCTAAAAAGCGGAAATCTTTTTTAATTAATACTACAGGCAAAGGTAACTACATAAGTGTAAGTAGCCAAGATAATATATGTAAAAGGATTTAATTGTACAGTGGTTCTTAAAAAGATCGCGCTTTAAACCAATCGTGTAGAATTTCGTTAAATCGTGTTGGATGCTCCATCATAGCAGCATGCCCACATTTATCAATCCAAAATAAATCTGAATCTGGAAGTAGTTTATGAAATTCATCTGCAACATCTGGAGGTGTAACAGTATCGTTTTTTCCCCAAATAATACAAGTAGGAATATTCATTTTTGGTAGATCCTTTGCCATATTATGTCTAATTGCACTTTTTGCAATGGCTAAGGTTTTTATAAGTTTGTTTCTATCGTTTACGGTTTCATAAACCTCATCAACAATTTCTTTTGTAGCAACAGCAGGATCATAAAAAACCTCTTGTGCTTTTTTCTTTATAACTTCATAGTCACCACGTTTAGTGTAGCCACCACCCATTGCACTCTCATATAAACCAGAACTTCCTGTAATTATTAAAGCTTTTACTTTTTCTGGATTTAATTTAGTGAAATATAATCCTATATGCCCACCAAGTGAGTTTCCTAAAATAATTATTTCTTTAAAACCTTTAAAGGCAACAAAGTCTTCTAAGTATTTTGCAAAAGCTTTAACATTTGTCTTAATTAAAGACATAGAGTAAATTGGTAACTCTGGAATGATAACTTTAAAGCCTTCTTTGCTAAAATAATTAATAACAGCATCAAAGTTGCTCAAGCCACCCATTAAGCCATGTAATACAATAATTGGCGTGCCTTCACCAGCTTCAATGTATTTGTATTTTTCTTCAGTTTTAAGCGTATGCGCCATGCAATTTTAATCATTCAGTTAAAAGCAAATATAGGTATTTCAAATAAAAAATAACAGTATTCTTAATTTACTTCACAAGTAAAAATCAAAACTATATAGTATCATTTGTTAATTATTAATTTTTTAATGATACAAGCCGTTGAGAGTGACTATTTTATATGGTTTTTGGAGTGTTTGAAGCTGAGTGCATGCTTGTGATAGTCGATAACTTATTAACAATGTGGTAAAAAGTGGTAAAAAGTGGTAAAAAATTCAATATATTTGAATTCTATACGTTGTAATACAAAAAAATCATAGTGAATTCATTAATAGGAACATACGAATGCAAAGCAGATGCAAAAGGAAGGTTAATGCTTCCTGTTGCGCTTAAAAAGCAGTTGTCTCCGGTTTTACAAAATGGTTTTGTTATAAAAAGAGGTGTTTTTCAACCGTGTTTAGAATTGTATCCAATGGCTGAATGGGAAGCTTTAATGCAGAAAGTAAATAAGCTTAATCGTTTTAAGAAAAAAAATAACGATTTCATTCGCAGATTTACAGCAGGAGTAAAAATAGTAGAAGTGGATGCAAGTGGTAGGTTATTGATACCTAAAGACTTAATTGTATTTGCGGGTATTGTTAAAAATGTTGTAGTCTCATCGGCAGTTAATATTGTTGAAATATGGGATAAAGATAAATATGAACAAGCTATTGATGACGCAGCTTTAGATTTTGCAGATTTAGCTGAAGAAGTAATGGGACAAGACGATGATGGAGATGGAATATCATAATCCGGTATTATTAAACGAAACTGTAGATGGTTTAGATATTAAGCCAAATGGAGTTTATGTAGATGTTACGTTTGGTGGTGGCGGCCATAGTAAAGAAATTTTAAAACGCCTTGGTGAGCATGGTAAATTGTTTGCTTTTGATCAAGATGCAGATGCGCTTAAGAATAAAATAGATGACCCGAGATTTACACTTATTCATGAAAATTTTAGATATATAAAAAGATTTTTAAGATTTCATGGTGTTAAAGAGGTAGATGGGATTTTGGCAGATTTTGGTGTGTCTTCACATCAATTTGATGTTGCCGAGCGTGGGTTTTCTACTCGTTTTGCAGCCAATTTAGATATGCGAATGAATCAAAAAAATGATTTGTCTGCATTTCATGTTGTGAATGAGTATGATGAGGAGCAGATAAAGCAGGTGTTATTGCAATATGGAGAGTTGCGTGCGGCACCAGCAATGGCGAGGTTGATTGTAGATTATCGTAAAAACGAAGTAATTAAAACAAGCGACCAATTAAAAACAATTTTAAAAAAGTTTTTATCGCCAAAGCATGAAAATAAAATATTAGCCCAAATTTATCAGGCTATTAGAATAGAGGTGAATCAAGAGATAGAAGCTTTAAAAGAGTTTTTATCTCAAACTCCAGAAATTTTAAAACCTAACGGAAGGTTAAGTTTAATAAGTTACCATTCATTAGAAGATAGATTGGTAAAGCGTTTTATAAGAAATGGATTATTTGAAGGTGAGCCAGAAAGAGATGTTTTTGGCAGATTTGAAGTGCCTTTAAAAAAGGTAGGGAAGTTAATAATTCCTTCGGCAGAAGAAATAAAAATAAATAATAGAGCAAGAAGTGCAAAGCTTCGTATTGCAGAAAAAATATAAATGAAAAAAAATATCTATAGCATATTGCGAGGGACGTTTTTGGTTAATGAAGACTCTTTTAAGAATTGGAGAATGATTCTCTTTATTTCTGTTTTAGCTATAGTTATGATTGCGAGCTCGCATAGTGCAGATAAAAAAGTACATGAAATAGCACGCTTAAGTAATGAAGCAAAAGAGTTGCGCTCTGCATTTATAGATGGCAGAGGAAGACTAATGGAGTTGAAAAAAGAATCTGTTGTCTCGGCAAAAATGAAAGAAAAAGGTCTAAAGACATCAGAGGTTCCGCCTCAAAAAATAATTGTAAAACCACAACAAAAGGATTAAGTTATCGTGGCAGTAAACGAAACGAACATATTAAACCGATTGTATTTTGTAGCTGGATGTATGTTCATCTTCGGCATTGCTGTGGTTGTAAAATTATTAACCATACAATATGTTAATGGTGATAAGTATCGTGATCTTGCAGAGAAAAGAACAGTAGAGAATAAAATCATTCCTGCGAACAGAGGTAATGTGTATTCTGTTAATGGAAATCTGTTAGCCACTTCAATTCCTAAATACGATATTAGAATAGATACAAAAACACCAAAAAAGAAAATTTGGCAAGAAAATATTGGTCCGTTATGTGATTCTTTATCTAAATACTCAGGACGTTCAGCAAGTTATTACAGAGAAAATTTAAGAAAAGCAAGAGCAAAACAAAACAGATACTATTTGTTGGCTAGAGATATAGGATATTCAGATTATTTGAGAATACGCAATTTTCCAATGTTAAAACTTGGGGCTTTTAAAGGCGGTTTAATAGTTGAGCAAACAACAAAGCGAGAACACCCAATGGGAGGAATATCTATGAGAACCATAGGTTATGAGCGTACAGATGAAGATGGAAATGTTACTAGAGCTGGTTTAGATGGTGCGTTTGGAGAAAAGTACTTAAAAGGAAAAGATGGACAGCGGTTAAAGCAAAAAATAGGAAAAGGACAGTGGAAGCCTATTGTAGATTATAATCAAGTAGAACCGCAAGATGGATACGACATTTATACAACTATAAACGTTAATATTCAAGATATAGCACACCATTCATTACTAGAACAATTAGAAAAATATGATGCTGAACATGGTTGTGTTGTTGTAATGGAAGTTAAAACTGGAGAGATTAGGGCGATATCTAATTTAGGAAAAGCTAAATCTGGAAAATATTACGAAAAACGAAACTACGCTGTATGGGAGTCTCATGAGCCAGGATCAACATTTAAACTAATGGCAATAATGGCTGCGTTAGAAGATAAATTGGTAGATACTTCAACCGTAGTAGATACCAAAAACGGGTATAAAACATTTTACGGTAGAGGTATTACAGATACTCGTGGTTATGGAAAAATCTCTGTAGGTAAGGCTTTTGAGAAATCGTCAAACATAGGTTTGGCAACAATTATAGATAATAATTATTCTAAAAAACCTAATAAGTTTATAGATAGGTTAAAGCAATGGAGGCTTCATGAAAATTTAAACCTGCCAATAGTTGGAGAGGGAAATCCAGTAATACCACAGCCTGGAGATAAAATATGGAGTAGAAACGCATTGCCTTCAATGGCTTATGGTTATAATTTACAGTTAACACCGTTACAAACATTAACCTTTTATAACGCAGTAGCTAATAATGGAGAAATGCTTAAACCGCGTTTTTTACGTGAGGTAAAAGAATTAGATAGGGAAATAGAATCTTTTGAAAAAGAAGTTCGTGTTAAAAAAATAGCTTCAGATGAAACAATAAAAAAAGCACAAAAGCTTCTGGAGAACGTTGTGGAGTATGGTACAGGAAGTAGGATGTATTCAGAATATTTCTCTATGGCAGGAAAAACAGGTACTGCAAGAACAGATTATGGGAACTTTGAAGAATGGAAAAAAGACAAAAAATATGTGTCTTCTTTTGCTGGGTATTTTCCAGTAGAAAACCCAAAATATTCATGCATTGTTGTAATACATAAACCTAGCACTAAAGTGGGTTATTATGGAGCAGATGTTACTGGTCCAGTTTTTAAACGTATAGCACAAAAAATATTTACAGATACTCCAATTGTTGACGAGATTGAATCTTTAGAGGTTAAAAATGCTTCTGTAGATAAAGAGTTTCAAGGTTATTACCAAACAGCAAATAAGTATTTAACAATCATGCCTAATGTTGTTGGTTTGCCAATAATGGATGCTATTGCGCTTTGTGAAAACTTAGGTTTAAAAGTTAAAATTAAAGGTAGTGGTTTTGTGTCATCGCAATCAATCCCAAAAGGAAGAAAAGTAAAAAGAAATCAAACTATAGTTTTAGAATTATCGTGACATCATTAATAGACATATTATATAAAGTAACTATCAATGCAGTAGTTGGTACCACAAACGTGTATGTTAGAAATATTCATTTTAACTCGCGTAGCGTTGCTGTAAACGATTTGTTTGTGGCAATTAAAGGAAGTGTTGTAGATGGTCATAATTATATAGAAAGTGCAATACAGCAAGGAGCAATTGCTGTAGTTTGTGAGTATTTACCTAAAACCTTAAAAGAAGGTATTAGCTATATAGTTGTTGAAGACTCTAGTATTGCTTTAGCAATAATGGCTTCAAATTATTATGGAAATCCATCTTCTAATTTAAAATTAGTGGGAGTTACTGGAACAAATGGTAAAACGACTATAGCATCACTGTTGTTTCAATTATTTAAAAAGGCAGGATATAAAGTTGGCTTGCTTTCAACGGTAGTAATAAAAGTAGATAATAAAGACTATAAAGCTACACATACAACGCCAGATTCTCTAACTATAAATCGCTATTTAAGTGAGATGAATAACGAAGGTGTTGAGTTTTGTTTTATGGAGGTGAGCTCGCATGGTATTCATCAAAAAAGAACTCAAGGTCTTGATTTTGCAGGTGGTATTTTTACAAATTTGTCACATGACCATTTAGATTATCATGAAACGTTTGCAGAGTATCGCGATGTTAAAAAATCGTTTTTCGATAATTTAAGTAGTAATGCTTTTGCACTAACAAATGCCGATGATAAAAACGGAGCAATTATGCTTCAAAACACAAAGGCGAAGCAGTATAAATACGGTTTAAAAAATTACGCAGCTTATAAAGCTCAAATACTAGAAAACTCATTCAGTGGCATGTTGTTAAAAATTAACGATAGCGATGTGTGGACAAGGTTAATAGGTGGTTTTAATGCTTCAAACGTATTGGCTATATACGCCACTGCAGAATTGTTAGGATTAGAAAAAACCGAGATTTTAAGGCTCATAAGCGAGCTAGAAAGTGTAAGTGGGAGATTTCAATATTTAATTTCTGAAGAAAATATTACAGCCATTGTAGATTATGCGCATACGCCAGATGCTTTAAAAAATGTGTTAGAAACCATTAATAGTATTCGCACTAAAAACGAAGAGTTAATAACTGTTGTTGGTTGTGGTGGAGATAGAGATGCTACAAAAAGACCAAAAATGGGACACATTGCTTCAGCGTTAAGCACAAAAGCCATTTTTACAAGTGATAACCCAAGAACAGAAGTGCCTGAGCTAATTATTGAAGATATTGAGAAAGGTATAGAACCTCAAAATTTTAAAAAAACCTTATCAATTGTAGATAGAAAACAAGCTATAAAAACAGCTTGCCAATTAGCAAATGCTGGAGATATTATTTTAATAGCAGGAAAAGGGCATGAGACTTATCAAGAAATAAATGGTGAGCGAACAGATTTTGACGATTTTAAAATAGTTGAAAATTTATTAAAACAATTACAAAAATAAACCTTGTTGTTCTAAGCTTTATTTAGAATTATAAGAAAAAACAAACAGTTAATAATGTTATACTACCTATTCGAATATTTAGAAAAACAATTCCAGCTAACGGGAGCAAGTGTGTTTGAGTTTATAACTTTTCGCGCGGCTTTAGCGATAATATTATCGTTGTTGTTTTCTACTATTTTTGGAAAAAAAATAATAAGAATCCTTCAAAAAAAGCAAGTAGGCGAATCTGTAAGAGATTTAGGTTTAGATGGTCAAGTAGAAAAAGCAGGAACACCAACAATGGGTGGATTAATAATTATTTTTTCAACATTAATTCCTGTGTTGTTGCTTGCTAAGCTTGAAAATATTTATGTAATCATGCTTATTGTAACTACAATTTGGATGGGATTAGTTGGTTTTGCAGACGATTATATAAAAGTATTTAAAAAAGATAAAGCCGGTTTAAGCGGTAAATTTAAGGTGCTTGGCCAAGTAGGATTAGGGATTTTTGTTGGAGCAATAATGTACTTTCATCCAGGAGTAACCATAAAAACTGAAAAAGTAAATCCTGTTTACGAAACAGAAAAAATAACACAAAACTCAGCAGTAGAATTTAACCCAGCAGAGCAGTCATTAAAAACAACCATTCCATTTGTAAAAGATAACGAATTCGATTATTCAAATTTAGTGACTTGGTTGGGTGATGATTATGCAAAATATGCATGGTTAATATTTATACCAATCGTAATATTTATTGTAACAGCAGTATCTAACGGTGCAAACTTAACCGATGGTATTGATGGTTTGGCGGCAGGAAGTTCTGCCATAATTGTATTTGCATTAGCTGTATTTGCATTTATTTCTGGAAACCTTGTGTTTTCAGATTATTTAAATGTCATGTTTATACCACAATTAGGTGAGTTGGTTGTGTTTATAGCTGCCTTTATAGGTGCGCTAATTGGGTTTTTGTGGTACAATACTTATCCAGCCCAAGTTTTTATGGGAGATACAGGAAGCTTAACAATTGGCGGTGTTATAGCAGTTATAGCAATTGCAGTAAGAAAAGAGCTGTTAATTCCTTTGTTATGCGGAATCTTTTTTGCAGAGTCGCTTTCGGTAATACTTCAAGTGAGTTGGTTTAAATACACTAGAAAAAAATATGGCGAAGGCAGGCGAATTTTTAAAATGTCGCCGTTGCATCATCACTATCAAAAAGGAGGATATCACGAAAGTAAAATTGTTACACGATTCTGGATTGTAGGAATATTCTTAGCAATTCTTTCTATTGTAACATTAAAATTAAGGTAAAGATATACCTATTCGAATGAAGGTGTAAAAACAGTAAATAAATTTTACGTCTTAACGAAGAGTAATAAAAAATGAAAAAACAAAGATTAGTAATATTAGGAGCAGGAGAAAGTGGTGTTGGTACAGCACTTTTAGCTAAAGCTGAAGGTTACGAGGTTTTTGTTTCAGATAAAGGAAAAATAAAAGAAGACTATAAGAAAGTTCTTATACATAATGAGATTGAATGGGAAGAACAACAGCACACAGAAATTAAAATTTTAAGTGCTGATGTTGTAATGAAGAGTCCTGGAATTCCTGATAAAGTAGAATTAGTCCAAAAACTTATCAGTAATACTATTCCAGTGATTTCAGAAATTGAATTTGCTTCAAAATACACAAAAGCAACAATAGTAGGAATCACTGGAAGTAATGGGAAAACAACTACAGCATCATTAACACATCATATTCTTTCACAAGAATTAAATGTAGGATTAGCAGGAAACATTGGAGATAGTTTTGCTAAGCAAATTTTAGAAAAAAATTATAAAAACTATGTGCTAGAAATTAGCAGTTTTCAACTAGACGGTATTATAGACTTTAAGCCCAATATTGCTATAATTACTAATATCACACCAGATCATTTAGATAGGTACGACTATAAGTTTGAAAACTATATCAATTCAAAATTTCGAATAGCATTAAATCAAACAAAAGAAGATTATTTGATTTATGATGCAGACGACGAAGTGATAACAAATTGGTTAAAAACAAATACAATTCAATCAACATTATTACCATTTTCATTAACAAAAAAAATAGAAAATGGTGCGTATTTAGAAAACGAGAATATAAAAATAACAATAGATAACAAACATATAATTATGCCGACAAAAAATTTAGCTTTAGAAGGAAAGCACAACGTAAAAAATGCAATGGCTGCCTCAACAGTGTCACACCTGTTAAAAATTAGAAAACAAACAATACGTGAAAGTTTAGAAAATTTTCATGGTGTCGAGCATCGCTTAGAGCAAGTACTTAAAATTAATAAAGTACAATATATAAACGACTCTAAAGCAACTAATGTAAATGCAACATATTATGCGTTAGAAAGTATGGATGCACCAACAGTTTGGATTGTTGGAGGAACAGATAAAGGTAACGACTATACAGAGTTATTTCCGTTTATAAATGAAAAAGTAAAAGCAATAATTTGTTTGGGCATAGACAATGAAAAGCTTTTAGAAAATTTCGGGAATATGGTAGATGTTATTGTAGAAACTCAGTTTATGAGCGAGGCAGTAAAAATTGCTTATAAAATTGCCGAAGCTGGAGATAATGTATTGTTATCGCCAGCATGTGCAAGTTTCGATTTGTTTGAAAATTATGAAGATAGAGGAAGACAGTTTAAAAATGCTGTAAGAAATCTGTAATTAAAATTTCTTGAATTGCCACAAAGCTTAACGCTTTTAAAAACAAAAATATAAATAGAGTGCAACAACTTTTTAATAACATAAAAGGCGATCGATTAATATGGGCAATAGCTGCTTTATTGGCTATTTTCTCATTTCTTCCTGTGTATAGTGCGGCAAGTAATTTAGCATACGTTGGTGGTAATAGTAATACCTTTGCTTTTTTTGTAAAACACTTTATGCATTTGTTTTTAGGGTTTACCATTATGTATGGAGTACATAAAATTCCATATCGTTACTTTCGTGGTTTATCTATGGTAATGATACCAATAGTATTGGTGTTATTGGTTGTTACAATCATGCAAGGTACTACAATAGAAGGTGCAAATGCCAGTCGCTGGATTCGTATCCCATTTGTAAATATGTCGTTTCAAACCTCTACGTTGGCATCCGTTGTATTAATGGTTTATGTTGCGCGATATATGTCTAAAATAAAAGATCAAAAAGTATCTTTTAAAGAGTCTATTTTGCCATTATGGTTGCCAGTATTTTTGGTGCTTATTTTAATATTGCCTTCAAACTTTTCTACTACAGCCTTAATATTTTTAATGGTTATTGTGTTGGTTTTTTTAGGCGGTTATCCTATTCGTTATTTAGCAGTAATTATTGGTTCGGGAATATTAGCATTGGTGTTATTTATACTGGTAGCAAAAGCATTTCCAGATGCTATGCCTAACCGTGTAGATACTTGGATGAGTAGAATAGAAAACTTTTCAGATGGAGGAGATACAGAAGCAGACTATCAAATAGAAAAAGCTAAAATAGCAATTGCTTCTGGAGAATTAACCGGTGTTGGTCCTGGAAAAAGTACGCAAAAAAACTTCTTGCCACAGTCGTCTTCAGATTTTATTTTTGCAATTATTATTGAAGAATATGGCTTAATTGGTGGCTTGTTTTTAATGGTAATGTACATGTGGCTACTATTTAGAATTGTTATTGTAGCTCAAAAATCAGATACACTTTTTGGTAAACTTTTAGTGCTTGGTGTTGGTTTTCCTATTGTATTTCAAGCCATGATAAATATGGCTGTTGCAGTAGAGTTGTTTCCGGTAACAGGACAAACACTTCCATTAATAAGTAGTGGTGGAACATCAATTTGGATGACCTGTTTAGCTATAGGTATTATTTTGAGCGTAAGCGCAAAAAGAGAAGAGATAAAAGGAAGAGAAGAAACTGAAAACACAGAAGATAATCCGTTAGAGATTCTATCGGAAACAATATAATAAAGTGAGTAAAAACAAAACATATAAAATAATATTAAGCGGTGGCGGTACAGGTGGGCATATCTATCCTGCAATTGCTATTGCTAACGAATTAAAATCACGTTATCCAAGTGCAGAGTTTTTGTTTGTAGGAGCAAAAGATAGAATGGAAATGGAAAAAGTACCGCAAGCTGGCTATAAAATTAAAGGCTTATGGATAACTGGAATACAAAGACAATTAACACTTAAAAACTTAATGTTTCCGTTTAAACTTATTAATAGTTTATGGAATGCAAGAAAAATAGTAAACACTTTTAAACCAGATGTTGTTATAGGAACTGGAGGTTTTGCAAGCGGACCATTATTACAAGTAGCAGCCTCAAAAGGAGTACCTAGTTTAATACAAGAGCAAAACTCATATCCAGGAATTACTAATAAATTATTATCTAAAAAAGTGCAAAAAATATGTGTTGCATACGATGGTTTAGAGCGTTTTTTTCCTAAAGATAAAATTATAAAAACAGGAAATCCTGTACGTCAGGATTTGTTAGATATTCAATCTAAAAAAGCCGAAGCAATAAAGTACTTTAATTTAGTTGAAGGAAAAAAAACACTATTAGTACTTGGAGGAAGTTTAGGAGCAAAAGCAATAAACGAGCTTTTAAAACGCGAGTTAGATTTTTTGCAAACGCAACAAGTGCAAATTATTTGGCAAACAGGAAAACTGTATTATAGTGAGTATAAAATTAATGGTGATATAAAAGACGTGCAAGTACATCAATATATTAATAATATGGATTATGCTTATGCAGCTGCAGATATTATTATTTCAAGAGCAGGAGCAGGATCTGTAAGTGAATTATGTATTGTTGGTAAACCTGTGGTTTTTGTGCCGTCACCTTATGTGGCAGAAGATCATCAAACAAAAAATGCAAAATCTATTGTAGATGAAAATGCTGCGTTAATGATTGCTCAAGAAGATTTAGAAGTAGATTTTAAAAATAAATTTTCACAATTAATGGCTTCAGAAGAAAGGCAAAAGCAATTGGGAGAAAATATTAAAAAATTAGCATTAGTTAATGCAACAAAAGAAATAGTCGATGAAGTTGAAAAACTTCTGAAGCATAAATAAAATATTAGACGTTTCTAATAAAATGAAAATGAATTTAAACAACATACATAACATCTATTTTGTAGGTATTGGCGGTATTGGTATGAGTGCTATTGCACGTTACTTTAATGCTACTGGTAAGTATGTTGCAGGTTACGATAAAACCAAAACAGATATTACAGAAGCGTTAAAAGAAATAGGTGTTAACGTTCATTTTGAAGATGCAGTAGAAAATATCGAAAGTCAGTTTTTAGATCCAGAAAAAACCTTGGTGGTTTATACGCCGGCAATCCCAAAAAACAATAAAGAGTTAAATTATTTTAACGCTAATAAATTTACAATTTTAAAACGTTCAGAAATATTAGGACTAATAACCGAAAATACATATTGCTTGGCTGTAGCAGGTACGCACGGTAAAACAACAACAACAAGCATACTTGGTCATATTATGCGAGAATGTAATGTGCCTTTAACAGCATTTTTGGGAGGCATTAGTGAAAACTATAGCTCTAATTTAATACTAAATGGAGATGAAGTAAGTGTTGTTGAGGCAGATGAGTTTGATCGTTCATTTTTAACACTATCTCCAGATCTAGCATGTATAACATCTATGGATGCAGATCATTTAGATATTTATGGAGACGCATCAGAACTAGTGAAAACATTCGAGGATTTTGCAAAAAAACTAAAACCAAACGGCAAACTCTTTGTAAAAAATGGGTTGCCTTTAAAAGGTATAACCTATGGTATTGAAGATGATGCAGATTATGCCGTTCAAAATATAAAAATAGAAAATGGTACTTATGTGTTTGATGTGAAAATGCCAAATACAATACTAAAACAAGTTAAATTTAACCTACCTGGTAGACATAATTTGTCGAATGCTTTAATAGCCCTAGCGATGGCTGTAGAATATGGTCTCCCTAAGCCGCAGCTCGCTAAGGCACTAGCATCTTATAAAGGTGTAAAACGTCGTTTTACTTATCAAATAAAAACTAATGAACTTGTTTTTATAGACGATTATGCACATCATCCCGAAGAAATAAAGGCAGTACATCAAGCCGTTAGAGAGATGTATCCAGAAGACAAAGTGCTAGTTGTGTTTCAACCGCATTTATTTTCAAGAACAAAAGATTTTGGTGTAGAGTTTGCACAAAGCCTTTCAATGTTTGACGAAATTTTATTGTTAGATATATATCCAGCACGAGAATTGCCAATAGAAGGCATAAACTCAAAATGGTTATTAAATAAAATAAATAACCCTAAAAAACAGCTAATAGAAAAGTCGGAAATTATAAATAAAATTAAAGCAAGTAAAGCAAAAATTATACTAACTCTTGGCGCTGGAGATATAGGAGCAGAAGTTAAAATTATAAAGCAGGCATTAATTAATGAAAATTAATTGGAACTATATAAAAATCAGTCTACTACTATTTATAGTAGTGTTTTTGTATGCTTTTTCATCAATAAAAAACAGTGATAGAAAAGTAGCTAAAATAACAATTGAATTTGTAGATGACCAAAAGCCATTTATAACCCATGCAAATGTTAGTAAATTGTTAATACAAAATCAACAAGCTGTTACGAGTGTGCCTAAAGAAACTTTAGATTTGAATGCTCTAGAAACTGCATTAAATGCAAATGCAATTATTGAAAAAGCCGAAGTTTTCTTGAGTGTAAATGGTGATTTTTCAGCAAAAATTAAACAAAAACAACCTATTGCAAGAGTTTTAAAATCAAGCTCTTACTATATAGATAGTAATGGTGGGTATATGCCGTTGTCATCAAATTACACAGCGAGAGTACCATTAGTTACTGGTAATGTAAGTAAAAATAAATTAGAAAATGTTTTTGCTATTGCAAGCAAAATTAATGCAGACGACTTTTTAAAAAAGAACGTTGTTGAGATTCATGAGAATGAAGATAAGTCTATAAATTTAAAGTTAAGACAATGCAAATTTGTTGTGCAATTGGGAAAACTTGAATATTTAGATAAAAAAATAAACAACCTAAAAGCCTTTTATAAAAAAGCAATTAAGGATAAAAGTTTAGGCAAATATAGCAAAGTGAATTTGCAATTTGAAAACCAAGTTGTTTGTACTAAAGTATAAGTTATGGAACAGAATTTAGCAGTTGGATTAGACATTGGGACCACAAAAATTGTGGCGATGATTGGCCGTAAAAATGAATACGGAAAAGTCGAAATTTTAGGTATTGGTAAATCTAAAAGTTTAGGTGTACATCGTGGTGTCGTTAATAATATTACCCAAACCATACAATCTATACAATTAGCAATACAAGAAGCCGAAGCTGCAGCTGCAACAAAAATAGAAGGTGTAACAGTAGGTATTGCAGGACAACATATACGAAGCTTGCAACATAGTGATTATATAACGCGTGCAGATTCTGAAACAGTAATAGATGATGATGATATTGAGCGTTTAATTAATCAAGTGCATAAACTAGTGATGCTTCCAGGAGAAGAAATTATACATGTGTTACCACAAGAATATAAAGTTGATGGTCAAGCAGAAATAAAAGAACCAATTGGAATGTACGGTGGAAGATTAGAAGCTAATTTTCATGTTGTAGTTGGTCAAGTCTCTTCAATTAGAAATATTGGGCGTTGTGTTAAAAGCGCAGGCTTGGAGTTAGAAGGTATAACGTTAGAACCTTTAGCATCTGCAAATGCAGTATTAAGTCAAGAAGAAAAAGAAGCAGGTGTAGCCTTAATTGATATAGGTGGAGGAACAACAGATTTAGCCATCTTTAGAGACGGAATAATTAGACATACAGCTGTAATTCCTTTTGGTGGAAATGTTATTACTGAAGATATAAAAGAAGGCTGTTCTATTATAGAAAAACAAGCCGAATTATTAAAAATAAAATTTGGTTCTGCATGGCCAGGTGAAAATAAAGACAATGAAATTGTTTCAATTCCAGGATTAAGAGGTAGAGACCCAAAAGAAATTACGCTTAAAAATTTGTCTAAAATTATTCATGCACGAGTAGTAGAAATTATAGAGCAAGTTTATGTAGAAATAAAAAATTACGGGCATGAAGAACAAAAGAAAAAATTAATAGCTGGTATTGTTTTAACCGGTGGAGGAAGCCAATTAAAGCACTTAAAACAGTTAGTAGAATATATTACAGGAATGGATACCAGAGTTGGTTATCCAAATGAGCATTTAGCAGGCGATAGTGATGATGCTATTACAAGTCCATTATTCGCTACAGCAGTAGGTTTGGTAATGGATGGTTTAAAACGTCAAGAAAGAGTTAAAGCAGAAGCTGTAATAGAAGAAGTAGTTGAAGATGCTCAAATTCAAGAAGAAGAAACAGAAGAAGAGCAACCAATAGAGCAACCAAAAAAACAAAAGCGTTCATTTTTAGACGCTTTAACAGAGCGTGTTAAAGATTTTTTAGACAACGCAGAATAATAAAATATTAAAAGGTATTACAATACCTAAACAATTGATCCAAATAAATAGAATTTTATGAGCAACAAAGAATTCGAAAGTATCGCCTTTGATTTACCTAAAAATCAATCCAACGTCATCAAGGTTATTGGTGTTGGTGGTGGCGGTAGCAACGCTATTAACCATATGTTTCAACAAGGTATCAAAGGAGTAGATTTTGTAATCTGCAATACAGATGCCCAAGCACTTCAAAATAGTGGAGTACCAAATAAAATCCAACTAGGTGTTAACCTCACCGAAGGACTTGGAGCTGGAGCAAATCCAGAAGTAGGTATGCAATCTGCAGTAGAGAGTTTTGAAGATATTAAATCTATGCTTGGTACAAATACTAAAATGGTATTTATAACAGCAGGAATGGGTGGAGGAACAGGTACTGGAGCAGCACCAATAATTGCTAAAATGGCTAAAGAATTAGACGTTTTAACAGTTGGTATAGTAACAATGCCATTTCAATTTGAAGGTAAAATGCGTATACAACAAGCGCAAGAAGGTATTGAGAAACTGCGTGATGAAGTCGATTCGTTAATTGTAATTAACAATAATAAATTACGTGAAGTTTACGGTAATTTAGGGTTTAAAGCAGGTTTTTCAAAAGCAGACGAAGTTTTATCTACAGCGGCAAGAGGTATTGCAGAAGTAATAACTCACCATTATACGCAAAACATTGATTTACGTGATGCTAAAACAGTACTAAGTAATAGTGGAACAGCAATAATGGGATCATCAACATCATCTGGGCAAAACCGAGCTCAAGATGCAATTGCTAAAGCATTAGATTCTCCACTTTTAAACGATAATAAAATTACAGGAGCTAAAAACGTATTGTTGCTAATCGTTTCTGGTTCTCAAGAAATTACAATTGATGAAATTGGAGAAATAAACGATCATATTCAATCTGAAGCAGGACACGGTGCTAATATAATTATGGGTGTTGGTGAAGATGAGGCTCTAGAAGAATCTATCGCAGTTACAATTATAGCTACAGGTTTTGATATTGAGCAGCAAGATGAAATTTCTAATACCGAAACTAAAAAAGTAATTCATGCGCTAGAAGAAGACCAAAGCATAGAAAAAGATTTAACACCAAACGAAGCTTCACCAGCGATTATTACACCAGACATTGTTCTAGAAAAGCCAGAACCACCTAAAGTAGTTAAACATACTTTAAACTTAGATGAAGACACAGAAGATTCTCTAAGTAAAATGGAAATGGATTTAATAAATAAACAACGTAGTGTTTCTTTAGAAGATTTAGGCATGATTCCTACAACAGAAGTTATTAAAAATATCGATGTTGTTTATGATGAAGTTGTGGCTACATTTAACACAGATCAAGAATTCACAATTACATCAACAAACACTCAAGAAAGTAAAATTGAAGTTGAGGTTGAAGAAGACGAATCAATAGAAGATAAGAAGCAAATTACTTTAAGTTTCGATATGCCTATTAATGAAGAAACTATTGAAACTGAAGAAACAAGAACCCAAACAAATATAGTTCACGACTTAAATGACATTGAAGTAAATGAACCTGTTGAGTTAATACCAATAACAGAAGTTCGTGAAGATGAGCAAGTACGTTATACATTAGAAGATTATAATGAAGCTAACGCAACTTTAAATAAAAACTCTAAACAAGTTAAAGTAGAAGAAGTTGTAGATGAAGAAATTGTATTCGAAAAGAAAGTAGTTTCACCAGAAGAAACAACAACGGTAGCCGAAGAGGATTTAGATCCTATGAATAGTTCAATTTCAGATATTTTAAAAGAAAGAGCAGATGCTAGACGTCAAAAAATGAAGTCATTTAACCATAAATTCAATACTTCAAAAATTGATGATATAGAAAAAATTCCAGCTTACAAACGTCAAGGTTTAAATCTTGATGAAACTAAACATTCTTCATCTGAAACTAATGTGTCAAAAACAAGTTTAAGTATAGATGATAATGACGATATTCAACTAAGAAACAATAATTCGTTCTTACATGATAATGTTGATTAGATAATATTGATTAACAAAATAATTTAAGTTTAATCATCCTCAACCCAAAACGGCCCTCAACGTTTTGGGTTTTTTATTTGCTAAAGGCAATTGTATTTATAGTAACTCACAACTCTTTAATGTATACTTTTTCCTATCTTCGTATTCATTAAAATTTTCAAAAATGAGTTTATCAAAAAACATAATGACAGCCTTAAAAGAGGCAATGAAAAGTAAAGACCAAACAGCCTTAACAGCTTTACGTGCAGTAAAATCTGCTATATTATTGGCGCAAACCGAAAGCGGAGCGAAAGAAGAACTTACAGAAGAACAAGAGATGAAAATTCTTCAAAAACAAGTAAAACAACGTAAAGACAGTGCAGCTATATTTATAGAGCAAGGTAGAGAAGATTTAGCTCAACCAGAATTAGCCGAAGCAAAAGTGATTTCTCAGTTTTTACCAGAAGCTATGAGTGAAGAAGAAATTGGTAAACTTGTAGAAGATGCAATTACAAAAACAGGTGCAGAAGGCATGAAAGATATGGGCAAAGTAATGGGTGTAGTTAACCAAGCTGTTGCAGGTAGGGCAGATGGTAAAACAATATCTAATATTGTAAAAAGCAAATTAGCATAATTAATAGTTAAAATCTATTGGCTGTGTAGCTCAACTGGATAGAGTACTGGATTTCGGCTCCAGCGGTTGTAGGTTCGACTCCTATCACAGTCACAAATAAAGAATATGAGTTTAAAAATACTATATGTCGTTTATTTTTTATTTAAAGAAAAAGAAGCTCCTTTAGTATTTAAAATAATCCTTATTATTTTAGGTGTAGTTACAGCACTACTTACAATAATTGTTGTGTTTAAAAGTTTCTTTGGCTTTTTTGAAATGGCAAGAGTAGAGTTTATAACTAAAAAACAATTTTTTACTCATTTTTATATTAATAGAAAAACACTTCCAAAAGCCTATAAACCTATATTAGAACAAGAATTTTTATTTTATAAAAAATTAAATCCGTTAGAACAAAAAAACTTCGATCATCGCATTCAATATTTTATAAATAATTGGGAGTTTATAGGTAAAGACGTTGAAATTACTACAAAAATGAAAGTTTTAATTGCAGCTACTGCAACAAAGCTTACTTTTGGTTTTAGAGAATATAAAATAGATGTAGTAGAAAAAATTGTAATTTACGAGAAAGCATATTTTTCTTCTATAAATAACCAATTACATAAAGGAGAGTTTAACTTGCGTTTTAATGCCTTGGTTTTCTCATGGGAAGATTTTGAAAAAGGCTACAAAATAGAAAACGACAACATAAACCTTGGAGTTCATGAATGTATACATGCTATGCACTTTACCTTTTTAAAATCCAGACGCTATAGTACAAGTGCAGCAATTTTTTTAGATTCTTTTCAAGAGTTAACCTCGCTAATTGAAAAAGATAATAGACTAAAAAATAAAATAATAAATTCAGGATATTTTAGAAATTATGCTTTTGAAAATCAATTTGAATTTATATCTGTTTTAGTAGAAAATTTTATCGAGACGCCTTCAGAGTTTAAATCTCAATTTCCAATAATATATTTAAAGGTTAAAGAAATGCTTAACTTTAACTTTGCGGGATATTAATTGCATGTAATATGAATAAAGACACACTTTTAAACGTTTACAATAATATACAAGCTTATATACATAAAACACCTGTATTAACCTCTAGATTAATAAATGAAATAGTAGGAGCAGAGTTGTATTTTAAGTGTGAAAACTTTCAAAAAATGGGGGCATTTAAAATGCGCGGTGCAACAAATGCAATCATGCAGTTAAATGAGGCCGAAAAACAAAAAGGAGTTGTAACACATTCTTCTGGTAATTTTGCTCAAGCCTTATCATTGGCAGCAAAAAGCTTAGGTGTTACAGCCAATATAGTTATGCCTAAAAATGCACCACAAGTAAAAAAGAACGCTGTTTTAGGTTATAATGGTGTAATTACAGAGTGTGATTCTACAGTTATAGCAAGAGAACGAGAAGCTGCTAAAATCTCTAAACATACGGGCGCTACTTTTGTACATCCATCTAACGATATAAATGTTATTTTAGGAAATAGTACTGCTACTATAGAGTTGCTTGAAGATTATAATAATTTAGACATAATAGTGTCTCCAGTTGGTGGTGGCGGTTTAATAGCTGGTACAGCATTAGCTGCACATTATTTTAAAAGTGATTGTGAAGTTGTTGGTGCAGAACCAATAGAAGCAGATGATGCTTACAGATCACTTATAAGTGGTAAAATTGAAACTAATGAAACGGTAAACACTATTGCCGACGGTTTAAGAACACAATTGGGAGATATAAATTTTCCTATAATACAGCAACATGTAAAACAAATTGTAAGAGTAGAAGAAACCGAAATTATTGATGCTATGCGTTTAATTTACGAACGTTTAAAGCTTGTAGTAGAAACCTCGAGTGCAACAACATTAGCAGCTATTATTAAAGAAAAACACCAATTCTCTAATAAAAAAATTGGTGTAATATTATCTGGTGGTAATGTAGATTTAAGTGCATTACCATTTTAAAAAAACGCTTAACTATTTGCTAAAGCTTTTAAATTTTTAATAGTTTCTGGTTGGTTACTACTTTTAAAAACGTGGCTTCCAGCGACAAAAACATCTGCTCCAGCGTCTACTAATTGTTTAATATTTTTATCTGTTACACCACCATCAATTTCAATTTTAGTATCTAAACCTTGCTCGTCTATCATTTTACGTAGTTTCTTTATACGTTGGTAGGTAACGTCTTCAAATTTTTGCCCGCCAAAACCTGGGTTAATAGACATTAATAATACCATATAACATTCTGGTAAAATATCTTCTAATACAGAGACAGGTGTAGTTATGTTTAAAACAACACCAGCTTTACAACCAGCATCTTTTATTTGTCTTAACGTTCTATGTAAATGTACTGTAGATTCGTGGTGAACAGTAATAATATCTGCTCCTACTTTAGCAAACTCTTCAATATATCGTTCTGGCTTTTCAATCATTAAATGAACATCTAATGGTTTTGTAGCATGTTTTTTTATTGCTTGAATAACTGGCATACCATAAGAGATGTTTGGTACAAAATGACCATCCATCACATCAATGTGAAACCAATCGGCATCACTATTATTAACCATTTCTGTATCGCGTTGTAGATTGCCAAAATCGGCAGCAAGCATCGAAGGTGCTATTAATTTTTCAGACATTTTTTTTAGTTTTGTGTTGTTTTTTCAAAACTACAACTTATTAATTTTCATACAAAAGCGATTCAATTATTTTAAAAAAGAAATCACTATTTTCTATATTATTATCTTGTAATGTTTTTACAAAACGATGTAAACTATATAGGGTTTCAGTGTCGTTTATTACTGAGTATCCAATATCAAAAGACTTAAAACATACTTGCTTTATTGGTTTGTTTAACAGCTCTGTAATTTTTGAGTGCCTATGATCTTTTTTGATTTTTTCATAAACAGCGTCTAATAGTATAGAATCGCCTTCTAAAATTTGAAAAAAGATATCATTTTTATTTACTAAAACACCGGTAATATTATTGTTATTGTTTTTCTGTTGCGTTTGGTTAAAAAGCGCTTCAAAATCAATTAGGGTAAGTACAGGATTAGTTTGACTTTTATAACAGATAGTTTTTAACATAATGTGTTAATTAGTGTGTAAATATAAAATTTTATATTGGTAGTGGTGAATTTTTGATATATAAATGAGTGAACCCAGAGTAATCAGCTCTGGGTTCTTCATCAATCAAAAAACGAACAGTTATGAATAACTGTTAGTTATTTTTCATTTTAATAAACATAATTAATTTATTAAAAAGCGTAAATAGTTTTATTACATTTTAAAATGCTTGAAAACTATCCAAGATATGTTTTTAGTATTTTACTTCTAGAAGTGTGTTTTAATCTACGTATTGCTTTTTCTTTAATTTGTCTAACACGTTCACGAGTTAAATCAAAAGTTTCACCAATTTCTTCTAAAGTCATTGGGTGTTGGTTACCTAAACCAAAGTATAAGCGTATAACGTCTGCCTCACGAGGTGTTAAAGTCTCAAGTGCACGTTCAATTTCTGTACGTAAAGATTCGTGTAAAAGTTCACGATCTGGGTTTGGTGACTCACCAGAATTCAATACATCGTAAAGGTTAGAATCTTCACCTTCTACTAAAGGCGCATCCATAGATACGTGGCGTCCAGAATTTTTCATAGATTCTTTAACGTCATTAATAGTCATATCTAACTCTTTTGCAATTTCTTCTGCACTTGGCGGACGCTCATGTGCTTGCTCAAGAAAAGCAAAAGTTTTGTTTATTTTATTAATAGATCCAATCTTGTTAAGTGGTAAACGCACAATACGAGATTGTTCTGCTAAAGCTTGTAAGATAGATTGACGAATCCACCATACAGCATAAGAGATAAATTTAAAACCACGAGTTTCATCAAAACGTTGTGCGGCTTTAATTAAACCTAAATTACCTTCGTTTATTAAATCTGGTAACGTTAAACCTTGATTTTGGTATTGCTTAGCTACCGATACAACGAAACGTAAGTTAGCTTTAGTCAACTTTTCAAGAGCAACTTGGTCGCCTGCTTTAATACGTTGTGCTAATTCTACTTCTTCGTCTGCGGTAATTAAGTCAACTTTTCCAATTTCTTGTAGGTATTTGTCTAATGACGCGGTCTCACGGTTGGTTACCTGCTTGGTAATTTTAAGTTGTCTCATTTAAATAATTATATGATTTGTGCCCAGAAAATGAGCGTGAATATTTTGCTATCAATACTTATACGCAGAAAGGTTACATTTTGTTACAAAAAATTTATTTATTTTTTTAAAATTAATTTGTTCTTACGTGTCCATCACCAAATACATAGTACTTATTTGTTACTAATTGTTTTAGTCCTAGTGGACCACGATGGTGCAATTTATCTGTACTAATTGCAAGTTCTGCACCAACTCCCATTTGTCCGCCATCTGTAAAACGGGTTGAAGCATTATGGTAAACTGCTGCACTATCTACCTGTTGCATGAATTTTTTTGCTGTAGATTCATCTTCAGTTATAATTGATGATGAATGACCGCCAGAATACGTATTAATCATATTAATGGCAGTATCTTCATTGTCTACTTCGGCTAGTAAAATTTTCATTGCTAAAAATTCTTCATACCAAATGTCTCTGTTTTCAATTTCAGTTTCATCTAAAATTTCACTTACTTTTTTGTCAACTAAAATATCTACACCTAATTTGTTAAGCATGGTTTCGAGTTCGTTAACTTTTTTCTGGTAATCTGGTATGTTTTTATCTATTAATACTTTATCTAAAGCGTTGCAACCTGAGATCTTATCGGTTTTTGCATTAATAATAACTTTTACAGCTTTAAGCCAGTCGGCGTTTTTATCGACATATAAAAAGTTGTTTCCTCTACCACTAACTAAAACAGCACATGTAGCGTGTTCTTTAACAAAACGAATTAATCGCTCGCCACCTCTTGGTACAATTAAATCTATTTTTTCTGGTGGGTTTTTTAAATACTCTTGAGTTTCTGTACGGTTAAGGTGAAGTAGTTTAATCCAGTCTTTAGAAAGGTTATTTTCTTTTAATGCTTGATGCCAGCATTTTTCAAGAAATTTGTTACTATGTATTGCTTCTTTACCACCTTTTAAAAGTATTTTATTATTGGCTTTAAATGCAAGTACAGCTGCTTCTATTGTAACATCTGGTCTAGATTCGTAAATAATTAAAATAGTACCAAATGGTGCTGTTTTATTTTTTATTTTTAAACCACTATCTAAAGTAATGTTAGATATTGTATTGTTTACTGGATCGTCTTGATCTCTAACTTCTTTAATAGCTTTTATCATACCATCTACCTTTGTAGAGTCTACAACTAATCTATCATACAAAGCTTGATCATTATTATTGAAAGCTTCTAAGTCTTTTTTGTTTTCTTCTATAATTTGTTCTCTTTTAGCTTCAATAATAGTAATCATTGAATCTAAAACGTTATTTTTTATTTCTTTTTCTAATAATTTCATTGTGTAAATTTTTAGTGAATAAATTTTGTTCCTACTTGCTTATTGTTAATAATATCAACAATTACATTTTCTCTTTTTCCTGATGCTATATAGGTAGGAATATTTTTTTTAGCGGTTACTTTTGCGATTTTTAATTTTGAAGCCATACCGCCACGACCTTCTCCTTCTTTTTTAGAGTTGGACTGTACATATTTTTCTACATTTTGGTCTACTGTGACTTCGGAAAGTTTTCTAGAGTTTTTGTCTTCTGGGTGTCCTGTATAAAGCCCATCTGTGTCTGATAAAATAATTAAGCGGTCTGCGTCTATTAACTCTGCAACTAAACTTGCTAGCTCATCATTATCTGAAAACATAGACATACTTAGTGATACTGCATCATCTTCGTTTGCTATAGGTGTAACGCCTTCGGCTAATAAACCTTCATAGCAACTAATCATGTTTTCTCTGTGTTTTCCTGGATCGAAATCTCTTTTTGTTGCTAAAATTTGTGCACAACGCATACCGTAATCATGAAACAAACTATAATAGTGCCTCATTAATCGTGGTTGCCCGACCGAAGAATAAATTTGTCGTCTAACAGATGCTTCAGTTTCTTGAATATTTCCTAAAACTTCTTTACCGGCAATAGCAGAACCTGAAGTTACAAGTACAACTTGTATATTTCTTTCGTCTAGCACAGAGATTTGCCTTACCAATTCTCGAAGTACCGGACCTAAAATACGGTTGTCTTTATTTGTTAATACGTTTGTACCAACTTTAACTACTACTCTTTTTATACTATCGTCTTTAATACTGTCGTCCATTTTATTTTTCTTTTCCTAATTCTATTGCTCTGTCAAATGCAGCGTAAGCGGCATCTTGTATAAGTTGTTTTACATTATTATCTTCCATACTGTCTATGGCTGCTTGAGTTGTTCCTCCTTTTGAAGCTACACGGTTAATCCAAGATTCTGGTGATAAATTAGATTGGTTAAAAAGTTCTATTGCACCTTCAAATGTACTGCTTACAAGGATTTTAGAATCGTAATCTGAAAAGCCCATTTTTAAAGCAGCTTCTAACATTGATTGCATGAAATAAAACACATATGCAGGACCACTACCAGAAATTCCAGTAGAGGCATCAATAAATTTTTCTGTAGTTACATGTATTGAAGTACCTGTTGTATCTAATAGAGTTCTTACCATTATGAGCTCTACTTTAGAAACTTTGTCTGACTCTGTATAAGATGTAACACCTTTACCAACTTGTGCGGGTAAATTAGGCATAGTTCTAACAACTTTTTCGGTGCTAAGTTTTTGTTGTATAGTTTCTATTGTAACACCAGCCATTAATGATACAAATATCTGGTCGTGGCTTAACATAGATGTCATAGTACTAAATAAATCGTCGCTATGGTATGGTTTTACGGCGATAAATACAATATCCGCACTTGGTAGGCAATCTTCAAGACTGTCAAAAACCTGAAATCTTGAATCTTTTTTTAGTTTTTTAATTTTCTTAGGGTCAGTGTCATAGATTTTAAGTTTGTGCTGATTTAACACAGCGCTATTTGCCATGCCTTCGGCGTATGTTAATCCCATGTTTCCTGCGCCTATTACTAATACTTTCATGTGTTTTGTTAAAGTGTTGTTTATTAATATAATACGTGTTATTATGCACAAGGATTGTACGGTAAGCCCAAAAAAAAGATTTAATTTTAAAGAATAATGAATTTGATAATTATACGCTTATATACTAACAGTATGATAATTCTATGGCTTTTACGTTGAGGTATTTTTAATTTTGAAATACTGACTTAGGTGACAAGCTGTCGGTTTTATGAGGAAATGTCAGTATTAAATTTACTGCGTGCCAAAAAAAAGCCTATTCTTTTAAGGAATAGGCTTTTTATTTTTAAACTATTTTTTATCTGCTAAACTTCGCGTTAACCAACCTCTTCGACTTGCGGTTGCAATTGCGTAAGGTGTTATCCAGAATAAACCAAAAGTATATAAAATGCTATAAGAGTAAGCCCAAATAGATTCTGAAATAGTATAACGGTATGCATAAAATATTACAGAGAAACTAGATAATACTAAAATGCTTAAGAAAGTTGAACCTAAAAATAATAAAGGATGTGTTGCTACAAATAAAAGCATGATTATAAGAAAAGGAAAACTTAATAGCATTTCTAAAAATTGGCTTATAAATAATACTCTAGTTCCAGATTTTTTACTTTTTCTAAAATTAGTAAATACATATTGAGCCATAGAAAGGTTTTCTCTCACATTGCTTCGTCCCCATCTAATAAACATTTTATATAAACCAGTATATTCTTCTGGTACATTTGTATATGCTACAGCATTTTTTTGAAACAATACATGTTTACCTTGCTTTAAAATCATGTTTGTAATTGCTCTGTCTTCTCCTATATCTGATGGTTTTCCCATAAAGGTCTGGTTAATCCATTCTGGTAAACATTTATGCACAGCAGTGCTTCTATATGCGGCTAAGGCTCCAGGAGTGCAAAGTACAGAGTTTAAACTGCTTTCTGCAGATCTTACAAACTCAAAACTTAATACAAAACTTACGTCTAGCATTTTTGGTAAAGCAGCCTTTTTATTGTTTAAAACTCTTATGTTTCCTGCAACTGCACCACAATCTTCATTCTCTACAAACGGACTTACTAAATTACGTAAGGTGTTTTTTTCTACAATAGAATCACTATCTACAGTAACAAATATTTCTCCAATGCCTAAGTTAAAGCCTCTGTAAAGTGCATGGCGTTTTCCTTTATTTTCTGGTTGTTGTAATATCGAAATTTTATTACCTAATTTGGTTTTAGCATCTTTCATCCACTCCCATGTGTCATCTTCACTACCATCATCTATAGATAAAATTTCTATTTTTTCTTGTGGATAATCACTTTTGGCTAAACTCATTAAAGTATCCCAAACTTGTTTGCCTTCATTATAAGCAGGTACAATTACTGTTACTGTTGGTAATGCCTCGTTAGAAACAGAATCTACAGGTTTATATTTATAATATCTATACAGTTTAAAAAGAAATATAGATGCTTTAAGTGCTAGTATAGTAGTAGTTGTGGTAATAAATAATTTTCCCCAAAAAGAATTTAAGTGCTCTTCATTTATTATATATAAATCGCCACTAAATACACTAAAAAAATAAATACCAAGTACAATTAAAAGAAAGGAACTAAATATTACAGAAAGGTTTAAGCGGGTTTCTTTGTCTTTTATGTCAATAAGAAAACGATTTAATATAGATTGGAGTGTTTTTGAGAGTGTATTTTTTTTTGATTTCATGAAGTAACCTAAAGTTTTGTTTGATTGTTTTTAAAAGTTACGGTCGCGACTAGAGTTTAGATTTTTTTTAATATTTATTTATGATTTTTAAATGAAACTTTAACATTTAAGGAGTTAAAATGATGCCATAAAAAAACCTCAAATAGAAATTAATCTATTTGAGGTTTTGTGCGTTGTAAGTTTAGAAATTAATCTTCCTTCTTATCTTGTCTAGGTTTTCTGTCATCACGACGGTTATCTCTACCGCGATTATCTCTACCTTTATTGTCGCGCCCGTTAGAGCGTTTATCATCTCTTGGAGGTCTTTCAACAAAACCTTCTGGTTTAGGTAAAATAGCTTTACGAGATACTTTTTCTTTACGAGTACGTTTGTCTATACCAAAGTATTTTACATCAAAAACATCACCCATGTTTACAACATCGCTAACATTTTCAGTACGTTCCCAAGCAAGTTCAGATACGTGTAATAAAACTTCATTTCCTGGAGCTTCAGTATATTCTACAACAGCACCAAAATCTAACATTTTAATTACTTTTACTTCGTATATACTACCAACCTGAGGTTTAAATAGTAAAGCATCTATTTTTGCCATAACAGCATCAATACCTTTTCTTCCAACACCTAAAATTTCAACAATACCTTCTTCTGTAACAGGATCTTCGTTAATTACAATAGTAGTATCTGTTTCTTTTTGCATTTCCTGAATTACTTTTCCACCAGGACCAATTAAGGCTCCAATAAATTCATTAGGAATACGTCTAGAAACCATTGTTGGAGCGTGATCTTTTACATCAGCATTTGGTGTTTCTATAGTTTCGGTAATTTTATCTAAAATATGTAAACGACCATCACGCGCTTGTTTTAAGGCATTAACAAGAATTTCGTAACTTAATCCTTTTACTTTAATATCCATTTGGCAAGCTGTAATTCCATCTGCAGTACCAGTTACTTTAAAATCCATATCACCTAAGTGATCTTCATCACCTAAAATATCTGATAATACAGCGTATTTTCCAGAATCTGCATCAGATATTAATCCCATTGCAATACCAGAAACTGGTTTTTTAAGTTGTACTCCAGCATCCATCATTGCCATTGTACCAGCACAAACTGTTGCCATAGAAGAAGAACCATTAGATTCTAAAATTTCTGAAACAACACGAACTGTATATGGGCAATCTTCAGGAACCATACCTTTTAATGCACGTTGTGCTAAGTTACCGTGACCAACTTCTCTACGAGATGTTCCACGAATTGGTCTTGCTTCACCTGTAGAAAAAGGAGGGAAGTTATAGTGTAAATAGAAACGCTCTTCACCTTCGTAAGATGGCATATCTATTTGGTTTGCTTCTCTTGATGTACCTAAAGTTACTGTTGCTAAAGCTTGCGTTTCTCCACGAGTAAAGATAGAAGAACCGTGTGTTGATGGTAAGTAATCTACTTCACACCAAATTGGTCTAATTTCATCTGTTTTACGACCATCAAGACGTAAACCTTCGTTTAATGTTAAATCTCTTACTGCAGCTTTTTCTGCTTTGCTGTAATATTTAGATACTAAGCTACCAAAGTCTTCTAACTCCTCATCAGAGAAAGTGGTTTTAATTTCTTCTTTAATTTCTGCGAATGCAGCGCTACGCTCGTGTTTAGCAGAACCTGCTTGTGCTACAGCATATACTTTATCGTATGCCATATCGTGAATTTTTTGTGCTAATTCTGCATCTTCACGTTCTGGTTCGTACTCACGCGTTTCTTTTTTACCAAAAGCTTCAGCTAATTTTACTTGAGCAGCACATTGTACTTTAATAGCTTCATGTGCAAACTTTATAGCTTCGGTCATTTCTTCTTCAGAAATTTCATCCATTTCACCTTCAACCATCATAACAGAATCTGCCGAAGCTCCAATCATCATATCGATATCAGATTCTTCTAACTGCGCACGTGTTGGGTTGATAATGAATTCTCCGTTTACGCGACCAACTCTAGCTTCAGAAATTGGGCATTCGAATGGGAAATCTGATAATTGAATAGCAGCAGAAGCAGCTAAACCTGCCATTGCATCTGGCATAACTTCATCGTCATGAGACATTAACTGAATCATAACTTGAGTTTCAGAGTGGTAATCTTTTGGGAATAACGGACGCAATACTCTGTCCACTAAACGCATAGTTAATACTTCGCCATCACTTGGTCTTGCTTCTCTTTTAAAGAAACCTCCAGGATAACGACCTGCGGCTGCAAATTTTTCTCTGTAATCTACAGTTAGTGGTAAGAAATCCACATCTGCTTGTTTGTAATTGGAAACAACTGTACATAATAACATACATTTTCCAGATTGTACAACAACAGAACCATGTGCCTGTTTTGCTAATTTTCCGGTTTCGATAGAAATTTCTCTTCCATCACCTAGGTCTATGACCTCTTTAAAAACTTTTGGAATCATAAATAAGTTTTAATTCTAATTACCGATGTTTTTAACATCGGATTTTTTTGGTTAAACATTGGTAGTTGTGTTGTTGTAGTAGTTGTTGTTACCAATGAAAAACTATAATTAGCTTCTTCAATTTTGAAATTTATACTCCTTCAAAAAGAGTTGTTATATATCAAAAAACCACGCTGTTAGGCGTGGTCTTTTTATTGAGATTATTTTCTTAATCCTAATTCTTTTACTATTGCACGATATCTTAAGATATCCTTTTTAGTTAAGTAGTCTAATAAAGCACGACGCTTTCCTACTAGTTTCACTAATGAACGCTCTGTGTTATAATCTTTACGATTAGTTTTTAAGTGCTCTGTTAAGTGGTTAATTCTTTCTGTAAATAAAGCAATTTGACCTTCGGCAGAACCAGTGTCTTTAGCATTTTTACCATGCTTTGCAAAAAGCTTTTCTTTGTTTTCTTTTGTTAAATACATTCTAATATTATTGTAAATGATTGTTATGTACACGAAAGCTTGTCTTTCGAGCGGCAAATATAGTTATTTTTATTGAATTCTTGAATTTATATATCTAAAACCTTTTTTTTGAATATTTCCTCATGTATTTTGTCGTAAAACTATTTTTTTATTTGATACTTAATAGTTTCTAGTTTATATTTATATTACTGTAAGTGAGTTTGTTATGAGTGTAAAGATTGAGGATGTCCAAAAAGAACTTTTTAAAACGATATTTCATGAAGCTAAAGAAGGTATATCTATTGTTAGTTTAAAGGGTGATTGGATAAAAGTTAATGAAAGTGTATTAAATACTTTAGGTTATACTAAAGAGGAACTTTATAAAATGACGTTTAAGGAGATTACTCATAAAGATGATTTAGAATTAGACTTAAATAAAATGACGTCTTTATTATCTGGAGAGATTTCTAATTATACTATGAAAAAAAGATATTTTCATAAAAAAGGTCATGTTATTTGGGCTAGACTTAGTGTATCACTAGTAAGAGATACTGTAGGTAAGCCATTATATTTTATCTCTCAAATAACCGATATTACAAATGTTATTAAAAATGAGCTTAAACTAAAAAGCATGTTAGGTATTGTAAAAACCCAAAACGAACGTTTGACGGATTTTGCAGAAATTGTTACCCATAATCTTAAAACCCACGTCTTTAATTTATCTACATTGGTGAATTTTATAGAACAAGATGTTCCTGAAATTAAACCTAATGAAGAATTTATAATGTTAAAAGATTCTGTTTTAAATTTAAATGATACGGTAAAGCACTTAACAGAAATCTCTAATATTAAGGTAGTAAATGAAAAACAACTAGAGACTCTTAGTTTATGTGACTATATAGATAAAGCAATTTATAATGTAAGTGCATTAGCTAAAAATTTTAATTGTAAAATTATTAACGAAGTAGATTCTAATTGTAATGTTAAAGCTATTCCTGCTTATTTAGATAGTATTATACTTAATTTTTTAACAAATGCTATAAAGTATAGATCTAAAGAAAGACAGTTAGTAGTAACATTAAAAAATGAAATACAAGGCGAGTATAATGTTTTAAAAATACAAGATAATGGTTTGGGTATAGATTTAAATAAATTTGGTGATAGTTTATTTAAATTATATAAAACATTTCATTATAACAAAGATGCAACAGGTGTTGGTTTATTTATAACAAAAAATCATGTTGAATTAATGGGCGGAAAAATAGAGGTTGAAAGCGAAGTAAATAAAGGTACACTATTTAAAGTTTTTTTTAAAAAGAGTATTAATTATTTAAAATAAAAAAACCTTTCAATTTTAACATTGAAAGGTTTTATATAAAAAGTAATTAATGATTAAGCTCTTAAAGGCTGATTCATTATTAAGTCTATGTATTGATTGACTTTGTTTTTAAGTTCTTTTCTATGCATGATAAAATCTAAGAAACCATGATCTAATAAAAATTCTGATGTTTGAAAGCCTTCAGGTAATTCTTGGCCTGTAGTATCTCTTACAACTCTTGGTCCTGCAAAACCAATTAATGCACCAGGTTCTGCAATATTAATATCTCCTAACATTGCAAATGACGCTGTTGTTCCACCTGTTGTAGGATCTGTACATAACGAGATGTATGGTAAGCCTTCGTCTGCTAATTGGGCTAATTTAGATGAGGTTTTTGCTAATTGCATTAAAGATAATGCTGCTTCCATCATACGTGCGCCACCAGATTTAGAGATAATCATAAATGGTAGTTTGTTTTTTAAAGCATGATCTGCAGCACGTGCTATTTTTTCTCCAACAACACTTCCCATAGAACCACCAATAAAAGCAAAATCCATACAGGCTATTACTAAGTCTTTACCTTTAGATTTCCCTACTGCACAACGTACAGCATCTTTAAGTTGTGTTTTTTCTTGAGCAGCAACTAAACGGTCTGGGTATTTTTTTTTGTCTTCAAATTTTAAAGGATCTTTAGATGTTAGGTTTGCATCTAGTTCTTTAAATTTATTATCATCAAATAATATTTCAAAGTATTCCTTACTACCAATTCTTACGTGGTAACCATCTTCTGGACTTACATAAAAGTTTTTTGCTAATTCTTCTGAATCTACAATTTTTCCTGTTGGTGACTTATACCATAAGCCTTTAGGGATATCTTTTTTTTCTTCCGTAGAAGTTTGAATTCCTTTTGTCTTTCTTTTAAACCAAGCCATAATTTATATGTTTTGAATCCTTATTATTTTGTAAGGACAGGTTTATAATTTTAGTGTTGTTTCTAAAATTAATTAGTTAGTTTATTTTTTACAAGCGTACAAAATTACTTAAATTATTATTACTACTCAAAATTAGTTGGAGCTATCTGTAGCTTGTATTTTTTTTAATAAAAAAAATCTCATTCTATATGAGTTAGAATGAGATTTGATATAAACTGTAAGTTGTTGTTTTATAAGGTGTTTACGTTGTTTAGGTCTTCAAATGCTTTTTTAAGACGCTCAACAAAAGTAATTTCACCTTTACGTAACCAAACTCTTGGGTCGTAATATTTTTTATTTGGAGATTCTGGACCGTCTGGAGAACCTATTTGAGATTGTAAATATTCCGTTTTTTCTGCCATATAATCTCTCACACCAGACATAAATGCATATTGCATATCTGTATCGATATTCATTTTAATAACACCATAACCAATAGCTTCTTGGATTTCTTCTTCTGTAGAACCAGAACCGCCATGGAAAACAAAATCGATATGATTGTGTGGTACTCCAAATTTTTCTGAAATATATTCTTGAGAATTCTTTAAAATTTTTGGAGTTAATTTTACATTTCCTGGTTTGTATACTCCATGTACGTTTCCAAATGCTGCAGCTATTGTAAATTGGTCACTTACTTTACTTAACTCTTCATAAGCATATGCTACTTCTTCTGGTTGTGTGTATAATTTAGATTCGTCTACATCACTATTGTCAACTCCATCTTCTTCACCACCAGTAATTCCTAACTCAATTTCTAAAGTCATATCCATTTTGCTCATGCGCTCAAGATATTTTTTACAAATTTCAATGTTTTCTTCAAGAGGTTCTTCACTTAAATCAATCATATGAGAACTAAAAAGAGATTTTCCAGTTTCTTTAAAGTGTATTTCACTGGCATCAAGCAGGCCATCAATCCATGGTAATAATTTTTTAGCACAATGGTCTGTATGTAAAATTACAGGAACTCCATAGGCTTCTGCCATTAAATGTACGTGTTTTGCACCTGCAATACTACCTGCAATTGCTGCTTTTTGGTTTTCGTTACTTAAACTTTTACCTGCATTAAAAACGCCACCTCCATTAGAAAATTGAATTATTACTGGAGCATTTAACGCTTTAGCTGTTTCTAAAACACCATTTATAGAATTAGATCCTACAACATTTACAGCTGGTAAGGCAAACCCTTTTTCTTTAGCTAATTTAAAAATGGCTTGAACTTCTTTACCTGTGGCAACTCCTGGTTTTATTTGGTGTGACATTTTGTGTTTTTTTTATTAAAAATTGAATTGTAAAAGTAATCAAAATTTAAATATTTTTATAAGATAAAAGTGTATAATGCCTGATAAAGCTATCTATAAAAGGTCGAAAACGTTTTAGTAAAATGTGATATAAAATTTTAAAAAGGGTAGTTAATACCAATATTGTAAGTGGCATTGGTAAAGTTATAATCGTTAAACCAACGATTTTGGTCTCCGTAAGAAGGGTCATAGGTTTTAAAGCCAATATCTCCACGAATTACGAAAAAGTTAAAGTCGTAACGTAAACCAAATCCAGAGCCTATGGCTATATCTTTTAAAGAGGCAATAGAGTTAAAGGTAGCGGCATCAAGCTCAACATCGTCTAATACATTCCAAATATTTCCTGCATCTATAAATAGTGCACCATTTAAAGCGCCAAAAATATTAAATCTGTTTTCTACACTAAATGCTAATTTTAAATTAGCTTCGTTAAATTCGTTGGTTGTTGTAGAGCTTCCAGGTCCCAAACTGTATGCAGCCCAAGCTCTATTATCGTTGGCGCCACCAGCAAAAAAACTTTTAGAAAAAGGGATGTTTTTAGAGTTGCCATAAGGTATTGCTATGCCAACGTAAGAACGCATTGCTAAAATGCTTTTATTGCCTAAATCCCAGTATTTTATATAGTCGATTTCTGGTTTAATATATTGAGAAAAAGCAACATTAAATAATTCATATCTTCTATTATCATTTTTTTCTAACCCTAAAATGTTTGATACCGCAGAAAACATATTGCCTGCAAGTTCAAGCCTTAGTCTAAGAATAGAAAAATCTGTGTCGAATAAATTATCCCGTTTATCTTTTACATAGTTAAAGTTAGACGATAGTATTAAGTTATCTTCGGTTAATCTTTCTTTTCTTTCATTTATTGAGTTAATGGTTTGAATATTATCGTTAGATAATGTTCCAACAAAATTACCACTTGTAACATCTGCTAAGAAAGTATCGGCTTGATTTGGAATACTTAAATCTTCACCATTTGTTATATATCCAGAACTAAATGCAAGACTATTTAATGTATTGTACGAGCTTCTGTATTCTCTAAAATAATTAGAGGTATTTAAATTTTTTACAAACTGAATATTAAAAAGGTCGAAACTATTGGTGACTTCTTCATTTGGAAACCATTTGTAATTAAACAAACCAGTAAAGGTTTGCTTGTCTAAACCTACATTTGTTTGACTTGTTGTAGCGACACTAATTCGTGTACTAGGAAACATAGATTTAGGTATTATTTTTTCAGTATTAAAAGGGAAAAAAAATCGTGGAATAGTAAGGTTTAAATTGGCACCAATTTCATTAATATCAAAAAATTGATCACGTTCATTTGCTCCATCTTTTGAAGCTCCAATAGACGCTGTGCCAGAAAGTTCTAAAGTTTCTGCGCCTCTAAAAACATTACGCATTAAAATTCCTGGACTTAATGAAAACCCAATTGATTGTATGTTACTTTGTGATGCTTCGGCTCTAATATCTAAACCAAACTTTTTTAATGGTGTTAAATATATATTGGCAGTTAATGTCGTGTCTTCTGTGTTTTCTATATAATCTATTTTTGGGTATTTAAAGGTCTTTAAATTACTAATTCGCCTAGAGGTTTGTGGTCTATCTTTGTCTTTAAAAATAGTGTTTGGTGTAATAAAAACTGCATCTGATAATGTTTTTGGGTTGTAGCGCAATTTCTCCTTACTGTAAATATTAAAACCGTTATAAGTTGTAGAATCTGTAATGCTTTCGTTACGTCTATTAAAATCACTGTTTGTAAAAATATTTACGTCTTTTACTTTATAAATTTTAAATGGTTCGCGTAACGTTGTGTCTTCAAGCCTAATTGCTCTTGCGCTTATTTGTACATCTATGTTTACTTTTTTTGTTTTTCCTATAGTGTCTACTTCAAAAAATACATTGTCTTCAGAAAAATGATATACTCCAGAATTTCGCATTTGTTCTGTTATACGGTCTTTCTCTGCAACAACATCAACTGTTTTATACTGTGAGTTTAATTTTATAAAAGCATTTTTTTCTTCTATTTTATATAGAGAATCTATAATTGGGGTTGCAATTTTTGTAGATAACGAGTCTATTGTATATGCTTTTCCTGTGGTCACAGTATAATCTATAGTTGCTTTTTTATTCTCGTTTCGTGTGGTTTCAAATTTAGATTCAACATCAAACCAACCGTTATTAAAATAGTAACTGTCTAACCTTTTTAAGGTTTTGTTAGATAATGTGTCGTTTACAATAACTGGAGCTTCTCCTGTACGTTTAATCCAATTGTTAAAATCTAGTTTAGATTGTTTACGTTGTTCAAATTGTTTTAAAGAGAGAAAACGTATTTGTCTAGCTGTACGTTTGGGATGTTTTTTAATTTTAGCATTTAAAATAGAATCTAAATTTGGTCTTGCAGTATTATAAATATATAACCTTAAAGGTGTACCAAGTAAAGGAATACGACTATTTGGTTTTTGGTAGATAAGGTTGTTAATAGTTTCATTATCTTCGGTTTCGCCATTTACAATAATATTTGTTTTAGTTAATAAATGCTCACCTTCTGCAACACGCTTAACAGAATTACATGAGGTTATAAAACCAATTATTATAATAAGTAGTATTTTTGAGCGCTTTTGTTTCAAATAATAAAGAAGTTACAATGAATAATTTTTTAAGTTGTACGTTTTAATTATAAAGTGAATTACTTAAAAATCAAAAATACATTTTTTAAATGCTATCAAAAAGTCAAATAAAATTAATAACGCGTTTAAAGCAAAAAAAATATAGAGTTGCTGAAGGATTTTTTGTAGCCGAAGGTATAAAGGTAATTAATGAGCTTTTAAATTCTACTTTAAAATTGCATCATTTGTTTACAACAGAGACATTTAATATTAATAAAAATGAAACTTTAATTACTCAAGCCGAATTAAAAAAAATTAGTTTTTTAACTACTCCTAATAAAGCTTTGGCAGTTTTTAAAATACCTGAAGCAGTAAAAGTTGATACCAAAGGATTAATTGTGGCGTTAGATGATGTTAGAGATCCAGGAAATTTAGGTACAATTATTCGTTTATGCGATTGGTATGGTATTGCAAACTTAGTATGTAGTATTGGTACTGTAGATTGTTACAATCCCAAAGTAATACAAGCAACAATGGGTTCTATAACAAGAGTAAATATTAGTTATTTAAATTTAAGTGATTTCTTAAAACAAAACAATAAAACGCTAATTTTAGGTGCTTTTATGGATGGTGAAAATGTTTATAAAACAAAATTACCAAATTCTGGAATCTTGGTTATGGGAAATGAAGCAAACGGAATTTCTAAAACAATAGAAGAACAAGTAACTAAACGTATTGCAATACCTAGATTTGGAACTATACAAGCAACAGAAAGCTTAAATGTAGCAACAGCTACTGCAATTTTGTTAAGTGAATTTAAACGAAACGCTTAAACGTTTGTTATCTAAAGGTAAAGTTTATAAAAATACCACGTGTTTTCATAGAGTTAATGTTTCCTGTCCATGGACTATTTGGATCGTTATCTCTAATTAACTCATCATTTATAGCAAAAACGCCACGTATAGAAGGTGTGAATTTAAACCAGTATAAATAGAAATCGATACCAAAACCTATATCGTAAAATAAGGTGTTTTTGGTGGTTCTAAATTCACCGTTACTATTATCTTCAGGATTGTTTTCGTTACTAGACAAGTTAATAGATGTCGCTATACCTAAAGTGACAAATGGTTTAAAATTATTAAAACGTTGTGTAGATAATCGCATTATAAGCGGTACATATATGTAAGTAGATTTTACTTCACGTAGTAAATCGCTAGCATTAATTTCATCTTCAAAGTTGGCAAAAAAACTTTCTGGATAAGTTATGTTTCTAGAGGCTATCACTAAACCAGGTTCTAACCTAAAGTTTATATAATCATTTGCTCTAATATCACCTACTAAACCAACATTAAAACCATAGGTTTTTTGGGTTGTTATATCACCTAAATTATCATTATAATCAAATTTGTAATCTAGGTTGTTAACACCAAAATAATATCCCCAACTTAAAGTTTGCTTATCTAGGTTTTCGTTATTTTTTACTTTTTCCTTAGTAAATAATTGCGCATAGCTTGTTTGTGCTGCAATTAAGAAGATAAATAGGGCAAAAACTCTTTTCATTAATTAATGTTTAGATGCTGTATAAATTGTCGCCACACCAAAAGTTTGTGGCAAGTCTTTAACATTAGTAAACCCAATATTACGTAAAATATTGTTTAAAGCTTCTCCATAAGGAAATTGAGAGGCAGATTCACAAAGATATTTGTAAGCTGTTTTATCTTTAGAAAAGGTTTTTCCAATTAATGGTAAAATATTTTTAGTATAAAAGTTATAGCCTTGTTTAAAAGGTGTTTTGTCTGGCATAGAAGTTTCTAAAATTACAAAAGTGCCTTTAGGTTTAAGCACACGTAAAATTTCTTTAAGACCACTTTCTAGGTTTTCAAAATTTCTAACGCCAAAAGCAACAGTAATAGCATCAAAACTATTATCATCAAAAGGCATACTTTCTCCATCACCAAGAACCATATCTATTTTTTGGTCAAGATTTTTTTTCTTTACTTTTTCTTTTCCAATTTCAAGCATTCCTGGACTAATATCGAAACCAACTATTTTTTTTGCATTAGTTTCGGCTAAATTAATTGCTAAATCACCAGTTCCAGTAGCAATATCTAAAATGGTTTTTGGTTGTGTTTCTTTTACAATTTTCACAACTTTTTTACGCCATTTAATATCTATTCCAAAAGAAATAACGCGGTTTAAACCATCGTAATCACCAGATATGGTATCAAACATTTTTGTTACTTGCTCCTTTTTGCTAAGGTCGCTGTCTTTATAAGGTTTTATTTTCGACACACTAATTTTTTTTGCGAAGATAATATATTGTTTACCCTTTAAGAAACTTGAAAACAAATAATTAATACTGCTATCAATTGTTAATTAATTATCTTTGTATCACTTTTCAGAAAAATAACGCATGAAAATTATAATAGCAGGAGCTGGTGAGGTTGGATTTCACCTAGCAAAATTACTGTCTTACGAATCGCAAGAAATTACACTTATAGATACTAATAGAGAAAGTTTGTCTTATGCAGATAATCATTTAGATATTAAGGTTTTAAAAGGAGATGCTACTTCTATTTCTATATTAAAAGAGGCAAGAGTAAACTCCAGTGATTTGGTGATTGCAGTAACAGCATCAGAAACTACAAATATTACAGTTTGTGTATTAGCAAAACAATTGGGTTGTAAAAAAACAATTGCAAGGATTTCTAATACAGAATTTATAAAGCATAAAGATGAGGTTGGATTTACAAGGTTTGGAATAGACGAACTTATTTCTCCAGAGTCTTTAGCAGCATCAGAAATTCAATTATTATTAAATCAATCTGCATTTAAAGATAGTTATGAGTTTGAAGGTGGTGCATTAACCATGGTGAGTTTAAACTTAACAAGAACAGCATCTTTTGTTGGAAAAACGGTAAAAGAAGCTGCAGAGTTGTTTTCCGAAATTCATTTTGTACCAATTGCAGTACAGCGTTTTGGAACTCAATACACAATTATACCTAGAGGAGATACGCAATTTAAAGAAGGAGATACAGTAGTTTTTATTACTTGTTCTGGTGGTGGTGAGGAATTGTGCAGAATGACAGGAAAAACCAATACACCAATACGTGATGTAATGATTCTTGGCGGTAGTAAAATTGGTTATAAAACGTCTCGAGACCTTTGTCAAAAACAATTTAAGGTTAAGTTAATTGAAAATAACAGAGAAGCAGCTTTAGATATAGCAGACGAACTTGAAAAGGTTTTGGTTATAAACGGTGACGGTAGAAATGTAGAGCTTTTAGAGGAGGAAAATATTGGTGATATGGATGCTTTTATTTCTGTAACAGGAAATTCTGAAACTAATATAATGTCTTGTCTTGTAGCAAAATCTAAAGGTGTGAAAAAAACAATCGCACTTGTAGAGAATATGGATTATTTTGAGCTGTCTCAATCTATTGGTATAGACACCTTAATTAATAAAAAGTTATTGGCTGCAAACAATATTTTTAGATATATAAGAAAAGGTGAAGTTGTAGCAATGACTAAGCTAAACAACATGAATGCCGAGTTGCTAGAGTTTAGAGTAAAGAGTGACTCTAAAATTTGTAATAAACAAATAAAGGATGTCGAGTTTCCAAGATCTGCCATAATTGGTGGTGTAATAAGAGATGGTAAAGGTTTAATTGCTTTAGGAAGTTTTAAAATTAAAGAAGGTGATTACATAGTTGTTTGCTGTTTACCACGATCTATTAAACAGGTAGAAAAATTGTTTTTATAATCTATTATGGGTAAAAGTTTAAAACTTAATTATAAGATTATATTCCATTTTTTCGGTTTATTATTTCTTTTTAATGGAGGTTTCATGCTCCTTTCTACTTTAGTAAGCCTTATTTATAAAGATGGTGTTACTATAGAGCTTTTAATCTCTGGTGTAGTTACCATGCTAATTGGTGTGGTGAGTATGGTTTATACTCGTAACCATAAAAAAGAAATGAATAAGCGAGAAGGTTATATAGTAGTAGCCTTTGGCTGGATTGTAATGACGCTTTCGGGATCTATACCTTATGTTTTAACCGAGTCTATTCCAAGTTTTACAGATGCTTTTTTTGAAACCATGTCTGGTTTTACCACTACAGGAGCTTCAATTTTAGATGATATTGAAGCTGTTCCAGAAGGTGTTTTATTTTGGCGAAGCTTAACACATTGGATTGGTGGAATGGGAATAATTGTACTTGCAGTTGCTATTCTTCCATTATTAGGTATTGGTGGTATGCAGTTATTTGCAGCAGAAGCTCCAGGACCAAGTGCCGATAAATTACACCCAAGAATAACAGATACAGCTAAGCGATTATGGCTTATATACTTTGGTTATACAGCAGCCGAAACTATTTTGCTTAAAGCAGCAGGAATGTCGTTTTTTGATGCTATAAATCATTCTTTAAGTACATTGTCTACAGGTGGATTTTCAACTAAAAATGCAAGTGTAGCATACTGGAACGATAAACCTTTAATACAATACATAATTATTCTGTTTATGTTTTTAGCAGGTACAAACTTTGTATTGAGTTATTTTGCTTTTAAAGGTAGAGTTCAAAAAGTTTTTAAAGATGAAGAGTTTAAACTTTATTTTAGATTTATAGTAATTTTTACAGCCATAGCGGCCATTTTAATTTATTGTAATGCAGATGTAAGTAAATCTTCAATTAATCATCCTATGGTTTATGGCGAAGGTGAAAGTGCAATTAGGCATTCTCTATTTCAGGTGCTCGCCATTGTAACTACTACAGGATTTGTTTCTGCAGATTATACGTTATGGACACCATTTTTAACTGTTTTCTTTTTTGGTTTAATGTTTTTAGGTGGTTCTGCAGGAAGTACTTCTGGAGGAATAAAAGTGGTACGACACTTAATTACTATTAAAAATGGATTTCTAGAATTTAAACGCGCATTACACCCAAATGCAATTTTGCCAGTACGCTATAATAAGCGATCGGTGTCTGGAGATATTGTATTTAATATTTTAGGTTTCTTTATTCTATATCTTTTAGCGTTTATAGTAGGTGCTTTAGGCTTTTCTATGATGCAAATAGATTTTACTTCTGCAATAGGTTTAGCAGCTTCTAGTTTAGGTAATGTTGGTCCAGCATTAGGTGACTTTGGGCCAGTAGATAACTATAATGCATTACCAGCAATAGGAAAATGGTGGTCATCATTTTTAATGCTTATTGGTAGATTAGAGTTATTTACCGTATTAATATTGCTTACACCTTTTTTCTGGAGAAATCGATAATAAATTAAATATTCAATTTTATACATATAAAAAAAGCCACTAAATATTTTAGTGGCTTTTTTTATTTTGAGTTTAGTTATGTATTAAACTAAAGCTTCTTTTATACGTTTAATCGCTTCTTTAATCTGTTCCTGCGATGCAGCATAGCTTATTCTTATACAATCTGGATTACCAAATGCTTCACCAGTAACTGTTGCAACAAGAGCTTCTTCTAATAAAAATAAAGAAAAATCTGTAGCATTATTTATAGTCTTTCCTTTTAAAGTTTTACCAAAGAAATAAGAAATATTTGGAAACACATAAAAAGCACCTTCTGGTGTATTTGTTTTAAAACCTTCAATACCGTTTAAAGATTCTAAAATCATATCACGACGCTCTTTAAATTCATCAATCATATAATCTACAACACTAGCATCTGCATTTAAGGCAGTAATTACAGCGCGTTGTGCAATACAGTTTGCACCACTTGTTATTTGACCTTGAATTTTATTACAGGCACGTGCAATCCAATCTGGTGCACCTATATAACCTATACGCCATCCAGTCATAGCAAAAGCTTTAGAGACTCCATTTATTGTTACGGTACGTTCAAACATACCATCTACACCAGCCATACTAGCGTGAGGTTTTCCTGTGTAGTTTATATGTTCGTAAATTTCATCTGAAACTACATAAATATTTGGATGCTTTTTTAATACGGTAGCTAAAGCTTCTAATTCTTCATGGCTGTAAAGAGATCCACTTGGGTTACAAGGCGAGCTAAACCAAAGCATTTTTGTTTTAGGTGTAATAGCTGCTTCTAGTTGGTCTGCAGTCATTTTAAAATCTGTAGTGATAGCTGTTTTAACTTCTACAGGTACGCCGCCAGCAACCTTAACAATATCGCTATAACTTACCCAGTATGGGCAAGGTAAAATAACTTCATCACCATCATTTAACATAACTTGTGCTACATTATAAAGTGATTGTTTTGCTCCTGTTGAAACTACTATTTGTGGTAATGTGTAAGTTAAATTATTATCACGTTTAAATTTAGTGATTACAGCTTCTTTTAATTCTACATAACCATCAACTGGTGTGTAAGAATTATAATCTTCGTTAATTGCTTGAATTGCGGCACCTTTAATAAAATCTGGAGTATTAAAGTCTGGTTCGCCCAAACTTAAACCGATGATATCTTTGCCTTCAGCTCTTAATTCTCTTGCTTTTGCTGCCATTGCTAAAGTGGCAGAAGTAGCCATATTTTTAATACGGTTAGAAAGTGGTTGGCTCATTAAATTTGTGATTACGCTTGTAAAGCTGGTTTCATTCCCATTTCTCGTAAATATCTAAAATGCGCAGCAATTGCTTTACGAGTGGTTTTATATTCGTTATAAGGTAAATTAAATTCTTGCGCAGTTTCTCTTACTATTTCTGCAATTTTACCATAGTGAATATGGCTAATATGTGGAAATATATGATGCTCTACTTGGTGATTTAAACCACCAGTAAACCAATTTATAATTCGGCTTTTTGCACCAAAATTTACAGTTGTTCTTAATTGGTGTATTGCCCAAGTATTTTTCATGGTGCCGTTTTTTTCTGGTAAAGGCATTTCTGCATCTTCAATAACATGTGCTAATTGAAAAACAACACTTAATATTAATCCTGCTGTATAATGCATGATAAAGAAACCTAATAAAATTTTCCACCAAGCTGCATCTAAAATAAGCATTGGTAATACAATCCACATAGCAATGTATATAATTTTAGAAATCACTAATTTACTCCAGTTTGCTACAGGATTAGGGAATTCTCCATAAGACAATTTACGTTTCATATAACGTTTCATTTGTTGCCAGTCTGTAGTGATTGCCCAGTTTATAGTTAATAAACCGTATAATAAAATAGAGTAGTAGTGTTGAAATTTATGATGCCATCTCCATTCAGAATGTTTAGAAAAACGTAAAATACGTCCCGCTTCTAAATCTTCATCATGTCCATGGATATTTGTATAAGTATGGTGTAATACATTATGTTGTACTTTCCAGTTGTAAACATTTCCAGCTAAAATATAGATGCTACTTCCCATTAAACGGTTAACCCATTCTTTATTTGAAAACGAACCGTGGTTACCATCGTGCATAACGTTCATACCAACGCCAGCCATACCTATTCCCATGACTATGGTAAGTAATAATTGCGCCCAACCAGGAATATTAAGGGTTAATATTAAAAAGTAAGGAGCTAAAAATATGGTAAACATAATTACAGTTTTTAGCCATAATTTCCAGTTACCGGTACGTTTAATGTTGTTGTCTTTAAAGTAAGAGTTAACTCGCTTGTTTAGAGTTCTAAAGAACTTCGCAGAATCTGTTCTAGAGAAAGATAAAGTTTGCTTTGTCATTTTTTTTAATTTTATATAATAACGCACAAAACGTGCCAATCATATTTGTGTCAAAGATAATTAATAAAAACGTTTGAACTTAAAAAGAATTTGATAAAAATATGGATATAAAATTTCTATTTTTGCAAAAAATATAATAATGGAGCTTATTTTAAAATACTTCCCAAATCTTACTGAAGATCAAATAGATAAATTTGAAAAACTTTCTCATTTGTATCAAGATTGGAATCTTAAAATTAATGTAGTATCGAGAAAAGATATTGACGAATTGTATATGCGCCATGTCTTGCATTCTCTTGCTATTGCTAAGGTTATTGAGTTTAAAGACGACTCAGATATTATGGATGTTGGCACTGGTGGCGGTTTTCCTGGTATTCCATTAGCCATATTATTTCCAGAATGTAATTTTCATTTAGTAGATAGTATTGCAAAAAAACTTAAAGTAGTAAATGAAGTTGCTCAAGGTTTGGGCTTAGAGAATGTTAAAACAACACATACCCGAGTTGAAGAAATTAAAGAAACTTACGATTTTATTGTAAGTCGAGCAGTAGCGGCAATGCCAACATTTGTTCATTGGGTAAAAGGAAAAATTAAAAAAGAACAAAATCACGAATTAAAAAACGGGATTTTGTATTTAAAAGGTGGAGATTTAACCGAAGAACTTAAAGATTATAAAACGACTACAATATATAATTTAAGTGATTTTTATTCAGAAGATTTTTACGAAACTAAAAAAGTAGTACACTTGCCATTAAAATGGGGTGGCTAATAAAATTTAAAGATTATAAATAAAAAAAACCAAAGCATTATGCTTTGGTTTTTTTGTGTTTAAAAAATAGATTATTCTATTCTCCTAAAAAAGGATATCTATAATCTGTTGGTGTAACAAATGTTTCTTTAATCATTCTAGGTGAAACCCAACGTTGTAAGTTTAAAATACTTCCAGCTTTATCATTGGTACCAGAACTTCTTGCGCCACCAAATGGTTGTTGTCCTACAACAGCTCCAGTTGGTTTGTCATTTATATAAAAGTTACCTGCACAGTTTTGTAATGCTTTTGTAGCTTCAACAATAGCATATCTATCTTGTGCTAAAATAGCACCAGTTAATGCATATTCTGATGTTTCATCAACCAGTTTTAAAGTTTTAGAGAAATCTTTGTCTTCAAAAACATATATAGTAATTACAGGACCAAATAACTCATCACACATTGTTGTGTATTTTGGGTCTTCAGTTACAATTACAGTAGGTTCAATAAAGTAACCTTTGCTCTTGTCGTAATTTCCACCAACAATAATTTCGGCTTTTTTATCTTTTTTAGCTTGGTCAATATATTTTGCTAACTTATCAAAAGAAGCTTCATGAATAACTGCCGTAATAAAGTTTTCCATATCCGCAGGAGAACCCATTTTAAAAGATTTTACATCTTCTATTACTTGAGCTTTTACTTCACTCCATATACTTTTAGAAATATAAGCACGAGAAGCAGCACTACATTTTTGACCTTGAAACTCAAAAGCACCACGAGAAATAGCTGTTGCAACTTGAATTGGGTTAGCCGTTTTATGAGCAACAATAAAATCTTTACCACCAGTTTCTCCTACAATTTTTGGGTAAGTTTTATAGTTGTGTATATTGTTTCCTATTTGTTTCCATAACTCTTTAAAAATGTATGTAGAACCTGTAAAGTGTAAGCCAGAAAAATCTGGACTTGCTAAAACAGTATCAGTAATCATTTTTGGATCACCAAATACAACATTAATAACTCCAGCAGGAACACCAGCTTCTTCAAATACATCCATAATTACTTTTGCAGAGTATATTTGAGAATCACTTGGTTTCCATACTACAACATTACCCATTAATGCCATACAAGATGGTAAGTTTCCTGCAATAGCTGTAAAGTTAAAAGGCGATACTGCGTAAGTAAATCCTTCAAGAGGTCTGTATTCTAAACGATTCCATGCGCCACTTGTACTCTCTGGTTGCTCATGGTACATATCTGTCATGTACTGTACGTTAAAACGTAAAAAATCTATTAACTCACAAGCAGCATCAATTTCTGCTTGGTGTATTGTTTTAGATTGCGCCATCATAGTAGCAGCATTAATTCTAGCTCTATATGGTCCGGCAATTAATTCGGCAGCTTTTAAAAAGATGCCAGCTCTATGTTCCCAAGGTGTATTTGCCCAAGATTCTCTTGCTTCTAAAGCAGTAGAAATAGCTTCTTCAACGTGAGATTTTTTTGCTAAATGATAGTGTCCAACAACATGTTGATGGTCGTGCGGTGGAGACATTGGTTTAGTGTCACCAGTTTTAACATCTTTTCCATTAATGTACATTGGCACGTCTATAACGCTACTGTACATTTCTTGATATGCTTTAGAAATAGCTTCACGATGTTCGCATCCTGGCTCGTAAGCTCTTACAGGTTCGTTAACTGCAATTGGCACATTAAAAAATCCTTTTCCCATATAAAATTAATTTTTTGTTTCCACGAAAGTGAAAATCTAGTTGTTTTTAGTTGTCTAAAATTTTAAAGCATCAAAGTTAAGGAATTTTAAACGATTTCTTTCTCAGGCAAATGCCAAAGAATTCTTATTTTTTTGTAAGTTGCTACATCAATTTAGGACTATACTATTTATGTGTACAGTAAGTATTTTTTATAAAGGTAATGATGATTTTGTGCTAACTTCTAATAGAGACGAAGCACCAAGTCGAGTTGCTTTGTCTCCAGATTTTTATTCTATTAATAATACAGAGTTATTAATGCCAAAAGACCAGGAGTCTGGTGGAAGTTGGATTGGTGCAAGTGATAAAAACAGAGTTGTTTGTTTGCTTAATGGTGGTTTTAAATTACATAAAAGAAAACCAACATATAGGCAAAGTAGAGGTGTTGTGGTAACAGATTTATTAACAACAGATGCCATAGAGGCAACAATAGCATCATATAATTTTAATGGTATTGAGCCATTTACAATTGTGATTGCCGACTGGAATACCAATTTAAAATTTTATGAACTGGTTTGGGATGAAACTCAAAAGCATTTTCAGCAACTACCACTAGCAACAAAAATATGGTCTTCAACAACGTTGTATACCGAAGATAAAAAACAAGCTAGACGCGATTGGTTTAATGTTTTTAAAGCTGAAAATGAATTAGAAGCATCTACATTATTAAAATTTCATAAAACAGCAGGAAAAGGAAACAATGATTTTGGTGTTGTAATGGATCGCGGTTTTGTTAAAACAACAAGTATAACACAAATTGAAAAAACCAATACTAAACTTGAAATGTGTTTTAATAATTTAAACACAAAAGAGGTTGCAGTTAAAAATTTTAATTTATCTGAAACTATAAATGGGTAACGCTAAAGAGAATACTGGAATAATTCTAACCTTAGCCTATCCAGATACAATTGTATCGCATGCTGAAGAATGGTACTCACCATATTTAAGGTTTCTTGGAATAGGAAGTAAAACAAGTGTTCGTGCAGGTCATGCAGCCTTAGTTTTAATAGATAAAGAAACAGGTGTTTTGGAATATCATGATTTTGGTAGATATATTACGCCAGAACCAAACGGAAGAGTTAGAGGACGATTTACAGATAACGAACTGCATTTTCCATTTAAAGCAGCAATTAAAAACGATAAGATTGAAAATTTAGATGCTATTTTAAAGTTTCTAGCTACAAAACCTAAAATCACACATGGTGAAGGAAGATTAATAGCTTCAGTTTGCGACCAAATAAATTATAAAAAGGCAAGGCTTCATATTACAAAAATGCAAAATCGAGGTTTTATTTATTATGCTGCTTTTAAAAAAGAAGCTTGTAATTGTGCTCGTTTTGTAACCGATAGTTTAATTGCTTCTGTAACACATTCAAAAATTAAAAAAGCTTTACAACAGTCAAAATGGTTTACACCAAGTACTGTTGGTAATGTTTTATTAGCAAATACAGGAGATTGTGTTTTTGAGGTTTCAGAGATTGGAGAAATTACAGAGTATAAAGGTTCTCAAAAAAGTGAAAATTTAAAAAACTTTTTAGATAGGTTGCAAGATTATACTCCAAACCATGAAGGTACTTTAAAGCCAAGAAAAATTGATGGTCTTCATAAAAATGCGCAATGGTTGTCTGGAATAGCAGCTGGTGCATGGTATGAAATATATAAAACAGCTATAGAAAACGAATACCGGTACCGCCGTATTTCTCCATATGGAAATATAGATTGCGATGCAATTTTTTTAGCTGAAGACTCTCAATTTAATTATGAAAAACCTTACCAAATTATTCACTATTCTAACTGTAGTTTTTTCCACGTAGAACAAAACGGAAAGACATATAGGTTTAATAGAAAAGCTGAAAAATAAAGAAACAGAAATTTAATTAATTGCAAAAGGCGCGCTTAATTTAAAAGTTGGTATAGCAACATCAAACTTTTTAGTTGTTGTAAAGTTTATCATGCTGTAATGGCCTTGCATAGCACCAAAAGGAGATGTAAGTAAACAGCCAGAATTGTAAGTGTGAGATTCGCCTGGTTTTAAAACTGGTTTTTTGCCAATAACACCTTCGCCACTTACAGTTTCGATATTGTTTAAAGCATCAAGTATAGTCCAATGTCTGGCATTAAGTTGTACAGAGTCTTTACTCTGGTTTTCAATTGTAACTTTATATCCAAAGGCATAATGTATTTTATAATTTTTATAAAAAGTGCCTTCAAAATTAGTTTCTACTGAAATTTTTATGCCTTTTGTAACTTGTTGTACCATTTTTTTATTTACAAATACTTTTGCTAAAATACTAAATTTTAAAACTTAATTGCTTATATGTCTTAATATTAACAGTTTGTCGCTATTAATTTGTAATGTTTACAGAGTTGCCTTGTCCAACTCCAATTAATCTATCATAGCGAGCACCAAGGTCTCTATAATAAACTAAAACTTTGTAATCGTTTTCGGTTTGATAAAAGTTTCCAGAAAAAGCATTTTCATCAATTGTACCATCTGGTTTTTTAATAACAAATTTATAACTGTAAAAGCCTTGTTTTAGTATAAGTGGTAATTGGTAAGTTTGAGACTCGGTTTCATAAGTCATTTGTGTGCTACCATCTACCGCATAATTATTAAAATTCCCAAAAACATGCACTGTGTCTCCGTTTAGCAATTCGTTTGTTTTAAGTCCAAAATGCACCTTTGCATAATCGGCGTGAGTTTCTGGAGTATCTGTATCTAAAGCAGTAATTAAAAAGTTTCCATTAATGTCTGGGTTATAAGTATATGGTTGGTTTTTACGTGGCACATTAAAATAGAGATAACTGTTGTAAAGCTCTTTTAGTCTAATAAATTGTACGCCTGTATTGGCACCTCTTAAGTCTTTGTTTTCAAAATAGAAATATTCATTACCAGCATAAAAACTTGAGGCTTTTGTATAGCGGTATTGTAGTTCGTTTCCTAAAATGTATTGCGGTTTTAAATTAGTAATCGCAGTGTTTAGATTGTTATTTTGAATTACTACAGTTTTAATATTTTCTTTAGGGTTGTTAAAGTTGATTTTATTGGTATTAATTACAAAATCTACCGATTGTTTGTTTTCAATTTCTGAAACATCACGAGAACGTTTTATAGATACGCCAACATCTGCAAGTTCTTCGTAAATCATAAATTTTCTTGTAAACTCAATTTCATCATCTTCGTTATAAATGGTAATAAGGTAGTTTCCAGATTTTGTTAAGCCTCTAGTTTGTTCGTTTGGGATTGTTAATGTGTAGTGTGAGTAAATTTGATAGGTATTAAACGAGTTGTCCCATTGTCTAATGCGCTGTTCATTAAATCCTTTAAGGTACTCAGCTTGCATTAAAACAGAAGGTGTCCAGTCAAAATTATAATGTTTAATTTCATAATAATAATCATCTTCATTACCATTTAAAACATCAAATTCTAGTATTAAATATTCTCCTAGTTTTAATATTGGTAATTGGCTTTCTGGTGTGTCACCTTTAAAAGTGATGCTTTTTATCTCTTGGCTAGGATTTATTTCCTGAACCTGAGAAAAAGTAATAGTAGTAATAAATAAAATTACTAGAGAAATATTAAATTTAAGTGCCATTTATAAGGGTTTTCAAGTGGTAAATATAATCAAAATCTATGCCTTAAAGTAAATCCTTATTTAGAATAATTATAAATAGATTATCTGTATGCTATAATGGGAAGAAATTTTATTATTAATTCGTATTTTTGCACCGATTTTTTACCATCATAAAATCATATAGCTAAACTATTAACAAATAGATTTATACGCATGTCAAAAGACATTAAGATTAAAAAAGGTCTTGATATAAAACTTAAAGGAGCTGCAGAAAAAGCGACAGAAAACGCTATAGTAAGCAACTTTTATACAGTTAGACCAGAAGATTTTCACAGTGTAATTCCAAAATTATCTGTTAAAGTTGGAGCAAAAGTTAAAGCCGGAGAAGCTTTATTTTTTGATAAATCCAATGAAGACGTAAAATTTGCTTCGCCAGTTTCTGGAGAAGTTATCGAGATAGCACGTGGAGAAAAACGTAAAATTCTTTCAATAAAAATTCAAGCAGACAAAGAACAATCTTTTGAAGATTTTGGAGCTTTAAACGTAGATTCTGCAAAAGCAGAAGATATTAAAGCGAAATTATTAGCTTCAGGATGTTGGGCTTTTGTAAAGCAGCGTCCTTATGATGTTGTTGCAAATCCAGGTGTTGCTCCAAAAGCAATTTTTATTTCTGGTTATGCAAGTGCGCCATTGGCTGCAGATTTGGATTATACTTTAGCAGGAAAAGAAGCAGAATTGCAGGCAGCAGTTACAGCTTTAGCTAAATTAACGGAAGGTAATGTACACATTGGTGTAGGTAAAAACGGTAATTCGCCATTAGTAGGATTATCTGGAGTTACTGTACATAAAGTGTCTGGTCCTCATCCAGCAGGAAATGTTGGGACGTTAATAAATAAAGTTAGCCCAATAAATAAAGGAGAAACAGTTTGGACTGTGGCTGCTCAAGATTTAGTTATTATTGGGGAGTTATTATTAACAGGTAAATTTAACGCAGAGCGTATTGTTGCATTAGCAGGATCAGCGGTTAAAAAGCCACGTTATTTTAAAACTAAAATAGGAAGCGAAATCGCAACTATGGTTTATGATAATGGTGTTGATAAAGACGGAAACGATAGAATTATTTCAGGAAACGTTTTAACCGGAAAAAAAGTAAAACCAGACGGTAATTTAGACTATTACAGTAATGTAATATCTGTAATCCCAGAAGGAGATGATTATGAATTTTTTGGATGGAACAAACCAATTTTTAATAAAGTGTCTACCTCTAGAGCATTAACTTTTTCATGGTTAACACCTAAAAAAGAATTTGCTTTAAATACAAATACAAACGGTGAGCATCGTGCATTTGTAACTACAGGAACTTACGAAGAAGTTTTTCCTTTAGATATATATCCATTGCAAATATTAAAAGCATGTATGTATCAAGATTTAGATGAAATGGAAGCTTTAGGTATGTACGAAGTTGCACCAGAAGATTTCGCCTTAACAGAATTTGTTTGTGTGTCTAAGCAACCACATCAAGATATAATTAGAAAAGGTTTAGACTTAATGCTTAAAGAGATAGGATAATGGGTTTAAAAAGTAATTTACACAACTTAAAAGAAAAGTATAAAGGCACTAAAATGGCGCCTGCGTTTAACGCAATTCATACTTTTTTGTATTTGCCAAATGAGACAACACATAATGGAACTCATATTAAGGCAGCCGATGATTTAAAACGTACAATGAACATAGTAATTATGGCATTAGTACCATGTTTAATCTTTGGTATATTTAACGCTGGTTACCAACATTATGCTGCTATAGATGCTGCTGCTGGAATTACTAGAGAGGCTTCTTTATTTGGAAATTTCCTTACATGGGATAATTTTGTAATAGGAGCCTGGACGGTTTTACCTTTAGTAATAGTTTCTTACGGTGTAGGTTTAATTGTAGAATTTATTTTTGCAGTTATAAAAGGTCACGAAGTAGAAGAAGGTTACCTTGTAACAGGAATGTTAGTGCCATTAATTGTACCTGTAGATATCCCATTATGGATGTTAGCAGTAGCAGTTATTTTTGGTGTAGTTATAGGTAAAGAAGTGTTTGGAGGAACAGGAATGAATATTCTTAATCCTGCATTAACCATTCGTGCATTTTTATTCTTTGCATATCCAACTTGGATGTCTGGAGATAAAGTATGGGTTCACAAAGCAACAGAATTAGCAGGAACTCCAGATGCGATTTCAGGAGAAACATTATTAGGAGCTTATGCGCAAGGCACAACATTACCTAATATAGATATCATGGATATGTTTTTTGGTTTTATACCAGGATCAATAGGTGAAACTTCAAAACTATTAATAATTATTGGAGCTTTATTTTTAATCTTCACAAAAGTAGGAAGCTGGAGAATTATAGTGTCAACATTAATAGGTGCATTAACTATGGGCTTAATATTTAATGGTGTTGTATCAGCAGAGTGGATTGGAGAATCAAGTAAATTCTATGGTTTAATGAATGTACCATTTTGGCAACATTTAATAATTGGTAGTATTTTATTTGGTGCAGTATACATGGCAACAGATCCAGTTACAGCTTCACAAACAAATAAAGGAAAATGGATTTACGGCTTTTTAATTGGGTTTATTTCAATCATGATTAGAGTATTTAATCCAGCGTATCCAGAAGGAGTGTTTTTAGCGATTTTATTAATGAACGTCTTCGCACCAACTATTGATCATTATGTGATTCAAGGAAACGTAAAACGTAGAATGAAACGTTTAAAAGTTAAAACAGCATAATTATGGCAGTTAACACAGAAAAAAATTCGTACACTATCATATTTGCAATAGCAATGGTAGTTGTAGTAGGTTCTTTATTAGCTTTTACAGCAGCGTCTTTAAAACCTAATATTGATGAAAATAAAAGAATGGAAAAGCAGCAGAATATACTGTATGCTATGGGAATAAATGGAAATGAAGGTGATGGTGATATCACATTTGTTTCTACAGATAAGGTAGCTCAAGAATTTACAGCTAAAGTATCAGAGCAAATAGTTTTAGAAGTTAAAGATGGTAAAATTTTAAATGAAATTACTGGTGAAGACTTCAAAAATTCAACAGATGCAGATAAAGGTATTGAGCCTTACTTAATAGATGTTAAAAAACAACAAACCAGAGTAAAAGAAGGTAAATCTAGATACTTACCTTTATTTATTGGAGAAAACAACGGAAAAAAATTATACGTTGCACCAATTAGAGGAAAAGGACTTTGGGATGCTATTTGGGGCTATGTAGCACTAGATAAAGATATGGTTGTGCAAGGTACATTTTTTGACCACGCAGGAGAAACTCCAGGATTAGGAGCAAACATTAAGCAACGTTACTTTATGGATGATTTTTATGGAGAAAAATTACTTACAGACGCAGGAGTATTTAAAGGTATTACTGTAGCAAAAGGTAATAACGACCCTAAAAATGAAATTAAAGACGATTACGAAGTTGATGCCTTAGCAGGAGCAACTATTACAGGAGATGGCGTATCTGCAATGATAAAGAAAGATTTAAAATTGTATTTGCCATACTTTATGAACTTAAAAAACAATAACGAGTAACATGGGACTACTTTCAAAAAAAGACGCAAAGTTAATCACAGATCCGTTAGCAGATAATAACCCAATTACTATTCAAGTATTAGGTATTTGTTCTGCATTAGCAATTACTGCAGAGCTAAAAGCTTCTTTAGTAATGGGAATCGCTGTGTTATTTGTATTAGGTGTTGGTAACGTAGTAATTTCTTTAATGCGTAATATTATACCATCAAAAATTAGAATTATTGTACAACTTATTGTTGTAGCAGCTTTAGTAATTATTGTTGACCAAGTATTAAAAGCTTTTGCTTTTGAGTTAAGTAAAACACTTTCTGTATTTATTGGTTTAATAATTACCAACTGTATTATTATGGGACGTTTTGAAGCATTTGCTTTAGGTAACGGTCCTTGGAAATCATTTTTAGATGGTATTGGTAATGCTTTAGGTTATGCCGTAATTTTAATTATTGTAGGATTCTTTAGAGAACTTTTAGGTTCAGGAACTTTATTTGGTATTCCGGTATTAGGAGACCCAATCGAAAAAACTGGAGTATATTCTATAGGTTATGAAAACAATGGATTTATGTTAATGCCTCCAATGGCATTAATAATTGTAGGATTAATTATCTGGGTACAACGTAGTAGAAACAAAGACTTAATCGAGGATTAATATCCTTTTTAGTTATAAAAAATAAAAGACAATGATAGAGCACATCGAATTATTTTTCAAGTCAATTTTTATTGACAATATGGTGTTTGCGGTTTTCTTAGGTATGTGTTCATACTTAGCCGTATCTAAAAAAGTAGCTACAGCAGTTGGACTTGGTGCAGCAGTAATATTTGTATTAGCTATAACAGTACCATTAAACTGGTTATTAGATCAATACTTATTACAACCTGGAGCATTAAAATGGTTAGGCGCAGAATTTGCAGATTACGATTTAAGTTTCCTTTCATTTATTATGTTTATTGCTACCATTGCAACAATGGTTCAGTTAGTAGAAATAGTAGTAGAGAAATTTTCACCATCATTATATAACTCACTTGGTATTTTCTTACCTCTAATTGCAGTAAACTGTGCCATTTTAGGTGGTTCTTTATTTATGCAATCTCGTGAGATAGAAACTTTTGGTTTAGCTGTAAACTATGGTGTATCTTCTGGTATAGGATGGTTTTTAGCAATATTAGCTATTGCTGCAATTCGTGAAAAAATTAGATATTCTAACGTTCCAGCTCCTTTAAGAGGATTAGGAATTACTTTCATCATTACAGGTTTAATGGGAATAGGATTTTTAAGTTTTGGAGGAATGTTAACTGGAGGAGATGAAGAAGGAGAACCTTCTACAGAACCTACAACAGAAGTTGAGCAAGTAAAAACTGAAGACGCTAAGAAATTAGCCGAAAACACTAAAATAGTTAAGTAATATGATTTTAGCAGCAGGAACATTAGGAACAGTAATTACAACTGTAGTAGCGTTTTTAATTATCGCATTAATACTAGTAAGTTTATTACTATTCGTTAAACAAAAATTATCACCGTCTGGTCCAGTAAAGATCATGATTAATGGTGAAAGAGAAATAGAAGTAGCTTCTGGTGGTACATTACTATCTACTTTAGGAAGTAACAAAATATTTTTACCATCTGCTTGTGGTGGTGGTGGAACTTGTATACAATGTGAGTGTCACGTATTATCTGGTGGAGGAGAAGCTTTACCAACAGAAACACCTCACTTTTCTAGAAAAGAATTAGCACATGGAGCTCGTTTATCTTGCCAAGTTAAAGTAAAGCAAGACATGGAAATTACAATTCCAGAAGAAGTATTTGGAATTAAAAAATGGGAAGCAACCGTTGTACGTAATTATAATGTTGCCTCTTTTATTAAAGAATTTGTAGTTGAAATCCCAGAAGATATGGGATATAAAGCTGGTGGATATATTCAAATTGAAATTCCAGAGTGTACTGTAAAGTTCGAAGATATGGACATTACTGCACACCCAGAAGAGCATGAAACACCAGATAAATTTCAAGCTGAATGGGATAAGTTTAAACTATGGCCATTAGTAATGAAAAACACAGAAACTGTAGAAAGAGCTTATTCAATGGCTTCTTATCCTGCAGAAGGTCGTGAGATTATGTTAAATGTACGTATTGCAACACCACCTTTTGATCGTGCTAAAGGCGGTTGGATGGATGTAAATCCAGGTGTAGCTTCATCTTACATATTTAACCAAAAACCAGGAGATAAAGTAACTATTTCTGGTCCTTACGGTGAATTCTTTATCAACGAAAGTGATGCAGAAATGCTTTATGTTGGTGGTGGAGCAGGTATGGCGCCAATGCGTTCTCACTTATACCACTTATTCAAAACTTTAAAAACAGGAAGAAAAGTAACTTATTGGTACGGTGGTCGTTCTAAACGAGAATTATTCTATTTAGATCACTTCTATCAATTAGAAAAAGATTTCCCTAACTTCAAGTTTTATTTAGCATTATCTGAACCTTTACCAGAAGATAACTGGAAAGTAAAAGAAAATATTGATGCACCTGGAGATGGTTTTGTAGGTTTCGTTCACAATTGTGTTATTGATAACTACTTAAATCACCATGAAACACCAGAGGATATAGAATTATATTTCTGTGGTCCACCATTAATGAACCAAGCAGTTCAAAAAATGGGAGAAGACTTCGGTATTCCAGATGAGAATATTAGATTTGATGACTTTGGAGGTTAATCTTCAATTAAAATAATAAAACCCAATACGAAAGTGTTGGGTTTTTTCGTTTTAATAAACGTATGAAGAAATATTTATTCGCTATTATTCTAGTTCTTGTGTTTATACTATTAGGTTTTTACTTTAAACCTGTAAAGCAGACTGTAACATATATTTCAAAATCTATAGTTAGTCATGCAGATTTAATTAATAAAGATAGTTCAACTATAAAGTCTAGAGTTAAATTGCCAAACGGTTATAAACGTATTTTATATAAAAAAGGCTCTTTTCAAGAGTATCTTCAAAATTATAATTTAAAACCCTTTGGGAGTAAAATTATTAATTTTGATGATAGCGAATATTATTGGCAACGTGGACATATTGGTATTCTAGATTTACCAGTTCCTAAAAACGGTTTGCAGCAATGCGCAGATGCTTTAATAAGAATTAGAAGCGAATACCTATGGGATGCAAATAGGCAAGACGAAATAGGCTTTAATTTCACTTCAGGACATTATTGCTCTTGGATTGAATATGCTAAAGGATACAGACCAAAAGTTAGTGGTAATAAAGTAACATTTAGCAAAACAGCAACAGCTAATTACTCTAAAAGTAACTTCTATAAGTACCTAAATTTAATTTATATGTATTCGGGAACGCTATCATTATCGCAGGAATTAGAGCCTATAACTAATATTAAAGAACTAAAGATAGGAGATATGCTTATTATTGGTGGAAGTCCAGGACATATTGTTATGTTGGCAGATGAAGCTATAAATAATAAAAACGAAAAGCTTTTTTTGCTAATTCAAGGTAATACACCTGCACAAAGTGTTCATCTTGTTAAAAACCTAGAAGACTCTAAAATTTCGCCTTGGTATAATTTAAAAATGAATGCTGTTATACCAGTTTCAAATTATACGTTTTATAATTCTAAATTTGTAAGATTTAAATAATTTACATTCTGGGTTTTCTTCCGCGAAAGCGAAATATATTATATTTTTGCATTTATGAGTAAAGCTTTAACACCACAAGAACTCCATAATTTAGCAATGAATCACGTTGGAAAAGATCTTGAAAAACGTGGATTCGAATTTATAGCTATAAATAGTAAATTAAAAAAGCATCCACAATTTGTATGTATGGATGCTAATAAACAGTATTTTTTTGTAATTGTAAAAGCTGTTATGCTACCAGATAACGCAAATAATTATGATGTTGTTTGGATGGAGTCTTTTAAAGAACATGCCAGAGAGCATAATGCTAAAGTTTTATATGCAGGTGTTGGTTTAGGCAACCCTAATGGTGAAGATTTACCAGTATATTTAAACGAAGAATATTTAATTGAGTATAATGGTATTCAAGTTCTAGAAACTAATTTTAATTAAAAATTAGTCTTAACTTAAAACACTAAATTGCATTATTACTATGAAAAGAGCATTACTTATAACGCTTATTATCACCTCTTTTTTCTCTTGTAAAAAAGAACTTACAAATACTAAATTATCTGGTTCTGTTTTTGGCACTTTTTACGATGTTACTTACGCTACTAATACCAGCAAAGATTTTAGCAAACAGTTTGATAGCATTTTTAATATTATAAATAAGTCTATGTCTAATTATCAGGCAGATTCAGATATTTCTAAAATTAACAGAAACGAATCTGTAACTGTAGATCATCATTTTACTAAGGTCTTTAAAGCATCAAAAAAACTATATATAGAAACTGAAGGTATTTTAGATCCTACTATTGGTAAATTGGTTAATGCTTGGGATTTTGGTTCAGAAAAACCAACAACTAAGCTAGATAGTATTAAAATAGACAGCCTAAAACAATTTGTTGGTTTTAATAGAATGGGACTTGTAGACCAGAAAATTGTAAAAAGAAAAGGTGCATTTATAGATTTTAATGCCATTGCAAAAGGCTACGCTGTAGATGTAATTGGTATGTTTTTAGAAAGTAAAAACATTAAAAACTATATGGTTAATATAGGTGGCGAACTTAGAACAAAAGGTGTAAATATAAAGAAACAAAGCGGTTGGACAGTTGGAATAGAAAATCCTAATTTTGATGGTTCGCAAAGTTACGATGTAGTTTTTGAGTTAAAAGATAAAGCTATGGCAACCTCTGGAACTTATAGAAAATTTAAAACAGACTCTTTAGGGAATCGTTATGCTCATATTTTAAACCCTAAAACAGGATACCCAACTAAAACAAATATTTTAAGCGTTTCTGTAATTACAGATACTTGTATGATGGCCGATGGTTACGCAACAGCTTTTCAAGCTATGGGAATTGATAAATTAAGTTATTTTTTGGCAAGACACCCGGAATTACAAGTGTATGTGATTTTTATTAATGAAAATAAGGAAATGCAAACAAAAGCTTTTAACGGCTTTAAAACCAAATAACTTTAAAAACTATTTAGTAATAATAGTAACCATCCTATTACTAATAATAAACCTCCAATAGGAGTAATTGGTCCTAAAATCTTTATCTTTTTTCCTTTAGCATCACTTAATACTAAACCATAAATACTAAAAGAGAATAATATAATTCCTAAAGTAAAGCACCAATAAATAGCACGTGTTTGAGGACCTTGGCCAAAACCTAAAACCAGCAATACTATAGCATGGTACATTTGGTATTTTACACCAGTTTCAAAGCTTTGTAGTTGGTTTGTAGATAATGTTTTTTTTAAAGCATGAGCTCCAAAAGCACCAAAAATTACAGATAACATACCAAATAATGCACCAGTTACAATAAGTATTTGCGAGCTCATAATATTAAGATTTTAAATTATTGTTTTTTGTAAACTACGGGAATAATTTCTCCTTTAGCCAAACAGTATTTTTCTATCGCTTTCGCGGAAAGGCTTGCGGTATAATCAACCTCATTAACCATAAAACCAATACTTCTAAGTTTATTAAAATAATCAAGACCATAAACGCGCACATGATCATATTGTCCAAAAATTTTTGCACGTTCTTTTTTATCTGTTATCGTATTATCTTCAAAAGTTGTGGTTCTTGATAAATCCTGCGGAATTTGAAAAATACCATAACCACCAGGTTTCATAACACGATACAGTTCTTGCATTGCTTTAGTATCGTCTGGAATATGTTCTAAAACGTGATTACATAAAATTATATCATAACTATTATCTTCAAAAGGAAGGTTGCATATATCTGCTTTAACATCTGCAATTGGCGACAATAAATCTGTAGTTGTATAATCTATTGTATTTAAAGCCTTAAAGCGTTTTAAAAAACATTGCTCTGGCGCAAAATGAAGTACTTTTTTTTTATATGCCGAATTAGTTTCAGTATTTAAAAAAAAATTGGTTTCATTTTTTAAGTATAACCATAACAACCTGTGGCGCTCTAGAGATAGAGTAGATGGTGATAGTACATTATTTCTTTGCTTACCATAGCCGTATGGTAAAAAGCTTTTAAAACTTTTACCATCTATAGGATCTGTAAAAGTATTTCCTTTTAAAAAGAAAGCTAAAACAGGACGTATAATATAACTAAGCCTTATTAATAAAGGTCTAGGGATTATGTTTAAAATTAATTTGAAGAGTTTCTTCATATAAAATTTAAAGCACTAAAGCTTTCTGGCGAAATTCATCTTCTTCATTAGATGTAATGCCTAAAGCGTCGTAGATATAAGCAAATGTTGATAGTATTTCTGGTTTTCCATCTAAAATTGCAACATCATGCTCGAAATGAGCACTTGGTTTACCATCTTGAGTTGTAATTGTCCAGCCATCTCTGTGTTGTTTTATGCGCTGTGTTCCCATATTAATCATAGGCTCAATAGCTACAACCATTCCTTCTACAAACTTTTTACCACGACCACGTCTACCGTAATTTGGCATTTCTGGATCTTCGTGCATAACACGACCTAAACCATGACCTACTAACTCTCTTACAACACCGTAACCGTGGTTTTCGCAATACTTTTGTATTGCATAACCAACATCACCAACGCGGTTTCCTAATTTTAATTCTTTGATGCCTACATATAAAGATTCTTTAGTAACTTGTAATAGTTTTTTAGTTTCTTCATCTATTTCTCCAACAGGAAAAGTATAAGCGTGGTCGCCATAAAAACCATGTTTTATTGCGCCACAATCTATAGAAATAATATCGCCTTCTTCTAATGGTGTATTATTTGGAATGCCGTGTACAACTTGAGAATTAGGACTCATACATAAGGTATTAGGAAAATCGTACAATCCTAAAAATCCTGGTACAGCACCTTGGTCACGAATACATGTTTCTGCAATTTTGTCTAATTCTAATGTTGTTACTCCTGGTTTTACTGCTTTAGCAACTTCACCTAAAGTTTTTGAAACTACAAGAGCAGCTTCGCGCATTAATTCTATTTCTTCTCTTGTTTTTACTATAATCATATTATTCTAGAATCTAAAAAATCCTTTTTTCTTTTTTTGTTTTACTTTAGGTTGTTCGTTGGTAAGCATCTGGTATATTTCTCCCCAACCAAGTATTCCTCCTATATTTCTATCGTCTATAAATAAGTCTGCATGAATTTTTCTGCTAACATTTTCTGGCGTTTGCTCTTCTGGAAAACTTTTATTTACAGCATAAAATTCTATGCCATTTGCTTTACAATACTCAACGGCTTCTTCTAATTTCTTACCATGACGATAGGTCCATAAAATTAGTCGGTGTCCATCTGCTTGTAATCGTTTTAAAGTATCGAAAGCAAATAATCTTTCGTCTCCAATACTAGGATAAGCATCTTCAACAATTGTACCATCAAAATCTACAGCAATAATAAGTCCTTTAGAGATTTTCATTTAACTTTTAAATAGTGTACAAAAATACAATTTATAATTCTACTTTATTTCAAGTAGTTAAAGCTATTTTATACTAAAGGTTCTTGAGTCATAGCATTTGGTTGTTCTATACCCATTAATTTTAAAATGGTTGGTGCAATATCTCCAAGTATACCATCTTTAATATTTTTTATGTCTTTATCTACTAAAATTAAAGGTACAGGATTTGTGGTATGTGCAGTATTAGGTGAACCGTCTGGATTAATCATGGTTTCACAATTACCATGATCTGCAATAACTAAAACTGTATAATCATGTTCTACAGCGGTACTAATAACTTTGTCTACACATTTATCTACAGCTTCGCAAGCTTTTATTGCTGCTTCCATAGAGCCTGTGTGACCAACCATATCTCCATTTGCGAAATTTAAACATACAAAATCAACCTCTCCTTTTTGTAGTTCTGGTATTAAAGCATCGGTTAGCTCAAAAGCACTCATTTCTGGTTGTAAATCGTATGTTGCTACTTTAGGAGAGTTTTTTAATATTCGTGTTTCTCCTTGAAAAGGTTTTTCTCTACCGCCAGAGAAGAAAAATGTTACGTGAGGATATTTTTCTGTTTCAGCTATTCTTATTTGGGTTTTATTGTTTTTTTCTAAAACTTCACCTAACGTTTCGGTTATGTTGTCTTTATTAAAAACAACGTGTAATCCTTTAAAATTCTCATCATAATTTGTCATTGTTACATAATACAAATTAAGTTTCTTCATTTTAAATTCTGGAAAATCTTGCTGAGATAAAGCATCGGTTAATTGGCGACCTCTATCTGTTCTAAAATTAAAGAATATTACAACATCATCTTCTTTTATAGTTGTTAATGGAAGACCATAACCATCTACTTTAATGATAGGTTTTATAAACTCGTCTGTAATATTATTGTTATAATTATTTTGAATACTTTCTTGAATATTTCTAGATAACTCGCCTTTGCCATTTACTAAAGCATTGTATGCTAATTGTACTCGTTCCCAACGTTTATCTCTATCCATTGCGTAATAACGACCAGTGATTGATGCGATTTGTGTGTTTTTATCTTGGATGTATTGTTCTATATCTGCAATAAAACCTTTTCCAGATTGTGGATCTACATCTCTACCATCTGTAAAACCGTGGATGTAAGATTTTGTGATGCCTAAATCTTGGGCAACATCAATTAACCCTTTTAAATGGTTTATATGAGAATGAACACCTCCATTACTTAATAATCCTAAAAAATGAACTGCTTTGTTATTTTTTTTAGCGTATTGAAATGCGTTTTCTAAAACAGGTTCTTTTGCTAAAGATTTGTTTTCTACAGCTAAATTAATTTTAGCTAAGTCTTGATAAACAATACGTCCTGCACCCAAATTCATGTGTCCAACTTCACTATTTCCCATTTGGCCTTCTGGTAAGCCTACATGTAAGCCGTCTGTTCTAAGTTGTGCATGTGGAAATTTTGTATATAAACTATCAATAAATTGTGTGTTGGCATTATCTATTGCAGAAACTTTTGGGTCTGGGCTTTTTCCCCAACCATCAAGAATCATTAGTATGACTTTTTTATTCATTTTTTTTGCTTTAGAATACAAATATAAAATTTTAAGATGCGACCTAAAAAAATATAGTTAATTAAACAATGGTTAACTTTATTTTGAGTTTTTGTTAATTGTCTTTATAATTTTAAGAATACCTTAACATATTTGTAGTCAAATGATTACGTGTATGTTAATATTTGATTTTTATTGTAACAAATTGTTTTTTTTGTCGTCTCTTTAGTGTAATAAAAAAACAAATCATTAATCAATCAAAATTTAAATCATGAAAAAAACATTAATTATTTCGGCAATTGCATTAAGTTTCTCTGTTGCAACTTTAAATGCAGACACAGTAAAAGTTAGTACTACAAATGAAGTAGAACTAACAGAAAAAAATGAAGTTAATTCTTTTTGCAGAGCTATCGTTAAAGGTGATATTGAAACTGTAAAAACATTAATTAATTTAGGAGAAAATATTAATAAAAAATCTAGAGGTATGACACCATCAATGTTTGCTGCTAGATATAATAGAGTTGAAATTTTAAAATTATTAATTTCTAATGGAGCAGATTTAAAAACTAAATGCAAAAAAGGGATGACTGCGTTAAAATATGCAGAATTATCTAATGCTTCAGAATCTTATAAATTAATTAAAAACACACTTAAGAAAAAAGCTTAAATGTTTAAAAATTTATAAAAAAAAAGCCTTGTTTTAAACAAGGCTTTTTTTTGAGTTATCTTCTGTATTTTTCAATAGATTCTCTAATTTTTTCCATTCTATTATCTGGATCTGGATGAGTACTTGAAAACTCTGGTTGGCGATTTGGTCCTGCAGCAGCTTTTAAAATTTGCATTACTCCAATCATTTCTTGTGGATCATAACCAGCGCGCATCATGAAGCGTACACCTAAATCGTCACTTTCTAATTCGTCTCCTCTACCATTTTTTAATAAAGTTCCATTTCCTATTTGTGCTACAACGCCACCCATATCTGCTCCAACAGAGCCAGCTGTAGATAAACCTTTCCATAGCTCTGAATTTGCAATTCGTTCAGCAGAGTGTTTTCCTAATACATGCCCAATTTCATGACCTAATACGCCAGCAAGCTGGTCTTCATTTTTTAATTGAGAAAATAAGGCATAGGTTATAAATATTTGTCCTCCAGGTAGAGCAAAAGCATTTATGGTATTTTGGTCTGCTAATAAATGAAACTCATATTGGTAAGGTGTTTCTTTTGCAATACTATTATTTACTAATTTATGGCCTACATTATCAACCAATGCTTGGTATTGCTCATTTGGATGTAAACCACCATGCCGTGCTGCCATTTGATTTCGACTGGCCAATCCCATTTGAATTTCTTCTTGAGGAGTCATTGATATAGCTTGTTTTTTTCCGGTATATGGATTGACTTCTTGTTGGCTACAATATTTAAAGCCAAAAAATGCGGCAATAACTAAACCTATAAGTAGTCTGCCTTTAAGTCCGCCTTGTTTCATAATATTTTAATGGTTTTAGTTCTGTTTTAAAGTTACAAAAGTTCAGGATTAATATCTAAAATATTTTGTGTAATGTATTGGTTTATAAATTCTTTTGTAAAATAATTACTCCCTAATAGATTGTCATTTTGTAATATTTTAGATATGTCTATTTTTTTATAGGCTTTAAGGAAGTTTTGGGACAAAGGTTTGTAACTATAATGCCAAGGTTCGTACTTAAACCCTTTTCTGTTTGAAATATCTGTATATACTAAATGAAAGCCAAAATAAGATGCATTAGTATCCATCCATTCTTTTAATTTGCAATATGAACCATTATCATGATAATTTTTTGGTTGCAAAATACTATTTGGTTGTTTAACATTTGTTTGATAGATGTCTATATCTGTTCCCCAATGGTGTCTAGATGTTCCTGGAATGGTTGAGTATTCTATTATTTTTTTTATGTTAGCTTTTGGAGTTAAGCCTTTAGTATTATTACTTTTATATTTGCGTTCCCAAATACGTTTTTGATGACTGTAACTTCTATAACTAGAAACTGCAGCTATTTTTATATTACTTTTTAAAGCTTCTTTTTGTAATTTTTTAAAAGCAATATGTGCCTCTTCTAAAAGTTTATAGCCATTTCCTAATAAAACAGGTTGGCCTTTACCAATAAGTTGATTTATAGTAATAGAATCATCTTGATTAAAAAATGTTTTTGGTAAAGTAACAATCGCAGCTGTTGTTAGGCTAGTTTTTTTTAAAAAGTGGCGTCTATTCATATTTTAGATTAAAGTGTTTCAAATTTATTTAAATTTACTAAAAAAAATGATGGATTTTAGCTTTAAACTTATTGAAAAAGATGATATATTTTCTATTATTCCTTTAGTTCAAAAATTAAGTAAAAATGCAAATTCTGATGATGTTTTGAAAGCACGTTTTGCTGAAATGGTAAAAGAAAATTATGAATGTGCAGGGATTTATTTAAATGAAAAATTAATTGGAATTTGTGGCATGTGGTTTCAAACTAGACATTATGCAGGAAAATCTATGGAAGTAGACCATGTTTATATTGAAGCAGAATATCAAGGTAAAGGCTTGGGTAAATTGTTTTTTAAATGGATATATAAATATGCTAAATCTAAGGGTTGTAACACATCTGAGTTAAATACTTACGTTCAAAATTATCCTTCGCATAAATTTTATTATAACGAAGGATATGAAATTTATGGTTACCACTTTTATAAAACACTATAATTAATAGTTAAGATAAATCCAACCTGAATAGGTTTTGTTATCTTGAGGTAGATCTAATACATAGAAATAGGTGCCAACAGGTAGTTTGTTTCCTTGGCTACCAACAACTTTTTTATTAGAAATGCCATTAAAAGTGTTTTTGTAATTTTTTGCATCGTAGACTGTACGTCCCCAACGGTTAAATATTTTTAATTCGCTATTAAATAATTCTACACCTTCAATTACAAAAAAATCATTTAATCCATCTCCATTAGGACTTACGCCATTATATACCGTTAATCCGTTACTTCCAATGAGTCCACCAAAAGTTATAATTTCAAAGTTGTTTGGAATAAACTCAAAGGAATTAATAGTTCCATTATTTATATCTCCTGTGACATTAGTATTGCCTAAATCTACCCATTTGCTTTCAGTTTTACTCCAACCTACAACTCTTAAGTTCATAAGGTCATCTGTTAAATTCGAAATTTGACTTTCTTGATTCCAAGTAAGTGTTATAAATGTAGATTCATCTCCATTAAAATCCCAAAATTCTTCTGTGCTAATTGAATTTAAAATATTTTCAGAGTTATTGGTATCAAAATTAATAGAAAATGTAGATGGAAAATTTGGATCTTCATTAAAATATGCAGCTTTAAACTTTGAGCTATTAACTTGAGCAGGAAGAATTATTGGTCTTAATTTATTATCATCTCCTATAGGAAATCTAAATGAATTATTTCCTGTATACGATGCATAACCATCGGTTAATCTTAAATCATCTTCAGCAACAAAAAGAGCATCATTTAAATAATCCAAAGAGTTTAATAAATTTTCTCTAGGCGTTATAATATCTCCAATGATATAGCTTAAAGTATTGCTAACTTGAGTATTTATTTCAAGATATAAATCATTATCTACCGCAACTTCCATATTATAAAATAAAGGCGCTTGCGTTCCAGAAATGGTCAACGAATTATTTAAGTTATAGAATCCTGCTAAACCTAAGTTTTCATTAAAAGTCCCATTGTTTTCTAAATTGATATGAAAACCAACTTGACCTTGATTGTGTATTTGAACATTTCCAAAATTATTAAAAGCACTTTGAGCATTTAATAGTACGAAAGAACAAGTAGCTATAGACGATAGTATTAAACGAATGTAATTATTCATAAGCTGTAAATATTACGACTATGTTTTCAGTTTTATTATCCACATTTAATGTAAATCCATTAGTGTTAAATGAAACAAGTCTAGCAGTAGTTAAACCTAAATTATCACCATTATTATTAGAATATCTAATTCCTATACAATGAGAACTAGAAGCGTAACGTGAAATATCATTAATAGAAGAGCCACTACCACCAACATAAATTACTTGTTGTGTTGTTCCTCTTGCATAACCAGTCATTCCACCAAAAGCATTATTAAATCCATTATTATTATTTCCTACGCCATTATCAGCGTTTAAATTTTCACTTTCAATATTTGCATAAGCTTGAAATGTTACTTGAGATGGTTCAAAAGGAACATTTATTGTAATATTTCCAGTGTTGGTAATTATAAAATGACCAACATATGCATTAGAAGGTCCAACTTCACCTTGAATACCTTGTTCACCTTGCGGACCTTGCGCACCATCAACACCATCAGTTCCGTCTGCACCAGCAGGCCCTTGCGGACCTTGTGGACCAGTTTCACCTTGAATACCTTGTTCGCCTTGCGGACCTTGCGCGCCATCAACACCATTAGCTCCATCTGCACCAGCAGGACCTTGCGGTCCTTGTGGACCAGTTTCACCTTGAATACCTTGTTCGCCTTGCGGGCCTTGTGCGCCATCAGCACCATTAGCTCCGTCTATACCAGCAGGACCTTGCGGTCCTTGTGGACCAGTTTCACCTTGAAT
>NZ_MPCX01000012.1 GCF_001874145.1 Lacinutrix sp. MedPE-SW | reverse complement strand
CTACATTTGTGGGAGAGTAGGTCGTCGCCTTTTTTATAAATCCTCAACGTTTATTCGTTGAGGATTTTTTTTTGCCCTTTTTGTAAGATTATATTTAAAAATCTTATTAAATTTATAATTTATGTTTATAAATAAGGAAATTGATTTAGCTTGGGATTTTATTAATAATACTGATAGAAATATATTTTTAACAGGTAAAGCAGGTACAGGGAAAACTACATTTCTTCATAAATTAAAAAAAGATTCTATAAAAAGAATGGTTATAGTTGCACCAACTGGTGTAGCAGCAATTAATGCTAAAGGAATGACAATTCATTCTTTTTTTCAAATGCCTTTTGGGCCAATTGTTCCTGAAGACTATAATATAAACTCTTCTGCGTTTAATAAAAAATTTAGTAAAACAAAAATCAATATTATTAAGTCTATGGATTTATTAGTTATTGATGAGATAAGTATGGTACGTGCTGATTTATTGGATGGTATTGATAAGGTTTTACGAAGGTTTAAAAATAGAGACTTGGTTTTTGGAGGTGTTCAATTACTTATGATTGGTGATCTGCAGCAGCTTTCTCCAGTAGTTAAAGATCATGAATGGCATATACTAAAGACTTATTATAAAAACGCTTTCTTTTTTAGTAGTATCGCTTTTCAGGCTAGTAATACTATAACTATAGAATTAAAGCATATATATAGACAAGACAATCCTACATTTATTCATATTCTAAATGAGATAAGAAATGATACATTATCTCTCCAATCTGCTAGGGAACTTAATAAAAGATTTAAGCCAGACTTTATATCTTCAAAAGAAGATGGGTATATTTCTTTAACTACACATAATAACAAAGCAGAATCTATAAATAATGAAGCTTTAAAAGCTATAAAAGAAAAAGAAGTTGTTTATAAAGCAAAAATAGAAGGTAAGTTTCCTGAGGTTTCTTTTCCTAATAAAGAAGATTTAATATTAAAAGTTGGAGCTCAGGTTATGTTTATCAAAAATGATAGTTCTGTAGAGAAACGTTATTTTAATGGAAAGATAGGGACTGTTATTTTGTTAGATAAAAATGAAGTTGTAGTTAAATGTCCTGATGATGATTTCAATATTAATGTTGGTCATGAGATATGGGAAAATATTAGTTATTCTGTAAACAAAGAAACTAATAGCATTACTGAAAATAAAATAGGTTCTTTTTCTCAAATTCCATTAAGATTAGCATGGTCTATAACAATTCACAAAAGTCAAGGTTTAACATTCGAAAAAGCAATTATAGACGCTCAAGGAGCATTTGCTCATGGACAAACTTATGTTGCGCTTAGTAGGTGTAAAAGTTTAGAAGGCTTAGTTTTAAAAACAAAAATAGGGTCTAATCAAATTATAAGTGATAGTAATGTAATAACGTTTAATAAACTTGCAGAACAAAATCAACCAAACGACACTATTTTAAAAGATAGTAAAGTAAATTTTCAGCTTAAATTAATTTCTGAAATATTTAATTTTTTTAAATTTATATATCCAATAAACAGGATTTTAGATATTTTTTATAAAAACAGAACTAGTATTCAAGGCGATATAGAAGCGCCTTTATTATTAATTAAGAAAACAATTACTAATTTACTAAAAGTAGCAAATACATTTAAAATTCAACTTCAAGAAATATCTCAAAACTCAATTTTACCAGAGGCTAACAAAGCACTTCAGGAGCGCTTTTTAAAAGCATTAGATTATTTTTCAAAAGAATTAAACAATAACATTATTGTTTCTTATAAAAGTTTAAGTTTTACTACAGATAATAAATCTATAGACACTGACTTAGCTAAAATGTTAGATGTTATAGAGGAGCAAATAGAAGTAAAGAAATTATTTTTCAATAAACTGTCTAAAGGTTTTAATGCAGAAGAGTATTTAAATTTAAGAGCTAAATCTGTCTTTTTAGCTAAAGAGGCTCCCAAGAAATCAAGAAAGTCTATTGTAGATGGCACTACAAATGTTGAATTATTTGAATTACTTAGAGAATTAAGAAATGAATTGGCCCAAACTAATGATTTAATACATTATCAAATATTTACTCAAAAATCTCTTTATGAGATGTGCGAAACACTACCAACTAATAAAAAAGAATTATTAAAAGTGAATGGTTTTGGTAAAACTCGAGTTGATAAATATGGCAACGAAATTTTAAAAATTATTAGAGAATATTGTGATGAAAATAATATAGAAACATCTAAAGACATAGAAATATTTGAAGAAAAGAAGCCTAAGCGAAAAGTAGGAGAAACAAAAACAATATCTCTAAATTTGTTTAAATCTGGTAAAACTGTTGAGCAAATTGCTATGGAGCGTGATTTAAATTTAAATACTATAATTGGGCATTTGGCTAGTTTTATTCCTTCAGGAGAAATTAAAATTTTAGATTTAATGTCTAAAAAGCATTTTGATGAATTAATGGAAATTATACCAACTCACAAATTTGAAAACCTTTCAGATTTAAAACATCAAATAGACGATAAATATACTTTTGGCGAGTTACGTTTAGTGTTAGATAATATGTCTAAATAATTAATATTCAAATTCTAAATACATTACATAAAAAAAGCAGCCATTTGGCTGCTTTTTTTATAGGTAAAAAAGATATTAACCTTTTATAACACCTCTTGATATTACAATTTTTTGAATTTCAGATGTTCCCTCATAAATTTGAGTAATTTTTGCATCACGCATTAAACGTTCAACATGGTATTCTTTTACAAATCCATTTCCACCGTGTATTTGTACAGCCTCAACAGTATGTTCCATAGCTACTTTAGAAGCATATAGTTTTGCCATAGCACTAGACATATCGTAATTATTACCTTGATCTTTATCCCAGGCAGCTTTCATAACTAAATGTCTTGCAGCCGAAATATCTGTATACATATCTGCTAATTTAAAAGCAATAGCTTGGTGGTTACAAATTTCTGTACCAAAAGCTTTACGTTCTTTAGAGTATTTTAATGCTAACTCGTAAGCACCAGATGCAATACCTAAGGCTTGAGCAGCAATACCAATACGACCACCAGATAATGTTTTCATCGCGAATTTAAAACCAAATCCATCTTCACCAATTCTATTTTCTTTTGGTACTTTTACATCATTAAACTGTAAAGTATGCGTATCACTACCTCTAATTCCTAGCTTGTCTTCTTTAGGTCCAACATCAAAACCAGGTGTTCCCTTTTCAACAATAAAAGCATTAATACCTTTATGCCCTTTTTCTTTATCTGTTTGAGCAATTACAAGATAAACATCTGCTCTGCCACCACTAGTAATCCAGTTTTTAGTACCATTAATTATATAGTGATCGCCTTTATCTTCAGCAGTTGTTCTTTGTGAAGTAGCATCACTTCCTGCTTCAGGCTCACTTAAACAAAATGCACCAACAAATTCACCAGTTGCTAATTTTGTTAAATATTTTTGTTTTTGTTCTTCAGATCCGTACGCTTCTAAACCGTAACAAACTAAAGAGTTATTTACAGATACAATTACAGAAGCAGAAGCATCTATTTTAGATAACTCTTCCATAATTAATACGTAAGAAGTAGCATCCATACCGCTTCCTCCATATTTTGGATCTACCATAATACCCATAAATCCTAAATCACCCATTTTTTTAACTAACTCATCTGGAAAATGTTGTTTGTCGTCGCGCTCTATAACGCCAGGTAATAATTCAGTTTGTGCGAAATCACGAGCTGCGTCGCGTATCATTAAATGCTCTTCAGTTAAGCTAAAATCCATAGTTAAAGTATAATGTTGATTTGATAAAATAAGAGTGCAAATATAGCTTTTTATTGTCTTTTTTTCAATAGATATTTCTATTTTTACTTTATATGATAAAAAATGAATATAATGTTGTTGGGATCATGTCTGGTACCTCGTTAGATGGTATAGATTTAGCTTTAATTAATTTTAAGTTTGAAGATTCCTGGACTTTTAAAATTATAACAGCTGAAACTGTTGATTATACTAAAGATTGGACAACTAAATTAAAAACTTTAGTAAACTATACGAAACAAGAATTAAGGTCATTAGATATAGAATATACAGCCTACTTGGCAAATACAATAAATGTATTTTTAGAAAAAAATAATATTTTTAGTGTTGATGCAATTTGCTCTCATGGACATACTGCACTTCATAAACCAGAAAACAAATTAACCTATCAAATAGGAAATTTGCCTTCAATTGCAAAAATCACAAACCAGTTAGTTGTATGTGATTTTAGAGTTCAAGATGTAGAATTAGGAGGCCAAGGAGCGCCATTAGTGCCAATAGGCGATGAGTTATTATTTTCAAATTATACCTTTTGTATAAACTTAGGTGGGTTTGCAAACATATCTACAGCATTAAACAAAAACCGAATTGCTTTCGATATTTGCCCTTTAAATATTGTATTAAATAAATATGTATCAAATTTAGGTTTCGATTTTGATGATAAAGGTGAAATAGCTAAAAGTGGCTCCATTAATAAAGCTTTACTTAAAGAACTTAATGCATTACCATTTTACAAAAAAAACCACCCTAAATCTTTAGGCTTAGAATGGGTTAACAAAAATATTTTTCCCTTAATAGATAGTTACAAACTTAGCACTCCAGATATATTAAGAACATTTGTAGAGCATATTGTAATGCAAATAGAAACAGTAATAAATACAAAAACAAAAGCATCAATACTATTAACGGGTGGTGGAGTGTTTAATTCATTTTTAATAAATAGAATAAATTCACGCACTAACAATAAAATAGAAATACCATCTAAAGAAATAATAGAGTTTAAAGAAGCATTAATATTTGGTTTTTTAGGAGTTCTAAAACTTAGAAATCAAGTTAATTGTTTAGCTAGTGTAACTGGTGCAAAAAAAAATCATGTTTCAGGAGTAATATTTCATCCTTAAAAAAATATTAATTTTAAGAGTGTACATAATTTGTTTTTTATATTTGTTAAATCAAACTAACTAAAATTTCTTCTAAAATGAATCAGCTTTAGCTTTACTTACAGAAAAACAAAAAATGAAAATAAAAGTTATAACAAGATTCAATAGAATTTAAATGAAAGAATTACTAAAAAAGTACGAAAATAAAGAGCCAGAAATAATTTTTAACTGGAAAGATTCAGAAACAGAAGCCGAAGGCTGGACAGTTATAAACTCATTACGTGGTGGCGCTGCAGGTGGAGGAACACGAATGAGAAAAGGATTAGACATGAATGAGGTCCTATCTTTAGCTAAAACCATGGAAGTAAAGTTTACAGTTTCTGGACCAGCAATTGGCGGTGCAAAATCTGGTATAAATTTCGACCCAAGTGACCCTAGAAAAAAAGGCGTTCTTGAGCGTTGGTACAAAGCAGTATCTCCATTATTAAAAAGCTATTATGGAACCGGAGGAGATTTAAACGTAGATGAAATTCACGAAGTTATTCCAATTACTGAAGAATCTGGTGTTTGGCATCCTCAAGAAGGTGTTTTTAATGGACATTTTAAACCTACCGAAGCCGATAAAATTAATAGAATTGGTCAACTACGCCAAGGTGTTATTAAAGTAATAGAAAATCCAGGTTTTTCTCCAGATGTAACAAGAAAATATACTGTTGCAGATATGATTACGGGTTATGGCGTTGCCGAAGCTGTAAAACATTATTACGAAATTTATGGTGGTAGCGTTGTAGGTAAACGTGCAGTTGTTCAAGGCTTTGGTAATGTAGGTTCTGCTGCTGCATATTATTTAGCACAAATGGGAGCTAAAATAGTTGGTATTATAGATATTTCTGGAGGTGTTATAAACGAAGAAGGTTTCTCTTTCGATGAAATAACAAACTTCTTTTTAAACAAAAACGGTAACACTTTACTAGCAGATAACATGATTCCTTTTGAAGAGATGAACCAGCGCGTATGGTCACTTCAAACTCAAATATTCGCACCTTGTGCCGCTTCAAGATTAATAACACAAGACCAAATAAATCAATTAATTAATACAGGATTAGAAGTGATTTCTTGTGGTGCAAATGTACCATTTGCAGATAAAGAAATTTTCTTTGGTAGTATTATGGAGCATACAGACGAGAAAGTTAGTTTAATTCCAGACTTTATTTCAAACTGTGGTATGGCAAGAGTTTTCGCTTACTTTATGGAGCGAAAAGTACAAATGACAGACGAAGCTATTTTTAACGATACTTCAGAAATTATTAAAAAAGCATTACAAAATACATACGATAAAAACCCAAGCAAAACCGAAATAAGTAAAACTGCCTTCGAGATTGCATTAACACAATTAGTTTAATTCATTTTAAAACTTAATACTTCAAAATTATGATAAATCAGTTTTTAGGAAACAGTCCTAAATGGTTCAAATTCACAATGATTGCTTTTTTAATCATTAATATTCCTATCTTCTATATAAACCCAACTATATGTGCTTGGTTGTTTATTGGTGAATTTATTTTCTGTCTAGCAATGGCATTAAAATGTTATCCTTTACAATCAGGAGGATTACTGGCTATAGAAGCTTTAGCTTTAGGGCTTACAACTCCAGAAAATGCTTATCATGAAGTAGATGCTAACCTAGAAGTAATATTACTTTTAGTATTCATGGTTGCAGGTATTTATTTTATGAAACCTCTATTAATGTATATATTTAGTAAGGTTTTTACAAAAATTAAATCAAAACTAGTATTATCAGTACTATTTGTAGTATTATCTGCAGTACTATCAGCTTTTCTTGATGCACTAACAGTAACAGCTGTATTAATTAGTGTAGCCGTAGGTTTTTATGGTGTATATCACAAAATACATTCTAGTGTTGATGCAGATTATGATGACGATAACATTCTAGATAGAAAAGAATTAAGTGGCGAAACATTCGAGCAATTTAAAAGCTTTTTAAGAAGTTTAATAATGCATGGTGTAGTAGGTACGGCATTAGGTGGCGTTTGTACATTAGTAGGAGAACCACAAAACTTATTAATTGGAGAACGTTTAGGATGGGATTTTGTTCAGTTTTTCCTAAAAATGGCACCAATTACAATTCCTGTTTTATTTGCAGGTGTTATTACAACTGTAATTTTAGAAAAAACTAAAATATTTGGTTACGGTGATAAATTACCAGAAGTAGCACGTAGAATAATTGAAAATTATACAGAAGAGCAGGATAAAAAAAGAACCGAAGCTCAAAAATATGGATTAATAGTTCAAGGGGTTTCAGCATTATTATTAATAGCAGGTTTAGCATTGCACATCGCTCCAGTAGGATTTATAGGGTTAGCTCTAATTATTGTTCAAACTGCATTTATGGGTATTACAGATGAGCACTCATTAGGTAAAGCATTCGAAGAAGCGTTACCATTTACAGGATTACTTGTAGTGTTTTTTGTAATAGTAGCCATGATACATGATCAACATTTATTTCAACCAATTATAGAATGGGCACTTTCAAAAGATCCAGCACAACAACCAGCAATATTTTATGCAGCAAATGGTTTGTTATCTATGATTAGTGATAACGTATTTGTAGCAACAGTATATATAGGAGAAGTTCAAAATGCATTTACAGCAGGAAACATTTCAAGATTACAGTTTGAGCAATTAGCAATAGCAATTAATACAGGTACAAATTTACCAAGTGTAGCAACACCTAATGGCCAAGCCGCATTTTTATTTTTACTAACATCATCAATAGCACCATTAATTAATTTATCTTATGGAAAAATGGCAAAAATGGCATTTCCATACACAATTGTTTTAGGTATTATGGGACTATTAGGCGTTATATATATGCTATAGTTTTAAACTTCTAAAAACAAAATATATTAAATTTTAAAAAAGCACGTTATACAGTTATCTAAACCTAGAATATGTTAAATACAATCTTACAAGAAGCAGCTCAAACTACCGACGGATTAGCCGAAGGAGAATCAGTTGAAAAAACACTTTCAATTATAGAATTAATAACAACTGGAGGTACAGCAGGAATAATTATTATAGCGTTATTATTTGTGCTATTTGTAGTAGCATTATACATTTATTTTGAAAGAATTTTAGCCATAAAAGAAGCCTCTAAAGTAGACTCAAATTTTATGAATCAAATTCGAGATTACGTAAGTAATGGTAAAATAGATTCAGCTCAAAATTTATGCGCTCAAACAAACTCACCAGTATCAAGATTAATAAGTAAAGGCGTTTCAAGAATAGGAAAACCTTTAGACGATATTAATACAGCAATAGAAAATGCAGGACGTTTAGAAATTTATAGCTTAGAAAAAAACATTAGTGTTTTAGCAACCATTTCTGGAGCCGCACCAATGATTGGGTTTTTAGGTACCGTAATAGGTATGATTCTTTCAATTTTCGAAATAGCAAATTCAGGCGGTTCAATAGATATTAAAACCTTAGCAGATGGTTTATACACAGCAATGACAACAACCGTTGGTGGTTTAATAGTTGGTATTATAGCTTACATTGCATACAACCATTTAGTAGTAAAAACAGATAAGGTAGTATATAAAATGGAAGCTAATTCATTAGAGTTTTTAGACCTTTTAAACGAACCTAGCTAAATAAATATTTATGAATTTACGCGGAAGAAATAAAGTAACACCAGAATTCAATATGTCGTCAATGACAGATATTGTATTTCTATTACTAATATTTTTTATGATTGCTTCAACATTAGTTTCAGCTGAAGCAATAGATCTGTTATTACCAAAATCATCAAGTAAAACAACCCAGACAAAAAACATTTCGGTAAGCGTAGATAAAAACGTTAACTATTATATCGATTTAAAACAAGTGTCTAAAGAAACACTAGAATCAGAGTTGTTATCAAAACTAGGCAGTGCAGAATCGCCAACAATAACAATACGTTCAGATCAAGATGTAGAAATGAAACACGTAGTATATATAATGGATATTGCTAACAGAAATAAAATAAAATCTACCTTAGCAGTAAAGTCTCAGTAAAATGAAATACTTCGAAACAAAACACGAAATAAATTCGGCAAAAATCACTACTTTAATAGTAGTGATTATCGTTTTATTATGTTTTGTTGTTGGGCAAAACTATCAAGATCCACCAGAAGAATATGGAGTAGCCATAAATTTTGGAAGTTCAAGTGTAGTAGATGAAAACGTAAATCCCAATCCTCCAGAAAAACTTCAAGAATCAGAACCAGAACCAGAAGAAACAACACCTGAAGATATTGTTGAAGAAGAAACTATTGAAGAAGAAATAGAAGAGGAAGAAGTAGAAGAAGAAACCATTGAAGAAATTGAAAAAGCTTTAGAAGAAGCTAAAGCCGAAGAAGCCGCTAAAGCAGAAGCTGAAGCAGCAGAAAAAGCTGCCGAAGCAGAAAAGCTTTTGCAACAAGAACGCGAAGAAGCTTTAAGAATTAAAAAAGAAAAAGAAGCACAAGAAGCTAAAGAAGCAAAAGAGAAATTAGAAAAAGAGCAAAAAGAAGCTGCAGCAAAAGCAAAAAAAGAAGCCCAAGAAAAAGCTGAAGCCAAACGAAAAGCTCAAAAATTAGCTGCAGAAAAAAAAGCAAGAGCATTAGAAGCCAAAAAGAAAGCCGAAAAAGCAGCTTCAGATGCTAGAAAAGCCGAAGCAGCACGAATAGCAAAAGCTAAAGCACAAGCGGCAGCCAAAAAAGCAGCAGCAGATGCCGCAGCCGCAGCCGCTGCAAAAGAAAAAGGAAGTGGTAATCAAACCGTATCATTTGCTTTAATAGAAAATGTACCCGTTTACCCAGGTTGTGAAGGCGGTAATAATGCAGCTAAGAAAAAATGCATGAACGATAAAATCAAGCAATTTCTAGGACAAAACTTTAATAAAAGTTTGGCCTCGAATTTAGATTTACAAGGCATACAAAAAGTAAATATTTTCTTTAAAATAGATAAAACAGGTAGAGTAGTTGGTATTAGAGCAAAAGCACCACATCCTAAATTAGAAGACGAAGCAAAACGCGTAACAAAACTATTACCAAAAATGAAACCAGGTATGCAGCAAGGCAAACCAACAACAGTTTCTTTTTACTTACCATTAAACGTAAAGGCAAATTAGATTTTAAAAATATTCTATCAAATTTTTCGTTTTAAAAGTAATTAATACAATAATGAAATATTTAAAAACAAAACACGAACGTAATTCAGCAAAAATAACAACCCTAATAGTTGTTATTTTAGTACTACTGTGTTTTGTTGTAGGACAAAGTTATCAAGATCCTCCTGAAGAATATGGGGTTGCCGTTAACTTTGGAAACTCATCTGTAGGTAGTGGAAATATACAGCCAGATCAACCTGTAAAATCTAAAAATTTAAATATTAATAAACCACCACAAGAAGCTCAATCTCAGCCTACAGAAACTCAAGAAAGTGAAACTTCAGAACAAGTAGAAGAAAAAATTTTAACTCAAGAAACAGAAGAAGCAGTAGCAATAAAAAAGGCTGAAGCAAAAAAGAAAGCAAAAGACCAAGCAGAAGCTAAAGCAAAAGCCGAAGCAGCACGTATAGCAAAGGCAAAAGCTGAAGCTGAAGCTAAAAAGAAGGCAGAAGAAGCAAAAAAGAAAGCCGAACTTGATGCTATGATGGGCGGCATGAATAATTCTAATGGCGAAGCTGCTGGAAGTGAGGGTAACGATAATATTGCTGGAGATAAAGGGCAATTAAGCGGTAATCCATATGCTCCAAGTTATTTTGGTAGTGGTAGCGGTAATGGTGGTGTTGGTCATGGTCTTAATGGTAGAGGTGCGCCAACTAAAACCGTTTATAAGCAAAACTGTAACGAATCCGGTTTAGTTGTAGTTAGAATAGAAGTAGATAGAAACGGTAAAGTTGTTAAAGCAGAACCTGGTGTCAAGGGTACCGAAAATACAGCACCATGCTTATTAGAACCAGCAAGAAAAATAGCATTATCTCATAAATGGAAAGCAGATTCTAAAGCACCTACAAGACAAGTTGGGTTTGTGAGTATAGATTTTAAATTAGGACAATAATAATGACATATCAAGATACTGTAAATTGGATGTTTTCTCAACTTCCTATGTATCAAAAAATAGGAAACAAAGCCTACAAAATAGACCTAAGTAATACTCATTTACTAGCAAAACATTTAAAAAATCCAGAAGCAAAATTTAAAACCATTCATGTAGCAGGTACAAATGGAAAAGGTTCAACATCTCATATGTTGGCTTCAATTTTGCAAGATGCCGGTTATAAAGTTGGGTTATATACTTCACCACATCTTAAAGACTATAGAGAACGCATTAAAATTAACGGCAAAGAGATTAGTAAACAATTTGTAATTCAATTTATAAAACGAAATAAAACATTTTTAGAAACTAACGCTTTATCTTTTTTTGAAATGACTGTAGGGTTGGCTTTTGAGTATTTTGCCAAACAACAAGTAGATATAGCAATTATAGAAGTTGGATTGGGAGGAAGATTAGATTCAACAAATATAATAACACCAGAAGTATCAGTAATAACTAATATAGGTTTAGATCATACACAGTTTCTAGGAAACACTTTAGAAGCCATTGCTAAAGAAAAAGGTGGAATTATAAAACCCAATGTTCCTGTTGTAATTGGTGAGACTCATATTAAAACTAAAGAAATATTTAAAACATTAGCAAAAAATAATCAAAGTGACATTTTTTTTGCAGATCAATTAAGTGCTCATAATTATAAAAGTGATTTAAAAGGAGATTATCAAAAAAATAATATTCAAACTGTAGTACAAACTGTAAATCAAATTATAAAAAAAGGGTTTAAAGTATCTAATCAAAATATAAAAAATGGGCTTGAAAACGTTGTGAAAAATACAGGTTTACTTGGTAGATGGCAAATACTACAAAACAATCCCAAAGTAATTTGTGATACCGCTCATAATTTTGAAGGATTAAAATTTACTATAAATCAACTCAAAAAAGAGAATTTTGAGAATTTGCACATTGTTTTTGGAGTAGTAAATGATAAAGATTTAAGTTCAATTAATACAATTTTACCCAAAAATGCCAAATACTACTTTTGCAAACCAAATATCCCTAGAGGTATGAGTGAAAAAAAATTAAAATCAATTTTATTACAAAGTAATTTGGTTGGAGAGAGCTACAGTTCTGTAAATGAAGCTTATAAAAGTGCCTTGTTAACTGCCAAAGCAGAAGATATTATCTATATTGGAGGTAGCACTTTTACCGTTGCAGAAATTATTTGAAAATTTTTTCAAAAAAGTTTTTGCAAATCCAAAATCTGTCTTATATTTGCACACCTAATAATTAGGGCGCGTAGCTCAGTTGGTTCAGAGCACTTGGTTTACACCCAAGGGGTCAGGGGTTCGAATCCCTTCGCGCCCACAACATCAAAAAAATCCCGATAATTTTTTATCGGGATTTTTTATTTTAAAAAACTTCTTTTTTAGCCCTTAAATGGCGGTTTCTATTTTTAGTCTATTTAATTTTATAACCTAATTGTTTTTTATAACTTAAGTAAATGAAAAAGTGGTTGCGTAATAGTTTATTTGTCTTTTTAGGAATTCTTTTTATAGTTTTTGGTGTGCTTTTCGCTTCAAATACTATAATTAAAAATAAAGTAGAATTTTTTCTTGAAAATAGATTGCCAGATTATATTTCTCAATCTTATTCAAACATCGATTTAGATTTGTTTGAAGGTACTATTACTGTAAATAAACCTATAGTAAACCTTAAAAATAGAAATGATAATAATATACATACTACTGTAAGTTTAGATAAAATTATTATTGAAGATTTAAGCTATTGGGATTATCTTTTTAAAGCTACCATTACAATAGAAGACATAAAGTTGTTTAAAGCTAATATTACTTATTTTAAAGACGTATTTAAGCCTTCTAAAGATCAAGATAAAACAAAAGGCTTAATTAAGTTATATAAGCCAATTTTAATTGAAGAATTAAGCATTGATAACGCCATGCTTCATATTTATGATAAAGCGTCAGATTCACTTTTATTATATGTTGAAAATAGTACTACAGAGATTGACGATTTAGTTATAAATAACGAAACCTTAAAAAAGCGTTTACCAGTTAATTTTAGTGAATACGAGTTTAAAGCCGATTCTGTATTTTTAAAAGCTAATGATTTTGAAAATTTAGCCACTTCAAGTATTAGACTAAAGGATAATAAAGCAACTTTTAACAATGTTCAATTTAAAACAAAATATTCTAGAACAGAATTATCTAGAGTAATCAACAAAGAAAGAGATCATTTTAATTTAAAATTGGACAGTTTAAACATTTCAGGTCTGGATTTTGGCTTTATAAATAGGCAGTTATTTATAAACTCTAAAGCAATAACAATAGCAAACCCTAATTTAGAAATATTTAGAGATAAGTTGGTTGAAGATGATTTAACTATAAAAAAATTATATAGCGAATCTATAAGAGAAATTCCTTTTAATTTAACTGTAGATTCTGTATTAATTAAAGATGCTAATATAGAATATACAGAAAAAGTTAAAGAGGAAAACAATGGCGGTAGTATTTCGTTTCAAAAATTTTATGCTTCTATTTACAATGTAAGTAATACCTATAAATCACCTGTTAAAACAGAATTAGATATAACTGGTAAATTTATGAATGTCACACCTTTTAAAGCATATTGGAGCTTTGATGTCAACAATATTAGTGACCAGTTTATATTTAAAATGAATATGGATGCTATAGCATTTAATGAAATAAATGAATTTACAGAGCCTAATTTAAAGGTGCGCTTATCTGGAAATACTAATAAATTGTTTTTTACAATTAATGGAAATAAAAACAATGCTACAGTAGATATGAAAGTTAATTATGAAAATTTAGAAATTAACGTCTTAAATAAAAACGGAAAGAAAAAAAAATGGTTATTATCTAAGGTAGCTAATCTATTTGTGTCTAAAGATAGTAAGGATAAAAAAGATAATTTTAGAGCAGCAAAAACCGAAGTTGATAGAGATAAAACAAAATCTGTATTTAATTTTATTTGGCTAAATACAAGTGAGGGATTATTAAAAAGTATGGCTGGTGATGGAGAGAAATAATACTAAAATTATAGTATTTTAAAACAAATCTATAATACGCTCTAAAGCCATGCCTCTTGAGCCTTTTATTAATAACGTAGCATTAGTTATATCAATTGTATTAAAACTCTTTTTTAAAGCTTCAAAAGTTTCATATTGCTTTATTTTTTTATTTTCAGTTTTTGTACTACTAAAATTAGCTCCAATTAAATACACAGTATTTATATTTAATGTGGTAATTAAATCTGTAATATTTTGATGTTCTGTTTGTGCTTCGTCTCCTAACTCAAACATATCGCCTAAAAAAGCAATTTTATAAGTAGCGTTTAGATTGCTAAAATTTTCTAACGCAGCGTTCATACTTGTTGGGTTTGCATTATATGCATCTAAAATAATTTTATTAGAATTCTTATTAATTATTTGAGAGCGATTATTAGTAGGTGCGTAATTTTCAATAGCCGCTTTTATATCACTAAATTTTACATCAAAATAACTACCAATTGTAATGGCAGCACTAATGTTTGTAAAGTTATATTTTCCTATAAGTTGAGATGTAATTATTTGGTCTTGAAATTTTAGTGTTACAAAAGGATTAGCTTCAATAAAATTAATATTTGTTTGTTTTTGTGTTTGATTTGAAAATCCGCTTTTTAAATTATAGTTACTTAATTTTTCATTTTGAATAGTGTCATCAGCATTAAAAAACACATGTTTTTTATTTGTAATTAGATAATTATAAAGTTCACTTTTTCCATTAATAACACCTTGAATACTTCCAAAACCTTCAAGATGTGCTTTTCCAAAATTTGTAATGTAACCAAAATCTGGTTTAGCGATATTGCTTAAAAACTCAATCTCTTTTAAATGATTTGCACCCATTTCTACTATTCCAATCTCTGTATCTTTTGTCATGGATAATAAAGTTAGTGGTACACCAATGTGATTGTTTAAATTGCCTTTAGTAGCGGTAGTATTATATTTTTTTGAGAGAACTGTATTTATTAATTCTTTAGTTGTGGTTTTTCCATTACTTCCTGTTAAACCAATTATAGGTATGTTTAAATACTCTCTATGGTATGTAGCAAGTTGTTGTAGTGTTTCTAAAACATTTTCAACTAAAATTGTTTGAGATGAAGTGTTATATTCTAATTCATCTATAATAACATACTTGGCACCTTTTTTTAAAGCTTCAGTAGAAAAAGTATTGCCGTTAAAGTTATCTCCTTTTAAGGCAAAAAACATTATGTTTTTTTTAATTGTTCTGGTATCTGTGGATACAGATTTACACTCTAAAAAGAGTTGGTGCAGTTGTTCTATTTTCATAAAATAAAAATATAAAAAAAGTCCTAACTAAGCGTTAGGACTTTTAATATTATTAACAAAAACTGGTTTTAGTTTTTAGTTTTGTTTTTAGATTTAGATTTAGAACCTACTCTAGACATTGCACATCTAAAGCCAATATAATCTGTAGCCATAGTTTGTGGGAAATAACGTCTTTGTGCTGGGTCTAACCAATATTCTCTATCTCTCCAAGATCCGCCTTTGTATACTCTAACTTCGTCGTTAATTAAAGATGTTCTCTTGTTAGATTTATCTCTTTCTCTTATTAAGGTTCCTGTTGAATCATACTCAACAGTATGTTTTGGAGAATTGTACATTTTACGAGTAACGTTTGCACTTTCATCACTTTCTACTTCATCAAAACCATCATCATATAATCTAGAAGATTGTCTATCACCATCTCTAAAGTTTCTATTATCTGCTCTATCAAAGTTTGTTCTTAAATAAGTTTCATTATCATCAACAGGTTGTTGAGCGATTTCTCCAGGTAATACTCTTACAACTAGTTTTCCGTTTGGTAATGTATCGTATTCAACTTCATCTGTTGTTACAACTTTAACAGTACCATCATCATTTAATACATTTTTAGTATAAACGTTACCACGGTAGTAGTTAAAATCATTAAATTCATCATCAACAATTGGTCTGTAAACATCTGCAACCCATTCTGCAACATTACCAGCCATATCGTAAAGACCGTAATCATTAGGAGCATAAGTTTTTACTTGAGCAGTAATATCTGCACCATCATCAGACCATCCAGCTATTCCACCGTAATCACCTTTACCTTGTTTAAAGTTAGCTAATTGGTCACCACGTACTTGGCGCTTTCCAGAACGAGTGTATTGTCCATCCCAAGGATATTTTTTACGACCTCTGTAAACATTGTAACTTCTAACTTCAGATAATCCTAAAGCTGCATATTCCCATTCTGCTTCTGTTGGTAGTCTATACTTTGGTGAAATAACACCAGTTTGTCTAGAGGCAAAAACATTTATTTCGTTACCTTCTTTATCTGTTTGAGGTTTTAGTTTTCCTCCTTTAAGTATATCTTCATTACCTCCAAAAGTTTCAGTAGGTGCATTAATGTAAGTGTCTGTATTAAAATTAGCATCTGCTGTTGCTTCGTATTGGCTATCCTGCTTTAAATATCCTTCTTTTTGTAAATACATTTCGTTTACACGATCTGTTCTCCAATTAGCAAATTCAACAGCTTGAATCCAACTTACACCAACTACTGGATATTCTGCATAACCAGGGTGACGTAAATAGTTTTCTGTCATAACTTCATTGTAACCTAAACGATTTCTCCATACTAAAGTATCTGGCACAACACCTTCGTAAATTGCTCTAAAGTTTTCTTCTTCTGGTGGGTAAACACGTTTAATCCAATCTAAATATTCCATATACATTAGGTTGGTAACTTCTGTTTCATCCATATAGAATGATTGTAGGTGTTGTTGGTTTGGAGTATTATTCCAATCGTGCATTACATCATCTTGAACACGTCCCATAGTAAAAGTACCGCCTTCAACGAATACTAAACCTGGAGCTGTTTCTTGCTCTTTAAATTTTGTGTTGTATTGGAAACCTCCTTCTTTAGAGTTAATATCCCATCCTGTTGCTCTTGAGGTGTTTGATCCTCCAGAACGCCCACAACTAACCAAGGTTAGCGAAATTGCTAATAGCATTAGAATCCTTGATACGATTACTTTTTTCATATTCATACGTTTAAGTAAGATAAATTATGTTTTTTGGAGACGCAATATAAGAATTAAAGCCAACTCTACAAGCAAAATTGTGAAAATTGATAAAAAAAATATTACAGTTCATCCTGTTTATTTACTTTACGTCGATTCTTTTTTTGTCGTTTATCGACGTTTTGAATCAATATAACGTGTGTTTTTTTAATTTATTATTGTAATTTTGAAGTCTTTTTAAGAAATTTTTAAGACCTTAATAATATCAACTAAATAACTACGTTATTAATAGCAATGAAAAAGATTTTATTTCTAATTACTTTACTAAGTTGTGTTTTTAGTTTTGCGCAACAAAAAAAATTTAGTTTAAATTGGGAAGGTGTTAAAACCTATCAGGCAGGAACTAATACTATACAAGTTCCTGAATTCTCACCTAAGAAAAATTTTAAATTTTCTTTAGCACAAGGAATTCAGTTTGTATCACAATGGAAAACAAATGCGTTTATTAATGAAAATAGTGTTCAAGTTTCAAATGTAGAATATACTAACATTAGTAAATCACAATTAAGAGGTGTCGATTTATCTAGAATTCCTTCAAAAATAAATGTTAGTCTTAAAAATGTAAGTGATCGTGATGTTAATTTTGCTGTATTACAAGTTTCGGCAATTGTAAAGTTTGGAAATACTTATAAAAAAGTTAATGGGTTTACTATTAATTATACCAATTCTAATAGAAAAACAATTTACAATAGAAATCCACCAATAACTAACTCTGTATTAAATACGGGTTCTTGGTACAGGTTTGCTGTAAAAGAAACAGGTGTTTTTAAATTGTCAAAATCATTTTTAAATCAATTAGGTATTAATATAGAAAGTGTTGATCCTCGTACTATTAAAATATATGGTACTGGAGGTCAAATGTTACCATATAGAAATAGTGATAACTATCCTTTTGACCCAGCAGAGAATGCAATTCAAGTTATAGGTGAGGAAGATGGTTTTTTTCATGATAGTGATTACATTTTATTTTATGGTGTAGGACCAACAGGAAGAGTTAACGAGCCAAAAATAAATACCAATTTAAACCCATACATAGATACTGCCTTTTATTATATATCTGTAGGAAATGGATTAGGGAAACGTATTTTGCCATTTCAGGAACCAACTGAGGCGGCTACTTTAACAATCACTAATTTTCAAGATTATAAGTTTCATGAGGTAGATGAATTTAATTTAGCTTTTGTGGGTCGTCGTTGGTTTGGAGATAAATTTGATATTGAAACGTCAAAAACTTTCGATTTTACATTTCCTAATTTAGATACTTCAATACCAATAAATTTAAAGTTAATTGGTGTTACTACATCTACAAATGCAGTAAGTATGGATGTGGCCTTAAATGGAACTCAAGTATCTACATTAACAATACCAGCAGCTGCAGGAGCAAATGTAGCATCTGAAGCTATACTTGATGATGAGTTTTCTGTAACTAATCAAAACATTTCAGTACAAGTAAATTACGATAATCAAGGTGTACCTAGTGGCTCAGGTTATATAGATTATTTAGCCATAGAAGCGACACGCGACCTTAATTATAATGGAAATCAATTCCAGTTTAAAAATAATGAAACAGCTCAATCTTCGGGTGTTGGGCAGTACGTTATTTCTGGAGCAGCAAATTTACCCGAAGTTTGGGATGTAACAGATAATTTAAATGTTACAAAAAAAGTGAATACTAATGGAGATGCAAATTTTAGTTTTAAATCTACATTAGGTACTTTAAAAACTTTTGTAGCTGTTTCTAATTCTGATTTCAAAACGCCTATTGTTCCAGCTTCAACCGTGGTTAATAATCAAAATATTAAAGGCACAATATTTAATAATGCTCAAGGCGTTTTTCAAGATATTGATTATTTAATTGTTACTACAAATTCTCATCTAAATCAAGCAGAAAGATTAGCTCAAATTAATAGAACACAAAATAATTTAAATGTAAAAGTTTTAACCCTAGACGCAATTTATAACGAATTTAGCACAGGTAATAAAGATATTGCGGCAATTAGAAATGCTGTAAAATATATTTACGATAATGCAAGTTCACCAGAAAACCGAATTAAATACCTTTGTTTATTTGGTGATAGTTCTTTCGATTATAAAAGTAAAATAGCACCAAACACATTTAATGTTCCGCTTTGGAATGCTTACAGCAGTTTTAATTATACAAATTCATACATATCAGATGATTTTTATGGCTTGATGGATGATAATGAAGGCGATATTGACGACACATCTTCACCATATAAATTAGATATTGCTGTTGGTAGAATTTTAGCTAATTCATCGCAAAGAGGAAAAGAAATGGTAGATAAAGTAAATACTTACTATTCTCAAGAAGCTTATGGAAGTTGGAGAAATAGATTATTATTTATTTCAGATGATGTTGATGAGGCTTTCGAAAAAATTCTACAAGAAACGACAGATGAAATAGCAGATGAAATTTCTACAGAAAAACCATTTTTTAATACTGTAAAAATACATTCAGATGCTTTTCAACAAGAATCCTCAGCTGGCGGAGATCGGTATCCAGAAGTTAGAACAGCCATTATAGATGCTGTAGAAAAAGGAGCGTTAGTTGTTAATTATTTTGGTCATGGTGGAGAAGATGGTTTTGCTTTTGAAAGAGTCTACGAAAAATCTGATGCACCAGAACTTCGTAACGATTGTAAATTAACCACTTTTGTTACCATTACATGCGATTTTACAAGGTTTGATAATCCATTAAGAGAAACAGCTGGAGAGTTAACCTATTGGAATAAAAATGCAGGAGCAGTAGCTCTTATAACAACTACTAGAGAAGTTTTTGTAAGTGTAGGTACAACATTTAATAAAAAATTAGAAGAGTATTTATTTTCATACAGTGATGAAGATAATTTTAGTGATTTTGAATACCCAACAATGGCTGAGGCTTTAAGGTTAACTAAAAACGATAACTCAATAAATGCACAAAAAGAATTAGTGTTTTTTATTGGCGATCCTGCAATGAAACTTGCTATACCAGAACCAAATGTTGTGCTAACTAAAATAAATGATGTGCCAGTTCAAGGTAATACCGAAGTTCTTGAAGCATTAAGTTATGCAAAATTAGCAGGGCAAGTTACAGATGTTAATGGTAATTTACTTTCAAATTACAACGGTAAATTAGTAACTACAATTTTCGATAAACCAATTCAAAGAGAAACCTTAGCCAATGATGGAGTTGTAGAAAATGGCCAGCTAATAAAATTACAATACGAAACATTAGGCGAAGTAATTTTTAGAGGCCAAGCAACTGTTACTAATGGCGAATTTGAATTCGATTTTATAGTGCCAAGAGATATAGGAATACCTGTTGGTTATGGTAAGGTTAGCTTTTATGCATCGACTCAAACACCATTAAGCGACCAAACTGGAGCAACCACAACATTATTACAAATTGGTGGTATAAATGAAAATGCAGCAGAAGATAATCAAGGCCCAAATATTGTTTTACACATGAATGACGAAAACTTTGTTTCTGGCGGTATTACTAATGCTTCTCCAACACTTTTAGTAGGTCTGGAAGATGAAAACGGTATAAATACTGCAAGTGGTATTGGTCATGATATTGTAGCTATATTAGATGGAGACGAAGTAAATCCGTTTATATTAAATAGTTATTATGTAACAGAGTTAGATGATTATACTCGCGGAAATTTAAGCTTTCCATTTAGAGATTTAGAGCCTGGATTACATACTCTAAAATTAAAAGCTTGGGATGTATATAATAATTCTTCAGAAGCAGAAATACAATTTAGAGTATTTGATGAAAATGAAGTTTTAGTTATTGAAAACGTTTTAAATTATCCAAATCCATTTGTTAACTATACAGAATTTTGGTTTTCACATAATAGCTCTGAAACATTAAATGTTTCTGTTCAAATATTTACTATTTCCGGTAAATTAGTAAGAACACTAAATGGTCAAACTACAGGAGTAGGAACTAAAACAACAAGTTCAACTTCAAGAGATATTGTGTGGGACGGAAGAGACGATTTTGGTGATAAAATAGGAAAAGGAACCTATGTTTATAAACTTAAAGTACATTCACCATCAACAAATAAAAGTGTCGAAAAAATAGAGAAACTTGTTATCCTCTAATAAAAAATTATATTTGCTTAATAAATTTATATATGAAAAATAGAATAATTTTTATAATTACAGCCATTTTTGCTTACAATTTAAATGCGCAAACACCAACAACAATAGTTCCAGATGTAGACTCTAGAGTTATAACTACTGGTATGCCATTTTTATTAATCGCACCAGATGCAAGGTCTGCAGGTATGGGAGATATTGGAGTAGCGACATCTGTCGATGCTTATTCACAAAAATGGAATCCTGCTAAATACGTTTTTTCTGAAGCCAAATCTGGAGTGTCTTTAAGCTATACACCATATTTAAGTAAACTTGTTAATGATATAGGTATTGGTTACGTATCTTATTTTAATAGAATTAACGAACAAAGTGCTTTTGGCGCAAGTTTAACTTACTTTAGTTTAGGTGAGATAGAATTTAGAGAAACAGCTGATGACACACCGTTAATTCAAAAACCAAACGAATTTGCTTTAGATTTATCTTATACACTTCGTTTAAGTGATCAATTTGGTATGGCAGTGGCTATGCGTTATTTGCGTTCAGATTTAAAAATAAGACAAGACAATGTAGAAACAGATGCTGCAAGTACGTTTGGAGTAGATATTACAGGTTTTTATCAAAGTGAAGAAGAGGCATATAACGATTTTAATGGTCGTTGGAGAATGGGATTTGCTTTACAAAACTTAGGTCCAACATTTACTTATACAGATGGAGGTCCAGATAACTTTCAACCAACTAACTTACGTTTAGGAGCTGGTTTCGACTTTATCTTCGATCAATATAATACTTTAGCAGTAACTGCAGAATTTACTAAGCTATTAGTGCCTACACCACCTGTAACAGGAACAGAACGTGAGTTTAATGATGATAATGGTAACGGCGTTTACGATCCAGAAGACGGAGAAACATTAGGTGCAATTGTTGACGATCGTGTTATTATTGAAGGAGAAGAAAATAGAGATGTGAGTTTTATTTCAGGAATATTTCAATCTTTTGGTGACGCACCAGGTGGTTTTAAAGAAGAATTACAAGAATTCACATATGCTCTAGGAGCAGAATATAAATATCAAGACGCATTTGCATTTAGAGCAGGTTACTTTAATGAGCATGAAGATAAAGGTGCAAGAAAGTTTTTCGCACTTGGAGCAGGATTTAAGTACAATGTTATAAATGTAGATTTATCATATCTATTTTCAGCATCAAAAATTCAAAGTCCGTTAGAGAGTACGTTACGTTTTTCTCTAACATTTAATTTAGGAGCTGGTACTTATAATGAGTACTAATCAAAATAAAATAAATAATAAAAAAACTATTGCCAACAGCAATAGTTTTTTTGTCTAAAACCATTTCTAATTACTATATATTAGTTTTAATATGAAAGAAATAAAAATAGAATCAACATTATATGCTTTTGAGAGTTTAAGTAAAGTTCCAAAGGAGATTCAAAATCTAATGGAAATAGCTGTAGAAGCAAGAAAAAAAGCATATGCACCATATTCAAAATTTAATGTTGGAGCAGCAATTTTACTTGAAAATGGAGAAATAATTTCTGGTAGCAATCAAGAAAATGCTTCCTATCCATCTGGACTCTGTGCAGAAAGGACTGCTATTTATTATGCAGGAGCACAATTTCCTAATGTAAAAATTGTTAATATGGCGATTACGGCCGCTTCACAAAATCAAGAAACTTTAGAGCCAATACCACCTTGTGGTGCTTGTAGGCAAGCAATTGCAGAATACGAAAATAATCAAGAAGAATCTATAGAAATTTATTTTATGGGAGTATCAGGAAAAGTTGTAAAATCTAATTCTTTAGCAAATTTATTGCCTTTCGGTTTTAATAAATCCAATCTATAACGTTTTCGTAAATCTATCCTTAATAATAAACACATTTTAGTTAATTTTCACTTTTGCAATACCAAATCAAAGTATTACTTTTGTTAGTGCAACTCATATTTAAAATTAATTAAAGAGTTAGTATATATAAATTTATAGATATATAAGGTTTATTATTTCTTTTAAAGAAACACCAAAATATGCAAAAAGTAACTAAAGAAGTGTACCTAAAATGGTACGAAGACATGTATTTCTGGAGAAAGTTTGAAGACAAACTTGCCGCAGTTTATATCCAACAAAAAGTAAGAGGATTTCTTCACTTGTATAATGGTCAAGAAGCAGTATTAGCAGGAGCTTTACATGCAATGGACTTAACAAAAGATAAAATGATTACCGCATATCGTAATCACGTACAACCAATAGGAATGGGTGTAGACCCAAAACGTGTTATGGCAGAATTATACGGGAAAGCAACAGGTACATCTAAAGGTTTAGGTGGATCTATGCATATTTTCTCTAAAGAACACCGTTTTTATGGAGGTCATGGTATTGTTGGAGGTCAAATTCCTTTAGGAGCTGGTATTGCATTTGGTGATAAATACCACGATAAAGACGCTGTAACTATTTGCTGTTTTGGTGATGGCGCTGCAAGACAAGGGTCTTTACATGAAACATTTAACTTAGCGATGTTATGGAATCTTCCTGTAGTTTTTGTTTGTGAAAACAATGGATATGCAATGGGAACTAGTGTTGAAAGAACAGCAAACCATACAGATATCTGGAAACTAGGTTTAGGGTACGAAATGCCTTGCGGACCAGTAGATGGTATGAACCCAGTTAAAGTAGCCGAAGCTTTCGATGAAGCTATTTCTAGAGCACGTTCTGGTGGAGGACCAACTTTTCTTGAGTTAAAAACATATAGATATAGAGGACACTCAATGTCTGATGCACAACACTATAGAACAAAAGACGAAGTAAACGAATACAAAAAAATTGATCCTATTACTCAGGTTAAAGAAGTTATTTTAGATAAAAAATATGCTACCGAAGATGAGTTAAAGGAAATAGATAAACGCGTTAAAGATTTAGTTTCAGAGTGTGAGAAATTTGCAGAAGAATCTCCATACCCAGAAAAAAATGTAATGTACGACGCCGTATACGAGCAAGAAGATTATCCTTTTATAGATCATAAAATAAAGTAAGCCATGGCAGAAATTATTAACATGCCGCGATTAAGCGACACGATGGAAGAAGGTACTGTAGCTTCTTGGTTAAAAAATGTAGGAGATAAAGTTGAAGAAGGTGACATTTTAGCCGAAATTGAAACAGATAAAGCAACAATGGAGTTTGAGTCTTTTAACGAAGGTACTTTACTTCATATTGGAATTCAAGAAGGAGAAACTGCAAAAGTAGATTCACTTTTAGCCATAATTGGTGAAGAAGGCGAAGATATTTCAAGCTTGCTAAATGGCGACTCTCAAGACGATAAAGCAAATGAGTCTTCTGCTGAAAAAACTGAAGACACCTCAAATGAAACTACTAAAGAGGAAAGTCAAGAAGCTAACGAAGAAACAAATACAGAAAGCCAAGATTTACCAGAAGGCGTAACCGTAGTAACAATGCCACGTTTAAGTGATACTATGGAAGAAGGAACTGTTGCAACATGGCTAAAAAATGTAGGTGATGAAGTTGAAGAAGGAGATATTTTAGCCGAAATTGAAACAGATAAAGCTACAATGGAGTTTGAATCTTTCCAATCGGGTAATTTATTACATATAGGATTACAAGAAGGAGAATCAGCCAAAGTAGATTCTTTATTAGCTATAATTGGTCCTGCAGGAACAGATGTGTCTTCAATTGCTAAAAATTTTAAAGTTGGAGGTAGTGATAGTACACCTAAAGAGAAAAAAGTAGAAGCACCAAAACAAACAAAAAAAGAAGATGCTCCTAAAGCTGCAGCTAAAACTGAAGTACCTAAAAAGGAGGTATCAACGTCAAACAATAATTCTACTTCACAAAGAATTTTTGTGTCTCCGTTAGCCAAAAAGATGGCAGACGAAAAAGGCATACAACTTAATCAAGTAAAAGGTTCTGGTGAAAACGGAAGAATTGTAAAACGCGATATAGAAAACTTTACAACATCTACAGCTTCAGGAGCTTCTGCAGCTAAATTTGTACCAACAGGACAAGAAGATTTTGACGAGGTACCAAACTCTAACATGCGTAAAGCAATTGCTAAAAATTTAGCGAAGTCTAAGTTTACAGCGCCACATTATTACTTAAATGTAGAGTTTGATATGGAAAATGCTATTGCCTTTAGAGCGCAATACAACTCTGTTCCAGATATAAAAATCTCGTACAACGATATTATTGTTAAAGCTTGTGCATTGGCACTAAAGCAGCATCCACAAGTTAATTCTCAATGGTTTGATGATAGAATGCAGTTAAATAACCATGTGCATATTGGTGTTGCAGTTGCAGTACCAGATGGTCTATTAGTACCTGTAGTTAAGTTTGCAAATGAGCAAAGCTTACCTCAAATTGGTGCAGCTGTTAGAGAATATGCTGGAAAAGCAAGAAATAAAAAGTTGTCTTTAGATGAAATGGAAGGTAGCACATTTACAGTTTCTAATTTAGGAATGTTTGGTATCGATAGTTTTACATCTATTATTAATCAACCAAATTCGGCAATACTTTCTGTAGGAAATATTGTAGAAAAACCAGTTGTTAAAAACGGGCAAATTGTAGTAGGAAACACCATGAAATTATGTTTAGCTTGCGACCATAGAACAGTTGATGGAGCAACAGGAGCACAGTTTTTACAAACCTTAAAAGGTTATATTGAAAATCCTGTAACAATGTTAGTTTAAAATACTAAGATTAAAACTTTAATACTAAACCATAATTTAAATGAGAAATTCTAAATCAATTTTACTATTAACTTTTTTTACATTATCTATGTTATTAGGTAATGCTCAAAAAAAGAAAGTAGCAGTAATAACTTTTTATGCAGACAAAACTATTGATTTGTCTGGATTAAGTGCATCGGCAGATTTAATTGCAAAAAATACAAAATTAAGTGATGATCCTAATTTTAATTTAACAGAGCCTTTAAAAAAATTACATACTGCTTTTTTTAGCGAATACAGTAAGAATTTTGATTTTGAAATTATTGACGAAAAAGAAGTTTTATCTAATGAAGCCTATCAAGCATTCGAGCCAACGTATAACGAAGGCAAATCGCTTATAACTAATATAGAAACGACTACAAGTATAGAAGGTTATAAAATAATTCCTTCATATAGACAAAATGTAAAAGATTTAAAAGGTGTAGCAGAAGCTTTAGGAGTAGATGCTATAATGTTTGTAAAATTATCTTTCGGATTTGTTAAAACTGGTATAGGAAACTTAGGTTATGTTAGTGTACAGGCTAGATATAGCATGGATTTGTTCTCAAAAGATAACAACAGTATTTTTCAATTTAATGAAATTGCAGGATCTAAAAAGAAAGCTGCAATGGTTGGAGGAATTCCTATTATGAAAACCGAAAAAATACAACCAATGTGCGAAAGTGCGGTGGAAAAATTAATGAAAGATTTAAATAAAAAAGTACAGCGTTTAGCTAAGAAAGCAAATAAAAAGCTAAAATAAGCCTCACACTTTAAAACACACATTAAAAGCCTGATTCACTAAATATGATTCAGGTTTTTTTATCTTTAAACTTCAAACAAAACAAATCATGAAAATACTATCAATTCTAAGTGTCTTAACCTTATTTGTAGGTTGTGGATCAACGCAAAATGACAATAAAAATAATTCAATAATCCCAGCCGAAGCGAGTACTAAAGTCGAAGCGCTAAACAATAATTTTGTAAATGCTTCAGAAATTAAAGAAGTTGTTTCTTTTTTAGCTTCAGATGCTTTAAAAGGAAGAGATACAGGTACAGAAGAAATTAATGAAGCAGCAAACTATATAGAAACTCAGTTTAAATCGTTTGGAGTAAAACCATATTTTGAAACTTATAGAGATAATTTTAAAGTAGAAAACATGGATGCCTATAATGTTGTAGGGTATCTAGAAGGTACAGATGCCAAACTAAAAAATGAGTTTATAATTATTGGTGCGCATTACGACCATATTGGTACAGCAAAAGGTGTAAATGGAGATACTATTGCAAATGGAGCAAACGATAACGCAGCAGGTACAAGTGGTGTGTTGTTTCTAGCAAAATATTTTGCAAAAACAAAAACAAACAAAAGAAGTATAATTTTTACAACATTCACTGCAGAAGAAAAAGGGTTGTTAGGTTCTAAACATTTAGCAGAAAAACTAAAAGAAAACAATATTAATTTATATACAATGATTAATATTGAAATGATTGGTGTACCATTTAAAGACAGAGACTATCAAGCATTTATTACAGGACACGAACTGTCTAACTTGGCAGAGAAAATGAATAGTTATGCAGGCGAGAAACTTATAGGAGCATCAAGTGTTTCTAAAAAATATGGTTTGTTTAAAAGATCAGACAATTATGCCTTTTACCAAGCTTTTAAAGTGCCAAGCCACACTGTATCATCTTGCGATTTAACTAATTTTGATTTTTACCATCATGTTGATGATGAGGTAGATAAATTAGATTATAATTTTATGGCTAGTTTAATAAATAAATTAGCACCTGTAATTCAAGAAATAGCTAATACACCATCACAAGAAATTAAAATGAATGAAAACTAAAAATATTATAATAACAGGAACAAGTAGAGGTATAGGTTTTGAACTTGTTCATCTTTTTGCAAATCAAGGTCACAATGTTTTAGCACTATCTCGAAACGAACAAAAAGTAAGCAATTTAAATTTTGATAATATAGAATCTTTTTCTTTTGATTTAGGAAAAACCGAAGACTATAAAAAGGTTGAAGAATTTATTAAAACCGAATGGAAACAGGTTGATGTTTTAATTAATAACGCAGGTACTTTATTAAATAAACCATTTGCCAAAACAACAATGGATGACTTTGAATATGTTTATAAAACTAATGTATTTGGTGTAGCAGAAATGACACGTACAGTAATTCCTTATATGAAAAAAGAAAGTCATGTAGTTACAATAAGTTCTATGGGTGGCGTTCAAGGTAGTGTTAAGTTTCCTGGATTAGCAGCTTACAGTTCAAGTAAAGGTGCAGTAGTAACACTTACAGAGTTATTAGCTGAAGAATACAAAGAAACAGGACCAAGTTTTAATGCTTTGGCTTTAGGTGCAGTACAAACCGAAATGCTAGAAGAAGCATTTCCAGGTTATCAAGCGCCAACTACAGCTTTAGAAATGGCTCAATATATAGCAGATTTTTCTTTAAACGGAAATAAATATTATAACGGTAAATTATTACAAGTTTCTAATTCTACACCGTAAGTAAAAATTAATTCTATTTAAAAAGCCTAAATGCAGAATATTGTATTTAGGCTTTTTTATTTTAAAGTTGTTCTAAAGCAACAAAGGCTTCAGCACTAGAAAAATCTTCAGTTGGGAAAACATTGTATTCAAGTACCTCTACAACTTTTATAAGTTGTTCAAAATCCTTCTTTTTATAAATATTTTTTAAAGTATCATCTGCTTTAAAAAACATTTCAGTGGTATTGTTTTTCGTGTTTAAACCATAGAAAAAAAGAATTTCGTTGGTTTTAGGTTTAAAAAACTTATAATCATCTACAATGCTAGAGTCTTTTAAAAAGTAAATTTTTAAGTTAATTTTTTCTGCATCAATATCTTCATGTAAATTAAGCTCTTCAGGCTGTAATTTGTAACGCGTCACTTGTAAATAAGATTCGTTAGATGAATTTTGAGAAAATGAAAATAAAGAAAATGCAAAAAATAGGAGTACAAGGGAATACTTCATTTTAAGGGAATATGTTAAGGGTTGCTATTAATCTTTGTCAATAACGTAATAATTTATTTAATTTTCAAATTATTGTTTAAAAATTTTCTTAATTCTGTTTGTAGTTATTTTTGTTTTTTTAAATTATTAATTCATTTATAAAAACCTTAAGGTATAATAATTGGCTTCTGTATTCTTTTTAGCTAAATTTATTTTTTTTAAAAGGTTATTTATGGCGCTTACAGAATCAAACAGTTTTAAAAATGGTGTATTAGCACCACAATTTACATTACTAGATGTAATTACAGAAAAAAAAGTAAACCTTCAAGAGTTAAAAGGAGAAAAGGGAACAGTAATTATGTTTATATGTAATCATTGTCCGTTTGTTGTTCACGTGAATACTACTTTAGTAAAACTTGCGAATGCTTATAAAAATAAAGGTGTAAACTTTATCGCAATAAGTAGTAATGATGTAAAAAACTATCCTCAAGATGGCCCAGAACTAATGAAACAAGTAGCGATAAATTTAAAATACCCATTTCCTTATCTTTATGATGAAACTCAAGAAACGGCAAAAGCTTACAATGCAGCCTGTACTCCAGATTTTTATGTGTTTAATAGCGAGCTAAAAGCAACTTACCATGGGCAATTAGATAATTCAAGACCTGGTAATGGAATAGAAGTTACTGGAGCAGATTTAATACATGCTATTGAAGCAATTTTAAATAATAAAGCACCTTTAAAAAACCAAAAGCCTAGTATTGGTTGTAATATAAAATGGAAATAATTTAGAACTTCTAATTGATTTCGTTAATTATATTTAATTTAAGAAATATTAATTTTTAGAACACAAATTTAAATTACTTTTGCACAAAATTTAGATTATGCAACAAACTACCAATACTATATTAATGATTCGTCCAGTTCATTTTAGAATGAATGAACAAACTGCGGTAAATAATTATTTTCAAGAAGATTTAGATTTAAAAAATGCCGAAATAAATACTAAAGCTCAAGCCGAATTTGATGCCTTTGTAGAAAAATTGCGTGCAGTTGGAGTTAATGTTATTGTTGAAGATGATGATAAATTATTAGATACACCAGATTCTATTTTCCCTAATAATTGGGTGAGTTTTCATGAAAATGGAAATGTAGGTTTATATCCAATGTTTGCAGAAAATAGAAGAAGAGAACGTCGAGAAGAAGTATTTAATCGTCTTGAAAAAGAGGGTTTTAAAATAAAAAATTTTATAGATTACACTGCTGCAGAAGAAGAAGAAGTATTTTTAGAAGGAACAGGTAGCTTATTATTAGATCGTGTAAATAGTAAAGCTTATTGTGCATTATCGCCAAGAGCAGACGAAACATTGTTTATTGAGTTTTGTGAAGATTTTGAATATACTCCAATTGTATTCACAGCAAATCAAACAGTAGATGGTAAACGTATGGCAATTTACCATACTAATGTAATGATGTGTTTAGCCGAAACTTTTGCTGTTATCTGCTTAGATTCTATAGACGATAAAAAAGAACGTAAAAACGTTATTAAAAACCTTCAAGAAGACGGTAAAGAAGTAATACGTATAACAGAGGAGCAAATGCATAATTTTGCTGGTAATATGTTACAAGTAAGAGGTAAAGATAATAAGTTGTATTTAGTAATGAGTCAATCGGCTAAAGATAGCTTATCTATAGCTCAAGTTAAATTAATAGAAAATCATTGCGAAATATTATCTAGTTCTCTAGAAACTATTGAAACTTGTGGCGGCGGAAGCGCTCGCTGTATGATGGCTGAGGTATTTCTACCGAAGGTGTAGTTCAAGTATTAACAGGATTTTCAACTCTAGTTTTAGGAAGCTCTACAAAAAAAGTGCTTCCTACATTCTCTTCGCTATCTACCCAAATTCTACCTTGGTTAAGCTCTACTAATTCTCTACAAATGGTTAGGCCTAATCCTGTGCCTTTTTCATTATTTGTACCAACTGTAGTAAAGGTGTTTCCTCCAAATAATTTATGTTGGTTTTCTACAGAGATGCCAACTCCAGAATCTGAAACACTTATTATTGCATTGCCATTACTAATTGTGTTTGCAATGGTAATAGAATCTCCAATTGTACAAAACTTAACGGCATTAGCTAGTAAATTTTGTATAACAATTTCTACCATACTTCTGTCTGCATAAACAAAATCTCTTAGAGTATTGTCTATAAGCTTGATGCCTTTTACTTGCATTTTTTGTTCTACAAGTTTAATTTTTTCAAAAAAGACTTCTTGAACGTCAAACAAAGAAGGTTTTGGTTTTAAAGACTGCATTTGAGATTTAGACCAGTTTAATAAGTTAAATAACAATAAAGAGGCATTGTTTGCATTTTCACTTAATTCTGGCAATAAATTATGAAACTCTTCTTGAGATAGTTGACCTTCTTTTAAAAGATCTATAAAACCTTTTGTAGATGTTAAAGAGTCTTTTAAATCATGTGAGACTATAGAAAAGAGTTTGTCTTTAACTTTATTAATGCTCTCTAAGTGCTTACTCTGTTCTAAAATAGCTTCATTTTGCAATTCAATTTTTTGATTTTTTGCTTCTAATTCTCTAGTATATTTTACACGACTTTTACGTTTCATATAAAATAAAACAAAGAATACTAATACTATTGCAAAAGCTGCTAATAGTGCATAAAAAACTAGTTTTAATCGGTCTAGACTTTTTTTGTTTACCATACTATTGTTTGGTTGGTCTAGAGCTAAAACATTATTGTTTTCTGCTATTTGTAAGTTGTCTTCTATTATTGGCTCTTCAACAATTGTTATTATTTTAGGCTTTTGGGCATCAATACTATTTTTTATTTTAAAATATTCTCTTTGCCAAGCAAAAGCACTTTCAAAATTACCTTTTGTAGAGTCTAGCGACTTCATTAAACTGTAATTTTTTAATAGTTGCTCTTTGTTGTTTTCTAAACGCCCAATTTTTCCAGCTTCTAAAAGTTGAGATTCTGCAGTTCTAAAATTCTTTTTTAAATAATTAAGTTCTCCTAAATTATTTAAAGAGATTAAAATACCGTTAGTGTTATCTAATTTTCTATTTAGTTTAATTCCTTCTACTAAATATTCGGCAGCAATTTTAAATTTTTCATTTTTTATATATGCACCTCCTAACTCTGGAAGAATTTCAGCCTTAATTTCATCGTCATTAGTTTTAGCATAGTTAAGTGCATTTTCAAAATACCTTATAGCTTTATTGTATTCCTTTTTTTGTAAGTAAAGCTGTGCTAAGTTTTTATTAGCATTTATTAAACCATCACTGTCGTTTGTGAGTTCTTCAATTTCTAAGCTTTTTAAATTATAGTCAATAGCTTTTTCAAACGAGCCATTATTTTGGTAAGCTTTTGCTAGGCTTTTATAAGTAGATGAAAGCTCTTCATTAAGTTGTTTTTTTTCTAAAATTTTTATTCCAGAAAGTGCATATTTTAAGCCTGTTGTATAATTACCATGTTCTATTTCTACAACACCTAATTGACTGTTAACTTTAGCAATAGAAACAGTATCTTTTAAAGTAGCATATAAAGATTTTGCTTTTTTGTATTGATTTAAAGCGTTTATATAATCTTCTTTTTTATTGAAAATTAATGCTTTAAAATATATTACGTTAGCAACGCCTTTTTGGTAGTTTAATTCTTCAGAAATTTCTTCAGTTTTTTTTACAAATTTTAATGCACGATCATATTCTTGACTATCGTACAGTAATTTTATAATTTTTAAAGAAGTGTTAACCTTGGTAGAATCATTCTCTTGAAATGTTAAATCAAGCATAAGACTCTCCAACTCGTCATTTTGAGAATAACCAGCAGATAGAATTAAGAAGCATAAAATAACAAATAGTTTTTTCATGTTATCGTTTAACAAGTTAATAAACTTGTGCTCTTGAAAACATGTAACATTTAATTACAAGGGATTCAAACATTATTAGTGTTGAGTTAATAACAGTTAATTAGCGTAACAACAAAAATTGAAAAAAGACCTTAAATAAACTAATTTATAGGATTTAATGTCAATAAATTAGTTGAATTGAGAGGCTAATATCACACAAGTGTAATATACCGATAAACTTTGGTTTTTATGAATAAACGCTCGGCTTTTTCGTTTAAGTGCATTAGGTAATAATTGCGTATTTTATCTTTCTGTATATCAGTATTTTGTATGTTTTAAATTAATGTTTTTTAATATAATTTTTAATGGTTAATTTCTATCATTTGCTTTAATAGATAAATTAAACAACTTACTTTTAAATGCAAAGACAAAAAGGTAGCAAGATAAATACTATCTTTGTGTGTTTAAAAATTATCTGTAAATGAATTTGCAAAACACATTATCAAATCACGTAAAACAAGCTGTTAAATCTACTTTTGATGCTCATTTAGAAACCGTAGAATTTCAAGCAACACGTAGGGAGTTTGCTGGAGATATTACAATAGTTGTTTTTCCTATGTTGCGTGTGGTAAAAGGAAACCCAGTAAAAATTGGAGAAGCAATAGGCTCATATTTACAAGAAAATGTAGCTCAAGTAAAAGCCTTTAATGTTGTAAAAGGATTTTTAAATATTGAGATTGAAGATAACTACTACATAGATTTTTTTAACTCTATAAAAGATGATTCAAAATTTGGCTTTGTAAATACAAATAGTGATGATGCTGTAATGGTCGAATATTCTTCGCCAAACACTAATAAACCACTACACTTAGGTCATGTTAGAAATGTGTTATTAGGCTATAGTGTTGCCGAAATTATTAAAGCATCAGGAAAAAAAGTTTACAAAACTCAAATTATAAACGACCGTGGTATTCATATTTGTAAAAGTATGTTAGCATGGCAACGTTTTGGTAATAATGAAACTCCAGAATCTACAGGTTTAAAAGGTGATAAGTTAGTTGGTAATTATTATGTGAAATTTGATCAAGAATATAAATCTCAAATTGAAACTTTAAAAGCTGAAGGTAAAACTGAAGAAGAAGCTAAAAAAGAAGCACCAATACTAATTGAAGCACAAGAGATGCTTCAAAAATGGGAAGCAGGAGATGAAAAAGTTGTTGCGCTTTGGGAGAAAATGAATCAATGGGTTTATAAAGGGTTCGATGCTACTTATGAAAATATTGGAGTAAATTTTGATAAACTATATTACGAAAGTCAAACTTATTTATTAGGAAAAGAATTTGTTGCAGAAGGTTTAAAAACCGGTGTCTTTTTTAAAAAAGAAGATGGTTCTGTTTGGTGTGATTTAACAAGTGATGGTTTAGACGAGAAAATTGTATTACGTAGCGATGGTACAGCTGTTTATATGACTCAAGATATTGGTACTGCAATACAACGAGTAAAAGATTTTCCAGATATTAACGGTATGGTTTATACCGTAGGTAATGAACAAGATTATCACTTTCAAGTTCTATTTTTAATATTAAAAAAATTAGGATTCGATTGGGCAAAAAACTTATTTCATTTAAGTTACGGAATGGTAGATTTACCAAGTGGAAAAATGAAAAGTAGAGAAGGAACAGTAGTAGATGCAGACGATTTAATTTTTGATATGGCAGAAACGGCACAAACTATTTCTGAAGAATTAGGAAAACTAGATGGCTACAATCAAGAAGAAAAGAAAAGCTTATATAAAACTATTGGTTTAGGTGCACTTAAATACTACATATTAAAAGTAGACCCTAAAAAACGTATTTTATTCGACCCAAAAGAATCTATAGATTTTCAAGGTAATACCGGACCATTTATTCAATATACGTACGCTAGAATTCAATCAATATTACGAAAAACAAAACAAGTTGATTTTGAAACTTCTAATGCAATAGATATAAATTACAAATTACACGATAAAGAAAGAGCATTAATAAAACAGCTTCAATTATTTCCAGAAGTAATACAAAATGCTGCCGAAAATCATAGTCCAGCATTAATAGCAAATTATACATACGAATTGGTTAAAGATTTTAATTCATTTTACCAAAACGTTTCAATTTTAGGAGCAGATAATAAAGCAGATAAAAATTTTAGAATTCAATTATCACAATCTGTAGCTAATACTATAAAAAACGCATTCAATTTATTAGGAATTACAGTTCCAGAGCGTATGTAGTTTTGCCATAGTATTAAACAATACAATAAAAATAAAAATCCCAAAACTAAATCTAGTTTTGGGATTTTTATTGATTTTTAAATAAATAACACTTCATATATAAATAAAAAGCGATATTTAAAATTACTATTCTTTTTCAAGAATAAACTTTATTTTAGCAGTAATGCAAAAAACACTTCAAAACCACATTCCTAAAAGCGCAATACCAAAAGTACTACAACTTTTAGAACATGATAACTTAGTAGTTTTAGTTAAAAAAGAGCGTAAAACTAGACATGGTGATTACAAAATGTTACCAAATGGAAAACATCAAATAACTATAAATGAAAATTTAAACATTTACCGTTTTCTAATAACACTAATTCATGAAATAGCACATTTCGAGGCTTATAAAAAATTTGGAAACTTAATAAAGCCACATGGTGTAGAATGGAAACGTACATTTCAAGAGTTAATGCTGCCATTTATAAATCCAGAGGTATTTCCTGTTCAAGTATTACCTTTAATAGCAAAACACTTTAAAAACCCCAAAGCATCTAGCGATACAGATGCGCAGCTCGCCTTAGCATTAAAGCAATTCGACGAACCAAATAATAAAATCTTTATATTTGAATTACCTTTGGGAGAAACCTTTAAATTTAGAAACAAAAAGATTTTTAAAAAAGGAAAAAAACGTACTAAGAGATTTGAGTGTACAGAACTAGAAACAGGTAAAGTATATTTATTTAACCCAAATGCAGAAGTAGAACCAATAAGATGAATAAAAATTATTACGCCATATTAATGGCAGGAGGAGTAGGATCAAGATTTTGGCCAGTAAGCACACAAGAGTTTCCTAAACAGTTTCACGATATGCTAGGAACAGGTGAAACACTTATTCAAAAAACATTTAGTCGGTTATCAACACTAATCCCAGAAGAAAATATTTTTATACTTACAAATGAAATTTATAATGATTTAGTTTTAGAGCAATTACCAAGCGTAACTAAACGTCAAGTTGTTTTAGAGCCAGCAATGCGAAATACTGCACCTTGTATATTATATGCATCAATGAAAATTGAAAAAGAAAACCCAGATGCAGTAATGATTGTTGCACCAAGTGACCATTGGATAGAAGATGAAAATGCCTTTACAAACAATGTAAAGCAAGCTTTTACTTTTTGTGAGCAAAATAATGCTCTAATGACCTTAGGAATAAAACCCACATTTCCTAACACCGGTTATGGCTATATAGAATACGATAAGTCTTCTACAAAGGATATTAAAAATGTTAACCAATTTAGAGAAAAACCAGATTATCATACTGCACAAAGCTTTATAAATCAAGGCAATTTTTTATGGAATGCAGGCATTTTTATGTGGAGTGCTAAAACTGTAATTGAAGCATTTAGTAATAATCAACCAGAATTATTTAAATTGTTTGAAAGTGGAGTAGATGTTTATAATACAGATTTTGAAGATGATTTTATACGTGATAATTATGGTAAAGCAGAAAACATTTCTGTAGATTATGCCATAATGGAGAAATCTAAAAATGTGTTTGTACTTCCGGCAACATTCGATTGGAACGATTTAGGAACTTGGGGAAGCTTATACGATAAGTTAGAAAAAGATAGCGATAAAAATGCAGTAGTTAATGCTAGAACATTAACACATAATGCATCTGGTAATATGATTAGAACCAAAAACAATAAAATTGTGGTGGTAGATGGTTTACAAGATTATATTATTGTAGATAAAGATGAAGTATTGCTTATTTATCCAAAAACAAAAGAACAAGATATTAAAAAAGTACTCCAAAATGTAAAAGACGAATTTGGAGAAAATTACGGTTAACCGTTTAAGCATTATACACTATGAGCGAAGAGAATAAGTTCAATTTTTCTGAAGATTCTATAAAAGATGAAGCAGCAATTAAGGATGAAGCTGTAAAACAATCTAAAGAAACTGTAAAAAAAGATGCATTAAGTTTTTACGAAAGTGTAAAAAAATTCTTTAAAGAATTATTAGACTTTAGGCACGATACAGATCGCGATGCGACAATTGAAGCTATAAAGGCAGATATTCCATTTAAAGGAGCAACAGCCTGGATTTTGGTGTGTTCCATATTTGTGGCCTCTATAGGTTTAAATGCAGATTCTCCTGCAGTAGTAATTGGAGCCATGTTAATTTCGCCATTAATGGGACCAATTCTAGGTATTGGTTTAGCCATTGCTATTAACGATATAGATACATTAAAACGATCGTTAATAAACTTAGCAACAATGATTGTACTTAGTTTATTAGCCGCTTTTTTATTCTTTTATTTCTTTCCGCTAAGCGAAGACACATCAGAGTTATTAGGTCGCGTACGTCCAGATATTAGAGATGTATTAATTGCATTTTTTGGTGGTTCTGCATTAATTATTGCAAGAACAAAAAGAGGAACAATAGCATCGGTAATATTTGGTGTTGCTATTGCAACAGCTTTAATGCCTCCACTTTGTACAGCTGGTTATGGTTTAGCAAAAGGGAATTGGGTATATTTTAGAGGTGCAATGTATTTATTTACTATTAATACTATATTTATTGCTTTGGCAACCTTTTTAGTATTAAAAATATTGCGTTTTCCTATGCTTAAATATGCAAACTCTGCAAAAAGAAAACGAATTGCCAGATTTGCATCATTAATAGCAATAATAGTAATGATTCCTGCTTCTATGACATTTTATGATGTATTACAAGAAAGTAGATTTGAAATGGACTTTAACAATTTTGTTGCAAATGAAATTAAAGCAAATGAGAGTTTGTGGCTTAATAGAGAACCTGCATTAGATAGAGAAAATAAACGTATTAATGTATACTTTAATGGTGAAGTATCTGAAGCTACAATAACAGATTTACAAAACGAATTAAAAAAAGGAGATAATTACGGTAATATTAAAGATTTTGATTTGGTTATAAATGCAAACAAAACGCGAAGTGTAGACCGTTTATCAGAATCTTTGGACCGTGCTTATAAAGATTTAGATAGGAGTGACAATGTTATTTCTGGACTTCAAAAAGAAATTGAAGAACTACAAGAGAATATTAATAAGTTAAATTTAGAATTAGAAAGTAATAACGATAAATCTCAAGTATCGTTTACTACCATGGCAAAAGATGCGAAAATTTTATTTAAAGATTTAGAGTTTTTTAGTTTTGCTAAAATGCTAGAATCTAAAGATTTTATCAGGATAGATACAGTATCTGTAGCTAGAGTGACCTGGAGTAAGAGTTTAAATGATAGTTTAAGAACTGTAAAAGAAAAAGAATTAAGTCAATGGCTTAAAAAAGAAGTTAAGTCTGATACGGTTTATATAACTAGAAATTAAAAATTATTTATTTAAAGATTCGCGAACTTTTTTAAATAGGTTAGAAGAGTAAACAAAATCGGTAACAATTTCGTTATCAGTTTTAAATATATTGTGTTTACTACCTTCCCATTCTTTTAAACCATTTCTTAAAAAAATAATTTTTTCACCAATTTCCATCACAGAGTTCATGTCGTGAGTATTTATTACTGTTGTAATGTCATATTCTTCGGTAATTTCTTGAATTAAATTATCTATTACAATAGCTGTTTTCGGGTCTAAGCCTGAGTTTGGCTCATCGCAAAATAAATACTTAGGTTTGTTTACAATAGCTCTTGCAATTGCTACACGCTTTTGCATACCACCAGAAGCTTCACTAGGCATTTTGTTGTGTGCATCTTCTAGGTTTACTCTTTTTAAAACAAAATCGGCACGTTCTTTCATTTCGGCTTTTTTCATTTTTGTAAACATACGTAATGGAAACATAACGTTTTCTTCAATAGTCATAGAATCAAATAAAGCACTGCCTTGAAATACCATACCCATTTGTGCACGCATATCTCTTTTTTTGTCTTCACTTAAATTAGCAAATACCTCACCATTATATTCAATACTACCTTTTTCGTAATCAAAAAGTCCTAAAAGACATTTTAAAAACACTGTTTTTCCAGACCCACTAGTACCAATAATTAAATTAGTTTTTCCTTTTTCAAAAGTGGCGCTAATACCTTTTAAAATATGAGCATCTCCAAACGATTTTTCTAAGTTTTTAACCTCTATCATTAGCTTAGTAACATTTGGGTTAGTAAATAATTTAATAGTATAATAGCAACACTTGTCCAAACAAAAGATGTAGTACTCGCTTCACCAACTTCAAGCGCTCCACCTTTCATAAAATAACCATGATAAGATGGTATTGTTGCTAGTATAAATGCAAAAATTATAGTTTTTATAAACGCATAAGCAACGTGAAAAGGTATTAAATCTATTTGTACTCCAGTTATAAAATCTTCTACAGACGAGTAGCCGCCTAAAATACATGCAGTTAATCCTCCAAAAATTCCTAAAAACATAGCAATTGAAATAACAAATGGATATAACATCATTGCTATAAACTTAGGGAATACTAAATAGTTAATCGAGTTTATACCCATAACTTCTAACGCATCAATTTGTTCTGTAACACGCATAGTGCCTATACTTGAAGTTATAAATGAGCCAACCTTACCAGCCATTATAATAGATATAAAAGTTGGTGCAAACTCTAAAATAATAGATTGTCTAGTAGCAAAACCTACTAAATATTTAGGTATTAATGGGTTGTCAATATTTAATGCTGTTTGTATTGTAATTACACCACCAACAAAAAACGCTATAAAGGCAACAATGCCTAAAGATCCAATTATTAAATCATCTATATCTTTTAATATAAGTTGTTTCATCACCGACCATTTGGTAGGCTTTCGAAACATCTCTACAATCATTAAGAAATAAGAGCCAATATTGTGTAGGTACTGCATATCTAAATTTATAATGCTAATGTATAAAAATCTAATGCCATTTTAAATATAAAAATACGTTTTAAGTATAAAGAGTTGCGATTTTAATATTTAAGTATTGCTTAAAGCAGTTAACTAAAAAAATGAAGTTTAAAAATTATGGATTTAACGATAAATTCATATTCAAATAATGGAAAAGCTGTACTTTTAGGGCTTAAAAATAATAAACAATGAGAATTCTTTTAGGATTATTACTATTACTTACTTTTTCAAGTTGTAATGCACAAGACAAAGTTCTTAATCGTGTAGCCAAGTCAAATAAAGCAATAAATACACAGCCTAAACTAGTTGTTGGTATTGTAGTAGACCAAATGCGATATGATTATATAACACGATTTTATAATAAGTTTGGCGAAGGTGGTTTTAAAAGGTTAATAAACAATGGTTTTAATTGTAAAAATAACCATTATAACTATGTGCCAACATATACAGGTCCAGGTCATGCATCTATTTACACAGGAACAACGCCAAAATATCATGGTATTATAGCTAATAATTGGTATGATAAATTTATAAAAAAAACGGTTTATTGTGCAGAAGATGAAAGTGTTACTGCTGTAGGAAGCGAAACTAATAGAGAGCGTATGTCGCCTCATAGAATGAAGACAACAACCTTTGCTGATGAAAATCGTTTGTTTACACAAATGCAAGGTAAAACTATTGGTATTTCTATTAAAGACCGTGGTGCAATTCTACCAGCTGGACATTCGGCAAATGCAGCATATTGGTTTAGAGGTAAAAATGAAGGAAATTTTATTACTAGCACATATTACATGTCTAATTTGCCAAAATGGGTGAAAGATTTTAATGCGTCTAATACGGCAGAAAATTATATTAAAGTATGGAATACATTATATGATATATCTACATACACTGAAAGTGGTACAGATTTAAATGCATTTGAAGCTGGTTTTAAAGGTAAAGACACAGCTGTTTTTCCGTATGATTTAGCAGCATTAAAAGATGATAATTCTGGTTTCGATATAATTAAAGCAACACCTTATGGAAATAGTATTGTAACAGATTTTACTATTGCAGCAATAGATGGAGAACAATTAGGACAAGATATAATTACAGATGTATTGGCAGTAAGTTTTTCTAGTACAGATTATATAGGCCATAATTTTGGTGTAAATTCTAAAGAGATTCAAGACACTTACCTTAGACTTGATAAAGATTTAGAACGTTTGTTAAGTGCTTTAGATGCTAAAGTTGGAGTAGGAGAATACACTGTTTTTTTAACTAGTGATCATGGTGCTGTTGAGGTTCCAGCATATTTAAAAAGTAATAAAATACCATCTGGATATTTTGATGGAAAAGGCTTTAGAAAAAAATTAGATAGTTTTATGTTAAAGCGTTTTAAAGCTTCAAATTTGATTGAAAATATTAGTAATAGCCAGATATTTTTAAATAAAACAGCATTGAAAACATCGAATATTTCAATAGAAGAAGTTCAAAATGCACTAATTAAAGAGCTTATTAATTATAAAGATATAGATAAGGTTTATGCTGCTTCAACTTTTCAAGAAGCAAACTTTACAAAAGGTGTAGAAATGTTATTACAAAATGGTTATAACCAAAAGCGTTCTGGAGATGTTATATTAGTTAATAATCCAGCAGTAATAAGTTATCCCAAAACAGGATCGACTCACGGTTCTAGTTTAAATTACGATACACACGTACCTTTACTGTTTTATGGAAAAGGTGTAAAAAAAGGAAGTACTTACTCAAGAACAGAAATTACAGATATAGCACCAACAATTTCTGCTTTATTAGGAATTAGTTTTCCAAATGGCGCAACAGGTAGCGTTTTAGAGTTTGTAATAGATTAATTAAATGTAGTATAAGTTATTGTTTTTTATATAGAAAATAAGATATACTATTTTCTATATAAAAAATAATTATTTACAAGGTCAATATAAGTTTGTTTAGCCTCATCCTCAGTAATACCTTGAATTTGAAATAAGGCATTCGTTTTAAAAGCGTTAATTATAGGAGTTCTGCTACTTGGGCGTTCGTAATTATTCGTAGCTTTTTTATAATAAGCATATAATCGTAACAAGAAGTCTGCAGGGAATGGTTCTGTATGATCATTAATACGATCTACAGCTTCATTAAAAGCTATGTCAATTTCTTTAGAGTCCATAAGTATTACATTTCGGCAATGATACTCTCGCCACCACGTACTTTTTGGTTTAATTCTACTTTTATATTAGTATCCAAAGGTAAAAATAAATCTACTCTTGACCCAAATTTTATAAAGCCAGAGTCACTACCTTGTGTTACATCTTGGCCTTCTATAGCATAGTTTACAATACGTTTTGCTAAGGCACCAGCAATTTGTCTGTATAGAACTTTACCATAACTTTCGCTGTTTACAACTACTGTTGTACGCTCATTTTCTTCACTTGCTTTTGGGTGCCAAGCAACTAAATATTTACCAGGGTGATATTTACTATATTCTACTTTACCTGCTATTGGATATCTTGTAACGTGTACATTTAGAGGCGACATAAAAACACTTACTTGTAAACGTTTTTCTTTAAAATACTCTGGTTCAAATACCTCTTCTATTACTACTACTTTACCATCTACAGGAGAAACAACAGCATGGTTACCACTAAATAAATTACGTTTTGGGTTTCTAAAAAACTGAAGGATTAAATATAAAAACACCGCTAAAACAGCAAAGAGTAAGTATTGTAGCCATGATATGTTTACAAAGTTATCTACAACTAGATATAAACCAATTACAATAATAAATGTAATAACAATAATTTTATGACCTTCTTTATGAAACATATTGTAAAATTCTTAAGAATAAATAAATAAATGGTGCTGCAAAAATAATACTATCAAAGCGGTCTAACAAACCACCATGACCAGGCATAATAACACCGCTATCTTTAACACCTGCTTGTCTTTTAAATTTAGATTCTATTAAATCGCCTAGTGTACCTATTACACTTATAATAACACTAAGTATTAACCAATTATTAAAAGTTAATGTGTTTGTAAAAATAAAAATAAAATAACTAGCAATACAAGAAAATAGTAAGCCTCCAAGAAAGCCTTCAACGGTTTTTTTAGGAGATATTCTTGGAAATAATTTTTGCTTACCAAAGTTTTTTCCTACCAAGTAAGCAAATGTATCGTTTACCCAAACCACTATAAATGATCCTAAAAGTAATTTAGGAGTAAATTGATTATTATAATTTGCAATTAATATTAAAAATATAAATGCACTAGAAATATAAAATGTTGTTATTATATATCGTTTAGATTCAAATAAAGGAATTACTTTTTCAGAAAATAAATCTTTTATTAATAGTAAATGAACAAATATGGTTATTACTTGGAGTATTTGTGTTGCTTCATCTAAACCAATTGAAGATTTCATAAATAATCTCCAATATCCAAATACAAAATAAAGAATGGTAAAAATAATGTAAGGTAAAATACTCTTTAATTGAATAAGTTTTTTAAACTCAGCTAGGCAAATAATACCAAATATGAAAAAAAGGACTATTAATGCATGCTGAAAAAATAGCGAGCCAACCAATAAGGTTATATATAGTAAACCAGAAAGTGATCTAGTGAGTGTTTCTTTCATTGCTTATAAATCTTCTAAAAGCAACAAATATAGGTTTTTTGAAGCACTACCATAGGTTAAAAAATCTTTTTCCTCAAGAGTTTTAAAATGCTTAATTGTAGTTATGTTTGTAGGTAGTTTTTGTTTGTTTTTGGTTTTTATTTGACGTAAACCTTCACCAATATTTGTAACTATTTGACTTGTAGTAGCGAAAACTATAAAGTTGTTTGGAAATTCTGCTAATTTTTTTTCAGCTATTTGATTAGAAGATATTAATAGAGAACCATCATCTGCAATAAGATTTTCGCAAGTTGTAATAAAGTAAGTAGCTTCGTCTAAATGTTTAGTAGTAACCAAATTATTGCTTTTAAAACGCTCTTCTAAATTGCTGTCGTAAAAATAGGCAGGTTTATTTGACCATTCGTTTTCTTCTACAATGGCATTTAAATTATCGAATATTTCGTTTAAATTTTCGCAATACAAGAACTTCCCGCCATTAGATTTAAAGTTTATTGTAAAACTTTCGTCTATTGGTAGTTTAACTTGAGGCATATATTTGCCTCTTTCAGTAGTTTTAATTTCTTCTTTCTCTTTACTAGATTTAGAACGAAAAATGTTTCTAAATATGCTCATTTATTGGTTGCTATTATCAAAAAACACATAGGGATTTCGTAAATATAAAAAATCTCAAATTAACTAAGCAGTTAATTTGAGATTTTTACTTTATTAATTATAGTGAAGTGTATTATTTACTCTTCTTCATTAGAAATAATATGATCTTTTTTAAAGGCTCTTTTTCCAAATATTTTTTCTAAATTATCTTTAAAAATAACTTCTTTTTCTAAAAGGACTTCTGCTAATTCTGTTAATTTGTCTTTGTTTTCTTCCAATAAATTAACTGCTCTAGTGTATTGTTCTTCTATTATAGCAGAGATTTCTTGATCTATTAATTCTGCTGTTTTCTCACTGTATGGTTTAGAAAAACCATGTTCGTTTTGCCCAGACGAATCATAATACGTTAAGTTTCCTACTTTGTCACTAAGTCCATAAACAGTTACCATTGCTCTGGCTTGTTTTGTTACTTTTTCTAAATCACTTAAAGCTCCTGTAGAAATTTTATTAAAAATTACTTTTTCTGCTGCTCGACCACCAAGTGCTGCACACATCTCGTCAAGCATTTGTTCTGGTCTTACAATTAGTCGCTCTTCTGGAAGATACCAAGCAGCTCCTAAAGATTGTCCGCGAGGAACAATAGTTACTTTAACTAATGGTGCTGCGTGTTCTAGCATCCAGCTTACAGTTGCATGACCAGCTTCATGAAAGGCAACGGCACGTTTTTCTTCTGGAGTGATTATTTTGTTTTTCTTTTCTAGACCACCAACAATTCTATCTACAGCATCTAAAAAGTCTTGTTTATCTACAGCTTTTTTTCCGTTTCTTGCTGCTATTAATGCTGCTTCGTTACATACGTTTGCAATATCTGCACCAGAGAATCCTGGTGTTTGTTTAGACAAGAAATCGATATCTAAACCTTCTGCTTTTTTTAGAGGTCTTAAATGTACTTCAAATATCTCTTTACGTTCCCTTACGTCTGGTAAGTCTACAAATATTTGTCTATCAAAACGTCCAGCACGCATTAAGGCTTTATCTAATATATCTGCTCTGTTAGTTGCTGCTAGTACAATTACATTTGTATTTGTACCAAAACCATCCATTTCTGTTAAAAGTTGGTTTAAGGTGTTTTCGCGCTCATCATTACTTCCAGACATTGCATTTTTTCCTCTTGCACGACCTATTGCATCAATTTCATCTATAAAAATAATTGATGGTGATTTTTCTTTAGCTTGCTTAAATAAATCTCTTACACGAGATGCTCCTACACCAACAAACATTTCAACAAAATCTGATCCAGATAGTGAGAAGAAAGGTACTTTAGCTTCTCCTGCAACTGCTTTTGCTAATAATGTTTTTCCTGTTCCTGGCTGTCCTACTAATAAAGCGCCTTTTGGTATTTTTCCTCCAAGCGATGTGTATTTTTCTGGGTTTTTAAGGAAATCTACAATTTCTTGTACTTCTTCTTTTGCTCCTTCTAAACCAGCAACATCTTTAAAAGTTGTTTTAACATCTGTTTTTTCGTCAAATAGCTTGGCTTTAGATTTTCCAATATTAAAAATTTGACCACCAGCGCCTCCACCAGCTCCACCAGACATGCGCCTCATGATAAATATCCAAACGCCAATTAAAAGTATAAATGGTAATAGACCTATTAAAAAATCTGTCCAATCACTACTTTCTGTATCAAAATCGTAATCTACATTTAGGTTATTGTCTTCTATTACTTTTTTGAAATCCTTTTCAAAAATTGTTTCGTCACCAAATTGATAATAATAATTTGGAGTTCTAGAACTTAAAAAAGATATAGATTTTTGTGCTGAGTTTTTATGAGCAGCAGTTTCTTCGGCTTCTTTTGTTAAAAAAACTTTTACTTTTCTAGTATTGCTAACAACATCAAAACTTTTTATATCGCCATTTTTTAAATAGGTGAAAAATTCTTTTGTGTTAATCTCATTAGCGTCTGTAGTGTCGCTGCTTCCAAATATTTGAGCTGCAATAATTGCTGCAATAATGGCACCATATAACCAATACATATTAAATTTTGGTTTTTTAGGTGCGTCCTTTTTTTTATTTTCTGCCATGAAATGGGTTTAAAATTTTGATTCTATTACTGTTGTTTTTGCATCTCCCCAAAGACTTTCAATATCATAATATTCGCGTATATGTTTTTGAAACACATGTACCACGACGTTTACATAATCCATTAAAACCCACTCTGCATTATCTTCTCCTTCAATATGCCAAGGTTTGTCTTTTAGTTCTTTACTTACTTTTTTTTGTACAGCACTTACAATTGCATTAACTTGTGTGTTAGATGTACCTTCACATATAATAAAGTAATCGCAAACTGTATTTTCTATATCCCTTAAGTCGAGAATATTTATATCTTTTCCTTTTACATCTTCTATGCCACTAATAATTGTAGTTATAAGTGCATCAGCATTAACTTGATTTTTAACCATTAATTAGATTTAAATTTGTGCAAAGTTATTATTTTTTAGTTCTTTATACTCTAAATAAAATCTAAAAGATTTAATAAAATATATTAGTACGAAGATAACCAATTTATATGCGTATAATCAAACTTGATGCCATCGATTCTACAAATACTTTTCTAAAAGAAATAAGTAGTGCAGATGTTATTGAAGATTTTACAGTGGTTGTTGCTAAAACCCAGACAAACGGTAAGGGCCAAATGGGTAACGTTTGGAGTGCTGCAAGTGGAGAAAACCTTACATTTAGCGTGTTTAAAGATGTTTCTTTTTTAAATTTTGAAAAAAACTTTTATTTAAGCTTGATAACTGCGTTAGCTTTAAGGCAAACTTTACAACAGTTTAATGTGCCAAAATTAACTGTAAAATGGCCAAACGACATTTTGTCAGCAGATAAGAAACTAGCTGGAATTTTAATTGAAAATGTCATAAAAAATAACAAACTTGTGTCTTCTGTTATTGGTATTGGTTTAAATGTTAACCAAACTGTTTTTAAAAATTTGCCTAGGGCAAGTTCTATGAAATTATTGGTTGGTACTCATTTTAATTTAGATGAAGTTCTTGAAACGTTTTTAAAGCAATTAAAAATATATTTTGAAAAACTTAAAAATGAAGAAACAGATGCTTTAATGCAAGCATATAATGACAATCTTTTTAGAAAAAATAAACCTTCAACATTTAAAAGTATTGAAGGCTCTACATTTTCTGGTTTTATACAAGGTATTTCTAATAACGGAAATCTTCTGGTATTGTTAGAAGATAATATTATTAAAGAGTTTACTTTAAACGAAATTACTTTAATGTATTAAACAGCTTTAGGCATATTTACAGCTAATGTATCTATAAACTTGCTAATTGGACCTTTTATCATCATGGCCATCATGGCATTAAACTCACCATTAAATACTAAATGTACTTCACTAGTATTGGTATCTATACTATTAATGTGTCCTGTTAAACTAAAATCTATTTTACCACCAGCAGCACCTAATACAATTTTGCTATATTCAACTGCTTCTTTCTTTTTTAATACAATTTCTGGCATACCTTTTAAGGCAAATAAAAACTTGTCTTCGCCTAAAACTTCAAATTTACTAATGTTTTCTGGCATTAAGTTTTCAAAGTTTTTTATGTCGCTTAAAAAATTAAACGTTTCTTCGGCAGATTTTTGTAGTGTTACTTTTTGTGATTCTAAATTCATTTTTTTGTAATAAGTTAAATGTAAATATTTACATTGTTTTCTTTATTGTTTCAAAAAGCGTTCCATTCACTTGGGTTAGCATTCCATTGAGACAATGTTTTTAGCTGCTCTTCTGTAATATAATTTGTAGCTACTGCTTCATCTAATAAGTTTTCGTAATTACTTAGTGTTTGAAGTTCTATTTTTTCTTTTTCAAAATTTTCTTTCGAGATATTAAAACCATAAGTAAATATGGCAATCATACCTTTTACATTTACATTGGCTTCTTTTAAAGCACGAACAGCATTTAAACTGCTTTTTCCTGTGCTAATTAAATCTTCTACAACCACTACATTTTGACCGCTTTCTATAAAGCCTTCAATTTGGTTTTGCCTTCCATGGCCTTTTGCTTCTGGTCTTACATATATAAAAGGTAGTCCTAAATATTCTGCTACTAACATACCAATACCTATAGCACCTGTTGCAACGCCTGCAATAGCATCTGGTTTACCGTAGTGCGACTCAATAAATTTAGCCATTTCTTCTCTAATATAATTTCTTATTGGAGGAAAAGATAAAATTATGCGGTTATCACAATAAATTGGAGATTTCCAACCAGAAGCCCATGTAAATGGATCGTTAGGTTGTAATTTAATAGCGTTTATTTGCAGTAAAACCTTCGCGGCTTGTCTTGCGATGTGTTTATCGAAAATCATACTCGCAAAAATAAACAATATTTAAAATTATTTGGAAAAGTTGATTAATAAAAAAAATAAATTTTTAGAATGTGGTTTCAAATAAATAAAATGATATTTTTACATCAACCTAAATGTCTCTTAAAATAAATATGTATTTTATTTTTGTTGGCGATAAGCCTATAATTTTAACCACTAAGATTGAGAAAGAAACTAATTTTAAAAATTTCTTACTTAAAGATGTATCTATAGAAACAGTTTTAAATACTTTGTCTAAAAAGAAGTATGATGCTGTAAGATTAATACACCATAACGAAGACACTATATTAAAAAAGTTTTTAGCAAAACTACCTAATGTTATTGCAGGTGGAGGAAAGGTGTATAATAAAGACAATGCTATTCTATTTATATATAGAAATAATAAATGGGATTTACCAAAAGGTAAAGCAGAGAAAAAAGAATCTATTGAAGAAACTGCAATTAGAGAGGTTGAAGAAGAAACGGGAGTTACAGGTTTAAAAATTGTAAAACCGCTTCAAACAACATATCACTTATTTAAAAGAAACGGCAAGTTTAAAATTAAAATCACCTATTGGTTTGAAATGAAAACTAATTTTGATGGTGAGCTCTTTCCGCAAGAGAATGAAGGTATAACTAAAGTAGTTTGGTTAAATGAAAAAGAAGCTGTACAAGCTTTAGAAAACTCATATGCCAATATTAGATTGTTAGTTTAATTTATTCAAATAGAGCTCTTAACAAAAAAACTTAAAATGTAGAGTTGCAGATTATCGATAAAGAGTATGATTTATTCGATAGGATTTTCTTACACAATTTCAATTAACAAAATTTTATCACTTAAACGAATTTTCAAGTATGTAGACTAATAATATTTATCCTGATTATTAGATTAATTAATTTGCCGTCGTTATTACTAATAAATCTAATTTTATCATGAAAAGAATTTTACTTAATTCAAATTTGAAAACCACATTTACAGCAAGTCTGTTCTTGATGTTTTCTTTTATTTTTTCAAATTCGGTTATGGCCGAGACTTATTGTGGTCAAATTTCTGGCTTTAAATTTTCAAACGGAAGTTCTTCTACAACAATAACTAATAATGGTACTTATACAATAGGCGATTTACCAAATAACTTTTTTGTTGATGTGAAAGTTAGTGGGTATTCTCAAAGTGCTAAAATTAGAGTTAAAAATTTAAATACTGGACAGTATATTACTATCCAAGAAAACTACTTACCTTATACTTTTCCAGGAGGAAATGGAGCTTGGAGCTATGGTCCAGGAACTTACGAGATTAAAGCTAAATTATACAAGTACAACTACTGTAACAGCTATTCTTGTGATACTGAAACTATACGTTTTACTTTAACAAATACACCACCATGTGGTCAAATTGATGGTTTAGCATTTTCTAATGGTACAAACTCTGTAAACATTACAAATGGAGGTACTTACGATATTGCTTCTTTACCATATAACTTTTATGTTGATGTATTAGTATCTGGAGTATCAGAAAGTGCATACAATAGAATTACAAACTTAGACACAGGAGCAGTTTATTCTAATACAGAAAATGTGTTACCATACACTTATCCAGCAGGAAATTCTGCTTGGACATTAGGTACAGGTACTTTTCAGTTTTATTCAAGTGTATATAAGTATAATAATTTATGCGGAACAAAATGTGATGCGGTATGTATCACTTTTACAATCTATGAAGATAACTGTGGTGATATTACAGAATTCCAATTTACAAATGGAACAGACCAAGCCACTACTATTGTAGATGGAGGTCTTTATACTGTTAACGATTTACCTGCAGGTTTTTATATTGATGGTATAGTAAACGGAGATTCAGATAGTTTAAGATTTGAAGTTACAAATGTAAATACAGGTCAAGTTTATAACATTATTGAAAACTATTTACCATACACTTTTCCAGCAGGTAATGGTGCTTGGTTCTTAGGAACAGGAACTTTTCAAGTAAAAGGATCTTTATTTACAGGAAACTACTGTAATGGAACTTTATGTGATGAAGACACAGTAACATTTACAATTACAGATGGACCAGACGAAGTATGTGATGCAGAAGCAGGTTCAACAAATACAGACGGATCAATTTATTTAGTATTACCAGGATTCCAGAAAAGAGTACAAGTAACACCTGGACCAAATGCCGTTTTACCAGAAGGTTATAACTATTGTACTTTAATTTCTTCTAAAGCAGACGGTAGTGATGATGACGATGATGATGATGACGATAACGGAAGTATTCGTACAATTAAGTCTTTTGAAGTTGGTTTATCAGCAGCTATAAATCAAGCTGGATTATTTAGAGTTCACTTATTAGTATACAATCCTGAGACTTTAGATTTAAATTCAATTGTACCAGGAACTACAACTCCTACAGATGTTTTAAATACTTTAGCTAATAACAATATTTGTGCATCTTTAGATGATGCAGGAAAGTCTATTGTAGTAATTACAGCAGGTCCAGATGAAAGAGCAGCAAATACAGATGAGCCTAAAGTAGAACCAATTAAAGGAGAGGATTTACAAACAGTAGAAACTACAAAAAACACTTTAGTTTCTAAACCAGAAGAAGTTGTTGAAACAGCAAGTGTAGATATTAAATTATATCCTAATCCTGTTGTAGATAACTTAAACGTAGAATTATTATTATTAGATGCTGAGGTAATGAATTACCAAGTATTCGATTTAAACGGAAAGCAAGTTATAAAAGGTGCTTTCGATAATTCAACATTTGGAAAAACTCAAGTAAATACTAGTGCTTTATCTACAGGACTATATGTAGTTAAATTCCAATCTAACTTTAGAAGCTTTAGTAAAAAGATTCAGGTTAGCAAATAACTAATGATTTAATTATTAATAATAAAAAAAAGCCGTTGCAAATTGCAACGGCTTTTTTTATTTAAGTCTGTAAATAGGATATTTTAAATGGGCAGATTCGTAATGTTCACTCTGTTTATGAATCCAATCTAATTGCTGATACCAATTCTTATTAAAGTTTATATCTTGAGATTTTTTATTTTCAAAGTTCTGTTTTAATTCAGGATTGTTTTCTAAAATCTCTAAAGCTTTATCTTCCCACACATAGGGAGAAAAACCTTCTTTTTGTTGTAAAATAGTATCAAAAAAATTCCAATTAAAAAATGAATCTGGAGCTTGAGGTTCTAATACTTCAATTAAATATCTTACGCCTGGTTGATTAGTAGTTGCAATATAATCTCCTTTTCTAAAAGTAATAGTTTCTGTTGTATTTGTAATAGTTGTATTGTAATGAAGATAATGACCTTCGTAAGGTGATTTTCTACTTTTAAAATCTTTTATTTTATAACTTTCAACTTGTATTGTAGAATCTTTATTTAGCTCAATAAGTGCTATTTTATTACGTTTTAATCTTGCTATTACTTCATGCCATCCTTGTGGGATAATATATGCTTTAGGAATTGTAATGCTTAAAGTAGGTTTAAAGTAATTGTTGTAAGTTACCTTTTTAGTAAATGGTTGGTTTCTATCGTACTTTAATCTATTACTTCCTGTAATTTTACTCGTTATTTGGTTTCCTTCGTAACCTTTAAAATTTAAAACCGTATTTTTTAAAGTATCAATTTCCCATTGTAAAGGATATTTTGAATTTGCTGTATAATTAGTATTGGCTTTCTCTCTTAAGTTTTTAATTGTTTGTCCGTTTTCTTCGGTGATTTCAATCATGCTTTTCATTAATTCGTATGTGCCTTCTACACGCTGTTTATATGGTTTTAGCATGTGTGTTTCTACCATCATACCAAAGGTATTAAATAGAGAAGTGTATCCTGTAGAGTAGCGAGGATAGTCCATAAATTGACTAAAACCTTTTTCGGGAACATTATTAAAAACATTTACATATGGTGTAATATCCCATGCTTTATCTTTTAATTTTTTTTCTAATTCAGGCATCATAAAAGTTTGTATATAATTACCCAATTCGCCACCCAGTTTGTTATGTTGCGTAAATAAATGTGTTAATGTGTATTGGTAGTCTGCTCCATTACTTACATGGTTATCTATAAAAACATCAGGTTGTATTAAGTGAAAAATCTCAGCAAATGTTTTTGCATTTTTGGTGTCAGTTTTAATAAAATCTCTATTCAAGTCGTAATTACGAGCATTACCTCTAAAACCGTAAGATTTTGGTCCGTTTTGGTTTGTTCTAGAATGCGTATTACGGTTTAAACTACCACCAATATTATATATAGGTATGGTTGTTAAAACTGTGTTTTTTGGTGCATTAATTTTTCCATTAGCAAGGTCTCTGTAAAGCATCATTGTTGCATCTATACCATCACTTTCTCCAGGATGAATACCATTATTTATTAAAATAGTACGTTTGGTATTTCTTATGGTTTCAAAATTAAAATTCGCAGCTTCGTTAAAAGTTACTATATGTAATGGTTTTCCAGAATCTGTAGCACCAATAGAATCTATAGAAATCGTATTATATTTTTTGGCTAAGTTTTTATAAAAATTAATAGTTTGAGAGTAAGTTGCGGTTTCAAAACCTTTAGTTTTTTCAAACACTGTTGTAAAGTCATATTCTTTTTTAGAGTCACAACTTAAACCAGATATTAGTAGTAAAGTGGCTAATATTTTCTTCATTTCAATCGATTTAGTAATTTTTAGTTTAACAAATATAGGAATATGCGTTTGTGAATCTCTTAATAATCGTACTTTTGCACCTTTAAAAAACAGAAATAATGACAGAGTTTGTTAGAAAAATTACACCAAATATAAAAGACGATGTATTAGCAGGAATCACTGTGTCTTTAGCAATGATTCCAGAGGTTGTTGCCTTTGCTTTTGTAGCTCAAATAGATCCGTTAATGGCTTTGTCTGGAGCATTTATTATAGGTTTAATTACTGCTATTTTTGGAGGTCGACCAGGATTAATTTCTGGAGCAGCAGGAGCAGTAGCCGTGATTTTTGTAAGTATGATTGCAGATGGTCATACAAAAGGTATGTTAATGGATACGCCTATAGAGAATATGGGTTTCTTTTACCTTATGGCTTGTGTAGTTTTAATGGGGATTATTCAAATTTTTGCAGGTGTATTTAAGCTTGGTCGCTTTGTAAGGTTAATACCGCATCCAGTAATGATGGGATTTGTTAACGGTTTATCTATAGTTATTTTTATAGCTCAGGTAAAAATGTTTTCTCATAAATCTTTACAAGTTTCAGATGCAGGTGTAAACGAGTATGTAAGCACTTATATGCAAGGTACCGAGTTGTATACCATGATAGGTTTAGTGCTATTAACTATGGCTATTATTTGGTTATTACCTAAGCTTACAAAAAAATTACCAGCAGCTTTAACAGCAATTCTAGTTACTAGTTTAATCGTTATTGGTTTTAATATGGATGTTTCTACTGTTGGATCTTATATAATTGAAGGTGGAGGAACAGGTTTAAAAGGAGAATTTCCTACGCCAAACATGGAGCTTTGGGAAAAGCTTCCGTTTAATTTAGATACTTTAAAGTTTATTGCGCTACCTGCTTTTTTAGCTGCATCTGTTGGATTAATAGAGTCTTTAATGACAATGAATTTAGTTGATGAGTTAACCGAAACTAGAGGAAATGGAAATAGAGAGTGCGTTGCACAAGGCGCAGGAAATATAGTTTCTGGATTATTTGGTGGTACTGGTGGTTGTGGTATGATTGGTCAAACTGTAATTAATATTAATGCTGGTGGACGTGGTAGATTGTCTGGTATAATGATGGCAGTAACGCTATTGTCGTTTATTTTATTTGCAGATAAATTAATTGAAATGGTACCAATTGCAGCTTTAGTAGGAGTCATGTTCATGATGGTAATTGAAACTTTTGCTTGGTCTAGTTTTAGAATACTTAAAAAAATACCAATGTCCGATGCTTTTGTGTTAATCACCGTATCTTTAGTAACGGTATTTGTAGACTTAGCAGTTGCTGTTTTTATTGGCGTAATAATATCTGCATTAGTATTTGCTTGGGAAAACGCCAAGAAAATTAGAGCAAGAAAACGTTTAAAAGCAGATGGAACTAAAGTTTATGAAATTTGGGGACCATTATTTTTTGGAAGTATTCAAGCTTTTAACGAGAAGTTTGATGCTAAAAACGATCCAGAAAATATAGAGATTGACTTTGTAGAATCTCGTGTTAGTGATCACTCTGCAATAGAAGCTATTTTTAATTTAGTAGAAAAATATGAAGCTGAAGGAAAAAACATTAAGCTAAAACATTTAAGTGAAGATTGTAAAATTCTGTTATACAAAGCTAGCCCAAAATTTAGAGGTGTTATTATAGAAGATGTTGATGATCCTCGTTATCATTTAGCGGCAAATCCAGAAGATTTCCCTAAACCGCTTTCAGAATATAAATTCTAATAAAAAAAGCGAGCCATTTGGCTCGCTTTTTTTATTTTACTCTTACACTATCTGGAACCAAAACGGTGTAGTCGCCATTATTTCTAATAACTTCTCTAACTATACTAGAACTTATAAATGATGTTCTTGCAGCGGTTAAAAGAAAAACTGTTTCTATTTTAGATAGTTTTCTATTGGTATGTGCAATAGCTTTTTCAAATTCAAAATCTGCTGGATTTCTTAATCCACGCAATATAAATTTGGCATCCATAGCTTTACAAAAGTCTATGGTTAAACCTTTATAAGTTACTACCTTTACTTTAGGTTCATCCTTAAAGGCGTCTTCTAAAAAACGTTTTCTATCTTCTAAAGAAAACATATAGTTTTTTTCAGAGTTTACACCAATGGCTACAATAACTTCATCAAAAAGTTTTACGCCACGTTTAATAATATCGTAATGTCCAAGAGTGATTGGGTCAAATGATCCCGGAAAAAGTGCTCGTTTCATTGTGCTTTTGTTATCTACATTATATACTAATGTATTTATTTAATTTCTATCTATATCGTAGATGATATTGTCTTTAAAAAGAGCTAAAATTTCGGCTCTAGAATAATTAAATCGACCTACAGTATAATTTTCATCTTTATCAATTTTATTAACACCTGTACGTTTATCGGTTTCATAATCGTTGAAAATAAGGTGTAAACTGTCGTTAGTAACTTTAGTTACTTTAGCTAAGGTATAATAGTCTTCTTGATTACCTTTTACAGAGTAAACATCACCAACTTGTGGTGCGCTAATATAATCTTCATTATCTAAATCGTTTTGTTTAGAAATCCAGATGCCAATAAAAATTATACCTATTATTACAGCTAAGCCGCTAAAATACCATATTGGGAAACTGGGTTTGTTTTCTAATTCAAATTTATGTTTAATTTGTTGGGTTAATTCTTTTTTTTTAAAAGTGCGTTTGCAGTTTGTACATTCAAAAACACTTTTTTTACCTGTTGGAAATGTAGGGATCCAATATATGTGCGCATACTTACCAAATATAGAATAATCCATACTAGTTTGTGTGTCGCAATTAGTACATTTTATATTGCTAATTCTGCCTTCTTTTAACTTAGAGGCTCTACTTCCAAAAAATACCATTTACGTGCTGGTTAGGGTTATTGTTTTATAAATATAAACAATATTAACTTTTTAAAGCCTCTTCAATAGCACTATCAAATAAAGCTTCCATTGTTATACCAGCTTCAGCGGCTTGTTGAGGTAAAATACTTTCGTTAGTTAAACCAGGAATTGTATTCATTTCTAATAAATGCGGTTCACCATCTTTAAAAATAAATTCGCTACGTGTATAGCCTTTCATTTTCAAAACATTATATATTTTTTTTGCAACAGTAATTACTTTGTTTTCTTGTTCTTTAGTAATTCTTGCTGGTGTAATTTCTTGAGACTTACCAAGGTATTTGGCTTCATAATCAAAAAAATCATTTTCACTAAATATTTCTGTAATAGGCAAAACTTTAGTTTCACCTTTATAAGTTATAACACCAACGGAAACTTCTGTACCGTCTAAAAACGATTCTATAATTATTTCATTGTCTTCTTTAAAAGCAATGTCTATAGCTGCATTTAATTTCTCTTTTTCATGTACTTTAGAAATCCCAAAACTACTTCCGGCTTTATTAGCTTTTACAAAACAAGGCAAACCAACTTTGTTTATAATTTGGTCTTCATTAATTATATCACCTAAATTTAGATAGTAACTCTCTGCAGTTAAAATGCCATAAGGTTTTAAAACACTTAAACAGTCTCTTTTATTAAAGGTTAATGCAGCTTGGTACGCATCGCAACTGGTTTGTGGTAAATTTATTAGTTTAAAGTACGATTGTATAAAACCATCTTCTCCAGGCGAACCATGTATGGCATTAAAAACACAGTCAAAAGTAATTTTAGTTTCGTTTACTAAAACCGAAAAATCGTTTTTATCTATGGCGTATTCTTTATCGTTAGCATCTACATAAACCCATTTGTTTTCAAAAATATGAATACGGTAAGCATTATATTTTTCTTTATTCAATGTATTATAAACCACATTTCCACTTTTTAGTGAAATTTGGTATTCGCTAGAGTAGCCACCCATTATAATGGCGATATTTTTTTTCATCTTAAAATTCCGCGAAAGCGGTAAAACTGTTTAATTATATAAATGTACTTGGGTTTTTATTGTAAATACAATAACTCTATATAAAATTGAGTTTGGTAAAAATATCATTTATTTGTATCAAACAAAAAACCTTTTAGTTTTTATATATTTGTCTCACTATTTTTAAAATAAATTCGTCAATGAGTATTGTTAAATTTTTAACCAGTAAAGTTTTTTTTAAGCAACTAGCTTTAGCTGTAGTCGCTATAGTTGTTTTATGTTTTATCATACTTAAGTGGTTAAACATATCTACAAATCATGGTAATTTTGAAACGGTTCCAAATTTAAAAGGAAAATCTATAGACGTTGCTAAAATAGAATTAGATGAAAACAATTTGGTAATGGAAATTCAAGACAGTGCTAATTTTAATCCAGATTACCCAAAATACTCTGTAATTGATCAAGATCCCAAACCAGGATCAGACGTTAAAAAGAATAGAAAAATTTACATTACATTAAATCCATCTGGATATAGAAAAATAGCAATACCAAGTTTAGTAGGTAGAACGTTTCGTCAAGCCAAACCAACACTTGAGGCATTAGGATTTAAAATAGGAAAAATAACATATATAGACCACTTAGGGAAAGACGAGGTAAGAAGCATTCGTTATAAAAACCAAAGTGTAAAATCTGGCGAGTTACTCCCTAAAACATCAACGTTAGATTTGGTGTTAGGTAACGGTAATCGCTCATAATAATGGCAGACTACACACCACAATTACCAGATGAAGATACTGGTTTATACGAGCACCACTCTTTTATTGCAGATAAAGGTCAAGCACCTTTACGCATAGATAAATGGTTAATGAATAAAGTTGAAAACGCAACACGAAATAAAATACAAGCCGCAGCAAAAGAAGGCAATATTTACGTTAACGATCAACCAGTAAAATCTAACTATAAAGTAAAACCGTTAGATGTTATTAAAGTACTTTTTGAGCATCCACCATTCGAGAATTTATTAGTTGGAGAAGATTTACCATTAGACATAGTGTACGAAGACGATACATTATTAGTAGTAAACAAACCAGCAGGAATGGTAGTACATCCAGGACATGGTAACTACTCAGGCACCTTAATAAACGCATTAATATATCACTTCGATAATTTACCAAAAAACTCTAGTGATAGACCAGGATTGGTACATAGAATAGATAAAGACACAAGTGGTTTGCTAGTAGTAGCAAAAACCGAACACGCCATGGCGCACCTCTCAAAACAGTTTAAAGACAAAACCAGCGAGCGAGAATATGTAGCCATTGTTTGGGGAAATATGGAAGAAGACGAAGGTACAATAGAAGGAAATATTGGCCGTCATCCAAAAAACCGACTTCAAAACACGGTCTATATGGATGACGACGCAGACAAAGGAAAACCAGCCGTAACACACTACAAAGTATTAGAGCGCTTAACCTATGTAACCTTAGTATCCTGCAAACTCGAAACAGGTAGAACACACCAAATTCGTGTGCACATGAAACATATTGGGCACACCTTATTTAACGACGAGCGATACGGCGGTGAGCGCATACTAAAAGGCACAACCTTTACCAAATACAAGCAATTTGTAGACAATTGCTTTAAAGTATTGCCACGTCAAGCCTTACACGCAAAAACACTAGGATTCGAGCATCCAGAAACAGGCAAAATCATGCAATTTAATACATCAGTACCAGACGATATGCAAGCCTGTATCGAGAAATGGCGTGGTTATGCTTCACATTTAGAACATTAGGGCGTTACCAAAACAAGCAGAAAAAACTTGTTTTGGTCGCGCTTTACACTATATCTTTTTTTGCCATATATGGCAGCAAAAAAAGGATGCCGTTGCAATCGCTAACGCAAATAAAATAACGATAATAAATTCAAATTTCATTATTAAAAAAAACGATAAGCACCATTTTTTTTAAGCTTATACTATTTGTAATTTAGTGCTATAATAAAAGTACACCATAAATTTAAAATTAAAACCCATAGTAAAAACTAGAGGTTACAACGTATACATATGAAATTAGTTATATCACCAGCAAAGTCATTAGATTTCGAAACCAGTTTGCCAACAACACAAACAACAGAATCTTCATTTTTAAATCAAGCCGAAAAACTAAATAAAGTTTTAAAAAAGAAATCAGCTAAAAGTATATCTAAGCTTATGCATATAAGCGATAACTTAGGGCAATTAAACTACGAGCGTAATCAAGATTGGCAATTACCATTTAATAAAGACAATGCAAGACAAGCCATTTATGCCTTTAATGGTGATGTTTACAGAGGTTTAGATGCCTATACAATACCAGAAAATAAAATAGAAACCTTACAAAACACTGTAAGAATACTATCTGGATTATATGGCGTTTTAAAACCATTAGATTTAATACAAGCTTACCGTTTAGAAATGGGAACAAAAATGCCTGTTGGAGCCAAAAAAAATCTTTACGAATTTTGGAAAAAAGACATAGTTACAAGTTTAAATAATGAACTAGAAGACGATGAGGTGTTTGTAAACTTAGCTAGTAAAGAATACTTTAAAGCCATAGATACAAAAGCATTAAAAGTACCAGTAACCAATATAGAATTTAAAGAATTTAAAGACGGTAAATATAAAATTATAGCCATTTATGCCAAAGTAGCAAGAGGTTTAATGGCAAGATATATTGTAGATACAAATGCAAAAACAATAGAAGATTTAAAAGGCTTTACAGTAGAAGGTTACGGTTTAAGTGACGAGTTGTCAAGCGAACACAATTTAGTCTTTACAAGGTAATTAAGGTTTAATTTTTTTATTAATTTCAATCTTAGTTTCAGGACGAACACGCTTTTTAATTTTAGGCCTACGCGTACCAAAAGTACCACGACTAATTTTACCACGTTTCGATTTTTTATCTCCTTTTCCCATAGTTTTTGCTTTTTATAAAGGTAATAAATTAATTAGGGATTTGTTTTATTATCTTTAGACTTTAAACTTAATTTAACTAATGGCATACTACCTTATTGTTGCGTTTCAAGCGTTTTGTATATATCATCTTATTAAAAACCGTAACGATTATTACTGGATTTTTCTTATTATATTTTTACCATTAATAGGTTGTATAATTTACTTGGTAACCCAGGTTTATAACAAGCGAGATGCTAATAAAATTCAAGAAAACATTACTAATATTTTAGTACCAACAAAACGGGTAAACGATTTAAAAAAACAATTAGAATTTTCAGATACATACCAAAATAAAGTCAATTTAGCCGATGCTTATTTCGAAATGAATGATTTTGAAAATGCTATAAAGTATTATGAAGATGCTATAAAAGACGAAAGCCAAAACAATTATTTTTTAAAAGCCCAATTAGTCAAAGCAAATTATCATGCTAAAAATTATAAACAAGCAGTCGCTTACGCAAACGCTATAAAAAAAGACGCACAATTTAAAAAATCTAAAACTCAATTTACATACGGCTTAGCTTTAGAGCAATTGGGAGAAGTTAATGCTGCAGAGGAGCAACTAAAAGCAATAGATGTTCGTTACGATAATTACAACGAGCGCCTAGTATTGGCAAAGTTTTTAATTAATAGAAATAAAACAAACGAGGCAAAGGTGTTACTTGAAGAGATTTCAGACGAAGCAAAACACATGACAAAGCCTAACAAGCAAAAATTTAGAAGCACAGTTGCAGAGGTAGAGAAGTTGCTTAAAAACATGTAATTATCCTATTGTCTCTGCTTAAATAATATGTTTAAACATAAACATCCATATAAACCATTTATAAAGCAGGATACTACAAAATTAATAGTTGGTACTTTGCCACCGCCAAGATTTTCAACAGGCGAATTGTTAGATAAAGATGTTGACTTTTGTTATGGCAGTTACTACAATTCGCTATGGTTATTTATAGATAAAATTCATAATCTTAATTTGCTCTATAATAATTCACAAAAAGCAGTAGAGCAGCGTAAAGCTTTTTTAATAGCTAATAAAATAGGCGTTTGTGATATTGTAGAAAGTGCCGAGAGAGATAAAATTAATGCTTCAGATTTAGGTATGAAAAATATTGTACTTCGCGATATTGTATCGTATTTAAAACAATATCCTAAAATTGATACGCTTTTATTTACAGGAGGAAACTCTAAAAATGGTCCAGAATATTTTTTTAGAAAACATATAAAAACATACAACTTAAAATTAGAATTAATTTCAAAAGAAACGCCTAAAATGCATCAATTTGTATTGGCAGAACCTAAAAAGAAATTAAAAAAGAAACGTATAATTAAAACCGTATCTCTAACTTCTGCATCTGGAGCAGCAAATATATCAATAGGTAGCAACCCTTTGTATAAACAGTTAAAATCTAAAAATCCAGACTTTTCAACTTTCGATTTTCGCGTCATGCAATATCGTGAGTTTCTATAATCACCAACTGCAATATCATTTATTTTCTACAATTTTTTTAATTCGAGAGTTTATTATTTCAGATAGGTTCCAATTATATAATTTTGAATCGGTTGTGCTGTAAAAAGCAACTATAACAGCATCAATATCTTCATAGTAGTTTGCAAAACTTTGGTAACCTGGAACCCAACCAGAATGTTCATATTTATAAATAGATGTATAAATTTCTTTTTCGCCAGGTTTAAAAACAGAGCCGTTATTTAATGCTCTTAAAAATATACCAACATCTTCTGCAGTGGCAAGCATGCCATATTCATCTGCTCTCAAATTATAAGGGTAACCAACATGGTAACCACTCATAACCGCATTAATATCTACTTCATCTAACGATTTAAAAGTGTTTTTAAGGTTTAGAGGTTTTAAAATTTCTTCTTGAATAAAAACAAATTTATCGTAGCCCAAAACGTTATTCATTATTTCGTTTAATAATAGATAGTTAGTGTTACAATATTCGTAATCTTCACCAGGCTCAAAATTAGCAGGTTTATCTATAATTAAATCAAGACTTTCTTTAAACGTTTTAGTTGGGTTTGCCCAAAAATTTGGAGCATCAGAGTAATTAGGGATACCACTTTTATGTTGTATCATGTGTTTTAAAGTAATTTTTTCGGCATTTTCAATTCTACCAATAAGTTCGGGTAGGTAATCTGCTAATGTTTTATTTAGAGAAAGCTTACCTTCACTTACTAATTTTGTAGCCGTTACAGCATCGTACAATTTACCAATACTTGCAATTTTAAATAGAGCTTTTGGTTTAGCAGGTGTTTTAGTTTCTTTATTATGCCAGCCAGAAGCTAAAAATTGAGGTTTTTTATCGGTTTGATCTATATATACAATCATGCCATCAAAGCCATGATTAATAGCTTGATCCATTTGTTTTTGTACGGTATTTGGTAAAGGCAATATCCAAGCTTTTACTAATAACCAAGGCACAAAAAATAGCGAAGTTACTGTACCTACTAATAAAACAATTCTAAAAATAATGGTTTTTTGTTTACTCATAATGTTTACAAAACTCGTATAATTATTTAATAATTAAAAGATTAAGGTTCTAAACTGTTGTAAATTGTAGATGAAATGTTTTTAGAATTTATAAAATCACATTCAAAAACACAAACATTTCCCAATTATAGGCTTAACCTATAAATAAGCACTACCTTTGCTTTTCAATTAAAAAGAGGTAGCCTGCATAATAGAGTTTATCTCACAAACTTTATTTATGTCATTTAAACAATTAGGCTTGTCTGAGCCTTTATTAAAAGCTATTAGCAAAAAAGGATACGAAAATCCATCACCAATACAAGCTAAAGCAATACCTCCAGTTTTAGACGGATACGATGTATTAGCATCTGCCCAAACAGGAACAGGAAAAACAGCTGGCTTTACTTTGCCATTATTGCATATTCTTAGTGAAAATCCAAAAGAAAAATTTAGGCCAATTCGTGCTTTGGTATTAACACCAACAAGAGAATTAGCAGCACAAGTTTATGCTAATGTAAAAGAATATAGCGAGTTTTTAAATTTACGAAGTGCTGTAATTTTTGGAGGTGTAAACCAAAAACCACAAGTTGCAAATATTAGAAAAGGAGTTGATGTTTTAGTTGCTACTCCTGGTCGTTTAATAGATTTAAACAATCAAGGTTTATTGTCTTTAAAACGTGTAGAAATTTTTGTTTTAGATGAGGCAGACCGTATGTTAGATATGGGTTTTTTACGCGATATAGAACGTGTAATGAAATTGATGCCAGATAAAAGACAAAATTTAATGTTTTCGGCAACATTTTCTAAAGACATTAAAAAACTAGCATTTAATATATTAAAAAACCCAGTACAGGTTGAAGCAACACCAGAGAATACAGCTGTTGAAGCAATTTCTCAAAAAGTATATCGTGTAGCAAAAGGTTTAAAAACAGGATTAGTAATTAAACTAATTAGTGATGGTAATTGGAAACAAGTTTTAGTTTTTACTCGAACTAAACATGGAGCAAATAAGTTAACTAAAAAAATGATTAGCTCTGGAATTACAGCCGCAGCTATACATGGTAATAAAAGTCAAGGAGCAAGAACAAAAGCTCTAAAAGGTTTTAAAGACGGAACTATTAGAGTAATGGTTGCAACAGATATTGCTGCTCGTGGTTTAGACATACCACTATTACCGCACGTTATTAACTTTGAAATTCCAAATATTTCTGAAGATTACGTACACAGAATAGGTAGAACAGGTAGAGCAGGAGCAAAAGGAGAAGCTATTTCTTTAGTAAGTGCAGACGAAACTCAATATTTAAGAGATATTGAAAAACTAATAGGAGAAAAACTTAAAGTTGAAATTCTTGAAGGTTTTGAACCAGATCCAAATGCTTCTACAGCGCCAATAAAACCTGGTCAAAATAGGCAAAAGAGAAATCCTAATAAGGCAAAATCTCAAGGCTCTAATTCTGGTAGGCGAAATGCTAAAAGTAGCGGAAATAGTTCTGGTAATGGTGGAAGAAACCGTAACCGAAATAAAAACAAAAGCCGAACTAGTGATAGACGCTCAAACACGACTAGAAATTAAGTTTAAATTGTAATATGTATTTTTGTATTTAAAGGCTAAAGATATTATGACCGAAGCTCTAAGAGACAAAATTATAGAAATTTGCGATAAAAAAATTGCTCAAAAAGGTAATACCGTAGGTTTGTCTTTTTATGCCTTTTTTAAAAACAAAAACGATAATCCCAAGTTGTTAATGGAGGCTGCAACATGGTGGATAGAAACCCACCAACTAGATCATTTTGAGAAAGCAACAAAAATAAAAAAAATGTTATCTTAATATGTCTCAACCTAATAACCCTCTACATGGTATTAAATTAGAACAAATTGTAACAGAGTTGCAAGCGCATTATGGCTGGGAATATTTAGGCTATAATATTAATATTCGTTGTTTTAATGATAATCCATCTGTGAAATCTAGCTTAAAATTTTTGAGGCGTACACCTTGGGCACGAAAAAAAGTTGAGGATTTTTATTTAGAATATTTAAAAAAGAATTCTTAAATAATTATCCGTTTTCGTTTAACGTGTATGTATATGGTTTGTTGCGTGGTTTATCACTTAACTTTACAAGTACACACCAAATTGGAAATTCTGCAGGAATTTCCAAAGTAGGCGAGAACAAGCAATTACTTATAGCCATTGTTGTAAAACGTATTTATTTATTCATTATTTGAGTTGCTTCCCAAATATATTCTATTCCAAATTCTCCAAAGTAACTTATATAGTCACCATTTTTAGAAATAACCACAAAACTACTACATGGATAATGATGTTCAAAAAATAGTCTTTCAATAGTTCCTTCTGGGTCTTTGTGCCAAGTCAAAATTCCATCATATTTTTTTAAGCCATCATTATCTTTATAAATATAAATTGGTTTAGTTTGTGCAACTTGACTGATTCCATCTTCTAATTGTCTGAACCAATTTCTCCTTGATTCTATTGGAGCTGAACCACTTGAATTACAAGGGTCTTTTCCTGGATAATAAATTATAACTATTGGTTTTGTAGAATCTAATTCTTGATTTATTTCTTTCTCAAGTAACGTTTCCAATAAGGCTCTGTTTGTTATTTTTCCACGTTTTTCTCTTAAAGTTAATTTTTTATGATTTGTAGAATCTCCGGGAATATCTAATAAATTATTTGTTAAACGGATTTTATGGAACGTTGATTTGCTAACTTCCATATTATTTTCATCGAAGTATCTTGTCCCTTCTTTTCCAGTTTTAGTAGCTGAGCAAGAGTGAATTAAAATTCCGATTATTGTTATTAGCAGGATTTTTTTCATATGTTTTACAATAGCTTATGATATCAAACCGTTTTAATGTTTAATATCATGTGTTAAACGAAGTTAGACTAAAAAAATAAGATTGTCAAGTAATTGCCAGAAGTTTAATTAATTAGCCTTAAAGCTTCTTTTTTGCTTAAATTACTTAAAACGGTTTCTTTTGTGAAATTTAAAACCCATTCTGGATTTGTACGACTGTATTCTCTTAAAATCCAACCAATAGCTTTATTTATAAAAAAAGTTTTAGAGCCTAGTAATTGCGATATGGTATAAGCCATTAATTCAGGATTTAAATCTTTTTTATATTTTAATTGAAATAATAATGCTGAGCGTTGTAGCCACATATTATTAGATTTAAGCCATTTATCTATGTATTGCTTTTGTAACTCTGGATATACTTTAAAATAATTGCCTATTAATTTTATGGCAATAAAGTCTACAGTATCCCACCAAGATTTATTGCTTACCATAAACTCATATAATGCAATATCCTTTTCTTGAATATTTTTCAAATATTTAAAAGCTAATTCTTGGCCAAAATATTGAAATTCACGCTGCGGTTTACTCCAAAGTGTTTTAACAATGGTTTCTAGATTTTCTTGTTTAGGTAAGTACGCTTTAACTAAAAAGGGCTTTTGTATGCGTCTTCTGTTTTCGGTTTTAATACCAAATGTTTTAAATTGGTTACGCATATAAGCTTCTTGCTTTATAGCTAATTCTAAATTTGAGTTCTTTTCAAATTCAGCCTCTAAAACCGAAATGAAATCTAGCATAAGTTACTTTTTAAATGGTATTAATTTGTTTTAAACCTTCATACACAACAATACTAACAGCATTTGCTAAATTTAAACTGCGAATGTGTTCGCTGTAAAGTGGTATTTTAAACAACTTATCTTGGTGTTTAGATGTTAATGATTTTGGTAAGCCTTTTGATTCTTTTCCAAAGACTAAAAATAAATCGTCTTCAAATTTAATATCCCAATGTTGTTTTGTGCCATGACTAGAAAGAAAAACCATTTTTTTAGTTTTATTTTTTTCTAAAAAGTCTTCTATATTATCATAATAATGAAGGTTTAAATGTTGCCAATAATCTAAACCAGCACGTTTTAATCGGGTATCGGTAATTTCGAAACCAAAAGGTTTTACTAAATGTAAAGTTGAACCAGAGCCTAAAGCAAGTCTGCCAATATTTCCAGTGTTATTAGGTATTTCGGGTTCTATTAATACTATGTTTAAAGCCATATAATGTATAAAAAGTAAAGCCTAAACTTAAATTAAGCTTAGGCTTCACAAAATAATAATTTAAAATAAATTATTTCTTTTTTTGTTGATCTTTGATAGTTGACTCGTCAATATCAAATTTATTAGTCTCTACATTTGTATTCCCAGTTGGGTTTGTAGGATTTGTTTGTGTTTTTGTTGTTTTAAATTTTCTTTTATCTGCTATAGTTCCCATAATATTTTTTTAGTTTTTAGATTTACTCTAAGTTATTAAAATAAAGCTATTTAACTATTAAAACTATTATAAGGTTTTGTTGTAGAAACGTTAAAACTAACTAATTACATGCGTGTTTTTACGCTCTGTATCTGCTCCTAAATTAGTAGGTTTTTTTGGGTCTGGTCCATATTCGTTTGGTCCCACATCGCCTTCTGTAGCAAATAAAATAATTAACCAAATTCCTCCAATTAAAGGTATTAATGATATTAAATAATACCAGCCACTTTTACCTGTATCGTGCAGTCTTCTTACCGCTACAGCTAAGCTAGGTATTACTACAGCTAAAGCATATATAAAATAAATAGCCATAAAAGCTGGAGCATCTAAAGAAGTTGCTAATACGCCACTTACTATAGCTAGTGCCATAATTATTAAAAAATTAAATAATGTAAACATCCAATATTCTTGACGTCTTGCTCTGCCTTCAAAATTTGCGTAATTATCTCTTACGACTTTTAAATACCATTCCATAAATTAAGGTTGTTAGTTGATTAATAATGTACCAATATAACTATTAATTTATAATAGATTTTATAAAATTGTCAATTTTCGATAAACCACTTTTTGTAAGATTTTTTATAAAAGCTGAGCCTATTATTGCACCTTTAGCATGTTGTGTAGCTTGAGAAAAGGTTTCGTTATCTGAAATACCAAAACCAATAATTTGAGGGTTTTTTAGATTCATTTTTGCAATACGTTTAAAGTATTTGGTTTGCTCGTCTCCAAAACCAGAATTACTTCCAGTAACACTTGCGCTACTTACCATATATATAAATCCATTTGAAATAGAGTCTATAAAATTAATTCGCTTTTCACTTGTTTGTGGTGTTATTAAAAACACATTTATTAGACCGTATTTTTCAAATACTGCTTTATATTTTTCGTTATAAACATCTACAGGCAAGTCTGGAATAATTAACCCATCTATACCAACATCTTGACATTTTTTACAAAATGCTTCTACACCATATTGCAACATTGGATTAAAATAACCCATAATTATTAAAGGTATAGAAACTCTTTGTCTAATATCTTTTAATTGTTTAAAAAGTACATTAGTAGTCATACCATTTTTAAGTGCTTGCGTTGAACTGGCTTGTATTGTTGGTCCATCGGCTAAAGGATCGCTAAATGGTAATCCTATTTCTATCATGTCTGTTCCGCTCTTTTCAAGCTTTTCAATAATGGTAACAGTATCATTTAATGTAGGATAACCAGCTGTAAAGTAAATGCTAAGTAGCTTTTTATCTTCTTTTAGTTTTTTATTTATTCTGTTCATGTTTGCTTATTAGTAAAAGGCGTTTCTTTTTTATTACAGATCAAAATGTTTTATGTAGGTATCTAAATCTTTGTCACCACGACCAGATAAATTAATTACTACAATATCGTCCTCTTTAAATGTTTTTTTATTTAAAACTGCAAAGGCATGAGAACTTTCTATGGCAGGAATAATACCTTCTAATTTGCATAATTCTAAGCCAGATGTCATTGCTTCATTATCTGTGACCGAGATAAATTCTGCTCTTCCAGATTTATATAGATGCGCATGCATTGGTCCAACACCAGGATAATCTAATCCTGCTGAGATTGAATATGGCTCGGTAATTTGCCCGTCATCAGTTTGCATTAACAATGTTTTACTACCGTGAATAATACCTTCTTTTCCAAGTGCTGAAGTTGCAGCGCTTTCACCAGAATGTACACCTTTACCAGCAGCTTCAACAGCTATTAAATTTACATTAGTATCTTCTAAATAATGATAGTATGATCCAGCAGCGTTGCTACCACCACCAACACAGGCAATCACATAATCTGGTGTTGTTTTGCCTTCCTTTTCTTTTAATTGCCATTGTATCTCTTCTGATACTACTGCTTGAAAACGAGCAACCATATCTGGATATGGGTGCGGACCAACAACGCTACCAATAATATAATGTGTATCTACAGGATTATTAATCCAATCTCTTATCGCTTCGTTTGTTGCGTCTTTTAATGTTTTACTTCCAGAAGTAGCAGGTATTACTGTTGCGCCTAACATTTTCATTCTTGCAACATTTGGAGCTTGGCGAGCAATATCTATTTCTCCCATGTAAACTATACATTCTAAGCCCATAAGCGCACAAACAGTGGCAGTTGCAACACCATGCTGTCCTGCTCCAGTTTCTGCAATTATGCGTTTTTTACCTAAACGTTGCGCCATTAAAATCTGTCCGATTGTATTGTTTACTTTATGTGCACCAGTGTGGTTTAAATCTTCTCTTTTTAAATAGATTTTAGTTTTGTACTTATCACTTAATCTTTTTGCAAAATACAGTGGTGATGGACGCCCAACGTAATCTTTTAGTAATTGATCAAATTCCTTTTTAAATGATGGTTCTGCCATTACTTTTAGGTAGTTTTGGCGTAACTCTTCAACATTTGGATAAAGCATTTCTGGAATGTATGCACCACCAAATTCACCGTAATATCCTTTGTCGTCTATATTATAAGTCATAATTTATCGTAGGTAATTAGTGTCTATTAATTTTTGCTGAAATGTTTTAAGTTTAGCAGTATTTTTTAAACCAGCAGCAGTTTCAAATTTGCTATTTAAATCTACCGCAGCGCAAAATTCAGATTCTGGTCTTTTTAAAAATAGAAGTAATGAATCCATTTCTTTTGGTCCAATACCACCACTTAAAAAATAGGGTTTTATTGATGGGTATTTTTTTAAAACGTTCCAGTTAAACGTGTATCCATTTCCGCCTGGTTCTTTGCCTTTAGTATCGAATAAATAATAATCGCAAACGTCTTCAAAAGGTTCTAAAACTTTAAAATTAAATTGGTTTTTTATAGAAAACACCTTAATTACTATTATGCCTAAGTCTTTTAAACTTTTACAAAGTTCTGGAGTCTCATCACCATGAAGTTGTACACCTTGTAAATCGTGTTTTTCTACTTTACCTCGAATAAAATCGAAAGTAGCATTAACAAAAACGCCAATTTTTTTTATACTTTCTGGGAGTTCTGGAATTGTGGTGTTAAAATGTCTTGGTGATTTCTCATAAAAAATGAAACCCATATAACCTGGATTTAACTCTGCAACATCTAAAATGTTGTTTTCATTTTTCATTCCACATATTTTTAGTTTCATAATTTTATAAGTTTATTTGTTTTATAAATTGTTTTGCACTTTCGCCTGCGTTATTGGTTTTCATAAAGTTTTCTCCTATTAAAAAGCCTTTATAACCAAACGGTTTTAAGGTTTTTATAGCCTCAACACTACTAATGCCACTTTCTGAAACTTTTACAAATTCGTTAGGTATAAGTTCACTTAATTGTTTGCTTGTTTCTAGGCTTACTTCAAATGTTTTTAAATTTCTATTATTAACGCCTAATAGATCTAAACTTGGCATTATAGACTTATGCAATTCTTCTTCATTATGTACTTCTAATAGCACTTCTAAGTTTAAACTTTTTGCTAGTTCTGAAAATTGCTTTATTTCTTTTTTAGTGAGTATTGCTGCGATTAGTAATATAACATCTGCACCGTAAGCTTTTGCTTCAATAATTTGATAGCTATCAATAATGAACTCTTTACGTAATAATGGTAGGTTACAATTTGACCTTGCTGTAAGTAAATCGTCTAAAGAACCACCAAAATATTTGCCATCTGTTAAAACCGACATGCCACAAACACCAGCATTTTCATAGCCTTTAGCAACATCGAAAACATTTAAGTCGTGATTTATAACTTGTTTTGATGGAGAACGACGTTTATGTTCTGCAATAATTCCAGAAGTGCTATTTTTTAAATTGTTAACTAAAGAAACTGCTGTTTTGCTAAATAATACAGATTGCTCTAATTGTTTAATAGGTATTAATTGCTTTCTAAGATTAACTTCTATGCGTTTGTCTCTGGTTATTTTATCTAAAATATTCATAATGTACTTCTTGTACTTTTAAGTTAGAAAATACTTAGTTATTTACTTAATTCTATAAGTTTTTCTAGTGCTAGTTTTGCTTTACCGCTTTCTAAACTTTCTTTTGCGCGTTCAAATCCTTCTTTATGTGAAATGCCATCAACAGTTGCGATTGCTAGACCAGCATTAGCACAGACTACATTGTTTTGAGCTTGGGTACCTTTACCGTTAATAATATTTTTAAATACTTTAGCTGCTTCTTTTACTGTAACACCACCAAAAATTTCAGACTCTTCTATTTGTTCAATACATAAATCTGATGGTTTTAATATAGATTCGCTTGCATTGGTAATAATTTTAGTATTACTAGTTAAAGAAATTTCATCGTAACCGTCTAATGCGTGAACAATACTATAATTGGTATTTGTATTTTGGTATAAGTAACCGTATAATCGTTGTAATTCTAAACTAAAAACACCTACCATTTGGTTTTTAGGAAATGCTGGATTTACCATTGGGCCAAGCATATTAAAAAATGTTTTTACACCTAATTCTTTTCTAATAGGTGCAACATTTTTCATAGCGGGATGGAATAGTGGTGCGTGCATTACACAAATTCCAGCTTGGTCTATTTGTGTTTTTAGTGTATCAATATCATTAGTGAATTTTACACCTAGAGCTTCCATGACATTAGAGGATCCAGATGCAGACGATACACCATAATTACCATGTTTTGCAACTTTTACATTGGCACCTGCAGTGACAAATGATGATAAGGTAGATATATTAAAGGTATTTTTACCGTCACCACCAGTTCCACATAAATCTATGGCATTAAAATTTGATAAATCTACTGGAATGCATAACTCTAAAAGGGCATCGCGAAAACCTTGAAGTTCGTTTAGTGTAATACTTCGCATCATAAATACGGTAAGAAAAGAAGCAATTTGGTTTTGGTTGTATTGACCAACAGAAATATTTATTAGAACATTTCTTGCTTCTTCTGTTGATATGCGTTCATGATTAATTAGTCTATTAAGTATATTTTTCATTAAAAAAAATTGATTCTATTATAATTGAAAAGGTTTTTTGTATTTTAATTGTTTATCCAGTTTTCTAACATTTGTTTGCCATTTGGTGTTAAAACACTTTCTGGGTGATATTGAACGCCTTTAACATCGTAAATTTTATGTCTAAGTGACATAATTTGGCCGTTTTCATCAAAAGAGGTAGCTTCTAATGTATCTGGTAAGTCTGTATCTACAACCCAAGAGTGGTAGCGACCAACTTCAATTGTTTTTTCCATGTTATAAAAAAGTGGTTCATTATCTACTGTAATGTTTACTTTGGTTGAAACACCATGAAAAACGGTATCTAAGTTAATTAATTTTCCTCCAAATACTTCTCCAATGGCTTGTTGACCTAAACAGACACCAAGAATACTTTTTGTTGGAGCATATTTTTCTATTATGGCTTTAAGTAGTCCTGCTTCTTCTGGAATTCCCGGTCCTGGAGATAATACTATTTTTTTAAAAGGTTCTACATCTTTTAAAGTGAGCTTATCATTTCTTTTAACAGTTACCTCACAATTTAAGTCTTCTAAGTAATGGACTAAGTTGTAGGTAAAACTGTCGTAATTATCTATTACTAATACTTTCATTTTTTTTAGCTATTTGCTTTTAGCTTGTGGCTTTAAGCGTTTATTTACACATTATCTTCTTTGGGTATTATTTAAATCTCTTTTGCTAATTCAATAGCATTTGTTAGAGCTCCAAGTTTATTATAAACTTCTTGAAGTTCGCTTTCTGGGTTAGATTTTGAAACTATTCCGGCTCCTGCCTGCCAATGTAATTGATGGTTTTTACTTAAAAATGTCCTAATCATTATGGCATGGTTATAATTGCCATTAAAATCCATAAAACCAATGGCGCCACCATAAAAAGCACGGCTTGTTTTTTCGTATTTTTCAATAAGTTGCATGGCATTGTGTTTTGGTGCTCCACTTAAAGTTCCAGCAGGAAAAGTGTCTGCGACAACTTGCATTGTAGAAGATTCTTTATTTACTTCTCCAGTAATTTTACTTACAAGATGTATAACATGCGAAAAAAACTGAGCTTCTTTATAAGTTTCAACTTTTACTTTACTACCATGTCTACTTAAATCGTTTCTAGCTAAATCTACAAGCATTACATGTTCTGCATTTTCTTTATCATCGTTAGCAAGTTTTTTTGCTAATTCTGCATCTTCTTTATCGTTTCCTGTGCGTTTAAAAGTACCTGCAATTGGATGAATTTCAGCCATTCCATTATTAACTACCAACTGTGCTTCTGGAGAACTACCAAATATTTTAAAATCACCATAATCAAAATAAAATAAATATGGTGATGGATTTATACTGCGCAATGCACGGTAAACGTTAAACTCATCGCCTTTAAACTGTTGTGAGAATTTTTTTGATAATACTAATTGAAAAACATCACCTCTAGCACAATGTTTTTTGGCTAGTTTTACATGTTCTTTATATTCGTCATCTGTTAAATTAGATTCAATTTTAGATTGAGATTTAAATTTGTAAGACGCAAAATTGGTAGACTGTATAAGATGAAGAACTTCTTCTATATTATTTTCTGTTCCGTGGCAATGCGCAAAAATATAGGCTTCGTTTTTAAAATGATCTATTGCTATAATATTTTGGTAAACAGCATAGTAAATATCAGGTATGTCTATAGAATTAGGTTTTTTTGAAATTTCTACATCTTCAAAATATTTAACAGCATCATAAGCGGTATAGCCAAAAATTCCATTATTAATAAATTTAAACGTTTCTGCAGAATCTACTTTAAAACGTTTAGTGAATTTATGTATCATTTTAGGCACATTTGTAGTACGGTTTCTTAATTTACTACCATCTGGAAAACTCTGTTCTATAGTGTTTCCAGAAACTTTTATAGTGGCAATAGGATTAAAACAGATGTAAGAAAAACTATTATCGTTTGCATGATAATCGCTACTTTCTAATAAAATACTGTTTGGAAATTTATCGCGTATCTTTAAATAGATACTTACAGGTGTAATAGTATCGGCTAATATTTTTTTGTAATGTGTATATAAACTAAAAGTTTTCATGTGTGCTGAATTTATCTCAGTGTTAATTTTGATTGTTCTCTAAATATAAAAATAAACCAATAAAAAAGGCTTGTCGTGAATGACAAGCCTTTTTTATATTATATAAAATATACGTAGGAGTTTATTCACGAATTGTTTTTCGAGAAGTCCACCACCAAGTATGATTTAATTTTGAGTTCATTTATTTAAAGCTAAATAGCTATTCTTTTTTATAAAGTTCAAATATATAAATCTATATTTTGTTAGCAAATAAAATTTAACGTAAATATTTGTTAAATAATATTGAAGATGCATTTTGCTTATTATTTTTATGGTATGAATAAATACCTTTTAATTTTAGTTATATTATTTTCCAGTTGTAAATCTGATAAAAAAAATCAAGATTTTCTAACAGAAGATTACAATGTAAAACTTGAAGTTTATAATTTTGATGAGTTAGAACCACTTTTAACTAAAAAAGATGATAAAGTTTATGTGGTAAACTTTTGGGCAACTTGGTGTGCACCTTGTATTAAAGAATTACCATATTTTGAAAAATTAAATGAAGATTACAAGTCTAAAAATGTTGAAGTGATTTTAGTAAGTTTAGATTTTCCAAATCAATATGAAAAACGATTAAAACCTTATATAAAAAAAAACAAATTACAATCTAAAGTAGTAGCTCTAAATGATGTAGACTCAAATACATGGATACCGAAAATAGATAAAAACTGGACAGGAGCAATACCAGCAACAGTTATTTATAGCAGTGAAAAAAGAGCATTTTATGAGCGTTCTTTTAATTACAGTGAGTTAGAAGAAGAAGTAAATAAATTTTTAAAATAAATATATTATGAAAACTATTAAAAAATGGAGTGCTTTATTATTAATTGCAGTTATAGCAAGTGCTTTTACAAGTGTCAATAAGGGTTATAAAATTGGAGATATAGCAACAGATTTTAAATTAGAGAATATAGATGGCAAAATGGTATCTATGTCTAATTTTGAAGATGCTAAAGGATTTATAATAACATTTACATGTAATACATGTCCATACGCTGTTGCTTATGAAGATAGAATTGAAGCATTAAATAAAATGTATGCTCCTAAAGGCTATCCTGTAATTGCAATTATGCCTAATAATATAGATGTTAAACCTGGAGATAATATGGCTGCAATGCAAAAAAGAGCAAAAGAAAAAGGTTTTACATTTCCATATTTAATGGATAAAGATCAAGAAATTTATCCGCAATATGGTGCAACAAAAACACCTCATATATACGTTTTAGAAAAAACCAAAAAAGGAAATGTTGTTAAATATATAGGAGCAATAGACGATAATTACCAAGATGCTAGTAAAGTAAAAACTAAATACGTTGAAAATGCTGTAAATGCATTGTTAAATGGAAAAGAAATTGAAGTTAAAGAAACTAAAGCTATAGGCTGTTCTATAAAGGTTTAATTAACTTCACATAATATTATTTAGCCTGAAGTGTAACACTTCAGGTTTTTTTTCGTCTATATCATAATAAAACGTTAAATTGATTAACTTTACATGCTAAAAAAAGCTAATAAAATTAAAATGGCAGATTTATCACAAGAGCAATGGAAAGCACAGTTAGAAGCAGACGATAATGCTTTTATTTTAGATGTTAGAACAGAAGAAGAAGTTGCAGATGGTTACATACCAAACGCTAAAAATATAAATATTTTTAAAGGTCAAGCTTTTATATATGAGTTAGAAGCACTAGACAAAAATAAAAACTATTACGTGTACTGTAAATCTGGAGGAAGAAGTGGACAAGCTTGTTCTATAATGAATCAATTAGGTTTTGAAAATGCTTATAACCTAGTTGGTGGTTTTCAAGAATGGACTGGCGAAAAAACACAATAACTACATTTAAATTAATAATAATATGAAAACTAAAATAATTGTACTTGCTTTATTTTTAGGTTTTACTTTACTAAACTGTGAAGATAAAAAAAACAATCCTGTTACTGTTGTTTCTGTTGAAGAAATGGACACGCTTCTTTCATTAGAGAATGTGCAATTAATAGACGTTAGAACAAAAGACGAATACGATAAAGGACATATTAATAAATCTCAAAATATTGACTTTAATTCACCAACTTTTGATACAGATATTATTGGCTTAGATAAAGAGAAACCAGTAATATTATACTGCCAACGTGGTGGTAGAAGTGCTAAATGTGCTGAGAAAATGCAAAAAGCAGGTTTTAAAAAAATATACGATTTAAAAGGAGGTTTTTCTAAATGGCAGTTTAAAGCTCTTGATTTAAAAGTTAAATCTTAGTTTTATTTATAAAATTTACTATCTCATCATACCTTTTTACCCAAGGAAAAAAGTAATGAGACATCATAGGTACATGTTTTTTGTCTAAAATAATTTTTTCTAATTTTGGTTGATAAGGTTTTAGAGCTTCAACAAAAGCTGAATTAGATGTCATAATAGAAGGATAAGTTTTAGACCCTACATAAATTAAAAAAGGAGGCGTTTCATCATTTAAAAAATAAATTGGTGAAGCGTCTTTCCAGTTTTCAGGGTTTTTAGTCCAAGTTACATCATAATGATATTTGCTAGTTGGCGCATTTTCTTCTAAATAACTTTTCATATCTAATCCTGCCGCATCGTTTAAAATAACACCCTTAATATCTTTTTTGTTTTTTAAATATTTAGGATTTGTACTTATTAGTGCTACTAAATGACCACCAGCACTATGTCCCATAACATATATTTGGTTTGGGTCTCCTTTATATTTATCAATGTTGTTTTTTGTCCACTCTACGGCTTGGGCTATTTGTTTAGCCATTAAATCATAGTTAGCATTTGGGCTTAAAGTATATCCAGGAATAACAGTTACAATATCATTTTTAGCAAAGTTTCTTCCTAAAAAGCCATAGGTTTTTTTATCTCCATCTTTCCAGTAACCACCATGAACAAAAATAACTACAGCATTTTTATCTGTAGTTGTTTTTTTGGGTTCAAATACGTTTAGTGTAGGTTTATTATCATTTATTTTTTCTGTTTTAGTTAGGTATGTAATGTCTTTAATTTTTCTTGAAGCGCAATTAAAAAATAGCAGGCATACTAAAGGTATAATAAATAATTTTAGTTTCATATTAAGGGTTTTAATTGCTAATTTAAATAATTAGGAATTTACTTTACGTTAATAGAATTGTAAAGATCGATATCTTAAGCGGTGTGATTTTATTATATTCTCTAAAATTTAACATTAAACTTTACTAGTTAAAAATTTGGAGAGCTGTTAAATATCATTATATTTGGTAAACCAATCTGGTAAACCAGTTGATTTGTTTAATTAATTCTGCTGTTAATTCTTTATAAAATGTATAAGTATTTACTTGTTTTTTCAATAGTGTTTTTTGTTAATTGTTCTAGTAATAATGAAGTTGATAATAGACCAGAAAGCTCTCAAAACCCAACTTTACCTTCAGGAGAAACAGGTGATGATAATAATCCTATTTATGCTCCAATAGATTTTTCAAACTGGAAAGTTACGCTTCCTGTAGATGAAAATAATAATGGTGGTCCAGACGAGTATCAACCGGCTCAATTAATTAATTTTAGTTATCAAACCTTAGAGCCTGTTATACCTTTTATGTATGATGATATAGAGGATAGTTCATTGGTCTTCTATACCTATCCAGGTGTTTCTACCACAAACAGTTCTTATTCTAGAACTGAGTTAAGAGAACTTATTAACCCTAGCAACTCAAGAGAGAATTGGACCTTATTAGAAGGTGGAGAGATGACTGGTCAATTAAAAATAGATTCTATCTCACAAAATACAGACTCAAGCGATGAATACCATAGAGTTATAGTCATGCAAATTCATGGTATTATATCTCAGGAAGATATGGATATACATAATTTTTCATCTAATAATGGTCCGCCATTAATTAAAATATATTGGAAAGATGGCTATATCTGGTCTCATAAAAAGTCACTTATAGATGAAACTACTTCTGGAGACGATTTGTTAGATACTTCTAGTAGTACTTGGTATGATATTAAAGAAAACTTAGGCTATGTTGGTTTCGAAAGCTTTTCTTTTAGAATAACAGCTTCAGATGCTAGAGTAGAGGTGCAATTAAATAATAACGAGGCTTTTGTTTATCAAGATGTAAGTCTAGATAAATGGCCTTTTGAAAATTATTTTAAAGCAGGTAATTATCTAAATTCAACAAATTCTAATGCTTTTTCTTACGTGAAATATTACAATTTACAGGTTACTCATTAATAAAAAAAAACAATAATTTTTAAATGAAAAAATACTTTTTAATATGCAGCTTACTGCTATGTTTCCTTTCTTGTAAGGAGAAAACAGTATCAGGTATAACAGTTTCTAATGTAGACGAATTACAAAATGCTATTTCTAGCGTTGAACCAGGAGACAATATTATTTTAGCGAACGGAACATACAAAGATGTAGAAATCAAACTTATTGGTGAAGGAACCGAAAGCAATCCAATTACATTAAAAGCAGAAACGCCTGGAAAAGTTTTTATAGAAGGTGCCTCTAGTTTAGAAATTAGTGGAAATTACATAGAAGTAAGCGGTTTGTTTTTTAGAAATGGATTTTCACCAAAAACAAACGTTATCGCGTTTAGAACTAGTCCTAAAGAAGTTGCCAATCACTCTAAAGTTACCAACTGTGTAATTTTAGATTATAATAATTTAGAGCGCGATCAAGACAATCTTTGGGTACAGCTTTACGGTAAACACAACGAATTTAGCAACTCTTATCTTGCTGGTAAAACAAATGGTGGTCCAACCTTAAGAGTAGATTTAAAAGGAAATCAAAGCATACGAAACTATCATAAAATCATCAACAATCACTTTGGTCCAAGACCAAGAAAAGGTGGTGCAAGAGGTGAAACGATTCAGTTAGGTAGTAGTTTTACATCAATGAGTCCTAGTAACACATTAATTGCAAATAATTTATTTGAAGAATGTAATGGTGAAGTAGAAATCATTTCAAGCAAAACCAATTTCAACATCATTAAAAATAATGTGTTTTATAAAAGTGAAGGTTCTGTGGTTACACGTCACGGAAACTACGTTACTATTGACGGGAATTATTTTATTGGTGATGGCGTAAACGATCAATATGGTGGCATTAGAATCATCAATACAGGTCATTGGGTAATCAACAACCTATTTTACAAAATAAAAGGTAAGAATTTTAGAAGTCCGATTGCTATTATGAACGGAATTCCGAAGTCACCATTAAACCGTTATAATCAAGTTACAGATGTTGTGGTAGCTTACAATACGTTTGTAGATTCTAGCTCGCCATGGCAATTTGGAGTAGGTACAAATATTGCGCAAGCAGATGTTTTGCCAAAGTCAGAAATTAGATCTGCAAGACCTTTAAGAACCGAAGTTGTGAATAATATTATTTATAATTCTGAAGGTGATCCAAACCCAATTATCGAGCACGATAAAGCAGATGGCGTAACATTTGCAAGTAATATTATCGACAATAACGGCGTAGAAGTTAAAAACAATCATGATTTAATTACTAAAGATTTAACCTTAACAGATATAGGTTCAAACTTATCTGTACCAACTTCAGGATTCGATGACGTAGAAGTTTACAAAGGCTACGATTTTGAAACAATTACAAATGATTTATTAGGAAATTCTAGAGAAAAATCGAATACAATAGGAGCAATTGCAAAAGCTGAAGACATAAATTTAGACTTGTTAGATAAATCTAAATATGGAGCAGATTGGTTTTCAAATGAAGTAGAAGCAAAAGAAGCAACAACACATACCGTTGCTAATGCTTCGGAATTGGTTAGTAAACTTGAAGCAGCAGAAAGTGGAGATGTTTTAAGTTTAAATGAAGGTGTTTATAATATTTCAGAATCGTTAATCGTAAATAAAACGATAACGATTCAATCTAAAGGAAATGCTGAAATTGTTTATGCAGGTGCAGCAAATACACCAGCTATCGAATTGCATCCTTATGGAAAACTAACTGTAAAAAACATCAAGTTAAAAGGAACAGGTTCTCAGCAAGCATTCGCGAGTTTAAAAAAGAACATGTCTAATCACTTCGGTTTGGAAGTTTTAGATTCAGAAATCAGCAATTTTAATTATGCTTTAAAAGTGTACAAGCAATCTTTTTCTGAAGAAATCATCTTTAAAAACACAGCAATTTCAGACTGTGAAAACGGTTTAGAATTATCTGAAGAAACAAACGACAGAGGTGATTATAACACAGAATATTTAACTGTTGATAATTGCAAATTCACGAACGTAAAACAAAACGTGATTGACTATTATCGTGGTGGATATGATGAGTCTACAATTGGCGGAAACTTATTGGTAACAAATAGTACGTTTATAAATTGTGGTGCAGCAGAAAAGAATGGAATGTTGCTTAATCACAGAGGAATTATAAATGTAAATATTAATAACAACACGTTTAAAAACAATAAAGTACAATTTGTTTCAATTCTTTGGGGAGCAAAAAACAATGTAGAATCAAACAATACATTAATCAATTCTGGTAAAATAAAAACAGAAGAAAACTTAAAGCAAACCTTAATGTATTAATGCCATTCCTGCGAAGGCAGGAATCTTATCAATAAGAGTAAAAAAGTATAAAATGAAAAAATCCCTAATCATAATAATCACATTTTTTACAGTGTTTTCATGTAAAAATGAAACAAATAAGACTGAAACTGATACAGAAGTTACATCTGAAGCTAAAATAAAATACCCAAGCGATGTCATTCCGTTTATGGATAAATGGAAAATTCTTTTAGGAGACGGAACGTATGTTGACGATTTAGTAGGTTTTCAAAAAGATGATTTTTTCTATGTAGAAACTGAAAATAATACAGATTGGGTAGTTTATAAAACACCAAATTCTGGTATAACTTCAAGAACCTCTAGCAACACAAGAACAGAGTTAGGTGAAAAAAGACATTGGATTCCCGAAGAAGGTGGAAAACTAACAGGAACTTTAAAAGTAAAACACGTATCAACTACAGGTGATGCTACAGCAGCTTCGTCATATTCGGTTGTTGTTGGACAAATTCATAGTGACGAAGGTCATGAAAACGAACCACTAAAAATCTATTACAAGAAATTTCCCGGTCACACAAAAGGCTCTGTATTTTGGAATTATGAAATTAATACAGAAGGAGATAATATTGGAAGATTCGATTATTCTACAGCAGTTTGGGGACACGATTTTTCTGTAGTTGGTAAAGATGCAACCACTTATCCTAAAGAACCAGAAAATGGTATTGCTTTAAATGAAGAATTTAGTTACGAGGTAAACGTTTATAAGGGTATCATGTATTTAACTTTTAAAAGTGAAAGTCACGAAACGGTAACGTTTACTAAAAGCCTGATAAAATCCGAATTTGCAACAAGAGAAGCTGTGCCAGAACAAGTGAAACGCGTATATGCAAATAGAGAAAAAGGTGGAGGCGTTGAAAGAGAAACTGCCTATGCTGGCGAAATTAATTACTTTAAACAAGGCGCTTATAACCAAGCAAATTATAAGTCTACAAAGTCTGAAATTTATGGTGGTGATATTGCTAAACAATACGAAAACGGAAGCTATGCTGAGGTTTGGTTTAAATCTGCAACCGTAGGCGAAGCAACAGCACCAAAACAATAAAGATGAAAGAAATAAGAAACAACTCAATAAAATTAGTGTTGCTTGTATTAATTACAATACTGTTTTCTTGTAAAAATGAAAATACGTCTACTAATGAGACTGCATCTAAAACAGTAACAAATCAACAACATCCTAAACTTATTTTAACTGCTCAAGGTGTAAAAGATATTAGAGCACAATTAGGAACTATTCCAATTTTTGATAAATCTTTAGAAGCAGTAAAAAAAGAAGTTGATGCTGAAATTGAAGCAGGAATCGATGTGCCAATTCCTAAAGATTATTCTGGTGGTTACACACATGTTGTGCATAAAAAAAACTGGTTTATGCTTCAAAAAGCTGGTTTATTATATCAAATTTTAGACGACGAAAAATATGCTAAGTATGTAAAAGACATGCTAATGGAATATGAAGCGTTGTATAAAACCTTACCATTACATCCAAAAACTAGGTCTTATGCTAGAGGAAAATTATTTTGGCAATGTTTAAACGATTCTAATTGGTTAGTATATGTAAGTCAAGCCTACGATTGTATCTATAATTACTTAACTGAAGAAGAACGAAACAAGCTAGAAACAAATTTATTTAGACCATTTGCAGATCACATTTCTGTAGATAGTCCGCAATTTTACCAACGCGTGCACAACCATAGTACTTGGGGAAATGCAGCTGTTGGAATGATTGGTTTGGTTATGGATGACGAAGAATTAATCAATCGAGCATTATACGGAATTAAAGATTTAAAATTAGATGCTAATAAAAAAGATGACGATGGCGGATTTTTAAATAAAGACGGAAAAGCAGGTTTTTTAGCAAACATAGAAGAGCCTTTTTCGCCAGATGGTTATTATAATGAAGGACCATATTACCAACGCTACGCAATGTATCCATTTTTAGTTTTTGCTGAAGGATTGCACAATGTAAAACCTGAGCTTAAAATTTTTGAATACAAAGAAGGAGTACTTTTAAAGTCTATAAATGCATTATTAAATTTATCTGATGCAGATGGTGAGTTCTTTCCATTAAACGATGGTCAAAAAGGAATGTCGTATTACACAAATGCACTAGTAACTGCTGTAGATGTATCTTATCATTTTGGAGATCAAGATCCTGGTTTATTGTCAATTGCTAAAGAACAAGATAAAGTCTTGTTAGACGATTCTGGTTTGGCAGTAGCTCTAGGTATTAAAAATGGAAAAGAAAAACCGTTCACTAAAAGATCTATCAATTTATCTGATGGTCCAAAAGGAAAACAAGGTGGTGTTGGTATTTTAAGAAATGAAGATATCGAATTGGTTTTTAAATATGCAGCACAAGGTTCTAGTCATGGACATTACGATAAATTGTCATATTCGTTATATGAAAATGGAGAAGAAGTTATCCAAGATTATGGATTATCACGTTTTGTAAATATCGAACAAAAAGGAGGTGGAAATTACCTAAAAGAAAATAAAACTTGGGCAAAGCAAACTATTGCACATAATACAGTAACTCAGAATGAAACGTCTCATTTTACTGGTAAATATGATATAGGAAGTTTACATCATTCCGATTTAAATTATTTTTCTTCAGAAAATGAAACGGTACAAGTAGTAAGTGCAATTGAAAAAAATGCGTATCCAGGAACCACAATGCTTCGCACAATGGCTATTATAAAAGATGAAGATTTCGAAAAGCCATACATGCTTGATATCATGAAAGTCACTTCCGCTACAGCGAATCAATATGATTTTCCTTTTTATTATTTTGGGCAAGTATTACAAACAAATTTTGAATATAATTCACCTGAAGTATTAAAACCGTTAGGTTCTAAAAATGGATATCAGCATTTATATTTAGAAGGCTCAGGAAAAGCATCAGAAGACAATGCTAAGTTTTCATGGTTTAATAATAATAAGTTTTATTCGTTAACTACAGAAACTTCAGTTAAAGACGAATTGTTATTTGCTAGAATAGGAGCCAACGATCCAAATTTTAATTTACGTCGTGATCCTGCATTAATATTGAGAGCTAAAAATTCAAAAAACAGAACTTTTGTTTCAGTAATTGAAGCACACGGAAGTTATAGTCCAGTGTCAGAGTCTGCAGTAAACTCTAAAAGCAGTATTAAATCAATCAAAACTGTTTTAGATTCGGAAGATTATACAGCTATCGAAATTACTAATACAAAAGGTAATGTAAAGGTATTTATTACGGTAAATACAAATGCTTCAACAAAAACAAAACATAACATAACAATTAACGGTAAGAGCTATGAGTGGTCAGGTTCTTATTATTTCAAATAAAATAAAACAAATAATAAAATGAAAAGATTTAGCAAAAAGTACATTGTAGCAAAAGACCTAGAATGGGAACAACTTGGAGGTGGAGTTTCTAGAAAATTTTTAGGTTATGACAATCAGATCATGATGGTAAGTGTAAAATTTGAAAAAGGTGCTTTAGGAGCACCGCATCAACATTTTCATACGCAAGCAACCTATTGTGTATCTGGTAAATTTGAGTTCGAAATTGATGGAGAGAAAAAAATAGTTGAAGCTGGAGATGGAGTTTATATTGAGCCTAACTTATTACACAGTGCAGTTTGTTTAGAAGAAGGCCAATTAATAGATACGTTTAGTCCAGTTAGAGAAGACTTTTTAACCGGAGAAGGTCCTTCATATTTCAGTGATAAATAAAATTAGGAAGTAATTAGTTTAGGTGAAAAAGTGTTTTGCATATAGTGGTAAAATTCTTACCACTTTAGTGAAAATTTCCTTTTTTTTATAAAATTCTTAATTTTTTTAACATTTAAAAGTAACGAAAACGTTGTAATTAACAAATATTTACATATATTTGGTAAACCAATTTGGATAACCAATTTGGTTTACCAATTTTTTTTGGTAAAAAAAAGGATAGGTTGCAGCCTATCCTAATTAAAACTTCTTTACCGGAAGTAGTATGTGTAAAACACAATATCACAAAGATAATAAACTAATAGTTCTCTTGTACCAATTGTGTTTTAAGAATCAATTATTAACTAACTTAAAACTTTAAAATTAATTATGAATTTGAAAGCTAATTCGGCATTTTTTATAATGCTATTAATTTGTGTCTCTGCATTCGCACAAGAAAGCTTAACCTTAAAAGGTCAAGTCGTTGATGCGGGAGACAATATGCCAATGCCAGGTGTAAACGTTATTGTTGCAGGAACAAACAATGGTACAAGTACAAATTTTGATGGTAATTACGAGATAGATGCTAAAGAAGGAGATGTACTTCAATTTACTTATGTAGGATATATAACTCAATTAATACCTGTAACTACAAATACTACAATAAATATAGCCTTAGTTGAAGATGCTAATAAGCTTGATGAAGTTGTTGTAATTGGATATGGTACGCAAAAAAAGAGTCAATTAACTACTGCGATATCAAAGGTAGTCAATGAAGATTTAGATCAAATTGCAGTACCAAGGGTAGATGAGGCTTTAGTTGGTCAAGTATCTGGTGTTACAGTTGCTGCGACAGAAGGTGAAGCAGGATCTGCTCCAACAATTCGTGTTCGTGGTGTTGGGTCTATTACAGGTAAATCATCACCAACAATTGTTGTAGATGGTGTAGTTGTAGATGATGATTTTTTAGGATCTTTAGATATGAACGAAGTGTCGTCTTTTGAAGTTTTAAAAGATGCTTCTTCAACAGCTATTTATGGAGCAAGAGGAGCGAATGGAGTTATTTTAATTACTACTAAAAGTGGTAAAGAAGGAAAAACAAGATTTACATATAATGCTTTTACAGGTTTTAAAGAAGCAAGACAAAGTGATGATTACTACTTTACAGTTGCAGAAACTGCAGCAGCAGAACTTGCAGCAACTGGAACTTTGTCAGACAGAACAAGAGTAAAACAGCTAATAGGTGTCGATAGAGATTGGCAAGATGTTATTTTTGATGGTGGTACTATAAATAGTCATTCATTTTCTGCAAGAGGTGGAAGTCAAAACACAAAGTTTAGTACATCTTTAAATTATGTGCACGATGAAGGTGTTTTATTAACAGACGATTATAAAAAGTATGCAATTAGAGCGAAAGTAGATACTAAACTAAACGATAAATTTTCTGTAGGTTTAAATGTCTCTCCAAGTTATACTAATAGGCAACGTTTTGATGGTTCAACCCATGATATTTTACGTCAAACACCATGGTTACCGTTATATATAGACGAAAATAATATTCAGTTTGTTAATAAACTTAGAGATAATGGAGCTTATGCAGATGTGCAAATTGGAGATTATGCAACACAACGTATGTTTGATGATTTCGATTTAGAAACAATGATGCCAGTAGAATCTGGAGGAACAGATATTAGTAATACCTCTAATACAAATCCAGCAGCAAAAGTTTTAGAGCGTGATAGAAACGATTATAAATTTAAATTATTTGGAAGTTTCTATGCTAAATATGACATCTCTGATGCTTTTAGCTTTAAAACCTCTTTATCTGGAGATTATCAAAACACAAAAAGAGACCGTTGGCAAGGAGTACAATCTAATAGAAATGGAGCAAGTGCAGCACAATTAGATTTATCAACTGCAAATCAAATTCATATAGTTACAGATAATATTTTATCATTCGATAAATCTTTTGGTAATCATGATTTAAGTGCAATTGCTGGTTTCTCTGCAGAAAAATGGGATAATACTTTTGAAAGTATTCAAGGAGCTGGTTATACATCAGATTTAGTGCAAACAATAAGCGCAGCAGACCCAACAACCGTTGTTGGTGAATCTTATGAGTTTCCAAGACGTTTAATATCGTATTTAGGAAGAGTTAATTATGCTTACGACAACAAATATTTAGTGTCTGTAAGTATGAGAGCAGATGGTTATTCTGCTTTTGGAGAAAATTCAAAATACGGTTATTTCCCAGCAGCTTCAGCAGGTTGGATAGTAAGTAATGAAGATTTTTTAAACGAAAGTGATGTTGTAAATAATCTTAAGGTTAGAATGAGTTATGGTACTGCTGGTAATCCATTTTTTGATGTAGGAGATGACCAAATTAACAGTTTTCCTTATTTATCATTATTAGAACCTTCAACAGCAGTTATAGATGGATCTTTAGTACAAGGATTTAATTCATTAAACCTTGCCAATCCAGACTTACAATGGGAACGCTCAATAGAAATAAATCCAGGTTTAGATTTTGGATTGTTTAATAATGCAATTTCAGGTTCTTTCGATTATTATAACAGGAGAAGTGATCAATTATTAATAGATAATCCAGTATCAAGTACAACAGGTTTTTCTAGTGGATTAGTAAATATAGGTGAAGTACAAAATAGTGGTTTTGAAATAGAATTAAGAACAAGAAACATTAGTAAAGAAAAGTTTAGATGGAGTACTACAATGTTAGCGTCTCAAAATAAAAACGAGCTAATTAGTTATGGAGATTCTAATGGGCAAATTCAAAATGTAGATTCTAAACGTGCTGCAGAGTGGATTAATTTAGTAGGAAATCCAATTTCTTCATACTACGGTTGGGTAGTAGATAGAGATATACCTTTAGAGTATATTAACAACCCTTACCATCCAGTAGGAGGCGAAGCACAAGATGTTTACGTTAAAGATTTAAATGGTGATGGTGTAATTGATGATGATGATAAAACAATTTTAGGAGATCCATATCCAGATTTAGTTTGGAGTATAACAAACGATTTTAAACTAGGACAGTTTGATTTAAGCTTCATGTTTCAAGGAAGTCATGGTGCCGAAATTAGAAATATGGGAGATCAATATCTTTTTAACCATTTTAATAGTTCTCAAGATTTTAACCCAGAAACAACACCAAACCAGGAATTTATTAAAGAAAAAATCTTTACAAACGATATCATTCAAGATGCATCATATGTAACACTTCGAAACGTGAATTTAGGCTTCTCAATTCCTAGTAAATTAGCAGATAAATTAAGAATGTCTAAAGCAAGATTATACCTTTCAGGAACTAATTTATTGTATTTCACAGCAAGCGATTACACAGGTTTTAATCCAGAATCAATTAACGATACAAGTCCAACAACTTATGGTTACCAAAGAGCAGGTTCTCCTATTCAACAAACAGTAACTTTTGGATTAAATATAGAATTTTAATAAACAACAACTAAAATGAAATATATTATGAAAACAATAAAAATGATGTTCTTGTTTATATTAGGAATTTCAGTTTCCTCTTGTGAAGAAGATTATTTATCACCACAATTAGAAACTTTAGTTAATGCCGAAATTTATTATACTAATGAAGAAGAACTACTAACAGGAGTAATAAACATGTATGATGGTATACAAGGAATTAACTCTACAAGTTCTAACGATTACCACGCATTACAACAAGAGTTTTATTTAACTGAAATGCGAAGCGATAACACAAGAACTAAAAGTAGTGAAGGTGAAGCAGCACAGTTTGAAAACTACTCAATAACAGCTACAAATGGTATTGTAGAAGATTATTATAGAAGTTACTATAACGTAATTTTTAGAGCAAATATAGTTTTAGAAAATTTAGACGTTGCATCATCAGAAAATAGAGATAGTATTGAAGCCGAAGCTAAATTTGTTAGAGCATATGCATACTTCAACCTAGTAAGGTTATATGGAGCAATTCCATTAGTAGACAGAATAATTTCTTCTGCAGAGACAGAAATCTCTTTTACACGTGTAGACCCATCTAGTATTTACGAATTAATTGTAAGCGACTTAGAAACAGCAGTAGATGGTTTAGATAATACTTACAAAACGAGAGCTTCTAAAGCAGCAGCTCAAACACTATTAGCAAAAGTATATTTAACACAAGGTACAAATTACTTACAAGCACAACTTTTATGCGAAGAAGTAATGATGAGTGGTTACTCACTAGAGCCAAACTTTAAAGATGTGTTTTTTAACGAATTAAATAACGAAATTATTTTTGCAATAGGTTATGCTCCAGATGGAGTAGATAGTCAAAACTTTTCTGCTGAATGGTTAAACGCAGTTGGACGTACAAGTGGAGTAAATTATACAACACAAGATGTAAGAGACGCGTTAGATATGTTAGGAGGTGATAGAACACCATTTTCTTACCGTGTAGATACAGACCAACCAACACAATTTCAAGTTGTAAAATATATTCCAGACGGAGATGAATCTTTAGGTATTGCTCCAACATCAAGCGATCCTACAAAAGCAGGAAACGATTGGATTGTATTACGTTATGCAGATGTTTTATTACTACACGTAGAAGCAATCATGGCAGGTGGAAACAGTACATCAGCTCAGGCAGCTTTAGATTCTTTTGAAGAGGTAAGATTAAGAGCAGGCTTATCTGGAGATAGTGATGGTACAATAACAAAACAAGAATTAATGGATGAAAGAAGAGTAGAATTAGCTTTCGAAAATCACCGTTTATTCGATTTAATTCGTTTTGGTGAAGCGCAAACAGTACTTTCTGCATTCTCAAGTGCTAATGGCGGTAGTTTTACTGCTTCAGATTTATTATTACCAATACCACAAAGAGAAATTAACTTAAGTAACGGTGCTTTATCACAAAACCCAGGTTACTAATAAAAATTTAAATAAAATGAAAAATAAATTTAAAAATAGCTTTAAAGCTGTAGTTGCAATAGTTTTTGCTATTACATTTTATGCTTGCGAAGATTTAGAAAAATTTCAACCAGCTGAAGCAAATTCAATAGAAGACGCAACACCTCCAACAGCAAGCTTTTCTTATTCACAAGGAACAGGTGGAGATGAATCATGGAAAGTATATAGTTTTGCAAATGGATCTGTAAGTGCAACATCTTACGCATGGGATTTTGGAGACGGAAACCAATCAACCGAAGTAGATCCAGTAAATACATATCCTGGAGAAGGAATGTATACTGTAACCTTAACTGCTTCAGATGATTTAGGAGTAACAAGCACATTTACTGAAACTATAGAAGTTATCGAGCCAGAAGAGCCAATGGCTTTACTGCCAGATATTTTAGAATCAAGTTTTGAAGATTTAAGTTTACCAGATGGTACAGGTGATGGTAGAGATTCTTGGAGAAATTCAGATTTAGGAGGAGTAATTCAAATTACATCAAGTCCAGTGCATAGTGGTTCTCAAGCAGCTAAATTCCCTTCGGCAGGAGATCGTATTGCATATCAAGAATTAGAAATTTCACCAAATACAGATTACACTTTAACATATTACTATACTTTAAAAACTAATAACCCAGGATCTATTACAGTATCTGTTCTTGCCGGCGGAGATCACACAGATTTAGACGCCGCATTAGCAACTACAATAGAAGATTTTGAAGGTACAGACCAAACAAGTGCAAGTGATTATGTACAAGCGAATATTCCATTTAATACAGGAGCAAATAATACAATATCAATATTAATAACAAATCAAGGAGAAGAAGCTCGCGTAGACACTTTTTCTTTAACCGCTAACTAATAAACTAATAAAAGACTGAATCATATGCTTATAAAATTTAAATACCTATTAACATTATTAGTATTTGCTTCAGTCTTTAATATTAGTGCCCAATCTATTAATTTAAAAGAATCACATAAAACAGAAATTAAAAAAAATAAAAAAAAGAAAAGAAAAAAAAAGAAGAAAAAAGTTAAGCTTCCAAATATAGATTTAACACATTGGAAAGTTACTACACCTGCAGGAGATAGTAAAAAACCTTTAGAAGTTTCGCCACCAGAAATCTTTAATTATGCCACAAACGAAAAACTAAAACCTTATATGTATAACGATTCTACTAGAGGAGCGATAGTTTTTCATGCATTTCCAAGTAAAGCAACAACTGCAAATACAAAATATTCGAGGTCAGAGCTTAGAGAACAAATGGTCTCGGGAGAAAATAATGTAAACTGGACCTTTAAGCAAGGAGGTATATTGAAAGGTAAGTTGGCAATAGATGATGTCACAAAAGATAAAGACGGAAAACACCATAGAATAATAATAATGCAAATTCATGGCAGGTTAACAAACGAGCAAAGAGATTTAATTGGTGCCAAAGATAATAATGCACCACCAATGCTTAAAATATATTGGGATAAAGGAAAAATAAGAGTTAAAACTAAAGTTCTTAAAAATATAAATGCCTCAAATGAAGAGTTACTTCATGAAGAAGCTTGGGCGAATGATAAAGGATTTAATTTTAAACAAGAAGTTGGATTTAAAAAATTCACCTTAGAAGTTCAAGTCTCAGATGGCAAAATGGTAATTATTCTAAATAATAATGAATATAAAGTATATGAAAGTATTCATATAAAAAAATGGGGAATTTTTGAAAACTATTTTAAAGCAGGAAATTATTTTCAAACACGAGATGAAGGTGCGTATGCTAAGGTTAGATATTACGAATTAGAGGTGAAACATTAGCATTATAATTAGTCTGTTAGGCGCCTAATAGTTAAACTTTAAAGGTCTTAGTAGAGGCCTTAAAGTTTAGCTTATTGTTCTAACAATAATAAAGTATTTTTGAAGTAGAATTTTTATTTAAAAAAAAGCAGAAAGAATGAAACTAGATATATTAACAAACATTGAAAAACTAGACACTCAAAAATTTATAATTTCAGGAATTAGAGATTTAATAAATCAGAAAAATTTAGAGCCAGGAGATAAATTACCTGCAGAGCGTGTCCTTTCAGAAAAGTTAGAAGTGTCTAGAAACAATATTCGTGAAGCCATTCAAAAATTAGAATTTTATGGACTTTTAAAATCTATTCCGCAAAGTGGGACTTTTGTAGCAAATATAGGTGTAATTGCTTTAAATGGTATGATAGACGATATTTTGCGATTAGAAGAACCAGACTTTAAATCATTAGTAGAAACTAGAATTCTTTTAGAACTTAAAACTGTGAAATTAGCAGCTTTAAGAAGAACAGATGAAGATTTAATTAAAATGAAAGAAGCATTAGAAGCATATACAGAAAAAGTTAATGCAGGAAAAGATGCCGTTCAAGAAGATTTACTTTTTCATTTAGCAATAGCAAAAGCAAGTGGTAATAGTACTATTAATACACTAATGCTAATGATAACTCCAGAGATAATTACAAACTTTGAAACACATCATGTTTGCGATAAAGGCTTAGCTCAACTAGGTATAAAAGAACACGAAGCCATTTTTGCAGCAATAAAAAAACAAAACCCAAAATTGGCAAAACAAAAAATGAAAGAACATTTTAGCGAGCTTTACAAGTATTGCTATAATGTTTAATAACAAATAAATTCATAAAATATATATGAAATCTAAAGGATTAAGATGGTGGGTTGTAGGTTTAGTAGCTTTAGCAGCAGTAATAAATTATATAGATAGGCAAGCCTTTGGAGCACTTTGGCCAGATATAGCTAAAGAATTATTTCCAGAATTAGGAGCAGATGATACCAAAGCAATTTATGGTACTATATCTGCAGTTTTTATCTTATCATATGCCGCAGGTCAAACAATATTTGGAAAAATTTTCGATTGGGTAGGTACTAGAATTGGTTTTGCATTATCTATAGGTATTTGGTCTATAGCAACTATGATTCATGCTTTTGCAAAGGGAATGATAAGCTTTTCAATATTTAGATCAATCTTAGGTATAGCAGAAGCTGGAAATTGGCCAGGAGCAGCAAAAGCAAATGCAGAGTGGTTTCCAACTAAAGAAAGAGCTTTTGCTCAAGGTTTATTTAATTCAGGCGCAGCTGTTGGAGGAATAGTTGCATATCCCATAATTGGCCTTTTATCTGTTTACTTATCATGGCAAGGCATATTTATTTGCGTTGGTTTAATAGGGTTTTTATGGCTATTACCTTGGTTTTATATTGTAAAATCATCACCAAAAAAGCATCCTTGGCTATCTGAGGAAGAAAAAAATTACATTTTATCAGGTCAAAAAAATCAAGATTTGGATGAAGATGGAAATTACGATGAAGGTTATGCTCCAAGCACAAGCGAATTGTTAAAACGTAAAGAAAGTTGGGGAGTTATTTTAGCTTCAGCTGCAATAGACCCAATTTGGTGGTTGTTTATAGTTTGGATTCCAATATATCTTAATGAAGTATTTGGTTTAGATGTAAAAGAAATTGCTTTTTCAGCTTGGGTACCTTATGTAGGTGCAATGTTAGGCGCTTGGTTTGGAGGTCTTTTAGCACAAAATAGATTATCTGCTGGATGGAGTGTTAATAAAACACGTAAAATGGTTATAACCTTAGGTTGTTTAATTATGATTCCATGTTTCTTTTTATTGAAAGCTCCAGGAACAGCACTTACAGCTGTAATAATTATGGCAGTACTATTATTTGGTTTTCAAACTGCAATAGGTAATGTACAAACACTACCAAGCGATATGTTTAGTGGTAAAATAGTTGGTACTTTATCTGGGTTTTCAGGAACAGCAGCAAAATTAGGAGCTTTTGGACTTACAATTTTAGTACCTATGTTAACTATGGGAGGCAATTATACTTACGCATTTTTAATTGGTGGAGCTTTAGCAGCAATAGCATTATTAGCAGTATGGATTTTATGCCCTAAAATCGAGCCTCTAAAACCAAAACAATAATGAATATATCAAGGAAAATTAAACCTAAAAAACATATAAAAATTTAAAACAAATAAAAATGAGTGAAAATAAAGGGAAAGTTGCAGTAGTAACAGGAGCTACTGGAGGTATTGGATTTGAAGTTGCAAAAAGATTAGGTCAAGATGGTTATACCGTAATATTAAATGGTATAGATGACGACGCTGGAGCTGAAAGAATAAAAGAATTAACAGCTCAAGGTATAACAGCAGAATATCTTGGTTTCGATGTAACAAAAGAAGAGCAAGTTACCACAAACATTACCAAAATTGGTGATAAATATGGCAGAATAGATGTGCTTGTAAATAATGCAGGTGGTTTAGGTGGTAGATCAAGATTTGAAGAAATGACTACTGAGTTTTATAGAAATGTTATGGCTTTAAATTTAGACTCTGTATTCTTTGCTTCAAGAGCTGCAATTCCTTATTTAAAAAAAGGCGAGCATCCTTCAATTATAAACTATACATCTAATGCAGGTTGGACCGCTGGTGGACCAGGAGCTGGTATTTATGGTACATCAAAAGCTGGAGTTCATGCAATTACTAGAGCTTTAGCTAAAGATTTAGCAGAATATGGAATTAGATCTAACGCCGTTTCGCCAGGAACAATTGATACTCCATTTCATGCTCAAATTAAAGCTACAAAACCAGAAGTTTTTGCGTCATGGGCAAATAATATTATGTTAGGTAGGTTAGGGCAGCCAGAAGATGTTGCTGGAGTAGTTTCTTTTTTAGCAAGTAAAGATGCCTCTTTTATTACAGCAGAGACTATACAAATTGGAGGTGGTCAAGCTCTAGGTATTTAAAATCTAAACATTATAAAGTCAAATAGTTTTATAATTAATATTCTTTTTTACTTAAAAGAATATTAAAAAGAATAGAACTATTTGGCTTTTATATACTATTTTAATAGTAATTAAATTTATAAAATGAACAAAATTGTCACATTTGGTGAAATAATGCTAAGACTCTCAACAGAGCGTCATCTCAGGTTTTCTCAAGCTAAAAAGTTTGCTGCTTCTTATGGTGGTGGAGAATTTAATGTAGCGGTTTCTTTAGCCAATTATGGTCTTCCTGCAGAATTTGTAACAAGACTGCCAGAAAACGAAATTGGTGCTTGTGCACTAAAGGAAATGCGTAAGTTTAATATAGTATCTAAAAACGTTATTTACGGAGGAGATAGATTAGGAATTTATTTTTTAGAAACAGGAGCAGGAACCAGAGGAAGTAATATAGTTTACGACAGAGCAAACAGTTCTATGGCAACCATAGAAAGAGGTTCTATAGATTGGGAAGCTGTGTTTAAAGGAGCATCTTGGTTTCATTGGAGTGGTATAACACCAGCAATATCAAATACAGCTGCACAAGAATGTTTAGAAGCAATTAAAGTTGCTCATAAGCTAGGAATTACAATTTCTTCAGATTTAAATTATAGGTCTAAATTATGGCAATATGGTAAAGAACCAAATGAAGTAATGCCAGAGCTATTAAAATATAGTAATATAATTCTAGGAGACATAGATACAGCATTTTTTATGTTGGGTAAAGATAAAGTAAACCCTAATTATCAAAATGAAACATCATTACCTGTATTATACGATCAACTTTTTAAATTATGTCCTAATTTAAAAACTGTGGCCACAACTTTAAGATATTCTGTTAGTGCATCTCATCAACGTATTGGAGGTATTTTATATGATGGTAAAAGTGTTTATAATGCAGATATTAAAGAAGTAACACCAGTAGTAGATAGAGTTGGTAGTGGCGATGCATTTATGGGTGGTTTAATTTACGGTTTAATAGACGATGTAAATAATAAACAAAGAGCATTAAATATTGCAGTAGCGGCATGTTGTTTAAAACATACTGTATCTGGAGATTACAATTTAATTACTCTTAAAGAAATAGAAAAACTACTTAGTGGTGATTCATCAGGAAAAGTTTCAAGATAAAAAAATAGAATGGCACAATATTCAAGAATTGAAGTAGTAAAAGTAATGCGTGAAACAGGCTTAGTCCCTTTATTTTACGACAATGATTTTGAAACTTGTAAAAAAATAGCGCAAACACTTTATAAGGCAGGAGCACGTTTAATAGAATTTACAGCACGTGGAGATTTTGCAGAAGATATTTTTGCAAAACTTAATAAGTATGCAATAGAAAATTTACCTGGAATGATTTTAGGTGTTGGCTCTGTAACAGATGCTGCTTCCGCATCAAATTATATGGCTTTAGGAGCAAACTTTATTGTAACGCCAGTACTAAGGGAAGATATAGCAATTGTTTGCAATAGAAGAAAAGTATTATGGTCTCCAGGTTGCGGTTCTCTAACAGAAATTACAAAAGCCGAAGAATTAGGTTGTGAAATAGTTAAATTATTTCCAGGAGGAATATATGGACCAAATTTTATAAAAGCAATAAAAGGTCCTCAACCTTGGACAACTATAATGCCTACAGGTGGTGTAACTCCTACAAAAGAAAATTTAGAGAGTTGGTTTAATGCTGGTGCAACTTGCGTAGGAATGGGTTCAAAACTTATAGTTAAAGATACTAAGGGTAATTACGATTTAAGCCAAATAGCAGCGCTTACTAAGTCTTCAATAGCAATAATAAATAGTATTAAATCATAATTACTTTGGAAACTAAAATTACATTAAAAGAATTGGCTCGTTTATCTGGCTATTCTGTCTCTACAGTTTCCAAAGCAATAAATAATAAGTTAGATATAAGTTTAAAAACTAAAAAACGTATTCATGATATTGCAAAAAAATACAATTACATTCCAAATACGTATGCTGTAGGTTTAAGAAAAAAAAGAACACAAGCTTTAGCAGTAATCCTACCTCAGGTAAACACAAATTTTTATAGCTGGATTTTATTTAATATAGAAAAAATAGCATCTAACAAAGGTTATAAAATTGTATTATTTCAATCTTTCGAGTCGCCTTTAAAAGAAAAAGAATGTATTAAAATTAGTAGTGATGGTAGTGTGGATGGTGTAATATTACTATCAAAGAATAAACTACAGCTTTTAGAGTATAATTATCCAGTAGAGGTTATTGATATAAACGAAAATCAATCTAAAGAACAATTGCAAGAAAGTTGTTTAAACTGTTTTAACTCACTATTAAAAAATATAGCATAACTTCGCTATAATTTAATACCAACTAATGCTAAAAAAAGCAATACAATATATGGTGTTGAGTGCTTTTGCGTTCACCATATTAAATGTCTTTGTAAAGTCGTTACATGATTTTAGTGTCTATCAAATTGTTTTTTTTAGAGCATTAGGTTCTTTGTTTTTTACCTTACCGTTTTTATTAAAAAATAAAATCTCTATTCTTGGAAATCAAAAGAAATTATTAATAGCTAGAGGTGTGTTTGGCTTAATTTCTATGACACTGTTTTTTTTCTCTTTAAAATTTATTCCTACAGGAACAGCTGTTTCAATAAGATATATAGCTCCAATTTTTGCAGCTATTTTTGCAGTATTCTTTTTAAAAGAAACAATAAAAAATATACAATGGTTATTTTTTTTACTCGCATTTATTGGTGTTTTAGTTTTAAAAGGTTTTGAAAATAATTTAAATACAGAAGGTATTATTTATGCCTTGTTATCTGCCATTTTTGCTGGATTAGTGTACATTACAATTAGAAAAATTGGAGCCAAAGATCATCCTGTTGTAATAGTAAATTATTTCATGATTATCTCTGCAATTATTGGTGCGATACTATCAATTAATGGCTGGATTGCACCAAGCGGTATGCAATGGATAATTTTATTAAGTTTGGGTGTTTTTGGTTATTTTGCCCAATTATATATGACTAAAGCAATGCAAGTTGGCGAAACCAATCAAGTAGCTCCATTAAAGTATTTAGAAGTTATATTTACAATGATAATTGGGGTGGTATGGATTAATGAAACCTATACCTTATGGAGCATTTTAGGTATAAGTTTAATATTAATTGGTTTAGTATTTAATATTAAAGCTAAAAAGTGATTTATAATTTTAAACAACAATATTAAACTATTAATGAGCTTGATAAATATCATATTCTAAACTAAAATCTACATCTATTTTTGAAGTATAATTAAAAATTATGCTCTCAAGATATTTACCACTTTTTATAATACTTACTTTAATTGCAGAAATTTTAGGAACTGTTGGAGGTTTCGGTTCTTCAGTTTTTTTTGTTCCTATTGCAAACTTTTTTTTAGATTTTCAATCTGTTTTAGGTATTACAGCTTTATTTCATTTAGCGAGTAACCTTAGTAAAATTGCAATGTTTAGAAAAGGGTTAGATAAAAAAGTAATACTACAATTGGGTTTGCCTGCTGTAATTTTTGTTATTATCGGTGCTTTTTTTAGTAAATATATAAACCCAAGATTGCTTACCTATATTTTAGGTGTTTTTTTAATACTATTGAGTCTTGTTTTTTTAGTCTTTAAAAACTTAAAAGTAAAAGAAACACTTACAAATACAATAACAGGTGGAGTACTTTCAGGTTTAAGTGCAGGAGTTTTAGGAACAGGAGGAGCGATTAGAGGTATTACTCTTTCTGCATTTAAAATGGATAAAAACAAATTTATAGCTACTTCGGCAGTAATTGATTTAGGTGTAGATTTTAGTAGAACGATTGTTTATTATTTTAACGGTTATATGCGAAAAGACTTACTATATCTTATTCCTATTTTAGTTGTTATTAGTCTTTTAGGTACATGGCTTGGTAAGCTTATTCTTAATAAAATCTCTCAAGAACAATTTCGTTTTTTAGTATTAATACTCATTTTAATTATAGGTATTACAAGTTTGTTTTTTAATTAAAACTTATTTGTGGTAATGATTTATATCATTTTTAAATGCTTAATCGACCTATATATTTGACTTTTCAATCGAAAAATTGTGATAGCTACAAAAACCATACAAGACAAAATGTTTTCCTTTTTTAATCAAATAGGCGATATCTCTTTTTTTGCAATTCGTTTTTTTAAAGAAGTGTTTACAAAACCATTTGAATGGAAAGAACTTATTAGGCAATGCTATAATATAGGAAACAAATCTATTTTATTGGTTAGCGTAACCGGTTTTATTTTAGGGCTAGTTTTTACTTTACAATCTAGACCTACATTAATGGAGTTTGGTGCAGAATCCTGGATGCCATCAATGGTAAGCATATCTATTGTTAGAGAAATAGGGCCTGTAATTATAGCTTTAATTTGTGCAGGAAGAATTGGTTCTGGTATTGGTGCAGAATTGGGCTCTATGAAAGTAACAGAGCAAATTGATGCTATGGAGGTTTCGGGTACTAACCCTTTTAAATACTTAGTAGTAACAAGAATTTTAGCTACAACATTAATGTTGCCTTTATTAATAATAATTGGAGATGCAGTAGCTTTATTAGGTTCTGCAATTATTGAATACTTAAAAGGAGACGTTTCTTTTTTACTCTATTTTAATAAAGTATTTGACGCTCTTCAATTTAGCGATATAATTCCTGCAACAGTAAAATCTTTCTATTTTGGGTTTGCTATTGGTCTGGTAGGTTGTTACAAAGGATACAATTGTGCAAAAGGAACAGTAGGTGTTGGAGAAGCATCAAACGCTGCAGTTGTTTATACATCAATGCTACTATTTATTATAGATTTTATAGCTGTATTTATAACAGATATATTTTTTGAAGTTTAAATTATGAGTCAAGAAAAAAATATAAAAACAGTATTAGAAATAAAAAACTTAAATAAAAGTTTTGGTGATAATCACGTACTTAAAAATTTTAATTTAAAGTTACAAGAAGGAGAAAATTTAGTCATTATGGGAAAATCTGGTTCAGGAAAATCTGTAATGATAAAATGTCTAGTAGGACTCATGGCAGCAGATAGCGGAAGCATAAAAATTCATGATTTTGAAATTACAACATTAGGCAATAAAGAATTAAATGTTTTAAGAACAGAAATTGGTTTTTTATTTCAAGGTAGTGCATTATACGATTCTATGACGGTAAGAGAAAATCTAGAGTTTCCCTTACGAAGACATAATTTAAAAACTAAAAAAGATTTAAATGCAGATGCTTTAGTAGCAGAAGCTTTAAAAAATGTTGGATTAAGCCAAGCTATAGATTTAATGCCGGTAGAATTATCTGGAGGTATGCAACGACGTGTAGCATTGGCTAGGGCATTAATTTTAAAACCTAAAATTATGCTTTACGATGAGCCTACTACAGGTTTAGATCCTATTACTGCTAAAGAAATAATTCAATTAATGCGACACATTCAAACACAATATAAAACCTCTTCAATTATAATAACTCACGACGTAGACTGCGCGCGCGTTATCTCTAATAGAATACTATTGCTTATCGATGGAACAAACTATATAGAAGGTACATATAGTGAGCTTTCAAACTCTACAAATCCTAAGGTTAAAGCTTTTTTTAAAAATTAATTATAGTCATGAAAAAATCATCTTCACAAAAAGTTAGAGTAGGAATAATGGTAGTAGTAGGAACTATTTTTTTAGTTGCTGCCTTATATTTTATAGGAAGTAAACAGCACATTTTTACTAGAAACATGAAAGTTTATAGTGTTTTTAAAAATGTAAATGGTTTACAATTAGGAAATAATGTACGCTATTCTGGAATTAATATTGGCACAGTTAGTAGTATAGAAATGACAAAGAACTCTAAAATTATTGTACAAATGATGATTGAAGAAAAAACGGGAGCATTTATAAAAAAAGATGCTATTGCTACAATTGGTTCAGATGGTTTAGTAGGTAGTATGGTTGTAAATATAACGCCAGGCAAACAAAATAATTACCCAATTATTTCTGGAGACACAATAATATCATATTCTAAAATTGGAACCGATGATATGTTATCTACCTTAAGCGTTACCAATGAAAATGCTGCTTTACTTACATCAGATTTGCTAAAAATTACAAATCAAATATTACATGGTGAAGGCGCTTTAGGCGCTTTAATTACAGATTCATTATTAACAAGAGATATTAAAACCACGTTAAATAATTTAAAACAAACTACACAAGGTACAAATCAAGCAGTTTTAAAAATTAATAATATTTTATCTACTATAGATGTGAAAAATAGTGCAGCAGGTATATTACTAAGCGATACAGTTGCTAAAAATCAATTGTCTACAACATTTAAAAATATAGAAGCATCAAGCCAATCAATATTAAAAATTACCCAAGTTTTAGATACTATGATTTTAGATATTAGCACTAAAAAAAGCACATTAAATTATTTAACAAAAAATGAAACATTACCAATAATTTTAGATTCTACAATGTTAAATATAAAAGAAGCATCTCAAAAATTAAACGAAAATATGGAAGCCTTAAAACACAATTTCTTTTTTAAAGGGTATTTTAAAAAACAAGAACGGTTAAAAAAGAAGCTAGAAAACAAAAAGTAATAGGGTAATATTATTTAGCTAAAAAAGTACTTTTATTTTCTTCAATAATTTTTATAGCTTCTTCATACCCTATTTTTAATATGGTTTCCATGTTTTTAAGATTAAAAAGACCATACTTATTTAATTTTTTAGGATAAATTACAAAATCACAAGCATCAAACTTAGAAACCGATTGGTTTAAAAACCCAATTTGATAAGCTCTATTTAAAACCTGGTAAGAATGCTTTAATTGTTTTGCATCTATGTCTTCTATAGGGTTTACATAAACACCAATAATTTTAGAACAGCTATTTAGTATAGGTTCTACCGGAAAATTATTTAATATGCCGCCATCTGTATATGGATTGTTATCTATAATAACAGGAGAAAAAATTCCAGGAACTGCAGATGATGCTAATATGGTGTTTATAAGTGCTCCAGAGCTAAAAGTTTCCGCTTTAGCAGTAACAAGATTTGTAGCAGTTATAAAAAGTTTTAATTGTAAGGCATTAAAGTTATCGTGAGAAAAATAAGGTAATAATTCTTTGTAAAATTTAGATGTATCTATAAAACCGGGTTTATTAATAGCATATTTTTTATAACTAAATAAGGGTACAGATTTAAAAAAATGAAAAATATCTTCCCATGAATGTCCAGCGGCGTATAAACTACCTACTATAGCACCACAACTTGTACCAGAAATGTGAGATATTTTAATGTTATATTCCTCTAAAGCTCTTAAAACACCAATATGTGCAATGCCTCTACTTCCTCCACCAGATAAAACTAATCCTATACTCATGTGTCTTGTTAAAGACTTAAAGTTATATAAAATAAATACAAAAAAATAAGTTTTTTTAATTATTACACATAATTATAGAAACATGATAAATGTCATATTTTTAATTAAATATGTGATCTAAATTAGCAATATTATTTACAAGGTATAAGGGTAGTTTTGTAAATAATAATAAAAATTTAATTATTGAGATGGATTATATTATTTATAGCGTTTTTTTTTAGTTAGTTTAATAATAACTTATAAATAAAATCCTGAAGAAAAGTAGAAGCTTTTTAAATACTTTTTTTAGTCATAAATCTCAAAATATTATTTTTTTTAAATCTAATCGCTATTAATCGATATGGAACAGGAGCAAATATATTGCTCCTGTTTTTTTGTTGTATAATTTTTTTTCAGGATGACATTTGTCATATTTTAAAGTTAATCTATGGGCTACTTTTGTGTAAACAAAACTCATGTATATGACTACTATAATTCAATATGTAGATATAAAATCAAGCGATACACTATCTACTTACACAGAGAAACAACTAGAGAAACTTAATAAAAAGTTTAATAGAATTATTACTGCTAGAGTCTATTTTAAAATAGAAAATAATGCAACATTAAATGGCAAAATATGTGAAATAGATTTAAGTATATCTGGACCAAAAATTTTCGCATCATCTAATGAGAAAAATTTTGAAATGGCTGTTAAAGAAACCATTTCAGATTTAGAAAAACAGCTAGAAAAAAGAATGACCAAACTATCTAACTTTTAAATATATTAAAATGAAAAAAATATTAGTACCAGTTGATTTTTCTGAGCACTCAGAATACGCATTACAAACCGCAGCAACATTAGCAAAAAAATATAATAGTGAACTTGTAATCTTACACATGTTAGGCTTATCTGAAGCAATATTAACTAAAGATGAATCTCAAGAAATGTTTGAAGGCATCTATTATTTAAAATTAGCAGAAAAACGTTTTAGTGATTTTTTAGATAAGTCGTATTTAAAAGGTATTACAATTGAAACTACTGTACAAAATTACATTCACTTTAACGAGATAGATAATATAGCAAAACAATTTAACGCAAGTTTAATTGTTATGGGATCTCATGGCGCTACAGGTGTTAAAGAAGTGTTTGTAGGCTCTAATACAGAGAAAGTTGTGCGTACATCTACAACGCCAGTTTTAGTAGTAAAAAATAAAGATCAAGATTTTAAAATGAAAAAAGTGGTTTTTGCTTGCGATTTTAATTTAGACTTTGTAAAACCTTTTAAAGAAGCATATCACTTTTTCAAATCTATAGATGCAAACTTTCAAATTGTGTATATAAATTTACCAGATAGATTTATTAGCACTCAAGAAATGAAACAAAAAGCATTTAAGTTTTTCTTAAATTCTGGAATTAACGAGTTAAGCGGTAAAGAAGATGAGGTTGTATATTATAACGATTATACTTTAGAGCGTGGCTTGTTTTCATTTGCAAATGATTTTCAGGCAGATGTAATAGCATTACCAACACATGGAAGAAGAGGTTTAGCTCATTTCTTTTCAGAAAGAATTGGAGAATCTATTGTTAACCATAGCGAAACGCCTATAGTTACATTTAAAATATAATTTATAATTTATAAAACCTAAAAAAGCAGGAAACCATAATTTCCTGCTTTTTTAGGTTTAGAACACCTGATTTTAGTCATAGTTTAATAATACGCTTCCCAGTAATTTTATCAAAACTAAAATTATTTCTAGATGAAAAATATATTATTACCTACAGATTTTTCTAAAAACTCTTGGACTGCAATTAATTATGTACTTAAATTATATAAAAATGAAGTATGTGTATTTTATTTATTAAATGCATCAGAACTTAAGTTGACTTCTACTTTAAGTATGTCTAAAAAACTAGTACAAACTATTCATAAAAAAGATAAAGATCAACTTCAAGAGTTTAAAGAAAAAATAAAAGCATCGCTAAATCCCACAAAACACCAAGTTAAAACAATCCTTAGTTCAGAAAGTTTGTTTAGTGCCATAGAACTTGCTGTACAAGCAAATACAATAGATTTAATTGTTATGGGTACCAAAGGTGCAACAGGAATAAAGGAGTTGGTTTTGGGTAGTAATGCGGTAAAAATTATAAATACAATTAATACTTGTCCTGTTTTAGTCATCCCAGAAAACTGCACGTATAAAAGCATTAAGAGTATTGCATTTCCTACAGATTATTCTCGAACGTATACTAGTAAAGAATTAAAACCTATAGTAAAAATAGCAAATTTATTTGGTGCTAAAATTCAAGTGTTATACGTCGCAGAAAACTCTAAATTATCACAAAAACAAAAAGATAATAAAGCTTTATTAAAACAACATTTACAAACAAGTAAAAGTAGTTTTCATTGGGCATTAAGCTATGTAAAAGTTGCATTAGAGATTTCAAGTTTTGTAGAAGACTATGAAATCGATATGCTTACAATGGTAAAATATAAACATAGTTATTTTGAAAAAATACTAAGAGAACCCATAATTAAAAAAATTGGTTTTCATATTAAAATTCCCTTTTTGGTAATACCTCAATAAGCTGATTAATATCATTTTAAACCTCTAAAACAACGCTTACATTTAAAAACCTTTAAATTAATAATTATGAAACGTAAAATATTATTACCAACAGACTTTTCTGCTAATGCAAGTAAAGCTATTCAATATGCATTAGAACTTTATAAAGATGAAGCCTGTGAATTTTATTTGTTAAATGTATTTCATGCCACAGGACATTTAGTAGATAGTTTAATACATCTAGAACCAGGAAGTGGTGTTTATGAAATAGCTAAAGAGAATTCTCAAATTGGTTTACAAAAAATTATAGATGGTTTAATACTAAAAGATAAAACAAATACAAAACACACATTTAAAACCATCTCCCAATTCAATAACACTTTAGAAGCAATAAAAACAATTGTAGATAAAAAAGATATAGACATTATTGTAATGGGTAGTAAAGGAAAATCTAACGAGCGAAAAGTTGTGTATGGTAGTACCGCAATTTATGTAATGGAAAAAGTTAGAAATTGCCCAGTTATTGTTGTGCCAGAAAATGTAAAGTTAAATATGCCAAAAGAAATTGTTTTTCCTACTAATTACGATACCAATTTTAAAAGACGCGAAATGGTCTATTTAACAGACTTGGCAAAAAAATTTAATGCAAATATTGCTGTACTGCGAGTTGCTACAAGCAATAAGTTAGATAACAACCAAGAAGAAAATAAGTTGCTATTAGAAGAGTGCTTTGAAGACGTAAAATTTACAATCCATGAATTACAAAATACTAATATTGAAACAGCAATAAGCATTTTTGTTGAAAGTAGAGCAAGCGATATGGTTGCTTTTATAAATAAAAAGCATGCGTTTTTTGGTAGTATTTTAACTCAACCACTAGTAAAAGATATTACGTTTCAAGTAAATGTACCAATCATGGTTATGCATGATTTAAAAAATTAAAACAAACACTTTTAAACTAATTATTATGGAAACTCAAAATAAAAAAATAAAATACCTTAAATGGTTTAGCGCAGACGAAATGCATGAAGGCTCTAAAAAATGGATGTCGGAGTTAAAATTTATTAAAGATGAACATACTTTTTTTGAAGACTTAATAAAGAACTATACACTACAATTAATTGGTGATAGTAATTTTTTAAACATAAAAAATACAATAGATGAACTTCAAATCTCTAAAAAACAAGCAGTACAATTATTAGAAGTAATAAAAAATCATGAAAAAGATCTAGAACTTATAGTAGACAATAAAAATCAAATTGAAGAAGAAAAAGCTTATAAAAAAGAACATGCCGAAATTATTGAGGTTATGGGATATTATTTTTCAAAATATAAAAAGTTGAAAACCAGTTTTTTTAAAATTATAACAGCAGTTTTAAAAAAAGAAAAGCAGCAACAACTGCTATCTAGTTAATAATATTAAAACCTAAAAAAATGAAAGTATTAGTATATAGTGCAAAAGAATTTGAAATTCCATATTTAACAGCAGCAAATAATGGTAAGCACAAACTCACATTTATTCCAGAGTCTCTAAACTCTAAAACAGCAATTAAAGCAGTAGGATTTGACGCTATATCCATATTTTCATCAGACGATGCAAATTTTATGGTTATAGAAAAACTTAAAGAGTTTAATATAAAATACATAACGCTAAGATCTACAGGTTACGATAATGCAAATATAAATGCGGCATCAAGATTAAATATTAAAGTAGCTAATGTTCCTGAATATTCTCCACATGCAATTGCAGAACATGCTGTTGCATTACTTTTAGCACTAAATAGAAAAATTAATGTTTCAAATACACGAGTTAAAAACCATAATTTTAATTTAAATAATTTAATTGGTTTCGATTTAAACGAAAAAACAGTTGGTGTAATTGGAACAGGAAAAATAGGTTCTGTTTTTACTAAAATAATGAATGGTTTTGGCTGTAAATTATTAGGTTTTGATAGAGGAGAAAACAAAACTTTAGTAGCCAATTTTGGCATGGAATATGTTGATTTAGAAACCCTATGTGAAAAGGCAGATATTATATCGTTGCATGTACCATTAAACGCAGATTCTCAATATTTAATTGATGAAAATTGTGTTGAAAAAATGAAACCTGGAGTAATAATAATTAATACAGCTCGTGGTATGGTTATTAATACAGAACATATAATTAATGGCTTACAAAATAAAACTATTGGAGGTTTAGCAATGGATGTTTATGAAAATGAAAAGAATCTGTTTTTTAAAGATCGATCTACTCAAATACCTATAGACGATATGTTTGTAACATTAAATGCAATGCCAAATGTTTTAATAACAGGACATCACGCTTTTTTAACAGATGAAGCATTAACGAATATAGCTGAAACTACAATCTATAATTTAGACTGTTGGAGTGAAGATAAAGCATCTAAAAACGAACTGTATAGTTTAGAAGCCGTAACAGAATAATTTATTATACAACTTATTTTACTTGCCGTATTTTTTTATTAAAGCAATTTGTCCAGCATGATAAGTTGTATGCGAAATAATACGGCCAAAAGCTTCGGCTTTAGTCTTTTTGCCAAATTCTTTTGTTTCAATTATAGCTTCCCAATCACTATTTGTTTGCTGTGTAATTATTGAATTAAGCGTTTTAAACGCATGTGCAGCATAGTCAATTAACTGGTTATAATTTGTCCATTCTCCAGTATCCTTTTTAGCTATAATTGTTTTAGCAATTACTTTAGTAGTTGTCAATTTAAAAACATTTTTAGCAAATAGCAATTCTACATCACCAATATGCCTTATTAAAAAGCCAATACTATTTTGCGAGGGTTCCAGCGTTTTGGTTAAATCTTCAGTAGAGATATCTTTTAAAATATTAGTAAATCTCGTTCTGGCTTCTACCCAAAGGCTCTGTAAAGTTTCTGTTTTTGAAAGCATATTTTTTTAATTAAAATTTTCTTTTTCTACCAGAAATTTCTTCAATCTTTATAGTGAATACTACAGGAATTTCATCTTTATATATTTTACTTGAAAACTGATTTATAAAATCTAAATCACGATTTTCTTTTTTTAATATTAAATCTTTAATTCCCAGAGAAAACTCATGAAGTAGTGCTTTTGCCTCACTACCAAAATGTTGTTTAAATGTACCTTGAACTAAAATAGATTTCCAGTCTGTAACCGTATCTATAGTAGTAACACAAAGTGAAGTAGCATTGTTTTTTCGTAAAGCATTTATTTTATGGCCATTTGCAGAGTAGCAAATTATATGGTTTTTTTGCTCATCAAAAAAATAAGTTATTGGAGCAATAAATGGTTCATTTTTATAGATGTAGGCTAGATAACCAATGTAATTATTTTTTAAAATAAATTGTTTTTGTTTTAATTCTAAAGTCGAAATCATAATTGTTTTATTTTAAGAGTGGTCTAAGTTTGTTAATAATAATATCACTATATTTTTTAGTGTTATTTAAGTTTGATTCGCCGGTAACTGCATCAATATCTTCCATTTTAGAATTTCCAGATCCTGAGGTTGTAAACACAATAATTTTATTATAGTATAATCGTGTTCTGTTTAAAAAAAGCTTAACACTTTGTGGTGGTTGCCAGCTTTCCCATGTATGTAAAATTACTATTGCATCGAATTTTTTTGGCTTTATATCATGTAGGCCATCTATATCTATAACTTTTATATAAATAGAATCGTTTTTATAGTGATTAATTATATTGGAAGTTATTGCGTTTTTAAAGGCGCTGCCTTGTGTCGCAATAACAAGTTTTTTATTAAAATGCGTAGTATTAATTTCAAAACTAGAAGCTTTATCCATCGTGTAAGTGTCTTGGTACCACGCCAAAAAAGTAAGTATAAGGGTTGCTACTACTATTAAATATATAACAAGCCTCTTTTTTTTATACACACTCATAGTAATTTTAAATTTTAATAATTTAAAATTACTACCAATACTAGGTTTAAAAAATGATAAAAGTCATACCTAAAATAGGTTTGTTTAAATTATTAAACACAATTTAAAGCAATCTCTATCATAGTATTAAAAGAGGTTTCTCGGTCTTTAGCAGTTGTAGTTTCTCCGGTTACTAAAGAGTCTGATACGGTAAGAATGGCTAAAGCATTTACATTATGTTTTGCCGCAATTGTATATAAGCCTGCAGTTTCCATTTCTACACAGAGTACTCCAAAATCGGCCCATTTTTTATAAGAGTTAAAATCATCTTCATAAAACTCATCACTAGATAAAACATTTCCAGCTTTAATATTTATATTATTTTTTTTGGCATAGGTGGCTGCTTTAAAAAATAATTCAAAATTAGCGGTAGGAGAGAAGTCTGCATTTATAAACCTTGAGTTATTTATGCCAGAAGTAGAAGATGCAGCCATTGCAATAACAATATCTCTAAGTTTAATGTCTTTTTGGTAAGAACCAGTGCTTCCTACCCGAATTAAATTTTTTACACCATAATCATTTATCAATTCATGACAATAAATTAAAGCCGATGGTATACCCATTCCGGTACCTTGTACCGAAACAGGTTTGCCATTATAAGTTCCAGTATAACCATACATACCACGAACTTTATTATAGCATTTAGCATCTTTTAAAAAAGTTTGTGCAATCCATTTTGCTCTTAAAGGATCTCCTGGAAGTAAAACATGTTCTGCAATATCTCCTTTTTTTGCTTGTATATGTATACTCATAATTCTTTTTCTTTAGCTGAATAAATTATTTCTACACCTTTAGAGGTGCCAATTCTATTAGCACCGGCATGAATAAAAGCAACAGCTTGTTCTATGTTTGCTATGCCTCCAGAGGCTTTAATTTTGTTATGTTTTCCAATGGCAGATTTTATTATTTGTATGTCTTTTAATTGTGCGCCATCATTACCAAATCCTGTTGAGGTTTTAATAAAATCTGCTCCCGCTATTTCACAAATTTCACAAGCCAATTTAATTTCACTTTTATTTAAATAACAAGTTTCTATAATGACTTTTAAAATGGTATTACCAATGGCTTTTTTTACAGCGCTAATATCTGCTCTAACTTCTTTGGTTAATTGTGATTTAAATAAACCAATATTCATTACCATATCTATTTCACTTGCTCCATCTGCTACAGCTTTTTTTGCTTCTTCAACTTTAGCTTTAGTAGAATTAGCTCCAAGTGGAAAACCTACAGTAGCACAGATTTTTACATTGGTGTTTTTTAGTGCATTTACAGCGCAGGTTACCCAATAACTATTTACGCAAACCGAAAAAAAATTATAATCGCTGGCTTCTTTGCATAGGCTTAAAATATCCTGGCGTGTAGCTGTTGGTTTTAATAGAGTATGATCTATATATTTATTAATTTCTTTCATTAGTTGTGATTGTTAATTATTGAAATTAGCTCTGCTTTTTGTAACACACCAGATTGTCTCCAAACTTGTTTGCCGTTTTTAAAGAGTAATAAAGTTGGTACACCTCTAACATTGTATTTAGCTGCTAAAGGTTGATTTTTATCTACATCTATTTTTACAATTTTTATGGCGTCTCCTAAGCTGTCTTTTACTTGCTTTAAAATAGGTGATAAGGTTTTGCATGGTCCGCACCAATTTGCATAGAAATCTACTAATACTGGTGTTTCAGAATCTATAATGGTGTTAAAACTATTTTTCATAATACTAAATTTAAATGTGTTTTAATATACTTAATATAAGCATTAAATATGGTCTTCTTTTCTTTTAAAACTTACTAATGCAAAAAATAACCAACTAAATGCAGCTGTAAATAGTATGCGTTGTATAATACCTTTATATTCTGGAAAAGTTATAATAAGGAAGGTTGCAGAAATTGCAAAACCTAACATTGTTAAGGTTTGTATTTTATCTTTTTTTGTTTTTAAAACCATTAATAATAAAGCACAAAAAAAGCAAAAAGCAAAACCTGTAATAGTCGAAAATAAAGAATGAAAACCATCTTGAATGTAGTTGTAATTTTGTTGGTTGTAGTAAGGTCCAGCCATTTCAAATACACCGGTTAATATAAACGAAAAGCTAAAAAAGAATAGTGCTATATTTTGAATTACGTTTGTTTTTAATGTTATTAAGCCAAGAAAAAAAGTTGCTACACCTAATAATATAATACTACTATTTGCAATCCAATTTCCAGGTACGTTTTGGCTACCTAGTTCTGTTACAGTGTTTTCTATTAAAGAATATTCACTAAAAGAAAAAAAAGGCAGTACATACATTACTACTAAAAATAAAAAATATATTAATGCGTAAATTGTACCAAATAGTCTCATATTAAAGGGTTTGTATGGTGTTTTTTTATTACAGATAATAATTTGGTTAACGGTATTTTTACAGAGTAACTACCAGTGTAAGATGGACACATAATACAATCATCAAAATAATACTCAATGTAGGTTTCATTTATTACAAGGTTATTTTTATTATTAAAAAAATCGTCTTGAGATATTTCCCAACAATCGTAATACAGTTCGCCTTTGTTTATTTTTAAGTTAATTTCTTCATTTATTAAACTTGTAAGTTCTTCTTCAGACCCTTGTAAAAAGAAGTCTTCATAAGTCATAAAAACACCTCTATTTAAATCGAAGTTCATACAGTTAAAACTATAGCTTGGATGTAATGTTCCAGAGTAATAGTTCTCTTTGTAAAACACAACACTTATAAAATTATCATTAACATTATATATTTTATAATCTATAAATCTTGATTCCTTAAATTCTATTAGTGCTATACTATCGCAAAGCGCTTTGTTTTTTAGTATTTCTGCTTCGGTACCAGCAATGTTTACATAATATTTGTTTATATAGTTATTAAAGTTTTCAAATTTTCTATTAATACTCTCGTTAAGTTGTGGATATATAAAGTGTATAGTATAATCTTCTTTTTGTTTTATAAATCTCTTTTCAATTATTAAATCTTTTAATTCAAGTTTTTCATCTTTTTTATCTATTAAATTTTTCTGTTTTATTTCTATAGAAATCGCTTTGTTTTCTTCTAAATCTTTAGCGTTTTTAAATGTATCTATACTTTTTTCTAAGGTATCTATAGGCTGTTCTTGAGGGTCTTGATTTGTTTGTATTGTATTTTCACGCTTCTCATTTTTACAGCTTAAAAAGAAAAGTATTATAATTAAAGTTAAATAGTATTTCATGGTTTTTTTGCTATTAGTGTTAGGTAAAAATAGAGTAAAGTTAAAGTTGAAAAAATGATAAAAGTCATTAAAAAAAAAGAGACATTTAAATAATAAATGTCTCTTTAAAAGCTGTTTTTTTAGTTATTAAACTAATAAGTTTCCTATTATAATTAATACATTTAAAACTAAACTTAGTATTAATAAATCTAACACTAATTTAGGTTTTTGTACAGATAATATTGCTGCATTATGTGCACTACAAACTATAACAGTTAAAAACACTAAAAACATTTGAAAAAAGCCGTTGCCATGAGATAGTGAAAGCATTACTGCTACAGATCCTACACAGGTTGATGCTATAATTGCTAATACAGAGTAGCCTAAAAAATCTTTTGTAAATTCGGTATTCATTTTTTGATATAAAGTCATAATACTTGTGGTTTTGTTATGGGCAAAATTATTTTGGAACTAAAAAATATAAAATGACATTTGTCATACTTGAGTAATGTTTTTAAATAACAGCTCTAGTTTTTTTAGTATAATAAGTTCGCTTTTGTTTTTTCCGGAAAACGCATTGGCTATTTTATAAGCCGTTTTTAGTATAAGTTGTTTTTTTTCTGTTGTAAATAAGTTGGCATGAGATTTTGCATACGCACTAAAGTTTTTAAAACAATCGTATGCATCCATATGTTCGTAATCAAACCAATTAAATACAAATTCCATTTGGTAGCCTACAGATTCATCATAGTAATCCTTTACATCTTCATAAACTTTCCATTCGTCCATAACCATTTTTAATAGCGCATCATATTCTTCTGGCTTAACAGTTCTATCTGCCGCGGCAACTGCATAAAACAATTCACCTAGGCTTTGATAAAAAATAATATCAGGTTTTTCGGTATTTGTCATTGTATAAGTTTTTATAGTGTAAAACTAAATGCATTAGTAGAGTTATAAAATGATAAATATCAGTCTTAAACAAAATCAAATTTCACTAACTTTGATTATGGAAATATTTGAAAAAACCAATAAGGTTTTAAAGTTATTATCAAATGCAGTTTCAGAAGGCATTGTAGTAGTAAATACCAAACAAATTATAGTTGCTACAAATCAAGCATCTAATGTTTTATTTGGTTATAATGAAGATGAATTAATTGGAAAACCTTTAGAAACCCTTATTCCGCAAAAATACCATCATAACCACTCGAGCCATGTCGATTCTTTTTTAAAGCATAGCGATAAACGAAAAATGGGCCATGGTAGAGACTTGTATGGACTAAGAAAAGATGGTACAACATTTCCTGTAGAAGCAGGTTTAAACCCTTTTAATATTTATGGCAACAATTATGTAATGGCATTGGTTATAGACATTACAGTTAGAAAAAAAGCCGAAGAAGAATTAAAACATTGGGCAAATATTTTTCACGAATCTTTAAACGAGATTTTTATTTTCGATGCAAAGCATCTTAATTTTTTAAATGTTAATACTGGTGCACAAAATAATATAGGATACAGTTTAGAAGAATTAAAAAAAATGACTCCTATAGATATTAAACCAGAATATACTGAAGAACAATTTAGAGAGAGTATTAAACCCTTATTAAATGGTACAGAAGCAAAAATTAGTTTTATTACCGTACACGAAAGAAAAAACGGAACTACTTATCCTGTAGAAGTCCATTTACAACGCTCTTTTTCAAGTGAAGGTGAAACACTCGTAGCTATTATTTTAGACATTACAGAACGTGTAAATTATACAGCAAAATTAGAAAAAACAGTAGAAGAAAGAACGCAAAGACTACAAGAAGCCTTACATAAAGAAAAAGAACTAAATGAGCTTAAAACCAAATTTTTATCATTAGTATCTCACGAATTTAAAACACCTTTAAGTGGTATTTTAACCTCTTCTACATTAATTGGTAAATACACTAATACAGAACAGCAAGAAAAAAGAGATAAACACATAAAAACAATTCAAAGTAAGGTAAAATACCTAAATAACATTATAAACGATTTTTTATCAATTGAACGTTTAGAAAGTGGTAAAGTAAATTATAAGTTTTCTAAATTTTCTTTAAGCAAAGTTATAAATGAAGTTATTTACGATGCAAACATGCTATTAAAAGAAGGGCAAAATATTAGTTATCCAGATGGTATAGAAAATATTGTGCTAAATTTTGATGAAAAAATATTAGAACTAATACTTACAAACCTAATAAACAATGCTATTAAATATTCTCCAGAATATACAACCATTGATGTAAGCGCAGAATTTAATAATTCTGGATTAAAAATCACCGTAAAAGATCAAGGTATAGGTATACCTAAAAAAGAGCAAAAGTTTTTATTTAATAGGTATTTTAGAGCAGAAAATGCTTTACTAACGCAAGGAACAGGAATAGGTTTAAATATTGTAAAGAGCCACTTAGAAAACCTAGGAGGTACCATTAACTTTATAAGTAGCGAAGAAAAAGGTAGCGTATTTACCGTAATAATACCACAAGAATAAAATATAATTATATGTACACTATATTATTAATCGAAGACGATTTAGCATTAAGAGAAAATACAGCCGAACTGTTAGAACTAAGCGACTATAATATAGTAACAGCTTCAAACGGTAAAATAGGTATAGAACAAGCTTTAAAACACAAGCCTAATCTTATTATTTGTGATATAATGATGCCAGAGGTAGATGGCTATGGTGTACTAGAGGCTTTGTCATCAAACGAAAAAACCATGCATATTCCTTTTATTTTTCTATCTGCAAAAACAGAACATAAAGAAATTAGAAAAGGAATGGATTTAGGTGCAGACGATTATCTTACAAAACCTTTTGAGGAAGAAGAGCTTTTAAGTGCCGTAGAAAGTAGGTTGGCAAAATCACAAATATTATCGCAAGCTATCGCTCAAAATTCAAAAAAAAAAGAAGATAACGAAGAAGGCAATCTAAGAAGCCTTAACGAGTTAAAAAACTTTTTCGATGATAATGGAGTTGAGCAAGCATTTTCTAAAGGAGAAAGTATATATACAGAAGGCGCACACTCAAACAATGTATATTTAATTTTAAAAGGTATTGTAAAAAGCCATAAAATGGACCAAAGTGGAAAAGAGCTAATAACGGCTTTACATAAACCAGACGATTTTTTAGGTTTTACATCTTTTGTAGATAATATGCCTTACTTAGAATCTGCAACAGCAGTAGAAAATGTGGTTTTAGTAAGCATATCTAAACAAAATTTAAAAGATGTTTTAGGTAAAAGTCAAAATGTGTCTATAGAATTAATGAATGTTTTAACAGATAATATATCTAACATAAAACAACAATTACTACAAATGGCTTATAGTTCTGTAAGAAAAAAAACAGCGCAAACCATACTTCAGTTTGCAAAAATACTTGATAAAAAACCAGACGAAGCTATAAAAATTTCGCGTTACGATTTAGCAAGCGTTGCCGGTATTGCAACAGAGAGTTTAATAAGAACACTTTCTGGATTTAAAAAAAATAACCTTATAGAAATTGAAGGTCGAAACATAAAAATTTTAGATTTAGAAGCCTTAGAAGCTATAGATTAATATAGTAACTGATATTTGTCATAATTTAAGTACCATCAACTTAATACTTTTGTTTTTGTCATATTAAAATATGAAACAATAAGTATTTAAAATGAAAAATGTATTAATACCAACAGACTTTTCAAACAACGCATGGAATGCGACGGTTTACGCACTAGAGTATTTTAAAAATTATAAAGTTAATTTTATTTTAGTCCATATAGAGCATCCAGAAATTTTACCTCCAGCTTTCGAAACTCTAAGTCATTATATTTCTGGCGAAATATTAGAAACACATAGAGTAGAAGTAGCTTTAAATAAAAAGAAGGAAGCAATGCTAAAAGTTTCAAATGTTGAGGCTTCAAAAATAAAAACCGAAACATTAGAGTCTAATTTTACTCAAGGTATAAAGCATTTTGTGACTAAGTATAATATAGACTTAATTGTTTGTGGTACACAAGGCTTATCAGCAAATAAAAATAAAATAGTAGGTCAACATGCGCAACAAATAATAACCAAAATTAAATGTCCAGTTTTAATAATACCAACTTTGGCAAAGTTTACAATACCTGTAAATATAGCGTTTCCAACAGACTATAATTTTATCTATAAAAATAAAGTTTTAAATACACTATCTAAAATTAGTGCTTTACATAACTCTAGCATCAAGGTAATTAGAATTGTAAACCCTAAACTTGCCTTAACACTATTTCAAGAAAAAAATAGAAGCTATTTAAAAGATTATTTCAAAAATACCGCAAGTAGTTTTCATAGAGTAAACCATATAGATTTTCAGCAAGGTTTACAAGCGTTTATAAGTTCTATGAAAATAGATATGGTAGCAATTATTGCAAAAAATTTAAATTTTTTCGAAACCTTATTATTTAAACCAACAGTTGTAAAAATGAGCTACCATACACAAGTACCATTTTTAGTTTTACACGAGTAAAATACTTTTTTTAACTGATAATTGTCATTTTAGTTTACTAGCAACTGTCATAGCTTTGAAGTATAACAATTACTTTAATACTATGAAAAAGATTCTTATACCAACAGATTTTTCTGCTACAGCAATAAACGCTGTAAAGTACGCTCTAGAACTTTTTAAATACGATAAAAGTGAAATAACAATTTTACATACGTATGCAGATGAGGTTTATGAGAATACAACAAATAAACCTCGAGATGTTTTTCAAGACTATAAAAATAGAGTTAAGCATAACGTAGATAAAAAACTTAAAAATGAAATTGAAGAAATGCTTGAGTTGTCTCCAAACCCAAGGCATAAATATAATTACAAATCACAATTTGGTAGCTTAATAGATGTCATAGATGAGTTTGTAAACGAGCACAATATAGATGTCATTGTAATGGGTACAAAAGGGCAAACAAATAACCCATTTCTAACCTTTGGTAGTAATGCTATAAAAGTGATGAAATATTCACAGTGCCCTGTTCTTGTTGTGCCAAATACATTTCATGATTTACACCCAGAAAATATTTTATTTCCTACAGATTATTTAATACCGTATAAGCGTAGAGAATTAAAATTACTAAGTAGTCTTGCGGTAAGTTTTGTATCTAATATAGATGTACTTTATGTTTCAAAGTCTAAAAAAATAACGCATAGGCAAGAAGATAATCAACAATTTTTGCAAGAATCTTTTACAAGTAACAAAGTAAACTTCTTGCAAGTTCATGATGATAATGTAACAGAAACTATTAATAAAACCATTAACGAACAAGCTATAGATTTACTTGTTATGGTAAACCAAAGGCATTCGTATTTAGAAAACTTGTTATATCATTCTACAATAGAAAAAATAGGATTAACTATTAAAATTCCATTTTTAGTTTTTCAAAATTTAAACCGCTAACAACATGAAACGTATACTATTACCAACAGATTTTTCAGATAATGCTTTTAATGCTATAACGTACGCTATAAAATTATTTCAAAAAGTTACTTGTGAGTTTTACTTGTTACATACATTCACACCAGCTGCACATAATTTTGATGGCGTAATAGATACTAATGTTACAGCTAATATTTTCGAGATAGAGCAAAATGCAGTAAACTTAAATTTAAAAGAATTAGAGCAAAAACTACAAAAACAATTTAATAATACAAAGCATAAATTTATTGCTGTATCTGCTTATAATATGCTAATTCCAGAAATGAAAAGCCTAATAAAAAATGAAGCTATAGATTTAGTGGTAATGGGTACAAAAGGCGCAACTGGAGCAAAAGAAGTTTTTATTGGTACACATACTATGCATGCTATTAAAAAATTAAAATGCCCAGTACTAGCAGTGCCTGAAAGCTATAACTTTAAGCGACCTAAAGAAGTTTTGTTCCCTACAGATTATAAACTTGAAAAATCTAATATTTATTTAGAGTTACTTAGAGATATATGCAATTTACACAGCTCTAAATTACATTTTTTAAATGCACATTATAGTAGTCCATTAGAAGAAAAGCAAAAAAGAGCAAAAGTATTTTTAGATATCTTTTTTATAGACAATACGCATCAATTTCATATTGAAAAAGACGAAGATTTAGTTCAAATAATTGAAGCATTTCAACATAAAAATAAAATTGATTTTCTAGTAATGATACATAATAAACACACCATGTTAGAAAACCTATTATTTAGGCCAGTAATAAACAAAATGGTATACCATACACAAGTACCATTTTTAGTTTTACCATCTAAAGAAAAAATGGAAAAAATGTAAGCGTTCAAAAAATAAAGTTACACAACCTTATAATTTATCAATGGAAAATAATAATATAGATATTATAAAAGCTTCGGGAGAACACGTTAAATTTTCAACTGAAAAATTAAAGAGTTCTTTGCATAAAAGTGGTGCAGATAATGCTACAATTTCTCAAATAATAAATAGTGTTAAAGGTGAATTATACCAAGGTATTTCAACAAAAGAAATTTACAATAGAGCATTTGCTTTATTAAAAAAAAGCAAGAATATATATGCTTCAAAATATAAATTAAAAAAAGCCATTTACGAGCTAGGTCCAACAGGTTTTCCTTTTGAAAGGTTTATAGCATCTATTCTAGAATACTCAGGATATAGCGATATTAAAGTTGGTATAATTTTACAAGGTAAATGTGTAACACATGAAGTCGATGTAATAGCTAAAAAAAATAACTTAAATATAATAGCAGAATGTAAATTTCATAGTGAAAGAAAAAACAAATGTGATGTAAAAATACCTTTGTATATACAGTCAAGATACCAAGATATTATTGCAAATTATAAAGGAAAACCCAATTGCCCAAATCAAGGTTGGGTAGTTACAAATACGCAATTTACTAAAGATGCTATTGCTTATGGTAAATGTATTGGTTTGCAATTGTTAAGTTGGGATTATCCAGAAAACAATGCGCTTAAAGATAAAATAGATCGTTTAGCATTATACCCAATCACAGTTTCTACATTATTAACTAGTAGAGAAAAACAGTTTTTGCTAAGTAGAGATGTTGTGTTGTGCAGACAACTTATTAAAGATAAGTTTTACTTAGATCATCTAGGAGTTTCAGAAAAAAGAAAGCAAAAAATTATTACCGAAATTAGTGAACTTTGCTCTAAATACATACAAAAATGAAAAGCGTAAATGTTCATTTTTTAGGAGCTTCAGGTACGGTAACAGGCTCAAAATATATAATAGAAACCGCTAACCATAATATCATGATAGATTGTGGTATGTTTCAAGGTCAAAAAGAATTAAGGGCATTAAACTGGGAAAACTTACCTTTTAATGTAGAAAGCATAGATGTTATTTTGCTAACACATGGGCATTTAGATCATGTTGGTTATTTGCCTAGAATTGTAAAACAAGGTTTTAAGGGTAAAATTATTAGTACCGAACCAACATTAGAAATTGCCAAAATAATTTTAAGAGATAGTGGTAAAATAAATGAAGAAGATGCCGAAAGAGCCAATAAAGAAGAGTTTACACAACATAATCCAGCAAAGCCTTTTTATACAGTAAAAGATGCAGAAACAACTATTAAGCAAATGGTTTCGTCACCATGCGACCAATGGTATTTTGTAAATAATAGCATAAAATATAAATTTAATTACAATGGGCATATTTTAGGAGCAACATTTATAGAAATAGTTATAAATAGTAAGGTTTTTGTGTTTTCTGGAGATGTTGGTAGAACCCATGATTTTTTATTAAAATCACCAAATAAACCGCAAAAAGCAGATTATCTTTTTTTAGAAAGCACCTATGGTGATACGTTGCACTCAAGTGAGAGTGTTTCAAAAAAACTTGTTTCTCTGGTATACCAAACTATAAATAATAGAGGTAATTTAATAATACCATCTTTTGCAGTAGAGCGATTACAGACTTTAATGTATATACTTTGGAAGCTTTATAAAAAAAATAAAATACCTAATATTCCAATATTTATAGATAGTCCTATGGGAAATAATGTGCTCTCTCTTTTCGAGCGGTTTCCTAAATGGCATAAAATACCACTTCACGAATTTAAAGCGATGCAAAATAGAATGACAATTATTACATCGTATGGTGATACCTGGAAAACTATTGACGACCCAAGGCCAAAAATAGTAATTGCAGGAAGTGGTATGGTAACTGGTGGACGTGTATTAACATACCTAAAACAATTAATAGGTAATGTTAATACAACCATATTATTGGTTGGTTATCAAGCGCAAGGCACTCGTGGTAGACAATTATTAGACGGAGAAAAAAGTGTAAAATTTTTTGGTAAATGGCATGAGGTAAAAGCAAAAGTTGAACATATAGAAAGTTTATCAGCTCATGCAGATCAAGCAGAATTATTAGCCTGGTTATCTGCTGTAGAAAATAAGCCAACAAAAACCTTTTTAGTACATGGTGAAGCTTTGCCCATACAAGTTTTAAAACAGAAAATAGAAAGCGCTTACCAATGGCAAGTAGTTGTGCCAAAGCTAAATGAAGTTATTCGCTTAGAAGTTTGATATCGCTTAAGTAAAACTGACTTTTATCATTTTAATAAGCGTGTGTTAACAGTAAATTTATATTAATTATTAAACTAATTATTAGATATGGAAACAGTTAAATCACACTTAAAATTTATAAAATATAAAAAACCAGAAGAATTACATGAAGAAACAAAAGCTTGTGTTTTAGAAATGAAATTTAAAAACGACGAGTTAAAATTCTTAAAAACTCTAGTAAAAGCATATGCATTAGAAAGCGTTTTAAATAAATGCCATAAGGAAAATGCAAAGAAGTATGTTAGTATTCTAGGTTTAGAGGAAAATTTCAACGTGCTAATTTTAAATCTGCAAACTCATCAAAACAACCTTCAAGTATTATTAGATGATATAGAAACACCAAACGAATTAAGTGTTTATAAAGAAGAACATTATAAACTTATGTTTAAAGCTGTTGCAACAAACACTTTGTTTAAAAGTTTAAAAAAATTGATTTATAAAAATGTAAAACAAATTTTAAAAGAAAATAAAAAAATAGCTTAAAGATATTGATATGAAAAATTTAGTACTATTAATTTTATTGTTGAGTATGTGTTTTAATTGCTCAACAAGTAAAACAGTAAAATCATTTAAAAACCCAGAAACCGAGACATTTTACACAAATAAAATTTTGGTTATAGGCATGACGGCAGATGTAGATTTAAGACGTGAATTCGAAAAAAAAGTATCTAAAATGTTAGAAAACAATAATGTAATTGCAGTAAAAAGCATAGATTTTTTCGAGCAATCTTTTGTAGATAATGCAAAAACAATAGAAGAGTTAAACGCAATAGAAACACAATTATTAACCGCAGGTTTCGATGCTATTATTTTAACAAAGGTTACAGGTAAACAAGAAAAAGTAGCATTTGGTGATTACTATAAAAATATTGAAGATAAATTTAAAACCTTTGAAGATTACTATTACAAAAATCAAAATATTTGTCAAAATAAAGATCCAGAAGTTTATATAGTTTATTCAACACAAACGACATTGTATTGTATTTGTCCAGATAAAGAACGGGAGTTATTGTGGCAAGCAAATATAGAGGTTGCAAAAACTAAAAACACTCAAAAAAATATTAGTGATTATACTAAAACATTATACTATAATTTAAAAGAAAATAAACTGCTTATATTTTAATATTACACAAATATTATTTACGTAAAATTAAAATAGGAATTCGTGTTCTATAGGTTATCTCATTTGTATTAGAACCTTGAAATAATCGCTCTATAATAGACTTTGGTTCAATAAATAAAGTATGCAAATCGTGGTTTTGTAATTGTATACACGAGCTAATAGCCATTGCACTTGGTACAAGAGAAACATTATAAAAGTTAAAACTATAAGAGTTAAACAATTGTTCTAAACAAAGTTTCGCATCAATACTAGTATTACTATGGTTTTCATCAATATTTAAAGCACTTAATTTAGCACCGTATAAATCTAAAATTTTAAAAAGAGGTAGAGCCTTTTCTTTGTTTATAGACTTACAGTCTTCTGTTGAAAATAAAATAGAATTTAAACCGTTAAATTTAAAATCTTCTGGTACAATAATAATTGGGCAGTTTACTTTTCTAATAGTATTAAGTGTATTACTTCCAAAAATAACTTCTTTAGCGCTAGTAGCGCCATTTGTACCCATTACAATTAAGTCAATACCGTTAGCAACAACCGTTTGGTTTATGGCATTAGTAAGGCTATCAAAATCAAAAAGCGGATAGAAGTTGAGAGAATCATTCTCCATTTTTAAACGGTCTATAAAAGTATATAACTCACTTTTATTGTCCTCAATTATATCATTGTGCAAAGTAGAATTTGCAGTACTTGCCATTAAATCATCTAATAAAAAATCAGATTGTTTCTGTACATTTAAAACATAAAAATTACAAGATTCGTTTTTGTATAAAGCCAATGCGTAATCTATAGCATTTTTAGAGTTTTCAGAAAAATCTGTAGGTAGTAATATGTTTTTCATCGCTTAAAAATTTTAAGCAATTTACAATCTTAAGGCGTTTGCAAAAATGACTAATATCATTTTTTTGGTAATCATATTTATAAAAAATAGAAGTTAATCTTTTTACTTCTTTTTTGCTTACGGTTTTGCGTGTAGTTAAGCAACTAAATAAGCAAATACAAACCGAATAGAAAATCTACGAGGATTTATGAAAGTAGGCTAGAACTAGCAATGGATTATATGCGGTTTTACCTGTAGTTTTTTATTTTTTTAAATGTTTGTCAAACCATTCTATTACCAATTCGTTCAATTCCGTTTTATATTCAGAAAAGAAATGATCTGTCTCAAATTTCCTTAATTCAAAGTCGTAATTAATTTCTTTTAACTTATAAGCTATTTTGTCCGCTTGTTCGGGGTTTACTCTTTTATCGTTTGTTCCGCATAAAATTAAAAGACTGCTATTTTTGTCTAATTCGTCTGCCCAATAAATTGCAGAACGTTTCTTTAATTCAGGCTCTCGGTTATTCCAATAATCAGGAATACATTCAGCAAAGACTTTCGTTTCCATTTTTGGTCTAAACTTGGCTGTGTCAAATAAATCAGAAGCTCCATTCCCAACAATAGCAGTTTTTATTTTGTTAGATTTCTGAAGAGCTAAATATGTCATCATTCCACCTCTTGACCAACCAAACATTCCAATACAATTCGAGTCTGCTTTTTCAATTTCTTTTACAGTTTCTGTCAAATTCAAAACATCATTAATTTCCGCACCTCCAAATTCGTCTTTTTCACGATAGTTGCTTCCAATTATTACATAACCTTGTTCAGCTAATTTGGATGCATACATTATTAAAGTTCCAATGTTTAATTCTGCAAAATCTCTATTTCCACCACGATTGAAAATTACGACTGGATATTTTCCACTTGCTTTTGGCTCAACAATTATTCCTTCAACTTTTAAACTGTCACTTTGATAAGTAATAAAATAGAAATCCAATTTTTTTAAATGCTCAAAATCCGAGTGTAATTCATTGTTTTGAGAAATTCTTTCCCAAATTGGCGTTTTTGAAATATCAACTAATCTTTTTGAGAGTAATTTTCCGTTTTGAGCAAATCCAAAACTTAAAAAAAGGAAGAAAAATATTGATATTAAAATTCTGTTCATTGGTTTGGGTAAATTACAGGTAACGGTCTCGTATAACCGTCAGTTACGGGTTTAAATTTACTAATTTGCGGTTTGGCACAGACGTTAGCAATTCCGAGTGGATTCGGACGTAGTCGAATCCGCCGTAATTGCGGTTATACATTGTTACCCAACGTTTTTATTCGGTCAGATTTATTATTCCGTGCTCTCCAGTTTTAAATTTACTTTTTTCTTTTTTAATAATTTTTTGTTGTGAACTTAGTGTTCTATTAAGTTCAATAATTTTGACCGATTTTTTATCTTTCAGAAAAACGACTAAATTATAATAATCAGAATAGTGAATTCCGTTTTGTCTAATATTCGCAAGGTTTAAGTTAAATTTATCTTCCATATTTTCTATCGTAGTGTATGGTCCGAGAATTATTAAACTGTCCCAATCAAAATCGGTCAGTTTTACAAAATCAATCGTTCCATTTTCCGAGTTCAGTTCCGTTTCAATTTTTTTCGCCAATTTTTCATCGTTTTCAAGTTGGAATAAATATCCGCAAGAAATGAGTAAAAAAAATAAAATTCCGATTCCAAGTGTTTTTTTCATTAAATTCTCGATTTTATTCAAATGTTGGGTAACGGTTTCGTAAAACCGTCAGTTACGGGTTAAATTAGCATTTATTTTCGGTTTGGCACAGGCGTTAGCAATTCCGAGTGGATTCGGACGTAGTCGAATCCGCCGTAATTGCGGTTATACGTTGTTAGCACCAGTTATTTTAAAATGCATAAGGTAGTATTAGGCTTTTCCGTTCGTTTTCGGCCGAATAATAATGTAGTCCAAGAATTATTTTTGTTTCTTCTGGAATTGTTTTTAATTTTCCAATTCTACCTATGTAAATATTCTTTTTAATAAAGTCAATTAATTCATTAGACAATTGCTCATTATTAAATTCCTTAAGAATTCGGATATCTTTTAAACTCAAATCCTCATTAACTATTATTTCGTAAAACGCATTATTTCCATTTTCAATTTCGTGCCCTTTCAATTTTTCTAATGATTCCTCTTTAAAGGAAGTATATAAGTCATAAGTATTAATCGGCTCAATTTTTTCCTCTTTCAAAGTTTCGAGTAATTCAAGTTTCCGTTCTAAACTTTTAGAATAGTTAAACTCTGCATTCGGAAATCTTTCTTTGTCAAAAGTTCGGTCCAATTGTTTTGGTCCAGAGCACTTACCAAAAATCAAATTACCATTCTGGTCTTTAGATGCGAAAATTAACCACTTGGTATTTTCAGGTGAATACATTGGACAACCACTACCTTTTGATTTTCGTATTTTCAAAAGATTAGTTTTATTTCCTTTATAAAGTTCAATTATTTCAATGTCGAGAAGTAAGTAGTCATCATCGGTTTCAGAATCTACACTTAATACACTCAAAGTTGCAACAAATTCAGATTTCGCATATCTGTCCAAAAGTCTTTGAGACATGCAAGTGCAAGCCAACAATTTGCTTGAAATTGCAATAAATAATATGGTAAGCAGGATTTTTTTCATAATTGGTGCTAACGGTCTTGTATATGGTTTGTTGCGTGGTTTAAGCACTAAAGTTAGCAAATAAACCACAAATAGAAAGTCCGCGAGGACTTTCGTAAGTAAGCTAGAACTAGCAATTAATTTTATACGGCTTAAGTTTGTAATTCACTAAATTTAAATATTAATTAGAAAGAACAAAAGAGAGCATTAAGGTTACTATACACGGTGAAGCTTTAGACTTCGACAACATTGATAATCCGCTCTCTTTTACTACTTAAACTTCGTTCAGTTCTGTGAGACCTAGATCTCGATTTTAAGTTGTTGAAATGTGAGTAGCATTTGTTCTTTCCAAAATTCAGTTCTTATGACTAAAGATAGAAAAATTTATGGTATTGACATTAGTAAATCTGTATTTGATATATACAGTAAAGCAAAAGGTCATGTTCAATTAAAAAATGATGAATCTGGATTTAAAAAGCTTTTAACAAGTTTACCAAAAGAAGCATTGGTAGTTATGGAAGCAACAGGCTATTATCATTACAGGTTAGCACAATTTTTGTATAAAAACGACGTGTTAGTTTCTGTAGTAAATCCTTTATTAGTAAAACGCTTTATCCAGATGAAACTAGCCAAAGGAAAGAGTAAAAAACTAGCATTAATAGCTGTGGCAAATAAACTATTAAAACAAGCCTTTGCTATTGCAAAAAGTGGATTGCCTTATGATGAAAACTTTGTTTCAAAATTAGCTTAAAATTGCTTGTTTTTTAACTCAGTTCTTTGTTGGCAACTGGCTTTTCATTCGGTTAAACTTAATCCGTAGTTTTCGTCAGTCAAATAGTAATAATTTCCGTCCTCGTGCTCAAATCCGAATATCTTTAATCCAGTTTTGTTCATAAAATCAGATAGATTTTGATTTTCACACTTGATATTATTTTCCATTTTGATTTTTAATGGAAAATTTTCTGAATTCGGATTTTTTGTATGTATATAAATTCCATCTTCTCCGCTGTCATTTTCGTCAATAAAAATCCACGTTTGGTATTCATTCGGGAATTTTTTGAGTTCAGATTTCACGTTTTCAAATTCAGTCAGTAGTTTTTCGAGAAATTTTTCTCTTAAAATCCAATTTTTGTTTCCTTCACCATTCCAGTCGATATGTGTATGCCAAAAGTCAAACCAACTATTTTCTCCTCCGCTAAAGTCAAGATTTTTTGTTATTGCGTTCATTTTTTTCAGCTTGTTGCCAACCCGACGAGGGTTATGAGTTGTTTTGAACTGTAAGATATTGCAAATATCTGTAAGTTTAAAATAACTTATAACCAGA
>NZ_MPCX01000011.1 GCF_001874145.1 Lacinutrix sp. MedPE-SW | reverse complement strand
CTTTAGAGCACACTTTACATTAAAGCGTTAACCTAAAGACTAAGAAATATTAAATAGTATCCATAAAAAAACCTGAACGAATTGTTCAGGTTTTTTTATGGATACTATTTAATATTTCTTATAAACTAATCAAAAGGTTGAATTAGTTAAGAACTCATTCTTAAGTAGAATAAAAATTATTATAATAAGTATGATAAAACGAAAATAAGCAAATAACAAAAATGCTTAAAATGAGTATTCACGTTGAAACAAAACTTAATAAATTTTAAATTACTGTGGTTCTAAATAAACTCTTGAATAAATAAAAATTTAGCAAAAAAAAACAGCTATAAAAATAAATTTATAGCTGTAAGCTTAGTAAGTTGTAAGTAAGGCTCTATAATTGAAAACCTAGAGATAAAGTAATGTTAGAATTAGTATTATCTATGTTAACTCTATCTACAAGTCCAGTGTTAAAAATTTGTTGATTCCTAGATTGCTCTGCTTGATCAAAAGTTAAGTCAAGAGAAGTGTTTCCAAATCTATATCCTAAACCTAGAGAGTAGCCTGTTAAGTCACCAATTGTATTTTCGTCTTTATATGGGCTTTCTTCAAATCTATAACCAGCTCTAAGGCTTAGTTGTTTTATTTTATATTCTCCGCCAAATTTATATGTGTTTGCTGTAGTAAATATGTTATTAATTTCAGAATTTAATTGAGAATAATAAGCATCAGATGTAGGTTTAAATTTTGTATTACTATAATCTTTTCTCGAGTAATCAAAACTTAAAAGACCGTTAGTTCCAAAAACATAAGCTAAACTACCGGTGATTTTAGCAGGTGTTTGTAACTTATAAGGTGCAAAAATATTAACAACTTGTGGGTTTATTGTTTCTGAAAAAAACGTACTACCATCTTCTAATGGAATACCATCACGACTATTAGTTTGTATAAATTGTGTTGTTTCTTCTTCAATTGTCATCCAAGTAGGAGAGTCGTAAGCTAATCCTAATCTTAAATTATCTGTAACTTTAATAATGCTTCCTAGTTGAAAAGAAAATCCAGAACCATTCGTATTTAAAATATTTTCAAAATAAATATCATTCACAACGGCACCTGAAGTGTCGTTAGATTCATTAATAGAAGTGAAACGTTCAAAATTTAAAAAATGAGAATTTAAATTAAGACCTAAATAAATGTTGTCTCCATATTGCGCTCCAATGTTAAAAGCTAATTTTCCATTATAACCGGTTGATGTATAATTGTATTGTTGGTCAAAAGAATTCCCAACTACATTAGAAAAATAATTAGTATCTGCATCATCGCCAGTTTCAGATTCTATAATATATGAAGTATATCCTAAAAAGGCTTGTTGGTTTTGTTCTCCATAAAAGCTTCCAATTTCAGAATAAGCTTCAGAATAAGATTCACCTGCAAAAGCAGAAATTTCATCTAACCTAAGTCCATTAGCATTGTTTAAAAAGAATTTTGCTATAGAACCACCAGCATTAACATCTTTATTATTTGTTCCAGCTGCAGTCCAAGTATCATGATAATTTTTAGTATTATCATAAGCAATGCTAAAAGAGAATTTTTTCCATTTTGAGTTTTCATTAGTATTTCTAAAAACAAAAACGCCACCGGCTTGATTTAAAGAAAAATCAGAATCAGAAATAGAGTTTCTTCCTCCAAAATAATTTGTCTCATTATTTGAGTCCATATTATTTATAGAAAAGGAAGCATAACTGTTGGTAAAAACAGCAGAACTAGCAGGATTAATATTGACAGCACTTAAATCCCCACCAAGCGCTCCAAAAGCTCCACTTAATGCTTTAAATCTAGCAGAGCCAATAATTTCTCCATTACTGTATCTTAAGGCATCATTTGTACTTTGACTGTAAAGAGTAGACATACTAAGTATGCCTACGAAAACGAATATTATCTTTTTCATAAAATTTATAAATCTATATATTTAATTTTATCCTCTTCTACGAGAACTTGATCTTGAACCAGAAGAAGCTCTTGATGAGCTTGAGCTTCTAGATGGACTACTGTATGAGCGATTAGATCTAGGAGTAGAGTTTACTCTTGTACGAGTTCTAGTTGGAGTAGTATTACTTCTTACCCTAGTTCTATTACTTTTTACTCTTGAAGGCGAAGTAGATGAATTTGTTTTAACTCTAGATCTAGTTCTAATATTTGTATTATTGTTGTTATTAAATCTAGTTGAACTGTTTACTCTAGAACGTGTTCTTGTCGAGTTACTTCTTAACCTTGCAGAATTATTATAATTTCTACCATTTAATGAAGTGTACCTTGAAGCTAAAGCATTTCTTCTACTTCTATTAAATGCGCCACGTCTATTGTAATAATAACCAGTATTATAGTAATTAGAGTAGCCAAATCCATAGCCATAGTTTGGAAACCAATAAGGATTGTAGAAACCTCCACTAAATCCAAAACCAGCATTCCAACCAAATCCATTAAAGCCAAAACCTGAATTCCAACCGTAATAAGGTCGATTCCAGCCAAATCTATTCCATCCCCAATATGGCATTGTCCATCCCCAATTACTGTAATTGTTATCATAAACATTTATAGTAACCTCATTACCATTGTCACCCCAAGCACCGTAACCTTCAGATTCAACACCTTCTTCGTAATTTCCTTGATAAGAATCAATATCAACAAATACTTCGTTGTCTGCAGCTTCTAATTCTAGAGATTTTTCTTTAAAATAATTTTTATAATAGTCGCTATTAGAACTTTCTTCAACTTCAGCATAAGTGACTTCTTGTGTTGAAGTATCATCTACGTAAATACCATCACTCTCTTGTCCAACATATTGATAAGAGCCACACGAAGTGAGACTAAACACCAAAATTAAACCAGTAATTGCTGGTAATTTATTAAGTAAGTATTTTTTTAATTGCATAACTATGAGATTTTATTGTTGAACATAACAAAAATAGTTAGTTTTGTCCAACTATTTCTTTTTTTAACATAGTCACAAAATTTGTGCCAAAACACTGTATATGAGCAAAAAACTCACGAGTAGAGCAGAAGATTATTCAAAATGGTATAACGAATTGGTTGTCAAGGCCGATTTAGCAGAGAATTCAGCGGTAAGAGGTTGTATGGTTATTAAGCCTTATGGTTACGCTATTTGGGAGAAAATGCAAGCCGAATTAGATAGAATGTTTAAAGAAACAGGACATCAAAATGCATATTTCCCATTATTTGTACCTAAAAGCCTATTCGAAGCTGAAGAAAAAAATGCAGAAGGTTTCGCAAAAGAATGTGCAGTTGTAACTCATTATAGATTGCAGAATGACCCTGACAATGAAGGAAAACTTAGAGTTGATCCTGAAGCTAAATTAGAAGAAGAACTTGTAGTTAGACCAACAAGTGAAGCTATTATTTGGAATACATATAAAGGATGGATACAATCTTATAGAGATTTACCATTATTAATTAACCAATGGGCAAATGTTGTTAGATGGGAAATGCGTACAAGGTTATTTTTACGTACAGCAGAATTTTTATGGCAAGAAGGACATACAGCACATGAAACAAGAACCGAAGCTATTACGGAAGCAGAAACAATGAATAATGTTTATGCAACTTTCGCAGAAGAATTTATGGCTATTCCTGTTGTCCAAGGATTGAAATCTGAAAGTGAACGATTTGCAGGAGCAGAAGAGACATATTGTATAGAAGCTTTAATGCAAGATGGAAAAGCATTACAAGCAGGAACATCTCATTTTTTAGGACAAAATTTTGCAAAAGCTTTTGATGTTAAGTTTACTAACAAAGAAGGAAAACAAGATTATGTTTGGGCTACGTCTTGGGGAGTTTCAACAAGATTAATGGGAGCCTTAATAATGACACATAGTGATGATCAAGGTTTGGTGCTACCACCAAACTTAGCACCAAATCAAGTAGTAATTGTTCCTATATATAAAACCGATGAGCAATTAGAGCAAATTACAGATGTTGTAAATGGTATAATGAAAGATTTACGTGCTAAACATATTACGGTAAAGTTTGATAATAGGACCACACATAGACCAGGCGCTAAATTTGCACAGCATGAATTACAAGGTGTACCATTACGTATAGCCATTGGAGCAAGAGATTTAGAAAATGGAACTGTTGAGTTAGCTCGTAGAGATACGTTAACTAAAGAAACAGTCTCTTTAGAGTCTTTAATAGAAAAAGTAGAAGGATTAATGGTGGAAATTCAAGATTCGCTTTTTAATAAAGCATTAGATTTTAGAAATTCTCACATTACTGAAGTAGAAAATTTTGAAGAATTTAAATCTGTTTTAAAAGAAAAAGGTGGTTTTATTTCAGCACATTGGGATGGTACAATTGAAACTGAAGATAAGATAAAAGAAATCACTAAAGCAACCATACGTTGCTTACCTATTGACGGTGAGTTAGTTGAGGGTGTTTGTGTGTATTCTGGAAAGCCTTCTAAAAGAAGAGTTTTATTTGCAAAAGCATATTAATTAAAAAAAAATAAAAAAAAAATTAAATAAGTATTGCAAAAGTAGAAATTAGTTGTATTTTTGCATCCGCAATGGAAACATTGTTAAGTTATTTAAAATAAGTTTTTGCAGAGTAAAAAAAATATTATATATTTGCACACTCTTAAATAAATGGCCCGTTCGTCTATCGGCTAGGACGCATGGTTTTCATCCATGTAAGAGGGGTTCGATTCCCCTACGGGCTACAATTTTTTAATAAAGAAAATATAAACTAATGGCAAATCATAAGTCAGCGCTTAAAAGAATTAGACAAACTGAAACTAAGCGTTTAAGAAATAAATATCAGCACAAGACGACTCGTAATGCGATTAAGAAATTACGTGAGTTAACAGATAAGAAAGAAGCTGAAGCTTTATTACCTTCTGTATTCTCTATGTTAGATAAATTAGCTAAGAAAAATGTAATTCATGCTAATAAAGCTGCCAATTTAAAGTCTGGTTTAGCAAAACACGTTGCTGCTATATAATTAAGACTTTAGTTTTAAATTTAACAAAAGCCTATTGAAATTTCAGTAGGCTTTTTTGTTGTTTTATACATTAGTATTCTGCTTACTATTTAATGTGCTAGCTTAAGAAAAAGGTTGATGTTTTTTTTTTACAAGAGTACTGTCTATTGTTTAAAAAAATAAAGTTTATATCTTAAATTATAAAAAAACGATAACGAATAGCTTGGTAACGCTATGTGTTTTTATGTTGAAATTACACTTGAAAGCTTATTTGTTAAATTGTTTAACTAAAAAAAGCCTTGATATATCAAGGCTTTTTTTAGTTAGGATATAACATCCTAATATTTAATTAAAGTGTTAACCGATTAACCATTCATTGAAATTAAAAACTCTTCGTTAGTTCTTGTTTGTTTAAAACGATCGTTTATAAACTCCATTGCCTCTACAGGATTCATATCGGCAAGATATTTACGCATTACCCACATGCGTTGTATAGTTTTGTCATCTAATAATATATCATCTCGTCTTGTACTTGATGATGTTAAATCTATAGCTGGGAAAATTCTACGGTTAGATATTTTACGATCTAATTGTAGTTCCATATTACCAGTTCCTTTAAATTCTTCGAAAATTACTTCGTCCATTTTAGAACCTGTTTCTGTTAATGCTGTAGCGATAATTGTTAGCGAACCTCCATTTTCAATATTACGTGCAGCACCAAAGAATCTTTTTGGTTTGTGTAAAGCGTTTGCATCTACACCACCAGAAAGTATTTTTCCTGAAGCAGGTTGTACAGTATTGTATGCTCTTGCTAAACGTGTAATAGAGTCTAGAAGTATAACAACATCATGACCGCATTCTACTAATCTTTTTGCTTTTTCTAATACAATGTTTGCAATTTTTACATGCTCATGAGCTTCCTTATCAAAAGTAGAAGCAATAACTTCACCGCGAACATTACGCTGCATATCTGTAACTTCTTCTGGACGTTCGTCTATAAGCAAAATCATTTGGTATACTTCTGGATGATTAGCTGCTATTGCATTTGCAACATCTTTAAGTAACATTGTTTTACCTGTTTTAGGTTGAGAAACAATCATACCACGTTGTCCTTTTCCTATAGGAGCGAATAAGTCCATTATACGAGTTGAAATTGTAGATTGCTTTTCAGCGATATTAAATTTCTCTTGAGGAAATAACGGTGTTAAATGCTCAAAAGATACTCGATCTCTAACAACATCTGGACTTTGGCCGTTAATTTTATTTACTTTAATTAGTGGAAAGTATTTTTCGCCTTCTTTAGGTGGTCTTACATTTCCAAGTACTGTATCTCCAGTTTTTAAACCAAATAAACGTATTTGAGATTGCGATACATAAATATCATCTGGTGATGATAAATAATTATAGTCTGATGAGCGTAAAAAACCATATCCATCTTGCATGATGTCTAATACGCCTTCACTCTCAATAATAGCATCAAATTCAAAATCTGGTTCACGGTAACGGTTGCGGGTATCTTTATTTCCGTGAGTATTTCCGTTTTTACCTTGATTACGGTTATTGTTTTTATTTTGATTGTTTTGACGATTTTGATTGTTGTTATTATCTTTTTTATTATCGTCTTTTCTGTTTTGATGATTATGTACAGGCTTTTTGTGCTGTGGCTTAGCTTTTTGTTCTTTTGCAGCAGTAGGAGTTGCTTCCTTTTTAGTGCCCTGTTTTTTATCGTCTTCTTCTTTATCCTTAAAAGCTAAAGTTTCTTGGTTTGTTTTTGCTTTAGGATTAGGTTTGTTTTGCTTAGCTGCTGGAGTACGTTGTACGCGCTCTCTTTTTGGCTTTGCGGCTGGTGCTTTTTTAGTAGTAGTTTGTTTTGCGGCAGGCGCATCTACTTTTACTTCTTGTACAGCTTTTGGGTTTGCTGCTTGCTTGTCTAAAATTTGATAAACAAGATCTAATTTTTTTAGTGATCGAAACTTTGGTATGCTTAATTTTTTAGCCATTTCCTGTAACTCAGGAAGTTTCATTTCTTTTAATTGTGAGATTTCAAACATGAATTGTTTAATTGAATATTTTTTTAGAAAAATATGTTTTTGAAAAATTTCCGAAGAAAATTATAATTGAATTTTTTTGAAGAAATAACGTCTTGCTACTGTGGTTGTTGCAAATCGTTAATGCAATAATACGACTTTATTTTAATTTTTTAGCTAAAATTTGCAAAAGAAGTTATATTTTTGAAACTCAAATTTTTCGAATAAAATAAATGATACAACGCATACAATCTTTCTATTTATTACTTGCCGCAGGTATATCGGCTGGATTGATTTTTGTTTTTCATTTATGGATAACTAATGAAGACGTAAAAGTTTTTGCTATAGATGAGCCTTTATATTTTGGCATGTTTTTAGCTTCTGCTTTCTTGTCTTTAGTATCTATATTTAATTTTAAGAAAAGGAAATCTCAATTTATGTTGGGACGACTTAATATAATATTAAACTTTATTTTACTAGGATTACTTGTATATCAATCTCTAAATGTATCTGGAGAAGCTTTGGTTTCTGAGAAAGGTATTGGGATTTTTCTTCCAATTCTGTCTATTGTATTATTGGCTTTAGCTAATAAGGCGATTAAAAAGGATGAAGATCTCGTAAAATCTGTAGATAGATTACGATAAACCTATCATCTTAGTAGTATTAGTGCGTGAGCCCAAGGTGAAGATCTTGGGCTTTTTTTTCTAATAACGTTTTGGAAACTCTATTACTTCTAAATTTTCTATTTTCTTTCCATCTATAGTGAAACGCAACATGGTTCTAACTTTATGAAACCCATGTTTACCTACAGCGCCAGGATTCATATGTATTAAATTTAGTTTTTTATCTGGTATTACCTTTAAAATATGAGAATGTCCACATATAAAAATTCGTGGCGGATTTTTGTAAATTTCTTCACGAACTCTAACATTATATTTATTAGGATAACCACCAATATGTGTTATCCAGACATCTACATCTTCACACATAAACCTATTGTTTTCTGGAAATTCTAACCGTACTTTATCGCCGTCTATATTGCCGTGAACACCACGTAAGGGTTTTAGTTTTGAAATAGCATCTGTAACTTTTAAATCGCCAATGTCTCCAGCATGCCAAACTTCGTCTGCTTGTTTAACATATTTTAAAATATCATCATCAATATAACTGTGAGTGTCTGATAAGAGAAGGATTTTTTTCATGTATTGGGAGAGGATTTCAATGTCTTTTTTATTACAATTTTAGCATTTCTTTAGCAACAAAAAGAAGTATCTTTGCTACTTTAAAAAACGTAAAAATACATCTTTCTTTGCGATATTTTATAGAACTTTCATATAACGGAAAAGCTTATCACGGTTGGCAGGTACAACCTAATGCTATTTCTGTGCAAGAAGTTTTAGAAAAAGGATTGTCTACTTTGTTAAAAGAAAAAATATCTACAATGGGTGCAGGAAGAACAGATGCTGGAGTTCATGCAATACAGTTATTTGCTCATTTTGACACAGATGTGATTTTTGAAGAGCACATGCTTCAGTATAAATTAAATTCATTTTTACCTGAGGCTATTTCAATTCAAAATATATTTAAAGTAAAAGCAGATGCTCATGCTCGTTTTGATGCTGTTAGCAGACAGTATTTATATAGAATTGCACTTCAAAAAAACCCATTTAATACAGAGCAAGCTTTCTTATTAAAAGCGAAATTGGATATAGATAGAATAAAAGAAGCAACAAAAATTTTATTTGATTATAAAAATTTTCAATGCTTTTCTAAGAGTAATACAGATGTAAAAACGTATAATTGTAATATAATGAAAGCCCAATGGGAAGTTGTTGGTAATGAGCTTCAATTTACAATTAAAGCCGATAGGTTTCTTAGAAATATGGTGCGGGCAATTGTTGGCACTTTAATTAATGTTGGAGTTGGAAAATTAGAAGTTAATGATATGCATAATATTATAAAATCTAAAAATAGAAGTGAAGCCGGATTTTCTGTGCCAGCACATGCATTATACTTAACCGAAGTCGCTTACCCAAAGACTATAAAATTATAATCTATTAGTTTGAGTAATAAAAAAGAAAATATTTTTGATATCACTTTATTTAAACGCTTGTTTAAATTTACAAAACCCTATAAAACAGTTTTTTATGGTGTTTTGTTATCCGTGCTTATTATTGCAGGACTAAGTATTGCAATACCTTACTTGTTAAGAATTGTAATAGATAATAATATTAAGCTAAATAATGATGATGGCTTTTTATTTTATATTTCTTTAATGGTTGGTTTGCTTTTACTGCAAACTATATTTCAGTTTTTGTTTCAATATTATGCAGCATGGTTGGGACAAAACATCGTTAAAGATGTGCGTGTTTTGTTATTTAATCACATGCTTAAATTTAAAATGAAGTACTACGACAATTCTTCGGTTGGTACTTTAATTACCAGAGCAGTAACAGACATGGAGCGTATTGCCGATATTTTTGGGCAAGGCTTGTTTATGATTTCTAGGGATTTAATGGTTATGCTTGTAATCTCTGGAGTTATGTTGTTTGAAAACTTTAAGCTAAGCTTAATAGTATTTATAACAATGCCAATAGTATTGTATGCTACAAAAATATTTCAGCGTTACATGAAAAAGGCTTTTGAAGAAGTTAGAACCGAAGTTTCAAACTTAAATTCTTTTGTTCAGGAACGTGTTACTGGAATGAAAATTCTTCAGCTTTTTACAAGAGAAGCAACAGAGCATAAAAATTTTAAGGCAATAAACGAGCGTCATAAAAAAGGCTGGTTAAAAACAATATGGTATAACTCTATATTTTTTCCTATTGCAGATTTTCTTTCATCAATTACTTCTGGACTAATAGTTTGGTTTGGTGGTTTAATGGTGGTTTTAGAAGGTACCGCAACCGAAGGTGAATTATTTATGTTTATAATGATGATACCACAGTTGTTTAGACCATTAAGGCAAATTGCAGATAAGTTTAATACCTTGCAAATGGGTATGGTAGCTGCAAAGCGTGTGTTTAAAGTAATAGACACAACTTCGCAAATTAATGATACAGGAGTTAATGAAGCGGCACATTTTAAAGGCGAAATTTTCTTTAATAATGTACGTTTTAGTTATGTGGATAACGAAGAAGTTTTAAAGGGAATTTCTTTTAATGTAGAAGCAGGACAAACCGTAGCTATTGTAGGTGCAACTGGTGCAGGAAAATCAACCATAATAAACCTGTTAAGTCGTTTTTATGAAATAAATGGCGGAAGTATTAGTGTAGATAAAACAGATATTAAAACCGTAACATTGGCATCTTTAAGAAGTCAAATAGCTGTGGTTTTACAAGATGTTTTCTTGTTTGCAGATACTATTATGAATAATATTACACTTAACAATCCAAATATTACCGAAGCAGAGGTAATTCAAGCAGCAAAAGATATTGGTATTCATAATTTTATATCAAGCTTACCAAATGGATATCACTATAATGTAAAAGAAAGAGGTGTGATGTTAAGTTCTGGGCAACGACAATTAATTTCGTTTTTACGAGCTTATGTAGCAAACCCTAGTATTTTAGTTTTAGATGAAGCAACATCGTCTGTAGATTCTTATTCTGAACAGTTAATACAAACAGCTACAGATAAGATTACTAAAGGAAGAACTTCTATTGTAATAGCGCACAGATTAGCAACTATTCAAAAAGCAGACAAAATCATTGTTATGGATGCTGGTGAAGTTGTAGAGCAAGGTACACATCAAGAATTGCTTAAAAATAAAGATGGTTATTATAGAAACCTTTATGAAGTTCAATTTTTAAAAGCTGAAGTTGCTTAATTTTTTGGAGCAAAGTCTTGCAAAGAGACATCTGAAAATATAAAAAATAAAATGGCTCCTGCTAGAGACATGCCAATATAAGCCATAAAAAATATTGGTATAAAAAATAATATTTTTATAAAAAGTTGCTTTGCACTTAATTTAAATAAGCGCTTAAATACATAGCAATGGTATATAAAAGCAAATATATATAGTACCATACTTATAGTAATATAGTAGCTTTCATTTACAGATAAAACAATTAAACTTATTGCCATTGTAACTAAAGAAAATAGTGACATGGTATAGAGAAATAATACAATATGCTCTGTGTAATTGTATTTTTTATTATAAAATACTATTACAGAAATAAGTGCTAAAAAAGGAATTATTAAAGAGTTAATTAAAGAGCCATAATCGTAAACCATACTCATTATAGATGCGTTTATTTTCTGTTGGCCTACAGATTGGTTTGCAACCATTGTATCGAAATTTAATACATCTCCAAAATATTTTTGAATTATAAAAATATAAAATCCAGATAATGTTAAGTTAATAGCAAAAAAGCTAATTGGGTTTACATAGCACTTTCTTGCACCATTAATATAACTGTCTATAACAAGTTCTGGTTTTTTAAGTAAGGTAATTATTGTTTGTAAAAATTGGTTATCGTAATTAATATAACGGTAAGCGATGTCTTCAAAAAGATTGCGCATTGTTAGTCTGTTTCTAATAACTTTTGCGCCACAGCCATTGCAAAAGTTTATTTGCTGTGGTAATAACCTTTTGCAATTTTTACAAACCATTAATCTAGATCATCTTTAATAATTTCAATTAATTCTGTAGAATCTTTAAAGTCTACAAAAGTGCCATTTCTAAAACATGAAATTTGTCCAGTTTCTTCACTAACAGCAATAGCAATAGCATCGGTTCTTTCTGTAATGCCAACAGCTGCTCTGTGTCTTAATCCAAAACGTTGCGGTATGGTTTTTTCATTATTAACAGGTAGAATAACGCGTGTTGCTTTTACAGTATTGTTTTCAATAATTATAGCACCATCATGTAATGGGCTATTTTTAAAAAATATACTTTCTATAATTGGTTGGGTGACTTTAATATTCATTTCATCACCAGTATTAATTAAATAATCTAAATTATTATTACGTTCTAAAACAATTAAAGCTCCAGTTTTTGTAGTACTCATTTTATTGCAAGCAGCAATAATTGCATCTATATTGGTATTGGAAACAGCTTCGGTTTTTAAAAATTTTAGATGTTTTAAAAACCCACGTTTAGAAGCAAAATTAGTAGAGCCAATCATTAATAAAAATTTTCTAATCTCTTGCTGGAATACTACAATAAGAGCAAACATACCAACGCTAATAAAACCACCTAAAATATTACTAAGTAGTTGCATATGTAAAGCCTGTGTTATTTTCCAGATAATGTAAATAATTACTATACCTAGAAAAATATTTATAGCTACTGTACCACGTACAAGCTTATATACATAGTATAATAAGAGCGCAACAAGTACTACATCTATAATGTCTACTAAACTAAATTTTAATACGGTGTCAAATAGTTGGTCCAAAAAATAAAATTGAAGTTGGTTTAGGTAAATTTAAAAATTTAAAAGAATTAAGCCTCGAGTTCTGTAAATAATTTTACACATTCTACAGCTTCTTTTACATCATGTACACGTAAAATAGAGGCGCCTTTTTGTAAAGCAACCATGTTTAAAGCGGTAGTGCCATTTAATGCTTCAGTTGCTGTTGTGTCTAGTGTTTTGTAAATCATAGATTTTCTAGAAATTCCAGCTAAAAAAGGAAGATTAGTAATTTTAAAACTATCAAGAGATTTTAAAACCTCAAAATTTTGAGTGGTAGTTTTTGCAAAACCAAAACCAGGGTCTAAAATAATATCATTAATACCTAAGTTTCTTGCTGTTGTGATTCTTTCAGAAAAATAAAAAAGTATTTCCTTTAAAATATTTTCGTAATTAGTATGTTGTTGCATAGTTTGTGGTGTGCCACGCATATGCATCATAATATAAGGAACATTAAACATTGCAATAATATCAAGCATATTTTTGTCTAAATGTCCAGCAGAAATATCATTAATAAGTGCAGCACCTTTTTCTAAACATTGTTTGGCTACTTCAGCTCTAAAAGTATCTACCGAAAGTATAATATCTGGAAAATGATTAATAAGTAAATCTATTATTGGTAAAATACGGCTTAGCTCTTCATTTAAAGAAACATCATCTGCATTTGGTTTAGAGCTATACGCGCCAATGTCTATAAAAGTTGCGCCATCATTAAGCATTTTTTTTACTTGATTAATGATTTTAGATTCGTCCTTATAAAAACCGCCATCAAAAAAAGAGTCTGGAGTTATGTTAAGAATTCCCATAACTTTGGGAGTAGATAAATCTATAAGTTTTCCTTTGCAATTAATGGTCATAGATACCTTTAAGTTTGTAGTTTGTAAAGCATTTAAAAAGTATAAACGCTAAACCTTGAATTTTAAACAATTTTATGCGAAATTTACGCAAAATTGAAACAACTTATGCAAGATACTTCAAAACAATACGATGCGGTTATAGAAACCTGCCGTAGTCTGTTTATAAATAAAATGAGTGACTACGGAAGTGCATGGCGAATTTTAAGATTACCATCGCTTACAGATCAAATTTTTATAAAAGCACAACGTATTAGAAGTTTGCAACAAAACGATGTAAGAAAAGTTGACGAAGGTGAACAAAGTGAGTTTATAGGTATTATAAATTATTGTATTATGGCATTAATACAATTAGAAAAAGGTGTTGTAGAACAACCAGATATGTCTACAAATGAAGCTACTATTTTGTATGATGAGAAAGTAGCACTTACAAAACAACTAATGCAAGATAAAAATCATGATTATGGAGAAGCTTGGCGCGATATGCGAGTAAGCTCTTTAACAGATTTGATTTTGCAGAAACTTTTACGTGTTAAGCAAATTGAAGATAATGCAGGGAAAACAATTGTAAGCGAAGGTATTGATGCTAATTATCAAGATATGATAAACTATGCCATTTTCGCAATGATTCACCTAACAAATTAATAGCAAAATAAGTTATGAAATATTTAGTTCACATATGTAGAATACTCGTTGGAGCTTTGTTTATTTTTTCAGGATTAATAAAACTTAACGATCCATTAGGGTTTTCATATAAGTTACAAGAATACTTTAGTGAAGAGGTTTTAAATCTACCTTTTTTAGATCCTTATGCTTTAGGTATTTCGGTATTTGTAGTAGTATTAGAAGTGGTTTTAGGAGTGTTTTTATTATTAGGTTATAAGCGTAAGTTTACTGTTTGGTTACTTTTAGCAATGATTATATTTTTCACATTCCTTACATTTTATGCAGCATTTTTTGAAGTAGTAAAAGACTGTGGTTGTTTTGGTGATTTCTTACCATTAAAACCATGGGAAAGTTTCTGGAAAGATGTCACGCTTCTAATTTTAATTCTCGTTTTAGTAGTTGGAATAAAACACATTAAGCCAATTTTTGGTAAGTTTCCAACCACACTATTAGCTTTATTAGGTTTTATAGGTAGTTTATGGTTTGGTTACCACGTGCTAATGCATTTACCAACATGGGATTTTAGAGCTTATGCCGTAGGTAAAAATATTGCAGACGGTATGGTTGTTCCAGAAAACGCACCAAAAGCAGTGCAAGAATTTACATGGACTTTTAATGTAAATGGAGAAGAAAAAGAATATGTAACAGATGGTAGTTATCCAACTGTAGATGGCGAATATGTTGGCGTAACAACAAAAATAATAGAAGAAGGTTACGATCCTCCAGTAAAAGACTTCTCTATAGAAAGTGAAGACGAAAACTTAACAAGTAAGTTTTTAGCTAAAGAAAATTTAATAATGGTTGTTGCATACAATCTTGAAACAGCAAATACAAATGGATTAAAAAACATTAAAAGCTTTACAGATTTAGCAATAAAAAGAGGATACACAGTAATAGGTTTATCTGCATCAGGAAGTGAAGCAAAACAATATGCAAAAGAAACCTATGGTTTTGATTTTGATTTTTACCTGTGTGACGAAAAAGCATTAAAAACAGTAGTGCGTTCTAATCCAGGAGTAGTAAAATTAAAAAAAGGTACTGTAGTACAAAAAGCACATTTTAACGATGTTGATAATATCGATTTACCAGAAGTAGAACGTGAAATTGAGCCAGAAATAGAAACAACAGTAGAAGAAAATGTAGTGTATCTTTTAAACGGAGAAACAATTACCAAAGCAGAAGCAGATGCTTTAGAAACAGAAAGTATAGAGCAAATTAATGTAATAAAAGAAGGAGAAGAATTAGAGAATTACAATGCTTTAAACGAATCTAATTTTGCGGGTATTGTAAAAATAACTTTAAAAAAAGAGTAATAATCTGCTAAGCTATCTCTTAAATAAAACCTTTTATGCACTACTCACTTTATTTGGAGTAGTTACAGTCATATTCTTTTTATTTAATGTTTTACCTGGAGATCCAGCACAAATGATGTTGGGTCAAAACGAAGATAGTGAGCAATTGGCCATAGTTAAAAAAAAATATGGTTTCGATAAGCCGTTAGCTATACAATATGCATACTATTTAAACGATTTATCAGTACTATCATTTCACTCTAATACGCAAGACGATTATACATATTTACAAGACAATAAGTATACAGCATTACAGCTTTTTACAGTAGGTAATATAACAACAGTTTTAAAATACCCATATTTAAGAGAATCGTTTACAAAACAAGGAAAAAAAGTAAGTACAGTTTTAGGTGAAACACTACCAAATACATTTGTATTAGCAGTATCAGCAATAATAATAGCATTAATATTAGGTATTTTTTTAGGTGTAATTTCAGCACTAAAAAAAGACACGTTTATAGATAGTGCAATACAAATAATAAGCACAATTGGCATGAGTGTGCCCTCATTTTTTAGCGCTATATTATTTGCTTGGTTTTTTGGTTTTGTATTACATAAATATACCAATTTAGAGATGACAGGTAGTTTGTATGAGCTCGATAACTATGGCGAAAAAGTAAATTTAAAACTAAAAAACCTAATATTACCAGCAATTGTTTTAGGTATTAGGCCATTAGCAGTAGTAATACAATTAATGCGTAACTCGTTGTTAGAAGTGTTTAATCAAGACTACATTCGTACAGCAAGAGCAAAAGGATTAAGCGAGTTCCAGATTATAAAAAAACACGCTATAAAAAACGCATTAAATCCAGTAGTAACAGCAATATCAGGATGGTTTGCATCAATGTTAGCAGGAGCCGTTTTCGTAGAATATATTTTCGGGTGGAATGGTTTAGGAAAAGAAATTGTAAACGCACTAAATACTTTAGATTTACCAGTAATTATGGGTTCAGTATTAATTATAGCCTTACATTTTATAATAATCAATATTTTTGTAGATATAATATACGCTTGGCTTGATCCAAAAGTAAAATTAGAATAAAAAAATTAAGCCAATAAAAGGCAGTACACTAATAATATAAAACTATAAAGCATTACTAAAATGAGAAAAAATATAGTAGCAGGAAATTGGAAAATGAATAACGATTTACCTCAAACCGAAGCATTAATCGTAGACCTATTAAAACAAACACAAACCTCAAATGTCGAGGTCATGATTGCACCAACCTACGTAAACCTTTATCAAGCATTCGATGCTACAAGAAACTCTAATATAGAAGTAATAGCACAAAACATGCACTTTGCAGAAAACGGCGCATATACAGGAGAAATTAGCGCAACAATGCTAAAAAGTATAGGAGTAAAAACAGTAATATTAGGCCATAGCGAGCGTCGCGCATACTTTAACGAAACCAATGAGTCTTTAGCAAAAAAAGTAGATGCCGCATTAAAAAACGATTTACGAATAATTTTTTGTTTTGGAGAAGAATTAAGCGATCGTAAAGCAGGAAACCAAGAACAAGTAGTAGAAAACCAAATAAAAAGCGCATTATTTCACCTAGAAGCATCAGCATTTAAAAACATTATTTTGGCCTACGAGCCAGTATGGGCAATAGGTACAGGAGAAACAGCAAGTCCAGAACAAGCGCAAGACATGCATAAATTTATACGCCAAACATTACAAAATAAATATGGTGAAAATACCGCGCAAGACGTATCAATACTCTACGGCGGAAGCGTAAAACCAGCAAACGCAAAAGAAATATTCTCAAAACCAGACGTCGATGGCGGCTTAATTGGAGGCGCATCACTAAAAGCCGAAGATTTTATAGCCATAGTAAACGCATTTTAAATAAAAATTTGGGCGTTACCAAGCGATAAAAAAATCGCTTGGTCGTGCTCTCGGCAGTCGCTCTCTGCGAGGAGCTTCAACAAATGCCTCCATCACTAACGCAAGGCATACTTGCCAAATACAAAACATAACAATTATGTCTAATACAACATATATAGGATATTACTTTAAAGTAGAACCATTACAACCAGCAACCGAAATTTTAATAGCCGAGTTAGGTTATGCAGGTTTCGAAAGCTTCGTAGAAACAGAAACAGGAGTAACAGCATACATACAAAAAGACGAGTGGTTCGATGGTATATTAAATAATATATATGTACTAACCAATAACGAATTTAAAATCTCATACACCTTCGATGAGATAGAACAAGTAAACTGGAATAGTGAATGGGAAAAAAACTTTAACCCAATAATAGTAGACAACCTTTGTTCTGTTCGTGCACCATTTCATGAAAAACCAGATACAAAGTATGATATTGTAATAGAGCCAAAAATGAGTTTTGGAACAGGACATCATGAAACAACACACATGATGATACAACATATATTAAACAATACATTTCAAAACAAATCTGTACTAGATATGGGTTGTGGTACAGGAGTATTAGCCATTTTAGCAGCATTCAAAGGCGCAAAACCTGTAGATGCTATAGATATAGATAACTGGTGTTATTTAAATAGTGTTGAAAATGCAGAACGAAATAATGCCGCACACATAAATGTATACGAAGGAGATTCAAGCCTATTAAAAAATAAAAATTACGATATAGTAATAGCAAACATTAATCGCAATATTCTATTAAAAGATATTGGGATATATTCAAAATGTTTAAACCAAAACGGACAATTATTTTTAAGCGGATTTTATAATAATGATATTGCTATAATAGAAGAAGAATGCAATAAATACAATCTAAAATTACAATCAAAATTAGAAAGAAATAATTGGGTAGCATTAGAGTTTAAAAATTAATAATTCCTATATTTTTAATCAAAACACTGCTTATTTTTTAATAATTATGTGAAAAAACAGAAATTTACGGTAAAAACCGTAACATTCTTATTTTTCTATTCCTTACATTTACACCAGAAATAAATTTATTTTAAAACATATTTTTCAGTTATATAATCTTATAATTTGAAGCTGGAAACCTATGTCTTTTGTTTACGTAAACATTAATTTTTAAATTAATCTAATACCCTAATAACAAAATGAAAAATTTTAGAATATTTTTAATAGCAATTCTAGCAGTTTCGTTTTTCTTTCAATCTTGTCAAAAAGATGAGGTTAAACCAGAAGAAGTTCAAACCAAAGAACAAATTTCAGACGAAATTTTAAGTAAACTTGCAGAGTTATCCCTAAACGTTAACGATGTGCAAAAGGTAGACTTTCAACTACCAGATGGCTCAACTGTAGAAATGTATCAAATAGAAGACGATATATTACTAACAGAGTCTCAAATATTAAAGCAAGAAGTTAACAGTAATGAGTTAGACCGAAACTATCGTACTAATAATTTAGTTTCTCAAGGAAGAAATATCTCAATTATTGGTTACACCGGTGGTGGCGGTTTTGGGTTATCTCAAAACGAGCAAACTGCATTACAATGGGCAGTTGCTAACTATAACCGTTTAAGTGGAGTTTCTATATCTTTTACATTAACATTTGGTACAGACTATAATTCAAAAGATATGGTAGTGTATCACAACCCTAATCAAAGTGGAGCAGGAGGTTCTGCAGGTTTTCCATCAAATGGATTACCACACAAGTTTGTTCAAATATATGGTTTAGATAACTATAACACGAATGTAATAGAGCATGTAATAACTCATGAAATAGGACATTCTGTCGGGTTCAGACATACAGATTGGTCTACAAGACAAAGTTGCGGCCAAAATACAAACGAAGGTCAAGCTGGAGTTGGAGCAATAGCCGTAGCAGGAACATCTGCTGGTTATAACCCTAACTCTATAATGGTTGCCTGTTTTAACTCTGGTGAAGATGGAGAGTTCGATAGTGATGATATTATAGCACTACAAAACATGTATTAAGCTTAAAAGTTAAAATTTAATAAGGAGGACGTCATTTTTGGCGTCCTTTTTGCTTTAATAGTAAAAAAAAATTATTTTAGTTTAAAATATTAAAAATGAGCACTAAAGAAAAAGTATTAGAGCAATTTGACACCGCTACAAAAGAAAAAAAGAATAATGAAATTGTAGTTTATAATGATGATGTAAACACTTTTGATCACGTTATAAATACACTCATTAAAGCTTGCGACCATACTCCAGAACAAGCAGAACAATGCACAATACTCGTACACTATAAAGGACAATGTACAGTAAAAACAGGAGAACTTAAAGATTTAAAACCAAGATGCTCTAAAATCTTAGAAGCTGGCATAAGTGCAGAAATAATTTAGGAGAAATTTAAGAGCTTAGATTTTAAATCACATAACTTACGTAGTATCTTTATTACATAAACCTTAAAAAAAATACAATGAAAACATTATATGAAGCAACAACAACAGCTATAGGAGGAAGAAAAGGTAATGTAAAATCTGAAGACGGACCGTTAGATTTTAATCTTTCTGTGCCAAAATCTATGGGCGGCGATGGCGGCAACGGTGCAAATCCTGAACAGTTTTTTGGAGCTGCTTATGCTGCATGTTTTGGTGGAGCATTACAATCTGTTGCAAATGCAGAAAATATAGATATAGACGAAGAGGCTTTAAGTGTAACGGCTATTATAGGGTTTTGTAAAGATGAAGATGGTTTCTGTTTAGAAGCTACATTAGATTGTTACATACCAGGTGTAGATTTAGAAACAGGAGAAAGTTTAGTAGAAAAAGCACACGAAGTTTGTCCATTTAGTAAAGCAACTAGAGATAATATAACAGTAACATTAAATTTGCTTTTAGACGAATAATATACAGAAAAAGTTAAAAAAAGATAAAGCCACTATATTTATAGTGGCTTTATCTTTTTACAACCATTTATAAGTTGTTATATGTTAAGCTTTGTAACTAATGTTACCAATCGCAATTTTCTATTCTATTATTTTTACATTAAATTACAATAACTACCATTTAAAATAATAAAATTATCGGGTAACTATATTAATTAATTACGGTAAAATGCAGTTAACAATTACTAATAAATGTAAAAGATGATTCAAGAGCTAAAAAATAGTTATGGAAGCCTTTTTGAAGAAGAGCTTATTAATGAAATTATCCAAGTTGGGACTTATAAGGATGTGCCAGCAGGATTTAAATTAATGGATATTGGTTCTTACGTTAAAGGTATGCCCTTATTGCTTTCGGGAGCTATAAAAGTTCTTAGGGAAGATAAAGATGGAGACGAACTTCTTTTATATTATTTAGAAAAAGGAGACACCTGTTCTATGACAATGACCTGTTGTATGGGGCAAACTAAAAGTGAAATTAGGGCAATTGCAGAAACAGATGCAACTTTAATAATGATTCCAATTCAAAAAATGGAAATTTGGACCTCTAAATACAAATCTTGGAGAAATTTTGTATTTGAAAGTTACCACAATCGTTTAAACGAAATGCTACATACTCTGGATAGTATTGCTTTTAATAATATGGATCAAAGACTTTTAGATTACTTAAAAGAAAAAGCAAGAATTACAAAATCTAAAGTTATAGAAAGTACACATCAAGAAATTGCTTACGATTTGCATAGCTCTAGAGTTGTGATTTCTAGATTGTTAAAGAAATTAGAAAATTTAGGTAATATTAAACTTCATAGAAATTATATAGAAATTATAAATTTATAATAGTTGTGTAACTCAGGTTACTTCAAATTAACTTAAGACCATTTACTTTCGCGATATATAAGAATATTAAAGTATGGGAATTTTAGAAATTTTTGGCTATATCAGTGCACTTATTATTGGTATATCGTTAGGTCTTATTGGTGGTGGTGGTTCTATATTGGCAGTACCAGTTTTAGCTTATTTATTTTCAGTAAACGAAAAAGTAGCCACAGCATATTCGTTATTTATAGTAGGCGCAAGTGCATTGCTAGGAGGTATAAAACAGCATTTTAAAGGATATGTAGATTGGCGTACTGCAATTGTATTTGGTTTGCCTGCAATTATAGGTGTAAGTGCAATTAGACGTTATGTCGTACCAGCACTACCAGATGTTTTATTTACTATAGGAGATTTTGATTTTACACGTAGAATGGCAATGTTTGGTTTATTTGCTCTTTTAATGATTCCAGCTGCATTTTCAATGCTTAAAAAAAGAGAAGAAAAACTCCAAACAGGAAAAGTAAAATACAATTATCCTTTAATTATTATAGAAGGTTTAGTTGTTGGAGGAATAACAGGTTTAATTGGTGCTGGTGGTGGATTTTTAATAATTCCAGCTTTAGTAATTCTTGCAAATGTAAAAATGAAAGTTGCTGTTGGTACATCATTAATAATTATCGCATTTAAATCTCTACTAGGATTCTTTTTAGGTGACGCTTTAACAATGGATATCGATTGGGTTTTCTTGGCAATTTTTACAGGTATTTCTTTTGTAGGAATATTTATTGGTAGCTATTTAAGTAATTTTATAGATGGCACTAAACTAAAAAAAGGATTTGGCTATTTCATATTTGTAATGGCAATATTTATTTTTTACATGGAATTTTTTGTAGAGTAAAAAATAGAAATATCATAAATTTTCTTTAAACAACAAGAGTTTTTTTAGTTGTGTAACCTAGGTTACTGCATTATAGCTAAAGTCTATTTAGTTTTACAATAACAAATTAAAAATAATAAAAATGAACGTTGAACAAATTTATACAGGTTGCCTTGCACAAGGCGCATACTATATTGAGAGTAATGGTGAAGTTGCTATTATCGATCCTTTAAGAGAGGTAAAGCCTTATATAAATAGAGCCAAACTCGACGATGCAAAAATTAAATATATTTTCGAAACACATTTTCATGCAGATTTTGTTAGTGGTCATGTAACCTTAGCAAAAGAAACTGGAGCACCAATAATTTATGGTCCTAATGCAAAACCTTCTTTTGAAGCCGTTATAGCTAAAGATGGTCAAGAGTTTAAATTAGGTAACGTAACTATTATTGCTTTGCACACACCAGGTCATACCATGGAAAGTACTACATATTTATTACGAGACGAAAATGGTAAAGATCATGCTATATTTAGTGGAGATACACTTTTTTTAGGTGATGTTGGAAGACCAGATTTAGCGCAAAAAATGGGTGTTTTAACAGAAAAAGATTTAGCAGGTTTTCTTTTCGATAGCTTAAGAGAAAAAATAATGCCTCTTGAAAACGATGTTATAGTTTATCCTGCTCATGGAGCTGGTTCTGCCTGCGGGAAGAATATGATGAAAGAAACGGTAGATACGTTGGGCAATCAAAAGCAAATGAATTATGCACTTCGTGCAGATATGACTAAAGAAGAATTTATTGAAGAAGTTATAGATGGCCTTTTGCCACCACCGCAATATTTTCCTGCTAATGTAAAACTTAATAAAGAAGGTTACGATGATATTGAAGAGGTTTTAAAAAGAGGAACTCAAGCTTTATCTCCAAAAGCCTTTGAAGCTGCAGCAAACGAAACAGGAGCGATAGTATTAGATGTTCGTCATCAAGACGATTTTGCTCAAGGTCACATACCTAGGTCAATATTTATTGGTTTAGATGGTGGCTTTGCACCATGGGTTGGCGCTTTAATAGCAGATGTAAAACAACCAATTTTATTAGTCACAGAGCCAGGAAGAGAAGAAGAAGCGGTAACAAGATTATCTAGAGTTGGTTTCGACAATACACTTGGGTATTTAGAAGGCGGTTTTAATGCTTGGAAAAAAGCATCTATGGAGTATGATGCAGTAAGTTCTATAACTGCAGAGCAATTTAAAAGTGAATTAGAAGCAGAAAAGAAACCAGTATTCGATGTGCGTAAAGAAAGTGAATACCTTTCAGAACATGTTATCAATGCTAATAATACGCCATTAGATTTCTTAAACAATTATTTGTCAGAATTTCCAGAAAACACTTCATTTTATGTGCATTGTGCTGGTGGATATAGAAGTATGATTGCTGCTTCAATACTTAAAAGCCGAGGAATTCATAATTTAGTAGATGTAAAAGGTGGTTTTAAAGCCATTAAAGAGTCTGGAGTTAATGTTTCAGAATTTGTTTGTCCAACAACACTTTAAAAAAATAGAAATGAAAAATATAGATCAAGAACAGTGGCAAAAATCGATTGCTAAAGATGAAAACGCTATTATACTAGATGTAAGAACACCTAAAGAATGGGCAGAAGGTATTATAGAAAATGCTTTACTAATTAATGTTTTAGATACTGAAGAATTTGATGCTGAAATTAAAAAACTAGACAAGAATAAAAATTACTATGTGTACTGCAGAAGTGGTAAACGTAGTAGTCAAGCTTGCGAATTATTAGAAAATATAAATGTAAATGAAACGTACAATTTATCTGGCGGCATTTTAGATTGGACAGGAAAAACAGTTAGTCCAAAATAATAATCGTGATATAAATTGGTTTTCTTAGTGGTTGGTTAATAGAAAAGAGGTTGTTTAAATACAACCTCTTTTGTTTTTAATACCGCTTCTGTGTAACTAATGTTACTGCGGTTTTTAGCACTATATATTATCTTGCTTTAAGTAAATAATATAGATATGAAAAGCAGTATTATAGTTCAAAATTTAAAATGTGGCGGTTGTGTAAATACCATAATTGATAAACTTTCTTCAATTAAAAATATATCAAATGTCACGGTAGATAAAGACACATCAACAGTTTCTTTTAGAACACTTAATTCCGATGATGCTTTTATAGTAAAAAGCAAATTAAAATCGTTAGGCTATCCATCTATCGAAGACCAAAATGGGCTACATTCCAAAACAAAATCATTTATTAGTTGTGCTTCAGGAAAACTAAAAAAATAAAGCATTGAAACACAAAAAACATGTATGCTTAATTCTAGTATTAACTTTTGTTTTCTACACTAAAGCACAAGAAAAACAAACACATTATAGTAGTTGGAATACTATAAATTTCAGCAAAAAGATTAATAATAATTGGTTTGTAAATACTGAGTTTAATTTGAGGCGCACAAATTTTTTAAAAAGCTGGGAGCAATTTATCGTTAGGCCTTTTGTGCATTATAGAATTTCATCAAATTTAGATATTGCATTTGGGTACAGTTTTATAAAAAATTATAATTATTCAACTTATAGTATACCAATTGATGTAGTTGAAAATAATATTTTTCAGCAATTAACTACAAAACAAAAATTTTCAAGATTTTCATTTATACATAGATTTCGTTTAGAAGAGCGTTTTATAGGGAAAGTAATTGAAAACGACTTCAATTCATATAGCTTAAAAGGTAATAATTATAAAAATCGTTTTAGATATAAATTTCAAATTTTAGTTCCAATAAAGTTTAACGCCAGTCATAAAATTCATGTAGTTGTTTATGATGAGGTTCATCTAGACTTAGAAAATGGTTTAAAGCCTAAAAACTTAGATCAAAATTGGATGTTCTTAGGTGTTAGTTTTAATGCTAATAATCATATAAATATAAAAACGGGTTATCACGAAATACACGCATACAGAACTAATTTTTTAATAAATAATAAAATTTGGGAAACCACAATAACTTATAATTTGTAAAATGAAACAGATTAGAATCTCATTGTTTTTAATTTTAATTGTATTTAAAATAAATGCTCAAGAACATAATAACATAATTGAAACGCATAATGAAGGTAATGGATTTAGAATAGCAGGAATTATTGGTCATACACTAATTAATAATGAAGGAGCTAAAAATGTATTCGTTCCTTCTTGGGGATTGGATTTTGAATATTGGTTTAATCATAATTGGGGAATTGGTTTGCATAACGATATTGAAATAGAAACCTTTATTATTCGAAATTCTAATAGTGAAGCTGTAGAAAGAGTAAACCCATTGGTTTTAACATTAGATGTATTGCACCAATTTGGTAATGGTTTTGTATTAACTATAGGTCCAGGAGTAGAATTAGAAAAAGAAGAATCTTATTGGCTACTAAGGTTTGGTATAGAATACGAAAAAGATATAAGTGAATCCTTTTATTTATTACCTACTTTATTTTTAGACAAACGATTCGATGGTTATAATACTTGGAATTTTGGCTTAGGCGTTGGTTTAAAATTGTAATACTTAATTAAAAATGTAGTCTTATGTAACTCATGTTACATTAATCATATTTTATTTACCTTAATTTTATGAAATTAATAAATAACTAAAAGAAATGGCATCACATTATCAAATCTTGATTATTGGAGGTGGAACTGCAGGAATAATGACAGCAGCCCAACTTCTTGAAAAGAAAAAATCATATAGCATAGCAATTATAGAACCGGCAGATACACATTATTACCAACCTGCATGGACTTTGGTTGGTGCTGGAACTTATAATTTTGATAAAACAGCAAAACCAATGTTAGATGTAATACCAAGTGGAGCAACTTGGATTAAAGATAGAGCAAAAGGTTTTGATGCAGAAAACAATACGGTTTTTACAGAAAGTAAAGGTAATATTACCTACGATTATTTAGTTGTAGCTCCAGGTTTAGCATACGATTTTAGCTTGGTTCCTGGTTTGGGTGAAGCAATGGATAAAGGCGTTGTATGTAGTAATTATACAGATCCAAAACACACTTGGGATGTCATAAAAAACTTTAAAGGTGGTACAGCTTTATTTACACAGCCTACAACACCAATAAAATGCGGTGGAGCTCCACAGAAAATAATGTATTTAGCCGAAAATCATTTTAAAAAAACAGGCGTTAAAAGTAAATCAGATATAGTTTTTGCCACCGGAGGAAGTGTTATTTTTGGTGTTAAGCCAATAGCCAAAACCTTAATGGAAGTAGTAGATAGAAAAGATATTAATCTAAGATTTCATCATAAATTAGTTAAAGTTGATGGCGCAAAAAAAATTGCCTGGTACCAACTAACAAAAGATATAAAAGCTGGTGGTTGCGTAATTATGTCTGGTGAAGATGATGAAAATTATTTAGATGAAGCGTTTCAGTATAACTATAAAGACGTAAAAGTTACAATTAAAGATGGTTTATATGGTATACACTACGATATGTTACATACTGCGCCACCATCTGTCGCTCCAAAATTTGTAAAAGAATCAAATTTGGTTAATGATGCAGGTTGGTTAGATGTAGATCATCACACTATGCAACACAATAAATATGCAAATATTTTTGGTTTAGGAGATGTGGCAGCATTACCAACAGCAAAAACGGGTGCAGCGATACGTAAACAAGTACCTATTGTTGTAGATAATTTAGAGCTTTTAATAAACCACAATAAAATGGGTACAATGTCTTATAATGGATATTCTTCATGTCCATTAGTTACGGACTATGGTAAAATGGTTTTAGCAGAATTTGATTATGAAGGAAAATTTACTCCAGATCCAAAATTAAAACAATTGTTAATTAGTGATAGTTCTAAAGAGCATTGGAGATTATGGATGCTTAAAAAATATATGCTTCCTTATTTATATTGGCATAAAATGTTAAAAGGAAAAAATGTTTAGATTATAAATATTTTAAATGGGTAATACATCAATGTTTTACCCATTTTTTATTCTTTAAATAAAGTTTTTTTCCATATTTTAAAAAAAATACATGTTGTGTAACTAAGGTTACTGTTGATGCCTCTGTTATAGTTTAAATTTATAAAATATTAATAAATCAATAAATTTTAATTATTATGAGTAACGAAACTTTAATAACAGAACAACCTGTATCAATGCCAAGAATTGGAGATATCGCACCAGATTTTCAAGCAGTAACTACAAAAGGAAACATTAAAATGTCAGAATTTGCTAAAGACAAATGGATTGTAATGTTTTCTCACCCAGCAGATTTTACTCCAGTTTGTACAACAGAAATGAGCGGATTTGCAGAACGTAAACCAGAGTTTGATGCTTTAAATACAGAGCTTTTAGGTTTAAGTATAGATAGTATTCACGCGCATTTAGGTTGGGTACAAAATGTTAGAGAAACTACAGGCGTTTATTTCGATTTTCCAATTATTGCAGATATCGATATGAAAGTCTCTAAGCTTTATGGTATGTTACAGCCTAACGAAAGTGAAACAGCTGCAGTTAGAGCGGTTTTCTTTATAGATCCATCTAAAAAAATAAGATTAGTAATGTATTATCCATTAAACGTTGGAAGAAACATGGACGAAATTTTAAGATCTTTAGATGCTTTACAAACATCAGATAAGCATAAAGTTGCAATGCCTTTAGACTGGCAAAGAGGCGACAAAGTTATTTGTGGTGCGCCAAAATCTTTAGATGCTTTAAACAAACGTTTAGCAGACGACTCTGTAGAAAAAGTAACTTGGTATTTGGCAAAAAAGAATATTTAAAAATAAATTTTAAATATTATAAGGGCTTTAAATAGCAATACTTAAAGCCCAATTTAATTAACCTTAAAAAACAATATCATGAATATTAAACAATTTGAATATAAACCATTAGCTCACTATTCTTATGCTATTGTAAGTAATGGTGAAATGGCTATTGTAGACCCAGAAAGAAACCCAGAAGCATACTACAAATTTGCAAAAGAAAATAATGCTAAAATTATTGCAGTAATAGAAACACATCCACATGCAGATTTTGTAAGCTCTCATTTACAAATTCATAAAGAAACGGGAGCAACAATATACAATAGCGAAAAATTAGGAGCAGATTATCCACATAAAACTTTTGATGATGGCGACCATATTAAAATAGGAAATGCTAGACTTAAAGCATTAAATACACCTGGTCATTCTCCAGATAGTATTACAATAGTTGCAACAGAAAATGATGATACAGCGCTTTTTACAGGAGATACACTTTTTATTGGCGATGTAGGTAGACCAGATTTAAGAGAAAAAGCTGGAAATATGAAAGCTAAGCGAGAAGAACTTGCAGAAATGATGTTTGAAACAGTAACAACAAAATTTAAAGATTTACCAGACGATGCTATAGTATATCCAGCGCATGGAGCAGGTTCATTATGCGGTAAAAATTTAAGTGATGCTGCAAGTAGTACTTTAGAAAATGAAAGAATGGGTAATTGGGCATTTAAAACCCAAACAAAGCAAGTGTTTATGGATACCATTTTAGAAGGTCAACCATTTATACCATCATACTTTGGTTTCGATGTAGATACAAATAAAGCAGGAGCAGAAAATTTAGAAACAGCCATAAATTCTATTGCTTTTGAAGAAGAAACTTCAGCTTCAGGTTTAATTATAGATATTAGAGACGAAGCAACTTTTAAAAAAGGACATCTACTTGGTAGTGTAAACATTCAAGCAGTTTCAGAAAACGCAAAATTTGAAACCTGGTTAGGATCTATTGTACAACCTGAAGAACAATTTACACTAGTTATAAACTCTAAAGATGAGGTTGATTATATTTTGCAAAGAGTTGCGAAAATTGGTTACGAAAAACAACTAATAAAAATTATAACCTTAGCTAATAATGGCTTAGAAAAAACACCAAGTCTTGATTTGGCAGATTTTAAACAAAATCCAAATCATTATACAATTATAGATATACGTAATACTAGCGAAGTTGAAGAAGAAGCGTTTTTCGAGTCTGCAAAATCACATCCATTAAATGATTTAAGAAAAACAGCTAGCGATATTGAAACGAGTAAGCCAATAGTTGTGCATTGCGCTGGTGGTTATAGAAGTGCAGCTGGAAGTAGCATTTTACAAAAGGCTCTTAAAAATGTAACGGTATACGATTTAAGCGATAATATTAACGATTTTAAAAACTAATATTATAAAATTTATAGATTCGAAAGTTTTTCTTCCCAAAATTGAAATTTGATTATTTCTAAAATTTTTATAATCCCTTTTATGATATATAGAAGGGATTTTTTTATAATATTAATTTATATTTTATAATAAGCGGTTATTATGTAACAAAAGTTACCTAAAAAAATAGCGTTTGTTATTATTTTTGTAATACAAAACTTCACATCTATGGATACAGAAATTCTAGCCAGAATCCAATTTGCCTTCACTATCGCTTTTCACTATATCTATCCACCATTAAGTATTGGTATTGGGTTAATTATGGTAATAATGGAAGGCTTGTATTTAAAAACAGGAAATAAACACTATGAGATTTTAACCCGTTTTTGGCTTAAAATTTTCGCAATAACTTTTGGTATTGGTGTTGCCACAGGAATTATTATGGAGTTCGAGTTTGGAACCAATTGGGCTGTGTACTCTAGGTATGTTGGTGATATTTTTGGTAGTGCATTAGCAGCAGAAGGTTTGTTTGCTTTTGGTTTAGAAAGCGCTTTCTTAGGAATCTTAATTTTTGGTTGGAATAGAGTATCTCCCAAAGTGCATTTTATTTCAACAATTGGAGTCTTTTTAGGGTCTATGTTTTCGGCAGTTTGGATTGTTGTAGCTAATAGTTGGCAGCAAACACCAGCTGGTTATCATATTGTTGGAGAAGGTTTTAATGCTAGAGCAGAAGTTACAGATTTTTGGGCAATGGTTTTTAATCCTTCAAGTGTAGATAGAATTATTCATGTTTGGCAAGGCGCTTTTCTAGCAGGTGCGTTTTTAGTGTTAAGTGTACATGCGTATTATTTGCTAAAAGGAAGGTATATAGAAATTTCTAAAAAAGCATTTAAAATAGCATTAGGTTTAGCAACAATTATATCTTTAACTCAATTACTTTCTGGGCATAGTTCTGCAGATGGTGTTGCTGTAAATCAACCAGCAAAATTAGCAGCAATGGAAGGCCATTATGAAAAATCTGCACCTGCAGATTTGTATTTATTTGGTTGGGTAAATGACGAAACACAAGAAGTTACAGGTTTAAAATTACCTGGCGGATTATCGTTTTTAGTTCATCAAGATTTCGATGAGCCAATTACAGGATTAAATAGTTTTCCAAAAGAAGATAGGCCGGGACAAGTAAATGCAGTATTTCAGTTTTATCATATAATGATTTCTATAGGTATGTTTTTAATCGGGTTAACTTTATATGCTAGTTATTTATGGTGGCGAGGCACATTGTTTGATAAAAAATGGCTACTTAAAATTTTTGCGTTTTCAGTGCTATTGCCTCAAATTGCAAATCAAGTAGGTTGGTTTGCTGCAGAAATGGGTAGACAACCGTGGATTGTTTATGGTCATTTAAGAACAAACGAAGGCTTTTCTCAAGAGGTTTCTTCTAACCAAATATTATTTTCATTAATCCTGTTTTTAGTGGTGTACAGTATTCTATTTCTTTTATTTCTTTATTCAGTAAATAAAAAAATAAAACATGGACCTTATGACGAAGCTAAAAATCCAGATGAATTTTTAAAATACGTTTAATATAAAGTTATGGAAACATTTTTAGGTATAGATTACCCAACCTTATGGTATTTAGTAGTTGGTTTATTATTCTCTGGTTATGCAATTTTAGAAGGCTTTGATTATGGTGCAGGTTCTTGGCATTTGTTTTTTAGAAAAGATTTAAGTAGGCGTATTGCAATTAATGCAATTGGCCCGCTTTGGGATGCAAACCAAGTGTGGTTGATAATTGGTGGAGGTGCATTGTTTGCAGGTTTTCCTGTAATGTATGCTACAATGCTATCTGCAATGTACATTCCATTTATGTTATTTTTAATGCTACTTGTTTTAAGATCTGCAGCTATAAAATTTAGAAGTGCAGAAACCATGTTATGGTGGCGTAAAACTTGGGACATTATCTATTTTGTTTCAAATACATTAATATCATTTTTATTAGGAGTTGTTTTAGCTAATTTATTACAAGGTTTTGAAATTGGAGAAAATTACAGTTATAAAGGTGGTATGTTCTTTTCATTCCTAAATCCTTATGCTATAATGGTTGGTCTAACAACTGTGTCGTTATTTATGACGCAAGGAGCAATTTTTTTACTATTAAAGACTGAAGGTCGCTTACATGCTAGGTTAACTTTTTTGCTAAAAAAAGGAATGATATTTTTTATTGTTAGTTTCTCTTTAACATCAATGTACACTTTAATTTTCCTACCAGGAGTTACAGATAAATTTAAAGAGTTTCCTGTATTCTTTGTGCTTCCAATTTTAGCTTTTTTAGCAGTAGCAAACGTGCCTCGATTGGTGTCTAAAAAAAAGTATGGTAATGCGCTTATATTTTCATCATTAACTATGGCATTTTTATTAATGTTAGTCGCATTTCAGTTATATCCAGTGTTTTTGCCTTCTACTATAGACCCAGAATATAGTGTAACTATTTACAATGCTGCATCATCTCAAAAATCATTAGGAATAATGCTAACCATTGTACTCATTGGAGCACCACTTCTAGCAGGTTATTTTTTATTCTTATATAAAACGTTTCACGGTAAAGTTAAATTAGACGATACTAGTTATTAATTCTAAAATATGCTGTAAATAAATTATTTAGTCTATTGCATAAAACCACATTTAAACTACATATAGCTAGATTATTTTACTATGATAGATTAAAATACATAGTCTCAAAACTGTATTAATGATCATTAATTTTGATGTTTGTAACTAATGTTACCAAAATAGTCTAAAAAACCGCATTCCTTTGTAAAAAATTAAATAGATGAATTGGATTTATGAACCTTGGCCATGGTATATATCTGGCCCAATGATTGCCTTTATAATGTTTTTACTAATTATGGTAGGCAAAAATTTTGGAATGTCTTCTAACCTTAGAACTATGTGTACTATATGTGGAGCAGGTAATAAGGCAGATTTTTTTAAGTTTGACTGGAAAGCTCAAAAATGGAATCTTGTTGTCGTTTTAGGAGCAATAATTGGTGGTTTTATTGCATCGAACCTTATGTCAATAGATACTGCAGTTGCCATTAATCCTGATACAGTGACAGATTTAAATACTCTAGGTTTTAATAGTGCAGGAAAAGCTTATTTACCTTCAGAATTGTTTAATACAGAAGCAATTTTAGATATTAAAAATATTCTAATATTAGCAATTGGAGGACTTCTAGTTGGCTTTGGTGCAAGGTATGCTGGTGGTTGTACTTCAGGTCACGCTATTTCAGGTCTTAGTGATTTACAAATACCATCATTAATAGCAGTAATTGGCTTTTTTATTGGTGGTCTTATAATGATTCATTTTTTATTCCCTTTAATATTTTAAGATATGAGAACAATAATATATTTATTTATCGGTATCCTTTTTGGTATTACTATGTTTAAATCTGAAGCTGCATCTTGGTTTCGAATTTATGAGATGTTTAAGTTTGAATCCTTTCATATGTATGGTATAATAGGTTCTGCATTATTTGTTGGAGTAATAATTGTGCAGTCTATTAAGCGATTTAATATAAAATCCTTTTACGGAGATGAAATACGCTTTTTTCCAAAGAACAAAAGTTTTAGTCGCTATATGTTTGGAGGAATTATATTTGGTTTGGGTTGGGCTTTAGCTGGAGCTTGTCCAGGACCAATGTTTACTTTAATAGGAGCTGGGTTTGTTCCTATACTTATAGTAATTATAGCTTCGGTTTTAGGAACGTTTTTATATGGTTTATTAAGAGATAAATTGCCACATTAATTTTTAGCAAAATATTATATATAAAAAAAACCACTTCATTTGAAGTGGTTTTTTTGTGACCTCGACAGGATTCAAACCTGTAACCTCTTGAGCCGTAATCAATAAATGCTACTTATCGCTATTACCTTTTTTATGTGTAAGTATTCTGAAAACCATCGTATTAATTGAATTGTTTACTATTTGTTAATATTTAATAATAGTCTATTACATTATTTTTTCTGCAAATTTTCTGCAAATAATATATATTTGCAGAAACATTTATGCCATGAGTTACAATATTTCAATTCGTTTAGACAATCGTAGAAAGAAAAAGTCTGGAATGTATCCAATAAAACTTCGTGTTTATGGAAAAGAAACTCAAAAAGAGAAATGGTATAATTTAGATATTGATTTAACAGAAAAGAAATTTCAAGAAATTTGGTTAAATCCAAACAACAAAAAGTTACGTGGTGAAAATAAAGAATTACGACTGAAACTTCAGGCTATAGAAAATAGAGCTAATGATGAAGCTAGTAAATTGGGTGTTTTTGACTTTAGAAATTTTGAATTTAAGTTGTTTAGAAAAGCTTCAGATAAAAATAATCTTCAATTTCACTTTAACGTAGCTATTGAGAATTGTATCAAAAAGAATAAAATAAATACAGCAGAAAGTTTTAAATACACATTAAACTCGTTAGCAACCTTCAGTAATGAAGTTAAAAATTGTCCTATAGAGAAGCTGAAATTTCAACAAATAAATGTTGATTGGTTAAGAGATTACGAGGCTTACATGGTTAAAAAAGGTAAAAGCTATACAACTATAGCAATATACACTAGAACTTTACGGGTTATTTTTAATAATGCAATCGAAGCTAAAGACCTTAACCAAGAGTATTATCCTTTTGGTAAAAGTAAATATCAAATATTACGAACAAAAAAAGTGAAAAAAGCTTTAAACTCTAAAGAACTTAAAGTTTTATTTGATGCTAAACCTGCAAACGAGAATGAATCAAAAGCTAAAGATTTTTGGTTTTTTAGTTTTGCTTGTAATGGCATAAACCCAAAAGATATAGCACTCTTAAAATATTCTGATATTAAAGACGATAAATTTACTTATTACAGAGCCAAAACTTTTGATAAGAAAGCTGAGAAAACCGAAATCATTATCTACTTAACTGATTTTACAAATAGTATTATAGAAAAGTATGGTAGCAAAAATAAAAATAGCTTTGTTTTTGATATTTTGAATGAAAATGATGATGCAAACGAACAGCATAAAAAAATAAAAAACTTTACACGTTATATAAACGATCACATAAAAAGGTTGGCTGTTGCTAATAAATTACCGAGTGATATAAGCTTCTATTATGCTCGGCATAGTTTTGCAACCAATTCTTTGCGTAAAGGCGCTAGTATGGAATTTATTAGTGAAGCATTAAACCATAGTGACCTAAGTGTAACTAAAAACTATTTTGCTGGTTTTGAAGATGAAGCTAAAAAAGAATTTGCAAACTCAATAATGAATTTTTAAATATGATATATAAAGAAGAGTTTTATGAATTAATTATTATTCTAGCAAGTATTACACCTTTAAATGCAGATTTAAAATTAGAAGAGATTATTGAGCATAGAGCTGTTAAAAAAGAAAAAATTCACCTTGAATTAATCAAAGATTATTTAAATGATGATAATTTTTACAAAGAAAGAGTTGAAAAATATTTAGCAAATACACCTGATTATGATGAAGCTTTAGACACAGATTTAGAACCGTTATTTGTTTTTGTAGCTTTAGAGTTTTTTATTTTTGATGGAGTTTTAAACCAGAGTGAGAAAAAAGAACTTGTTGTGAGTTATATTAACACATTAGACCTCGAATTTGTTAATGGTTATGAAGGAGATAATTTTATAGACGCGCAAGAATTATTACATAAATACAGATTGTTTTATTATAAAGAATTTTTAGATTTAGGTGATGATAATCTTAAAAATCTTGAAATTATAAATGAGGCTTTAAACACTATTAATGATCAGGAAAATATGCTAAGCGGTTTGGATAAATCTTTACCTCAGCTATTAGAAACACCAAAAAAATTTCTTACCAAGAAAAAAGAATATTTTAAAGAAGCATATTTTATTGAAAGTGAATTTAAAAAAACTATAACACACACACCTACAATTACTAATACTATAAATTATAGTAACTACACAAATGTGTTTAACCAATCCATGCCAATAGAAATAGCTGTTAACCATTTTAAAATTTTTACAGAAAAAAACAGTAAAAACGGTAAACCGTTTCTAACTGAAAAACAATTTGATATATTTATAAAGAAAGCATTTTGTGGAATCCCTAATTTAAAAAAGCAGAAGTTCAATATGGCTCCTAAAGGAGAGAACTCTTTAATTAAGTATAGGTTTAGGGAGTTTTATGAAAGTTATTATCAATATTTCGGAACGGGTCAAGTTGTAGATAAATTTATAGAATTACTAACAGATAACTTTGTTGGTTGGGATTTTAAAAATGTTAAGAGTAATTTTAATAAAAAACCTAGTATAACTATTCAACTACTAAAGTAACTACGCTAACTACTTTTTTTACTACTGCACTTACGGGAATTTTAAATAACCTGTAATTAACCGCTATCATTGACAAATATTAATTTATAACATTTAAAAATGATAGCATTTGAACAAACGCAACTAGATGTTGCAGAGGTAAAAAGAGACCTCAAAGAATTAAAAGCCTTAATTGAAAAGGCAGAAACGTTATCCCAAACGGATGACCCGCAAACTATTGATGACATTGTTAAGTTTTCTGGTTATACAAAACCAACACTTTATAACTATTGTCAAAAAAACACCATTCCTCACCATAAGAAAAACGGTCGTTTATTCTTCTTCAAGTCCGAGATAATAGAATGGATAAAAGAAGGAAAGCAAAAATGCACAACAGAGCTTGAATCTGATGTCGATACCTTATTGTCTAATCGTAAAAAGAGACTTAAATAATTGAAAGCTTAATAAAAGTTTTCATTTAGAGCGATTTAAACAATCGTTAGTCTAACGTTAATTTAACGCAAAATGGATAGATATACATACAATTGTAACTATTGTGGTGTCGAGTACACTCCAAAAAGAAGGTATAAACAGAAATATTGTAGCAATAGTTGTAGAGTAAATGCCTTTACAAAAAGAAAAAGGTAACTAGAAATTTACCTACAAAAGAGAATCAAGAAAAACCATCAACAATCAATAAAATGAGTTGGTCTGGTGTAGGAAACGCAGCTGTAGGATCTTTAGCTACAAATATTGTTACTAACATACTTACTAAAGAAGAAAATAAACCAGCAACAAAAGGAGATATAAAAAAACTAATTAATAAGACTCATCAGGGTGTGATTTTAATCAAAAACCTACCTCCAAGATATGATGGTACTAGAGCTTATTTCGATACAGCTCAGCAAATATTAATTTATAAATAATAAGAAATGGAAAATAATAAAACATATAAGCCAGATGGCTTAAATATAATAGAGGATATACACAAAGACTTATTAAGTCAATATGCAAATGAAAATAATGCGCTTTCATTTAAAAAATTAAGTTACTTAATAGCAAAAACAAAATTGGCAATAGAAGTAATGAGCTATAACCCGAGATTACCACTTTGTCAAATTGAGAAAGAAATAATTAATATGTGTAAGGTAGATAGTTCAATTCAAGGAGTTGATGTGAAAATTTATTTTACTACAAAATTTGAAAAAATCGATTATTCCAGATTGGCTAATTTAACAGTAAACGTTTAGTTATGAGTGAAAAATATTTAAGAATAGGTACAGCTTATTTTAAAGAAGTTAATATGCCTTTAAACAGCAAAGACACTATAAAAATGTTGAATCCTTGGTCAAAAAGTGAAATTATAACCGACCATGGTAAGGAGTACATTGAAGATATAAAAAAATATGATGGTTTTTGTTTAATCCCATCACATACTAATTATAAACGTGTAATTAATGGATTTTATAATAAATATGAAAAACTAGACCATAAAATTGAAAAAGGTAGTTTTCCAGAAACAGAAAAATTTCTCAAGCATATTTTTGGTGAGCAATATATTTTAGGCTTAGATTACTTAAGTGTTTTATGGCAAAATCCAACGCAAGTTTTACCAATTTTGTGTTTAGTAAGTAATGAGCGAAATACAGGTAAAACCACTTTTTTAAATTGGGTAAAATCTATATTCCAAAATAATATGACAATTAATAATAATGAGGATTTTAGAAGTAGATTTAATTCAGATTGGGCTTCAAAGTTAATTATTGCTGTTGATGAAGTGTTATTAGACAAAAGAGAAGATAGTGAAAGATTAAAAAATCTATCCACCGCAAAAACTTATAAAAGTGAAGCTAAAGGTAAAGATAAAGTTGAGGGAAATTTTTTTGGTAAGTTTATTTTATGTTCCAACAACGAAAAGAATTTTGTTTACATAGATAATTCAGAAGTAAGATACTGGGTTAGAAAAATTATTCCATTCGATTTATCAAATGACCGACCAGACCTTTTAGAATCTTTAAAAAAAGAGTTACCGCACTTTATTCATTTTATAAACAAAAGGAAGATTTCATGTCCTAGAAAAACAAGAATGTGGTTTACTAAAGAGCAAATTCATACAGAAGCTTTAAATGTGTTAATCAACGGTAATAAAACTTTTATAGATAAAGAATTAGAGCAAATTTTGTCAGATGAGTTTGCCTTGTTTGAAAAAGAAGAATTAAAGTATTCATTGGGAGACTTGGTAGATAAGCTTAGTAAAAATAATTTAAGAACCAATTCTTTTAAATTATCTGAGTTAATAAAAAATGAATATAAATTAGAATCTAAGAATAGTACATATACTAAATATTATATGTCAACATCAGTTTCAAACACTCCTATTGTTGAAGAAACAACCCATAGAGGTCGTCATTATACTTTTACTAAACAAATGTTTAAAGAGTTAAGTTGATTTGTTGCAAAACTACTGTAATGCTATGCTAGCTAGTACTTACGGTAATAAACAACTCAACAACATTAAAACAACAATCACACGTTTTCTTATTCTATTACATTGGCTATGTTATTAAACTAAACAACATAATAACAACATACTACAACATTTGATTAAACCCACATAACAACATACAACAACAACTTTTTTAATTGTTGCTACATTGTGTACAGCTTGTTTACTCTTAAAACCCTTATTATTCTATTGTTTCAAACAAATTAGCAACAATCAACAACAAGGTCTGTTGGCTTTGGTTTTATTGTAGTAAATGAGAAAATGCTTATTATAAGACAATTTACAAGTTTATATAAGAAACGATAATATTTTTACTAGAGAAAAAAATATGTAGAAATTAATAAGATGAGTATAATAAAGGAATTAACCAAAGTGATAGGTCACGAGCCTAAATTAGCTCGTGAGGTATGGTGTAAAATCAATATGGTAAAGCATCTTGAAACTTTAAAGGAGAAAGCAAAGGTTGTCGCTTAAATAAAATAATTGCACAACCATTGCATCATTAAATTTTTATCTTTGTAATTGTGAAATTTGTAACAATCATATTATCATTAATTATACTATTGCTTTCAGCAAAGCCTTGTTCTGATGGGCAAAATATAGAAGACCAGCAGCATCAAGACGAGATAAGTACAAATCATAATCATCAAGAAGATAGCGACGATTCTTGTCCTGTAACTTGTATTTGTAATTGTTGCGGTATGACAATTACTTACGAACCCATCAAGACATTTGATTTAAAACTTAATATTGAAATCTCAACGGATTTGATTTCTACATATCAACCTATTTACGGGTTTAATTTCCTTTCCAATATTTGGCATCCGCCACAAGTAATCAGCTAAAACAAATCGATTTTAAATCAATTATTTAGTTAATTACAAATACAATTCAATGAATAAATACCTATTGAGCATAAAGCTCATATTAATACTTTGCCTATCGTTACAGGCACAAACATCAGACATACAAATAAAAGTCCTAACAGAAGCTGAAAACGAGCCTTTATTGGGTGCTACGGTTTATTTTGAAGCATTAGAAAAAGGTGCAGTAACCGATTTTGATGGTATTGCAACTTTTACAGAAATACCAGATGGTCAGCATCAAATAATAATTTCCTTTTTAGGTTTTGAAACATTTGAGACAACAGTTCAAATTCCAAGTAATACAGCGTTAGTCTTTAAATTAAAAGAAGGTAGCAATCAATTAGATGCTGTAGTACTGCAATCTTCAAGAAGTACAAGAACCGTAAGAAAAATACCGACACGTATAGAGTTTATAGGTGCAGAGGAATTAGGAGAAAAAGCAATAATGAATCCTACTAATATTTCTATGGTGCTTCGAGAAAGCACAGGAATACAAATGCAACAAACATCATTAAGTAGTGGGGGTACCAATATTCGTATTCAAGGTTTAGATGGTAGGTACACACAGCTTTTAAGAGATGGATTTCCATTATATGGTGGTTTTTCAAGTGGGTTAAGTATTTTACAAATCCCACCTTTAGACTTACAACAATTTGAAATTATTAAAGGAAGTTCGTCAACACTTTATGGTGGCGGTGCTATTGCAGGATTAGTAAATATGGTATCTAAAACACCAGATGAAGAACCTGCATTAGATATTATGCTAACTCAAACCCAAGCGTTAGGAAGTACAGCCAATGTATTTTATAGCAAACGAAATGAAAAATTCGGTATATCACTTTATGGTTCTGGTCATTATCAAAAAGCATACGACCCAGAAGATGATGGCTTTAGTAACCTACCAAAAACAACATCAATTTCATTCAATCCAAAATTATTTTATTATCCATCAGATAAAACAACACTTTGGTTTGGATTAAACGGAACGTATGATGATAGAATTGGTGGAGATATTACCAAAATTGAAAGTGGTGAGGATGGTATTCATCAATATACTGAAGAAAACAATTCAAAACGATTAAGCAGTCAATTGGTATATCAAACACAATTAGATGCTGTCAGTTCATTAGAGTTTAAAAATAGTGTCTCTTTTTTCGATAGGAATTTAACCGTTCCGGATTTCAATTTTGATGGAAAGCAAACAAACACGTTTACTGAAATATCTTATAATACAGCATCAGAAAAAACGGATTGGATAGTTGGAGCTAATCTATATACCTCAAATTTTGATGAAAATGACAACGCACTATTACAGCGAGACCAAAAAGATGTGACCTTTGGCGCATTTGCAAATAATATTTATGATTTATCAGATAATTGGATATTAGAAACAGGATTAAGAGCAGATTATAATACGGATTTCGGTTTCTTTCCACTTCCAAGAATTTCATTACTCTACAAAAATGATAGTGGATTTTCAAGTAGAATTGGTGGAGGTTTAGGATATAAGATTCCAGATATTTTTACCGAGGAAGCAGAATATATCAATTTTGAAAATGTGCTTGCTATAGATAAATCTATAATAGATGCAGAACGTTCTTATGGTCTTAATTTTGATGTAAACTATCAAACACGATTATCGGATGAGATTGGTTTTTCCATAAACCAATTATTCTATGTGACTGCTATTAATGATGGACTGCTTTTAAATTCTACAGATAACGGTTTATTTCAGTTTGAAAATGCACCAGATGAAATCTTTAGCAAAGGAGCAGAAACCAATATTAAGTTTACTTACAAAGACTTTAGATGGTTTTTAAACTATGCACTAATTGATACCAAATTAAATTATTTACCTGGCAATCCACAGAAGCCATTAACCGCAAAACATAACGCAGGTAGTGTTTTAATGTACGAATCTGAAAAATGGCGTATTGGTTATGAAACCTTTTATACAGGCAAACAGTTTTTATCTAACGGAACAGAGACTACAGACTTTGTAACTATGGGTTTATTGGTGATGCGTAACTTTAAATTAGGAAGTGTATTTGTGAATTTTGAGAATTTTACAGATAGAAGACAAAGCAGGTTTTCACCTTTGGTTTTACCGCCACACGACAATCCTGTTTTTCCAGAGATTTATGCACCTACAGATGGTTTTATATTTAGTGTAGGACTTATTATTAAACCATTTGGAAACGAAGACCACGATTAAATATGGAAACAATAGAACAAGTATTAGAGTCAAAAAATATTCGTGTTACAGCAATGCGTCTATTAATTTATAAGTTTCTTGCAGAAAAAGAGATAGCGGTAACATTAAGTGATATTGAAAGTGCTTTTGAAAAAGCAGATAGAACTACCTTGTACAGAACTATTAAAACTTTTGAAGAAAAGGATATTGTGCATCAAATAGACGATGGCACAGGGATAACAAAATATGCGTTATGCGAAAAGGGATGTAATTGTGATATAAAAAACGATTTGCATTTACATTTCCATTGTAACAATTGTAATGAAACCATTTGCCTAACAGAACATAAAATACCGCAAATTAAAGTGCCTGATGGTTTTGTGTCAGAGAATGTAAATTTGGTGGTAAAAGGTATTTGCGATAAGTGTAGTGGCTAATAATTGCACTTCCATTGCACTTACTATTAAAGTACATTTATCCAAAATTAGAGGATATGAAGTTTAATACCAAAATACCTAAACATCTAAAACTGGCGTATAACGAAGAATTAAAACTATACAGTTTCTGTTTAGAAAATAAGCGTTTTGGCAATGCTTGGTATCATTTAGAACGCAGTCATATCATAGGGCAATCTTATCCAATAGAACATACCTATTCACATTGGTTAATGCTAAAATTTGGATTTAGACAAAAAGATACGAAAGAAGTAATAGGTCAAATAATTAGGTTGCTTGTGGGTGGCTGGAAATCATTTATAAATCACGTTCCACTTGGTAATACTGGTGGAGCAAACGTGCCACCATTAAAACGAATGCCTATTCCCAATGACATTGAAAAATTATTAGATATTAAATGAAAAAAAAGAAAGTCAATTTAAGAGATTTAAAACCAAATTCAGAAGTGCAACACACGCATAATGATGGTCATAATCACGGTAATGGAAGTGCATTCAAAACCTACGTGCCTGCAATAATAAGTTTTATAATGCTTATCATTGGTATAGGTTTAGATTATTTTGATGTTTCATTCTTTAAGGATTGGATTCGTATTGCTTGGTATGGTATTGCATATCTTCCTGTAGGGTTTCCTGTTGTAAAAGAGGGTTGGATTAGTATTAAAAAAGGTGATGTTTTTACAGAGTTCTTTTTAATGTCTATAGCAACCATTGGTGCATTTGTTATTGGTGAATATCCCGAAGGTGTTGCAGTAATGCTATTTTATGCAGTAGGCGAATTATTTCAAAGTGCTGCTGTAAATCGTGCAAAAGGAAATATAAAAGCATTATTAGATGTTAGACCTAAAGAAGCCAATGTATTTCGTGAGGGAGATTATAAAAGTGTTTCGCCTGAAGTTGTCAATATTGGAGAGAAAATTCAAATTCGTGTAGGTGAAAAAATTCCATTGGATGGCATTTTATTATCCGAAAAAGCATCTTTAAATACAGCTGCGTTAACAGGAGAAAGCAAACCAGATTCCATTCAAAAAGAAGCAAAGGTTTACGCGGGTAGTATTAATTTGGAAAGCGTTATTGAAGTTGAGGTAACCAACACCTTTGAAGATAGTTCTATTGCGAGAATATTAGACTTGGTTCAAAATGCAACAGCACGTAAATCTAAAACAGAATTATTCATCAGACAGTTTGCTCGTATCTACACACCAATTGTAGTGTTTTTAGCTATTGGTGTTACTTTTATACCTTACTTTTTTGTAGATGATTATGTGTTTAGAGATTGGTTATACAGAGCATTAATTTTCTTGGTAATATCTTGTCCTTGTGCGTTAGTGATTTCAATTCCATTAGGATATTTCGGTGGATTGGGAGCAGCTTCAAAAAATGGAATCTTATTTAAAGGTGCTTCATTTTTAGATGCAATGACCAAGATAAATACTTTGGTAATGGACAAAACAGGAACCGTAACTAAAGGTGTTTTTAAAATTAAAGAAGTAAAAGCAATTGATTGGAAAGAAACCGAATTTATGCAATATTTAATGGCGATGGAAGAACAATCCACGCATCCAATTGCTAAAGCAATTTTAGAGTATAAATCAGAAGGAGAAGATTTTGAAGCTCAAGACGTTTCTGAAATTGCAGGTAAAGGTTTAAAAGGCGTTGTTAATGGTAAAACAGTTTTAGTAGGAAATAAAGCCTTAATGACTGCGAATAATATAAATGTTCCATCTGAAACGGAATCTATTGTAGAATCGATAGTATTAGTTGCAATCGATAATCAATTTGCAGGTTATGTAGTCATAGCAGATGAATTAAAGGAAGATGCAAAAGAAACTATAACAGAATTACACAAAGTAGGCATTAAAAAAATTATGATGCTTTCTGGTGATAAAGATTCCATTACCCAACAAGTTGCAAAAGAACTAAATATTGAAAATGCTAAAGGTGGTTTACTACCAGAAGATAAGTTAAACGAAGTTGAGATTTTAAAGAAAAACCCTGAAAACAAAATAGCTTTTATTGGTGATGGTATAAACGATGCACCTGTTTTAGCAGCAAGTAACGTTGGTATTGCAATGGGTGGTTTAGGTAGTGATGTCGCCATAGAAACCGCAGACGTTATTATTCAAACAGACCAACCTTCAAAAGTTGTTAGAGCCATTAAAATAAGTCGTTCTACACGAAAAATAGTTTGGCAGAATATCATTTTAGCGTTTGGTGTTAAAGTCATTGTCTTAATATTAGGAGCAGGTGGTTTAGCTACAATGTGGGAAGCAGTTTTTGCAGATGTAGGAGTAGCATTATTAGCAATTTTAAACGCAGTCAGATTACAACGAATGACTTGGGATTAAGCAGATTAATCAATTAAACTTCTGTTAAACAAAATCAATAGTTGTTAAAATTTCGTAACTTCGCAATCAATATGAAGCAGATTTTCCATAAAATAATGTCTTTAGCAATGACTTTTGTAGTGTTATTCTCTACAATGTCATTTACTGTGAATATGCATTATTGCGGAGATACGTTAGTAGAAACTGCTATTTTTCATAAGGCCAAAGGGTGCGGAATGGAAATGGAAAAGCCTTCAACCGAAGGATGTTCTATTACCAAGAAAAATTGTTGTGATGATAAACAGTTAGCAATTGAAGGTCAAGACGAATTACAATTGCAAGTTGACAAAATCACATTTGAACAACACCTATTTATAGCTTCATTTGTTTACACTTACATTAACCTTTTTGAAGGTTTAGAAAATAACGTTTCTACTTACGAAGAATACAAACCACCACTCGTCATAAGGCAACTCTACAAGATTGACGAGACATACTTAATTTGATTTTTAAACTATAGACTTTTTTATCCTATGACTGCAATGTTGTAAGGATAATTTGCTGTATTCGGTGTTTTCTTAACACCTATGTCTAACTGTTTAATAATCAAAGATAATGCTAAATAAAAGCATCAAATTTTTAATAGAAAATAAACTCGTAGCTGTATTATTACTTGTTCTCTTTATAGGTTGGGGAACAGTAAATGCACCTTTTAATTGGGACACTGGTTTCTTACCAAGTAATCCTGTGGCTGTTGATGCCATTCCGGATATTGGAGAAAATCAACAAATTGTATTTACTAAATGGGATGGTCGTTCGCCACAAGATATAGAAGACCAAATCACCTATCCACTTACAACATCTTTACTCGGTATTCCGGGAGTAAAAACCATTCGTAGTTCTTCTATGTTCGGCTTTTCAAGTATCTATATCATTTTTGAAGAAGACATCGAATTTTACTGGAGTAGAAGTCGTATTCTCGAAAAACTTAATTCCTTACCAAGTGGTTTATTACCCGAAGGTGTTAATCCTGCTTTGGGTCCCGATGCCACAGGATTAGGACAAATATTCTGGTACACGCTTGAAGGTCGTGACGAAAACGGAAATGTTACTGGTGGTTGGGATTTGCAAGAGTTACGCAGTATTCAAGATTACTATGTAAAGTATGCGTTGTCCTCTGCAAGTGGTGTTTCAGAGGTTGCTTCTATTGGTGGATATGTTCAAGAATATCAAGTGGATGTGAATCCAGAACTGATGCGTCAATATAATATTCGATTGCATCACGTTGTAAAAGCAGTTAAAGAAAGCAACAAGGATATTGGTGCACAGACTTTGGAAATTAACCAAGCCGAATATTTAGTTCGTGGTTTGGGTTATGTGAAATCCATTTCAGACATCGAAAATGCAGTAGTCACTTCAGAAGATTATACTTCAATTAGGATAAAGGATATTGGTAAAGTTTCATTAGGTCCTGCAACAAGACGTGGTTTATTAGATAAAGAAGGCGCAGAGGTTGTTGGTGCTGTTGTGGTAGCTCGTTATGGCGCAAACCCAATGGAAGTTATCAATAACGTAAAGGAAAAAATTAATGAATTAAGTGCTGGATTACCTTCAAAAGTATTAGCGGATGGTAGAACCTCACAAGTTACCATAGTGCCTTTTTATGACAGAACAGAACTGATACAAGAAACATTAGGCACTCTTAACGAAGCATTGACTTTAGAAATACTAATCACCATTCTGGTCATTATCATTATGGTATTTAATCTTCGGGCTTCAGTATTAATTTCCGGACTATTACCTGTAGCAGTCTTAATGGTGTTTATTGCAATGAAACTCTTTGGTGTCGATGCCAACATTGTCGCATTATCAGGTATTGCTATTGCTATTGGTACAATGGTCGACGTAGGTGTCATACTATCAGAAAACATTATAAGGCATTTGGATGAAAACGAAAATGTCATTCCGACAGAGCAAGGAACGAGCGACGAGGAATCTCATAAAAAGTTACCCATAAACACAGTAGTCTATAACGCAACCGCTGAAGTCTCTGGTGCAATCGTAACCGCAGTTATGACAACTATTATCAGTTTCATTCCTGTATTCACTATGATTGGTGCAGAAGGAAAACTATTCAGACCATTAGCCTTCACAAAGACTTTCGCATTAACAGCATCCATTATTGTAGCGTTATTTTTAATTCCTCCTTTTGCTGCATTTTTATTCAGAAAGAAAAACATTAAAAACACTTTTAAATATGTTTTAAATGGTGTTTTAATAGCATCAGGTATCACTGCATTGATTTATGGATATTGGTTAGGACTGGTATTAATAGCATTTGGAATTACAGCAGGACTCCATCTTCAAAATAAGATAACAGCCAATCAAGCTAATCGTATTAATATTATTATTTCAGCATCAGCAATAGTATTCTTATTAGCCGAATATTGGAGACCATTAGGCGTTGATAAAAGCATTTTTTGGAACCTCATTTTTGTTAGTGTTATTTGCTTTGGTTTATTAGGTGTTTTCTCATTATTTATAAAATACTACACACGCATTTTAAAATGGTGTTTAGATAATAAGCTACTCTTTTTGTCTGCCCCAACAGCAATTGTAATTGCAGGTTTTTTCATTATGAAAAACACAGGTAAAGAGTTTATGCCATCATTAAATGAAGGTTCTTTTTTACTAATGCCAACCTCGATGCCACATTCTGGCGTGGAAGAAAATAAACGTGTTTTACAACAATTGGATATGGCAGTAGCCAGTATTCCAGAGATTGAAACAGTAGTTGGTAAAGCAGGTCGTACAGAATCAGCTTTAGACCCAGCACCATTATCAATGTATGAAAATATTATTCAGTACAAACCAGAATATATGCTGAATGAAAACGGAGTACGCCAACGCTACAAAGTAAATGATGATGGCTTCTTTGAATTGAAGGATGGTAGTTTGGTTTCTAATCCTAATAATTCCGAAAACGTCATTTTTAGCACTATAAAAAGGTCTCAATTAATTGAAGATGATGATGGCGAGTACTATCGTAACTGGCGACCAAAAATTGAATCACCAGACGATATTTGGAATGAAATTGTAAGAGTCACCAAATTGCCTGGTGTTACCTCTGCACCAAAACTACAACCTATTGAAACCCGATTGGTAATGCTTCAAACAGGAATGCGAGCACCAATGGGAATTAAAGTAAGAGGTCAAGATTTAAAGCAGATTGAAGCATTTGGCGTACAATTGGAAGATATTTTAAAACAAGCCGAAGGTGTTAAAAAAGAAGCTGTTTTTGCAGACCGTATTGTTGGTAAGCCTTATCTGCTCATCGATATTGACAGAGAGAAAATAGCACGTTATGGTATATCCATTGATGATGTGCAAAATGTATTAAAAGTTGCAGTCGGTGGAATGGTCTTAACCCAAACTGTTGAAGGTCGTGAGCGTTATGGTGTTCGTGTACGTTATCCAAGAGAATTACGAGCAAATCCTACCGACTTAAAACAGATTTATGTACCAGTAGAAAAAGGTAGCCCTGTGCCTTTAAATGAATTAGCATCTATTAGATACGAACAAGGTCCGCAAGTCATTAAAAGTGAAGACACCTTTTTGATTGGCTATGTATTGTTTGATAAAATGGATGGTTTTGCAGAAGTCAATGTCGTAGAAAATGCACAAGCACTAATCCAAGAAAAGATAGATTCTGGTGAATTGATAGTTCCAAAAGGAATCAACTATGCATTCACAGGAACGTATGAAAATCAGTTACGAGCCGAAAAAACCTTATCGGTTGTTGTACCGTTAGCATTGGCAATCATTTTCTTAATTCTGTATTTCCAGTTCCGTTCGGTTGGTACGTCCTTAATGGTATTCACAGGTATCGCAGTAGCGTTTGCAGGTGGTTTTATAATGATTTGGCTCTATGGTCAAGGTTGGTTTTTAAACTTCAATTTCTTTGGTGAAAACCTACGCGATTTATTCCAAATGCACCCAATCAATTTAAGTGTTGCAGTTTGGGTTGGGTTTATTGCACTCTTCGGTATAGCAACCGATGATGGTGTAGTAATGGCAACTTATTTAACCCAAACATTCGATAGAAACACACCAGATAATAAAAAGGAAATTAGAGCATCAGTTGTTGAAGCAGGTGAAAAACGAATCAGACCGTGTTTAATGACTACAGCTACAACCATTTTAGCATTATTACCAGTATTAACCTCTACAGGTCGAGGAAGCGATATAATGATACCTATGGCAATACCAAGTTTTGGTGGAATGCTTATAGCCTTAATAACCTTATTTGTAGTTCCAGTATTATATAGCTGGAAAGCCGAATTTCAACTTAAAAGAACATCAAAATGAAAAATATAATTCTAATAATCAGCATTTTGTTTGTTTCCGCTTTCGCGAAAGCACAAGAGCTTCAATCCTACATTCAAGAAGCAGAATCAAACAATCCAGAAATTCAAAAGTTTGAGTTACAATACAAAAGAGCTTCCGAAAAGGTAAACGAGGTCAACACCATTCCTAATACCGAATTTGGTGTTGGTTATTTTGTGAGTGAGCCAGAAACACGAACAGGTGCACAACGCTTTAAGGTTTCTGCTAAACAAATGTTACCGTGGTTCGGAACCATTACATCGAGAGAAAATTATGTGAGTTCATTGGCAGATGCTAAATACGAGGACATCGTTATCGCAAAGCGAAAACTAATGGCTTCGGTATCACAATCCTATTATAATCTATACGCCAACAAAGCAAAGCAAGAGGTCTTAACTGAAAACATTAAACTATTAGAAACTTATGAGACGTTGGCATTAACTTCTGTTGAGGTTGGTAAAGCATCCGCAGTAGATGTGTTGCGATTGCAAATGCGTCAAAACGAAATGCAACAATTAAAAGATGTATTGCAACAACAATTTTTAGCAGAACAAACTAACTTCAATAATTTATTGAATAGAGATAATGATGTTACCGTGAATGTGGTAGATAGTTTAATGATACCTTCAGAAGACTTTGATATTACTTCTGAAAATTTAGCATTACATCCTGAATTACTAAAATATGATAAACTCTTTCAATCCATAAAGCAATCAGAATTATTAAATCAAAAAGAAAGCAGTCCAATGATTGGTTTTGGATTAGATTATATCAATGTTGCTGAAAGACCAAATATGGATTTCAGCGATAACGGAAAGGATATTGTAATGCCAATGGTTTCGGTGTCTATCCCAATTTTCAATAAGAAATATAAATCCCAGACCAAACAAAATGAGTTGCAACAGCAGGAAATTACTGCTCAAAAACAGGAACGTTTAAATTCATTGGAAACTCTTTTAGACAAAGCGAATAACGAACGCATTTCTGCAAGAATAAGTTATGCTACCCAAACCAAAAACCTACAGCAAGCAAAAGATGCAGAAGACATTTTAATTAAAAGCTATGAAACAGGAACGATTGATTTTAATGATGTTTTGGATATTCAAGAGTTGCAGTTAAAATTTCAAATGAACCAAATAGAATCAATTAGAACTTATTATGTTCAATCAACGATTATTAATTATTTAACACAGCAATAATGAAACACACATATAAGATTGCGGGAATGACTTGCAATAACTGTAAGGCTTCCGTCGAGAAATATTTAAGTGAAATAGCCCACGTATCAGAGGTGTCTGTTAATCTTGAAAAAGGTGAGGCAGAAGTGAAAATGAATAAGCATATTTCAACTGATATACTACAAAAAGCATTACCAGAAAAGTATACTTTATCTGAAAAGAATGAGAAGAATGTATTTAAATCTTCAAGTATGTCGGCAATGCCAATGGAAGAAGAAAAAAGCAAGTTACAACAATTAAAACCTCTTTTACTTATTATTTTTTATATCGCTTCAGCGAGTATTTTACTTCACTATAAAAATTGGTCTTGGAACGACTTTATGCTCGATTTTATGGGTTTATTCTACATCGTGTTTAGTTTTTTCAAGATGTTAGATTTAAAAGGTTTTCCAGATTCATTCAGAATGTATGACCCATTAGCAAAAAGAGTTCCTTTTTATGGGAAGATTTATCCATTTATTGAAACAGCATTAGGACTGATGTTCTTAATGAGATTTGAAATCAATATAGCTTTAATAATTACACTTGTAGTATTAGGGATAACAACTATTGGAGTAACAAAAACATTATTGGACAAAAAATCAATACGATGTGCGTGTTTGGGTACAGCTTTAAAATTACCGATGACTGAAGCCACATTTATTGAAAACGCTATAATGATAATTATGGCCATAATTATGCTAATTTCTTAAAATGAAAAAATCTATTTTCAAAATATCAAAAATGGATTGTCCTTCTGAAGAAAATCTAATTAAGATGAAGCTATCTGATATAGATGGTATCAAACAACTTGATTTCAATTTAGGAGAAAGAATCTTAACACTATATCATAATTCAAATGTAAATGAAATTGGTAATGCCTTAAAAGAATTAAAATTAAATGAAAGTTTAATCAGTTCAGAAGAAACAGACACAATCATTACTGAATCTACGAGGAGTCAATCTGAACTATTGTGGACAGTTCTTATTATCAATTTTGCATTTTTTATTATTGAAATGAGTACAGGACTTATTTCAAAATCAATGGGATTAGTTGCTGATAGTTTAGATATGTTGGCAGATTCATTTGTTTATGGATTGAGTTTAATAGCGGTTGGTGGAACGGTTTTAAAAAAGAAACGTATTGCAAAATATGCAGGTTACTTTCAGGTAACCCTTGCAATTATTGGAATTGTTGAAGTGATACGTCGGTTTTTAGGTTATGAAGCTTTACCTGTATTTTCAACAATGATTATCGTTTCAATATTTGCTTTAATTGCAAATGGCATTTGCTTGTACCTCTTACAAAAATCAAAAAGTAATGAAGCACATATGCGTGCAAGTATGATTTTCACATCAAACGATATTATAATAAATCTCGGAGTAATTGTAGCAGGCGTGTTGGTCAATTGGCTGCATTCTGGTATTCCAGATTTAATTATAGGAATCATTGTATTTGGATTGGTGATACAAGGTGCATTCAGGATATTAAAATTAAGTAAGTAAAAGTTTAACTATAAAATCAAAAATTATGGAAAATTCAAAAGAACACTCAAACAAAGGAAATTACAAAACCTTCTTTATAATGTTGGCTTGCTCATTTGTAGCAATGTACATCACAATGTATTTAAACACCTATTCCATAGACCACGTATGGTTTAGTTTAACACGATTCTATATGACGTGTTTAGGGATTTCAACCATGGCAGTAATAATGTGGTTTTTTATGCGAAAAATGTATAATAATAAAAAGAAGAATATCGCCATACTTGCAGGTAGTTTCATTCTGTTTGTGGGTGCATTAGGGTTGGTAAGAACTCAAGCACCAATTATTGGTGATGTCCTTTGGATGAAAGCAATGATACCACATCATTCTATCGCTATTTTAACAAGTGAAAGAGCAGATATTCAAGACCCAGAAGTTAAGAAATTAGCAGAAGACATTATAAAGGCACAGCGTAAAGAAATAAAAGAAATGAAAGCAATGATAAAACGATTAGAGAATGAAAAATAATAAAATAGTCATATATATTGGCATACTCGTAATAGGTGTTTTATTGGGTTGGTTACTTTTTGGTGGCTCATCAAATAAAGAAAAAGACCATAATTACAATGCGGTTGCAGAAACCAATCAATTATGGACTTGTTCTATGCATCCACAAATTATGCAACCAGAACCAGGCGATTGTCCTATTTGTGGTATGGATTTAATTCCTGCGGAAAGTAGTGCAGATGGTTTATTAGCAGACCAATTCAAAATGACCGAAAATGCTATGGCATTAGCCAATATTCAAACATCTATTGTTGGTAAAGGCAATGTTGAAGGCAATACTATCAAATTATCTGGTAAAATTGTTGAAAACGAAGAAGCCAATGCAGTACAGGTCAGTTATTTCGCTGGAAGAATTGAACGTTTGAATGTGAGTTTTACAGGCGAAGAAGTTCGTAAAGGTCAATTATTGGCAACCATTTATTCACCAGAACTCTATGCAGCACAACAAGAATTAATTACAGCAGCATCTTTAAAAGCATCGCAACCGGCTTTGTACAAAGCAGTTCGTAATAAACTGAAATTATGGAAGCTCTCTGAAAATCAAATCAATCAGATTGAAGAAACAGGAAAAGTGAAAGAAAACTTTCCTGTTTATGCAACCGTTTCAGGAACTGTTACCGAAAAACTGGTAGAGCAAGGTGATTATATCAAACAAGGTCAACCTTTATTAAAAATTGCTAATCTCAATACGGTTTGGGGAAATTTTGATGTGTATGAAAATCAGATTGACCGCTTTAAAAAAGGACAGGAAGTGATGACAACAACCAATGCTTATCCTAATAAAGAGTTTAAAGGTAAAGTAGATTTCATTGACCCAGTTTTAAACACGAAAACAAGAACTGTAACCTTACGTGTTGTTTTAAGCAATAAGGACGATGTATTTAAGCCAGGAATGTTTGTAACCGCAAATATTGAAGGCAGTACAGCTAAAAATGACGAAGTATTAACAATTCCTACATCTTCTGTGTTATGGACAGGTGAACGTTCTGTGGTGTACCTTAAAACAAATCCAGACCAACCTATTTTTGAAATGCGTGAAATTAAATTAGGCAATCAAATTGGTAATGAATATGAAGTTGTAGAAGGTTTATTTGTTGGAAATGAAATAGTGACTAACGGTACATTTACGGTTGATGCAGCAGCACAATTACAAGGAAAAAAGTCTATGATGAATAAAGATGGTGGTAAAGTAATGACTGGACACGAAGGTCATTTAGGTATGGATAACAATTCACCCAACAAAGAAAGTGACCACACTAATATGAATGAGCGTTTGAAAGTATCAATGAAATTTCAAGAGCAGTTAAAAGCTGTTTTCAATGAGTATATCAATTTAAAAGATGCTTTAGTAAAAGAAGATTCAAAAAGTACTTCAGCAAACGCAACAACTTTATTAAATAAATTGAATAAAGTAGATATGAAATTGTTGTCAGATAATAAGGCGCATAACCATTGGATGTCATTAGAAGGCGAAATAAAATCTTCTGCAACTTCAATTTCTGAAACGTCCGATATAAAATCACAAAGAGACCATTTTAAACATTTATCATCACATCTAATCAATGCTGTACAACTATTTGGTGTCAATGAAAAGGTCTATGTAGAATTTTGCCCAATGGCAGATAACAACAATGGTGCATATTGGTTGAGTAAAGAAGAAAAAGTAATCAATCCATACTTTGGCGAAGCAATGCTAACCTGTGGTGAAGTAAAACAAGTAATAGAATAATAAATCAAGTAATAACAATTAAATTTTAAACAATGAATTTTTCAAAGAAAAATCACGAACACAAAAACAAAAATGTAATCGACGTGAGTAAAAAAGTAATTTTAAGTGTAGCTGTAATAGCAGCATTAGGTTTAACAAGTTGTAAAAACGAAACCAAAAAAGAAACAGAAACCACAACTACTGAAATGTCTAAAGATATGGCAATGACAGACCTGTCTTTTGGTGTAAGAGGAAATTGCGGAATGTGTAAAAGCACTATCGAAAAAGCAGCTAACGGTGTTGAAGGTGTTGCAAGTGCTAATTGGGATGTCGATAAAAAGAAGATTGATGTGTCTTTTGATGATACAAAAACCGATGCAATGGCAATCCATAAAGCAATCGCAGCTTCAGGATATGATACCGAAAAAGTAGCTGGTGATGAAGAGGCATTTAACAGTCTTCCATCTTGCTGTCAATATAAACACGATATGATAATGAATAAATCTGGTGAAGAAAAAAGTGATGACCATTCAAACCACGACCATTAGATCAATAATGAAAGAGTCTTTTTCGGAAGGCTCTTTTTTATTCCATACAAGTCAAAACCTAGTTTTTTTGCTTGCTTCGATTTGAGTCTGTCGAAAGCTCAAAATCCTTTGTGTTATTACGCGAGCAATACATAGTTGGTTTTATGTTATAATACTTGTATCCAACGCTATAATAGCACATTGCTTGTTTTATTTAAAAGTATCTATATAAATAAATTAGTACAATAAAAAAGCAAAGGGCTATTGCTAATGCTTAAAACCTCTATTCCGCAACAAAACTGACCCAAATCTAAGTTGTGTAATAGAAGCAATAGCTTCACTTCTCTCATTTTTTTAGACGTCTATCTTACCTCAAATTTTTGTTTGCTTCATTTCGTTAACTTTCATTTTATAAAAAAATAATAAGGTATGATAACAAAAACAATAGAAGTACAAGAAATTACAGTAGATGAATTAGTAGATAAAGTAGCAGATAAGCTTTTAATAAAAATAAAACATTATTTAAATGATTTGCATACTAATGGAAATGAAGCGTATTTGACAAGACAAGAAACGGCAGATTTTTTAAGAATTAGTTTAGTTTCACTTTGGAATTGGACAAACAAAGGTATTATAAAGAGTTACGCTATTGGTAATAAACGCTATTACAATAAACAGGAAATATTAGCTATACTCAGAAAATAACAATAATTATACAGGCAGTAATAGCGAAATTATACAGTGATTTTTCTGCAAATTTTCTGCAAATAAAAAAACCAACATTTACAAAAGCTTTGTAAAGTGTTGGTTTTATTAGTGACCTCGACAGGATTCAAACCTGTAACCTCTTGAGCCGTAATCAAGTGCGCTATTCAGTTGCGCCACGAGGCCTTTTTTCGTGGGTGCAAATATATTTCTTTTTTATATAACAGTCAAAATAAATCGTAAAAAAAATAATTTATTCAGAAGTGATTTAAAAACATTAAAGTTTTATATGTTCAGTTTAATAGGTAGTTAATCTAAAGCGTTTTTGGTTACGTATAGTTTCCAAGCAAAAATAGCCATCTGTATTTTAGTTGCTTTGGTTAAGTCTAAACGTTGTTTGCTATAGCTAGGTAAAATAGCTTTGTTTATTTTAGAAAGTATTTTAAAAAGTCGTTTTTTCAAAATGAATATTAATCAATAAGTTACAACTTCAAAATTATAATAATTACTATGTATAGCCAAATTCTGTTTAATTTAAAAGATTAAAACTTATTCTAGACTAAGTTTTATCTTTTAGTTTAGTTTACAGGCTTATCGATGTTATGGTTTCGATAATTAATTTCGCTAATGTTATCATAGTTGTTTAGTTTAAGGGTTAATAATAATTTTTCGATTGTCCATTCAATATATATTTTTTGATAATTATTATCCAAACAAATTAGTAAAAATCAATACAATTGACTTTATATATATAAGTATTTTAATGTAATGTATTTTAAAATTTTACAAATACTCTTGATAAAAGTATTATTTCGTAAGTTAAAATACCTTATATGTATAAAATAAGTAACTATTGTAGGCGCTTTTTTTGAGTTGTTATTATTACCAAGGGAGTTTTAATTAAAAAAAAGAGTCAATTATAAAAAATCATTAAAATATAGAAACCTCTTCTCGTATTTTTTAAGTGATTAAAAACTAACAATTAACAATTAAGAAATATATACTATCATAATGTTGTTTACATTTGCCCAAATTTGTGTAAATGAAAAAGAATATAATTTTTAGCGCTATACTATTATTTTGTAATTTAATATTTAGCCAACAAGTAGTAATTAATGAGTTAGATTGTGATAATCCAGGGCTTGATGAAGAGGAATTTGTAGAGTTATTAACTGCAACACCAAACATGTCTCTAGACGGCTTTGTAATGGTGTTTTTTAATGGCTCTTCTTCTGGAGGTGATTCTAGTTACTTTGCTGTAGATTTAACAGGTAGTGTATCAGACGATAACGGGTTATTGTTAATAGGCAGTACCACAGTGATGCCATTTCCACAATTATTAATACCTTCAAATGTAATTCAAAATGGAGCAGATGCTGTAGCAATATATCAAGATAGTATAGATGCTTTTCCTGGTGAAACACTTGCTACAACAACTAATTTAGTAGATGCATTGGTGTACAGTACTAATGATGCTGTAGACACTAATTTACTAAGTTTATTAGGTTTAGGTCCAAATGATCAAGTTAGTGAAGGAGCAGGAAATAATTCTAATTCAATTCAAAGATTTGATGATGGTTCTGGGACAATTACATATACTGCAACCACGCCAACACCTAGAGCGTTAAATGATGGTAGTGGTATAGTTTTTAATGCCATAGAGATTTCAACTACTCAGGAAATTTATAATGAAGGTGATACAATACCAATAACATTTACATCTCAAAGTAATGTAAATCAAGATGCTACTTTTAGTTTTACTTTAGATAATGAAAGTTTTACAACTTCAGATTTTACAGGAAATACAACTGTTACAATTCCTTCTGGTCAAAATTCTGTTACTACATCTATAACAGTGCTTAGTGATGGAATTAATGATGGAGATGAAGAACCAATAGTGAAATTTGTAAATTTATCTACACCTTATATACCATTCAATAATTTTTTAAAACTAAGAGTTGTTGATAATGATTTTATGGTTGCACCGTTTAATGCTCCAATACCTGGAAATCCACCAATGCCAACAGGTGTGGTGCAAAGCACTCAACCTGCAGGATATTACGATAGTTTAAATGGGTTGTCTGGAGCAAATTTAGAGCAAGCAATCCAAGATATAATTGCAGAAGAAGGTGTGGTAAGAGCACAAACGTATGCAGATGTAATAGATATTTTAAAAGAAGCAGATCAAAACCCAGAAAATAGTAACCAAGTATGGCTTGTGTATACAGAGCAAGGGCGAGCTAAATTAGACTACCAAACAACTTCAAATAGTGTAGGTAAATGGAATAGAGAGCATACATTTCCACGTTCGTTAGCAGGCTACAATAGTATAGATGAAGATGATGATGCAGATGGGATAGATGTATTTTGGAATACAACAGCAGATTCTTTAAGACATGGAAACTCAGACGCCCATGCACTTAGAGCTGCAGATGGACCGGAGAATAGTTCTAGAGGAAACCAGCATTATGGTGAATATAATGGGCCAACAGGAAACCAAAGTAGCTTTAAAGGAGATGTAGCGCGTAGCGTTTTATATATGCAGTTACGTTACAATGGTCTTGAAATTGTTAACGGTTTTCCAACTACAACAGGTCAAATGGGAGATTTAGCAACATTATTACAATGGCATAATCAAGATCCGCCAGACGATTTTGAAATGAATAGAAATAATGTTATTTACAACTGGCAATTTAATAGGAATCCTTTAATCGATATGCCAGATTTAGTAGATTATATTTGGGGAGCAAATGCTGGTGAAGTTTGGAATAATAGTTTAAGTGTTGAAAGTTTTAATACTGAAATTTTAAAAATATTTCCAAATCCAGTTTCCAATCAATTATTTATTTCTGGAAAGGAAGACGAATATTTGGTAGCTATATATTCTTCTGAAGGAAGAAAAATTAAATCTGAAACTATATATAATAACTCAAGTATTAAATTAAATTTAGCTAGCGGACTCTATTTCGCACAAATTACAGCAAATGATAAAACCGAAACTCGTAAATTTCTTGTGAAGTAGTATCTTCGTAAAAATTTAATTAGAATTTATGAGCATTTTTTTGGTAATAGCAGGTTTAGTGCTATTGGTTGTTGGAGGAGATTTTTTAGTTAAAGCCTCTGTTGGTTTGTCTTTAAAATTCAATATATCTAAAATGGTTATTGGTATGACGGTTGTTTCTTTTGCAACCTCTGCACCAGAGTTGTTAGTTAGTTTGCAAGCAGCCTTAACAGGATCTCCAGCTATAGCAATTAATAATGTTGTAGGTTCTAATATAGCTAATATTGGGTTGGTTTTAGGTATAACAGCACTAATAGGCTCAATAGCTGTAGATAAGTCTTTTTATACGTTAAATTGGCCAGCAATGATGATTTTTTCATTCGCTTTATATTATTTTCTAAGCAATGATGGTTTTTTATCAGCAATTGAAGGCTGTATATTATTTGGAGGCTTAATTTTATTTATAATTATTCTTTTAAAAACTGCAAAAAAAGATGCTGTAGCAGAAGAGGTAGATGATTCTTTAGCGGTAGTATCTAATGCTAAAATATTACTTTGGTTAGTAATTGGGGCAGTAGCATTATACTTTGGTTCAGTCTGGTTAGTAGATGGCGCTAAAGAGTTGGCATTAGCTTTAGGAGTGAGTGATGCGGTAATAGCTGTAACAGTAATAGCGATAGGAACAAGTGTGCCGGAGTTAGCGGCTTCTGTAATAGCAGCAGCAAAACAGGAGAAGGCATTGTCTTTAGGTAATTTAATAGGTTCAAATATTTTTAATATAGGTTCTGTTTTGGGTTTAACCTCTATAGTAAAAACCATTCCGGTTACAGATTTAAAAATTCTAGATAGCGATATCTTTTGGATGATTGCATTTGCAGCGGTCTTAATTTTATTAATATTTATTCCAAAACAAATGCAAATAAGTCGTTACAAAGGTTTATTGCTTGTTGTAGGTTATTGTAGTTTTATATACTTGGCATTTGCTTAATAAAAATTAATAAAAAAAGCGTTTGAAATATTTCAAACGCTTTTTTTGTGGATTTAACTAATAGTTTGTTTTAATCAATATTAGCAGACTTAACAGTTTTAATAATTCGGCCTGCAATTTTGTATGGATCACCGTTAGAAGCAGGACGTCTATCTTCTAGCCAACCTTTCCAGCCTTTTTCTACAGTAATAATAGGTATTCTTATTGAAGCACCACGATCTGATACGCCGTAGCTAAAATCATGTATAGATGCAGTTTCATGATCACCAGTTAAACGTTGGTCGTTAAATTCTCCGTAAACAGCAATGTGTTCTTTAACAACCGGTCTAAATGCTTCGCATATTTTTTCGTAAGTCTCTTTACTACCACAAGTTCTTAATGTGGTGTTAGAGAAATTAGCATGCATACCAGAGCCATTCCAATCCATATCTTTCCCTAATGGTTTTGGGTGGTATTCTATATAGTAACCATATTGTTCAGTTAAACGATCTAATAAGTAGCGTGCTATCCATATTTCATCACCTGCTTTTTTAGCACCTTTAGCAAAAAGTTGAAATTCCCATTGTCCAGAAGCAACCTCTTGGTTAATACCTTCAAAGTTTAAGCCTGCTTCAATACATAAATCTGCATGTTCTTCAACTAAACCTCTTCCGTGTGTGTTTTTACCACCAACAGAGCAATAGTATAAACCTTGTGGAGCTGGATAACCACCAATAGGGAATCCTAAAGGTAATTGGGTTTTTGTATCCATTATAAAATATTCTTGCTCAAAACCAAACCAGAAATCATTGTCTTCATCTTCAATAGTAGCTCTTCCGTTAGATACGTGAGGAGTTCCATCTGCATTTAAAACTTCTGTCATTACTAAATAGCCGTTTACTCTTGCAGGATCTGGATATATAGCAACAGGTTTTAATAAGCAGTCAGACGATCCGCCTTCGGCTTGTCTAGTAGAAGATCCATCAAAAGACCAATTTTCTAATTCTTCAATTGTACCTTTAAAGTCTTCGTGTTCTTCAACTTTAGTTTTACTTCTCATGTTTTGAGTAGGATGGTAACCATCTAACCAGATGTATTCTAATTTTATTTTTGCCATAATGCTTCAGGTAATATTAATAATATGTTTGCAAATATATAATGATTTTTAATTCACCTATAAAAAAAAGAGGTGAATTTTTTAAAAATTATTAAATTTACTAAACTAACCCTATATTTTTTAGGGTATGTTTATTTTAGAGTGTAAAATTTACTCTAAATTGATATATTTGTAAAAAAAAGCTATATAATATGTCAACATTACGATTTTTCGCAATAAAAGAAACTTTAAATAGGAAACCTGTAATTATAAATGATGAAAAACGTCGTTCAGAACTTTTTGGGCAGAATGTTTACGATTCAAAAAAAATGCGTCAAACATTAACTAGGGATGCTTTTGAGAGTGTTACAAATGCTATAGAAAAAGGAAGTAAAATAGATAGAGCTATTGCAGACCAAATAGCTTCTGCAATGAAAGATTGGGCACTCTCTAAAGGAGTAACACATTATACGCATTGGTTTCAACCTTTAACAGGTGCTACTGCAGAGAAGCATGATGCTTTTTTTGAAACTATAGAAAATAATAATGCTATAGAAAAATTTGGTGGTTCTCAATTAGTACAACAAGAACCAGATGCGTCTAGTTTTCCAAATGGAGGAATTCGAAATACGTTTGAAGCAAGAGGTTATACCGCATGGGATCCAACATCACCAGCATTTATATATGGTACAACTTTATGTATACCTACGGTGTTTGTAGCGTATACAGGTGAGGCATTAGACTATAAAACGCCATTATTAAGGGCGCTTCAAACAGTAGATAATGCAGCTGTAGCTGTGTGTAAGTATTTTGATAAAAATGTAAAAAAAGTAAATGCTTCACTAGGTTGGGAACAAGAGTATTTTTTAATAGATAGTGCATTAGTTTCTTCAAGGCCAGATATTCAATTAACAGGAAGAACGCTTTTAGGTCATGCCTCAGCAAAGGGACAGCAGTTAGACGATCATTATTTTGGCACAATACCAAATAGAGCAATGTCTTACATGAGAGATTTAGAAACAGAATGTATGCTATTAGGTATACCTGTTAAAACAAGACACAATGAAGTCGCGCCAAATCAATTTGAATTAGCACCTATTTTCGAAGAAGCAAATTTAGCTGTAGATCACAATGCTCTATTAATGGATGTTATGGATAAAGTTGCAGAGCGACATAATTTTAAAGTATTATTTCATGAGAAACCTTTTAAAGGCATAAATGGATCTGGAAAACATAATAACTGGAGCTTAAGTACAGATACAGGAATAAACCTGTTAAGTCCTGGTAAAACACCAATGAGTAATCTTCAGTTTTTAACTTTCTTTATAAATACGATTAAAGCAGTAAACGATAATGAAGAATTGCTGCGTGCTGCAATAGCATCAGCTAGTAATGATCATAGATTAGGAGCAAACGAAGCGCCACCAGCAATAATATCTGTTTTTATTGGTGAGCAATTAACTAAAGTATTAAATGAGCTAGAAAATGTAACAAGCGGAAAATTATCTCCTCAAGAAAAAACCGATTTAAAACTTAATGTAGTAGGTAAAATTCCAGAAATATTACTAGATAATACAGATAGAAATAGAACATCTCCATTTGCATTTACAGGAAACAAATTTGAATTTAGGGCAGTAGGTTCTAAGGCAAATTGTGCAAACCCAATGACGGTTTTAAATACAATAGTAGCAAAACAGTTAATGGAGTTTAAAATTGAAGTTGATGCACTTATAGATAAAAAAGATTTAAAAAAGGATGAAGCAATATTTAATATTTTAAGAGAATATATAAAACAATCCAAACGAATTCTTTTTGAAGGAAATGGTTACGGTGAAGCTTGGGAAAAAGAAGCTAAAAAAAGAGGTTTAACTAATAATAAGTCAACTCCAGAAGCTTTAAAAGTAAAAGTTTCTAAAAAAACTATAGCTTTATATGAAGGTTTAGGTATCATGAATGCTGTAGAAACACAAGCGCGTTACGAAATAGAAATGGAGCAGTATATTATGCGTTTGCAAATTGAAGGTCGTGTTTTAGGAGATTTAGCAAGAAACCATATTGTGCCTACTGCTGTTAAATATCAAAATATTTTAATAGAAAATGTAAAAGGATTAAAAACAATATATAATGACAATTTTAAAAAAGTAGCCAAAGCACAATTAGTTTTAATTGAAGACATATCTAGCCATATTGATAAAATAAACGACTTAGTTACAAAGATGACGCAGTCAAGAAAAAAAGCAAATGCTATTGAAGATATAAATGATAAAGCAGCGGCATATTGTAATACTATTAACCCAATGTTAGAAACAATTCGATACCATTGTGATAAACTAGAGTTGTTAGTAGACGATGAGCTTTGGCCGCTTACAAAGTACCGTGAACTCTTGTTTACTACGTAATTCTACGTACTTAATAATAAGTAATTTAGCTTATGGATTTACATGTATTATGAGTTTTTTCTTACAAATAATTACGGTTTATCGATGTTAGTAAATAGGTAATCGAAAAAACTGTTAAATTCAATTTATTTTGTCGCAGTATTAAAATTTGTATTGATTAATTTCTATATCTTAGCAATGCTATTAATCAATATATATTTAACATGAAAAAAGTAATTTTTGGTGCTGCGGCACTATTATTCACGGGCGCACTTATGGCGCAAACATTAAATTTACCAGCTCAATCAGATTTAAAAGCCAAAGATGGTACAAACTCAATGGATGCTAACGAAGTATCTCATTTAGGTTCAAACCCTACTATTTTTGGGGGTAACACTGGTGAAGCTATTCAAAACGGTAACACTAATAAAGTACAAGTACGTCAAGCAGGTACTAACCAATCTGCATACTCTATACAGTCAGACGGTTTAGGTACTGGAGACAACAGAGCTAGAATTTGGCAAACAGGTGCGGTATTAAGTGATAGTGGTTACAGAAATGTTGCAGATGTAAGACAACAAGGTACAGGTAACCAGGCTTCAGCTTATCAAGAAGGAGATACTAATGAAGCAGTAGTGCGTCAAGGTATGAAAGATGGTGGTTTAAGTACAGGAAACAAAGCTTATATCAATCATGGTACTGGAGAGCAAGGAGAAACAAACTATGCAATGGTTGAGCAAGATGGATTAAACAATACATCTAAAACTGTTCAACAGTATGATAACAGTGAGGCTAGAACTGTTCAATTAGGAGATGATAACATGGCTGATATTCGTCAAGATGCAGGTCCTAATCAATCTGCGGGTCATTCTGCGTTAGCTGAGCAATATGGAAATGAGAATGCTACAAGAATTCGTCAATACGGTTCTGCAAAAAACACAGCGCATTCTATGCAAAATGGTGATAGAAATAAAGTTAACCAAACTCAAACGTCTAATGCAGCTTCTGGTATAGGAAACAATGCTGTTGTTGATCAAGGTTATGGTTTAGTACCTTTTTCTGCATCTGCTTCAGCAATCTGGGGAAGTACATCATCTGTCGATAATATTCAAAATGGTACTTTCAATGGTAGTTCTGATGATGCAAAAGCATTACAAATCCAAGATGGATCAGAGAATGATGCTCTTATCGGTCAATTTGGAGACGGTAGTGGTATTGGTAATGTTGCAGAGCAACGTCAAGACGGAGATAGAAACGGTGCTGTAATAGGTCAAAATGCTTATGGTAGTACTACAGGTGGAGATAACTATGCGCGTCAAGATCAAACAGGAGATGATAACATGGCTGGAATTGGTCAAAATGGATCAGACCATTTAGCTTACCAAAGACAAATTGGAAATTCAAATGAGGCTTACTCTACTCAAAGAGGTAGTGATAACCACGTTAGTACTTACCAAGGAGGTGATGGTAACATCTTAGAAACAGGTCAAAGAGGACAAAATAACACTATATTATTAGTTCAAAAGCAAGAAGCTGGTTTTGCAGGACATAGTTTCAAAGTTTCGCAAAACTTACCAGGAGGTTCTCCAGTAGGTATGCCAAATGGAGGAAACATTGCTGATGTTTTACAATTAGGACCTAGTGGAAACTTTGCTACAGATGGTGAAGGTTGTGACTTCCAAGATGCAACTGATTTAGACATGCCAGGTGGTGTTGGTTCTTTTGATATCGCAAATCCTTGTGCAGATGGTACTGGTACTGGATGTTAATAACAACCTAGTATAGATACTTTTATCTAATATTAATATTAAAAAGGAGGGTTTACTATATAGCAAGTAATACTCTCCTTTTTTTTTTAAATTTAAAAATTATGATAATTTCAAAAATAAAAACAAATAAAAAATTAATGTTTCTGCTTTTTTTTCTTTGTTTGTTTCAGTTAGGTATAAGTCAAACTTATACTAATGATGATGAAGATTCAGATAGTCAATCAGGTACAGAGCTAAATGGACAAGAAGTATCACAAAGTGTTTTTAATTCTTTTTTTGATACAACCCCTAATGAAGATTTAAATACTATAACAGGAAATTCTGTATCAATAACTCAAATTGCGTCCTTCAATACTTCAGTTGTAAAAGTAGCTTCTAGAGCAAGTGATATTAAAATTGCTCAAAATGGAAATGCTAATAATATAAATCTTACTTATAAAGTGGATGCGGTTGTTTCAGATTTAGAGCAAAACGGAAACGAAAATGCAATTTTAGATTATGTAATAGACCCAAACGCAAAAGTGTCTTTAGAATTAAAGCAAAATGGAGATGGTTTGTATTTTGAAAGATTTGGAGCAAATAGTATTTCAAAAAACATTAAATTTACTCAAACAACAGCTTCACCAACAGTTATTATTAGAAGTTTTAACTAGAGATTTTTAATGTCTTTTTATATCAAAACATATATTGTTTTTTTAATTTTTGTGCTTACCAGTTTTACTGTTAATGCACAAAAATTTTATAATAAAGAAGTTAACGCAATAATTAAAATTGATAAAAAAAGTGAGTTCACTATTTTTAGTGCAACAGCAGAGAATTTAAAATACTCTGGATATAATTTAAGATATGAGTTTTTAGCTTTTAAAACCGATACTAACAATAATAATTCAAGAACTTCTCAAAGTGATAATTTCTATTTAGAAGGGAATGAAAAAAAAGTATTATCTTCATTAACAATAAATAATAATTTTGATGGAAAAATTATTCTTGTACTATTAATTTATCCAATTGTTGATGGTGAAAAAAATACAGGTGCAATAGCAAAAGATAGGTTAGTATTAACAAATAACAAAAATGGGCAAATTTTAATTGAGTTAGATCCTAATAGAAAAGAATTAATTGAGCAAGAGTCTGAAGATAAAGTTGCAGATGGACAAGATGGTGTGTTTATTCAAGGTTTGGTTATACAAAAAACATTAACAAAATCAGGAAGGGATTTTCATAGATTCTTTTTTTCAGAATATTTTAATAAGCAAATTAAAACAAATAAAAATGTTGTTATAGAAGAGGTTCCAGGCCAAAGAAGAAGTACAAGAATTACAGTAAAGGTTGATGGTCAATTAGTTTGGCAATTTTTCGTAAATCCTAAAAAGCAATTCTTAAAGGATATGGCAAATAGAGCATTAAAAAACTGTATTATTTATTTACAACAATTAGCAAAACAAAAAGAAACATTAAAACGCTATTAATTATGAATATAAAACTATCATTTTTACTTTTTTTTGGAGTAATAACTATTGGTTTTTCTCAACAATTTAGTTATAAACCTTTAAACCCAGCTTTTGGGGGTGAAACATTTAATTACCAATGGCTGCAAAGTTCGGCTACAGCTCAAAATAGTTTTACGGCACCAAGAAATACTGCCGATGCACAATCAGAATTAGAGCGTTTTGGAGAACAATTAAACCAACAAGTATTAAGTCAAATCTCTAGAGTTTTACTTGCGCAACAAGTTGATGCTGTAGGAGATTTTGATCAAGAAGGTACATTTACTTTTGGCTCACTAAATGTAGAAGTGTTTGATTCAGACGAAGGTCTTGTAATTAACATTTTAAACACCTCAAATGGAGAGCAAACACAAGTTGTTGTTCCAAATCAATAAAATTTTACTTAACCTTTTATGAATATCTGTATAAAAAAAGTTATAGTTGTTATAACAATATGTATAACTCTAAGTTCTTGTGGTGCTTATTTTAATCAACCTTTTTCCCAGGAGCCAGCAAAAATTGGAGAGTTTTCAAAATCTACAAACAAGCTGCTTAGTTTACCACCAGCAAAAGTTCCATTAGAAGTAGCTGTCTATAACTTTAGTGACCAAACAGGTCAATATAAGGCAGTAGAGAATGGGAGTACTTTTAGTACAGCTGTTACACAAGGAGCAACAACAATTTTAATTAAAGCCTTAGGAGATTCGGGCTATTTTATTCCTTTAGAAAGAGAAAATTTTAATAACCTTTCTACTGAAAGAAATATTATACGCTCAACCAAGCAAGAATATATAAAAGGATTAAATCCTAACGAGCCGCCAATAGAACCATTACTTTATGCTGGATTAATGTTAGAAGGCGGTATAATTTCTTACGATACAAACATAGTAACTGGTGGAGCTGGAGCAAGATATTTTGGGGTTGGAGGATCTGCTAGGTACAGGCAAGATAGAATTACTGTTTATCTAAGAGCAATATCAACTAAAAATGGTGAAATTTTAAAAACCATATATGTTTCAAAAACAATACTGTCTCAAGCAGTTGATGTAAGCTTGTTTCGATTTGTTAAATTTCAAAGACTATTGGAAGCAGAAACTGGGTTTACTCAAAATGAACCAGTACAGTTAGCTGTTAAGGATGCAATTGAGAAAGCTGTTTACGATTTAATACTAGAAGGCATTCAAGATGGCTATTGGGCAAGTAATGCGGGCCTTGAAAAGGATACCGAAATTGTAAACGCCTACAAGCAAGAAAAAGAAGCAGCTAATGCAACAGAGTTATTTAATAGATTTACATTTAAAAGAAGAACAGATAATGCACTTCATGCATCTGTAGGAACAGCTAGAATAAATGGTGATTATATAAATGCAAAGCATCAACTAAACTTTAGGTTAGGTTACAAACGCTATCTAGGTAAACATTTTAACTTAAACTTAAATGTAAATCAATTCCGGTTAAAAAATGAAAATATTTTTGATCAAAGTTTCGTTTCAATTGATGCTAATGTAGAGTATAATATTCTTCCCTTTGATAAATTATCACCGTATATATATGTTGGTGGTGGAACAAATATTTCTAATGATTTTAATAACATAAACCCTAAGTTACAAGCAGGTTTAGGTTTAGAGTATTTAGTAACAGAAAGAATAGGAGTTACTTTATTTTTAGAAAATAATTTTGTTTTTAGTGATACAATCGATGGCTTAGTTAGAGGTGATAAAGATGATATGTATTTAAGACTTGGATTAGGCGCGAATTTATATATAGGAAATTATAATACTCAAAACGATTTAAAAAGAGCGGAAGAGCGAAGAAGAAAGCAAGAGTTAAAAAGAATTAGACGAGAAAATATTGAAAAAGGATTATATAATGAAGTTAGTAAAGAAAAGAAAAATATTGATACAGAATAATCAATAAACCAAACTTGAAGAGAACTAACTAAAACAAAGAAAAAATGAAATCATTAAAATATATAATAATATTTTTTATTCCCATGTTACTATTACTAACATGTAGTGAAAATCAAATAGATGGAGAGCGAACAGGCTCTATTAATGGAAAGGTAGTAGCACAGGGAACTAATACTCCTTTAGAGAATGTTAAAATCTCTACTAATCCAGCAACAAGCACCGTATTTACAGATGAAGAGGGTAATTTTGTAATTAATAATGCTATAGTAGAAACTTATGCCGTACAAGCAGAGTTAAGCTCTTATGTAACAGCATTTGAATCTGTAACGGTTATTGAAGATGCTGCCGCAGTGGTTTCATTCGAGTTGATTACATCTAATGCAAATAACCAACCGCCAACGGTGCCAAATTTAGTGTTTCCAGAAGATTTAGCTACAGATATACCTTTAGAAGTACAATTTACATGGGAGTCTAGCGATCCAGATACAAATGATGAATTATCATATGTATTAGAGTTAAGAAATGGAGAAACCAATGAAATAGAACTTTTTGAAACTGCTCAAGATACGTTTTACCTAGCTAGTAATCTTGAATTATCAACTACATATTTTTGGCAAGTAAAAGTAAATGATGGGACTAATGATGATGTAGTTTCGGCTATAAGTCAGTTTTCAACAATTACAACACCTAATAATCCATTTGTTTTTGTTAAAAATGTTAATGGAAATAATGTTATTTATTCCGGTAATGAAGATTTAGCATCTGGAGGAAATAATGAATTAGATATTGATTTACTTCAGTTGACAGATAGCGGAGTTAATAGTTTTAGGCCAAGAGCAAATTCTGCATTAAATAAAATAGCTTACTTAAGAACTGTTGGAGGCAATACACAAATTTTCACAATGAATAGTGATGGTTCTAATGATACTCAAATAACAAATGCAATTCCTGTAAATGGTTTTAGAATGGAGCATGTAGATTTTTGTTGGGCACAAAATGGTAGTAAATTGTATTATCCAAGCTTTGATAGATTATATTCAATAAACTCAGATGGTAGCGGAGTAACACAAATTTTTCAAACTACAGATGGTTCATTTATAACAGAAGTACAAGAAACATTATTTAATAACGATTTATTGGTTCTTAAAACAAATAATTCTAATGGATATAACGCTAGAATATTCACTGTCAATATTTCAACAGGTATGGAAAATACAGTAATTGTAGAAAATTTACCTGGTGCACTGGGAGGATTAGATATTACTGCAAATGGAGATCAAATAATATATACTAGAGATTTATCTGGATCAGAAAATAGTAATTATAGACAATTTGAAAGTAGAGTGTTTATTTATAATTTTTCAACCGCAACAAGTAATATTTTAGGAACAGATGTTGTTGCAGGTCAAAATGATTTAGACCCTAAATTTTCTCCAGACGAAGGCGCTATAATATTGACAAGAGTTGGCAATAATACTGGAGCTATACCAACAGTTATAAAATTTCAATTTGGAGCAGCAACACAAGAAAAAGAATTATTTTCTGCTGCCTCAATGCCAGATTGGGACTAATAAAATTATAACATAAATTTAAAGAAGCATACAATAATTTTGTATGCTTTTTATTTACAATTATCTTTGCGATACTAACACAACATTATGAGCTCAGAAATTAGTAAAAGATATAGTCAACGTGGTGTATCGGCTTCAAAAGAAGACGTGCACAATGCTATTAAAAATATAGATAAAGGGTTGTTTCCTAAGGCATTCTGTAAAATTGTGCCAGATTATTTAACTAATGACGAGGATTATTGTTTAATAATGCATGCAGATGGAGCAGGTACAAAATCGTCACTAGCTTATATGTATTGGAAAGAAACAGGAGATATTTCTGTTTGGAAAGGCATTGCACAAGATGCTTTAATTATGAATATAGACGATTTACTTTGCGTTGGAGCAACAGATAACATTATGTTATCTTCAACAATAGGAAGAAATAAAAATCTAATTCCGGGCGAAGTAATTTCAGCAATTATAAATGGAACTGAAGAATTAATTGAAGATTTAAAAAGCTTTGGAGTTACTATACATTCTACAGGTGGAGAAACAGCAGATGTTGGAGACTTAGTAAGAACAATTATTGTAGACTCAACAGTAACAGCTAGAATAAAACGAGAAAACGTAATCGATAATGCAAATATTAAAGCAGGAGATGTTATAGTTGGTCTAGAAAGTTTTGGTCAAGCTACGTACGAGAAAGAATATAATGGAGGTATGGGAAGTAATGGCTTAACTTCTGCTAGACACGATGTATTCAATAACTATTTAGCTAAAAAATATCCAGAAAGTTTTGATGCAGCAGTACCAGAAGATTTAGTATATTCTGGGCAAGTTAAGTTAACAGATGCAGTAGAAAATAGCCCAATAGATGCTGGTAAATTAGTATTGTCACCAACTAGAACTTACGCGCCAATTATAAAAGAAATTTTATCTAAATATACTTCGCAAGACATACATGGTATGGTACATTGTTCTGGAGGAGCACAAACCAAAATTCTTCATTTTGTAGATAATTTGCATATTGTAAAAGATAATTTATTCCCAATTCCGCCACTTTTCAAACTAATTCAAGAACAATCTAAAACAGATTGGAAAGAAATGTATCAAGTATTTAACTGTGGGCATAGAATGGAACTATATGTAAGCCCAGAAATTGCAGAATCTATTATTGCAATTTCAAAAAGTTTTAATGTTAATGCTCAAATAATAGGAAAAGTAGAAGCTTCAGAAAATAAAAAACTAACAATAGAAAGTCCTTTTGGAACGTTTCAATATTAATATTCCTAAATAAAATTAATGAGAATTTGTTTATTAATTATTGCACTATTAGCAATTAACAACGTAAAAGCACAAGAAGTAAATCAAGATTCAGTAGTTAAAGTTCAAGATACAATTAAATGGCTACAAGAGAATAAAGCAGGTTTAGATATAAACGAAGTAACCTTTGTAAATTGGAGTGCAGGAGGAAGTAATTCTATTTCAGCACTATTTAATTTACATTCAAGCTTGCGTTATAAACGCGACAATTTAATTTGGAAAAGTGTTGCCAGAACGCGTTACGGAGTAAATAAACAAGAAAACCAAAAGCTAAGAAAAACCGAAGATGAATTAGAACTTAGTTCTACAATTGGTTATAGAAAAGATACACTTACAAATTGGTATTATTCAGGTAAATTTAATTTTAAAACACAATTTTCAAACGGTTACAATTACCCAGATAGAGCTAATCCTATTTCACGTTTTATGGCACCTGGTTATATGTTTTTAGGAGTTGGAATTGAGTACGGAAAAAATATAGAAAAATTAGCATTTTACTTTTCGCCGTTAACATATAAAGGAACTTATGTTTTAGACCAAACTTTAGCAGATGCAGGCTCTTTTGGAGTAGAACCTGCTATATATGACGAACTTGGTAATAGAATTAAAAAAGGAGAAAATGTAAGAACAGAAATGGGTGTGTTAGTTACAAACAACTATGAAACAGAACTATTCGACAATATTCATTTAAGAAATCAATTAAGTTTGTATACAGATTATTTTAATAGCTTTGGTAATGTAGATGTAGACTGGGAATTGGTATTCGATTTTAAAGTAAACGATTATGTAAAAGCGACTTTAGGATCTCATTTAAAATATGATGACGATATTAAAACTCTTGTAGAAACAGATGTTGAAGATGAGTTTGAAGAAAAAGGAGCAAAAGTGCAATGGAAACAAGCGCTTGGTGTTGGTGTAATAATGGCATTTTAAATAAAGCCCTTAATAAGCAATAAAAAACCACAAGTAATAAAACAGTCTATTAAATACAAAACAGTAAGTAGTTTAAAATTAGAGACACCAACCATTTTATAAAACCCAATTTTTTTTCTCATACTTTTATCATTAATCATCAACCAAAAAATAATAATTAAAAACAACTTAGTTAATAAAGCACTTATTATTTCAGGAGTATAAATAGTAAGTATTATGGTAACTAGAAAAGACCACATAGCAAGTGGTTTATAATAAAATAATATAGCGCGAAATTGGTTTAGCATATATTAAACAACGCAAAATATTATATAATATTTTTCAAAAAACGGAATCTGTACATTATCAGCCACTAATTGATAAATTATCGTATTTTTGTTTTTACAATTTAAAGAGATAGATGCTAGAGAAATTACAAATAGTAAAACAGCGTTTTGATGAGGTGAGTGATTTAATCATTCAACCAGATATTATAACAGATCAAAAACGCTATGTAGAATTAAATAGAGAATATAAAGATTTACGCTTGTTAATGGATAAGCGTGAGTTATATTTAGAATTTACAAATAATTTAGCTGAGGCTGAAGAGATAATTGCAGATGGTAGTGATCCAGAAATGGTAGAAATGGCTAAAATGCAATACGATGAAGCTAAAACAGCAATTCCAGAACTTGAAGAAGAAATAAAAGTATTATTAATACCAAAAGATCCTCAAGATGCTAAAAATGCAGTAGTAGAATTAAGAGCTGGTACAGGTGGAGATGAAGCTAGTATTTTTGCAGGAGATCTTTATAGAATGTATACAAAATACTGTGAGAGCAAAGGATGGAGAGTAGATACTGTAGATTATAGTGAAGGTACAAATGGTGGTTTTAAAGAAATTCAATTTGAAGTATCTGGAGACGATGTTTATGGAACTTTAAAATTTGAAGCAGGTGTTCACCGTGTACAACGTGTTCCACAAACCGAAACGCAAGGTCGTGTTCATACAAGTGCAGCAACTGTAATGGTATTTCCTGAAGCCGAAGAGTTTGATGTAGAAATAGACCCTAAAGATGTTCGTATAGATTACTTCTGTTCATCAGGACCAGGAGGACAATCTGTAAATACAACCTATTCTGCAGTACGTTTAACACACGAACCAACAGGATTAGTTGCACAATGTCAAGATCAAAAATCGCAACATAAAAATAAAGAAAAAGCATTTAAAGTATTACGTTCTCGTTTATACGATTTAGAGCTTGCCAAAAAAATGGAGGAAGATGCTGCATTACGTGGTACCATGGTAACATCTGGAGACCGAAGTGCAAAAATTAGAACCTACAACTATCCGCAAGGTCGTGTAACAGATCATAGAATAGGTTTAACACTTTACGATTTATCTAATATTGTAAATGGAGACATTCAAAAAATTATAGACGAATTAATGCTTGCCGAAAACACCGAAAAATTAAAGGCAAACAGCGATATAATGTAAAATTTAAGCCTCTTTTTTAGAGGCTTTTTTTATTATTAATTTACCATGACTACAAAACAACTTGTAACTCAAATAAATAAAAAGAACTCATTCCTTTGTATTGGGTTAGATGTAGACTTAAATAAAATACCACAACACTTATTAAATTTAGAAGACCCAATTTTTGAGTTTAATAAAGCTATAATAGACGCTACACACCATTTATGTGTTGCCTATAAACCTAATACAGCATTTTATGAAGCTTATGGATTAAAAGGCTGGAAATCTTTAGAGAAAACTATAAACTATCTAAATAAAAATTTTCCAGAAATTTTTACAATAGCAGATGCAAAACGTGGAGACATAGGAAACACAAGTACTATGTATGCTAAAGCATTTTTCGAAGATTTAGCTTTCGATAGTGTTACAGTGGCTCCATATATGGGAAAAGATTCTGTAGAACCTTTTCTTGCTTTTAAAAATAAGCATACCATTATGTTAGCTTTAACGTCTAATCAAGGCGCATTCGATTTTCAAACAAAAACGGTAGATGGCAAAGAGTTGTATAAACAAGTTTTAGAAACTTCAAAATCGTGGAAAAATTCAGAAAACCTAATGTATGTTGTTGGCGCAACAAAGGCAGAATATTTTTCAGAGATTAGAAAAATAATTCCAGACAGCTTTTTATTAGTTCCAGGAGTTGGTGCTCAAGGCGGAAATTTACAAGACGTTTGTAAGTATGGTATGACAGATACTATTGGTTTGTTAATAAACTCCTCGAGAGGTATTATTTATGCTTCAAAAGATGAAAATTTTGCTACTGTTGCCGCTATTAAAGCAGAAGAATTACAAAAGCAAATGCAAATTATTTTAAACAAATAATTTACAAACTTAAGCCCATTACAATTTGTGGAAATTAGAGATCAAATAGGAAATACTGTAACTTTAAAAAGGACACCTAAACGTATAATTTCTTTAGTGCCGTCTCAAACAGAATTACTTTATGATTTAGGTTTAGAAGACTCTATTGTTGGTATCACTAAATTTTGTGTGCATCCATTTCATGCAAAAAGTACAAAGCAAAAAGTAGGCGGAACAAAAAATATTAAAATTGAAGTTATAAAAGCTTTGAATCCAGATATTATACTTTGTAATAAAGAAGAAAACACAAAAGAAATAGTAGATGCATGTAAAACAATTTGTGCAACACATGTATCAGATATTTTTAATATATCAGATTGTTTAGAGTTAATAACTCAATATGGAGAATTATTTAATAAGCGAACAAACGCCTCTAAAATAATAGATAAAATAAATTTTAATTTAAACGATTTTAAGGCTTTTATAAAAAATAAACCAACACTTAAGGTTGCTTATTTTATTTGGAGAAAACCATGGATGGTTGCAGCTAATAACACTTTTATAAATTATTTATTAGAATTAAATAATTTTGAAAACATCTATAAAACCCGTGAACGTTATCCTGAAATAGAATTAAAAAAGATAAGATTAGAAGGAGATCTTGAAATTGTAATGTTATCTAGTGAACCTTATCCATTTAAAGACGAGCATGCGTTTGAAGTTGGCCGTGTGTCTCACCATGCAAAAACAATTTTTGTTGATGGCGAGTACTTTTCTTGGTATGGTTCAAGATTAATTAAAGCATTCGATTATTTTAAAACCTTAAGAAATAGGTTGTGAGTTATCTCGAGCTAAAAACCGTATTTGATTTAGTTTGTGCAATAATTTCATAGCTTTAAACTCAGAGTCATCACTAAGAGCATGATCTGTTTCTCTTAAATTATACGCTTGTTCAACTAATTGCTTATAGCGCTTGTTAAGTTTTTGTTGATGTGATTTTAATAGGTTTTTTCTTGTCATAGCTTTGGGAGATTTCTTTCATTAAAAATACATTAAATATTGATAATAAGCAAGTTGCAAAACGATAATTTTGTAGAAACATATAAAAAAACCAATCTTATAATATTAATAAGATTGGTTTTTTAAACTATAATAAACTAACTAACTCAAGAAATACGAGATGAATAACTTGAGATACAAATGTATATAAAAGCCTAAGTTTTAATGTTACATTAATATTATCTAACTATTACTAAATGTGCTACTTATATTAATCTTGCAAGGCAAAAACTTTACGTAATAAATCTGTAGTTCTAGATGAAACTTTTTCTCTAATTTCAAGCTCTTCAACAGCAATCATTTTATAAACACCTTTTAAAGCTTCTCCTGTAACATAGTCTGTTAAATCTGGGTTTACATTATTTGTAAACGGTATCGCGTTATATTTGTTTATTAAATTAGCCCAAATTTGGTCTGCACCAACTTTTGCAAAACTGTTTTTTATTACAGGATTAAATTTAGCATATAAAGCACTTTCTGTTCTATTACTTAAATACTGTGTTACAGCATCGTTATCACCAAGTAAAATATTTTTAGCATCGTTAAAAGTAATACCTTTTACAGCATCAATAAAAATAGGTGTTGCTTCACCAACAGCATCTTCTGCTGCACGATTTAAAACTTTTAAACCTTCGTCTGCCAAATTACTTAAGCCTATATCACGTAAAGCTTTATCTACTTTTTGTAACTCTTCTGGTAATAAAATTTTTACTAATTCATTTTTAAAAAAGCCATCTTTTTGTGTTAGTTTAGTTACTTGTTTATCTATACCTAAATCTAACGCTTGTCGTAATCCGTTACCAATATCCACTTGAGATAATCCTCCATTTACTTGTGGTAATTGGTTAACAACATCTTGTAATTCTGCACAAGCTGTAAAATTTAAAATAATAATAAAAGTCAATAATTTTTTCATGTCCTATAATTTATGGTGTAAATATACTCATTCTTAAGATGAGATTTTAACTCAAAACTTGTGCATTACGTTAACTATTCTTTAAATAAAAAATGGTATTACATATAGAATGCTTTCTATGAAAAAATAATTGTTTTATTATTAAACACCATAACTTTTCGGTTTATGTGGTGTTTTATTGCAGTGGCTAATACTATTTTTTCAAGATCACGACCTTTAGTAATTAAATCTTCTATTGCGTGTGTATGCGAAACGCTTGCTACATCTTGTGCAATAATTGGTCCTGCATCCAAGTCTGTAGTTACATAATGGCTTGTTGCTCCAATAATTTTAACACCGCGTTTATAGGCAGAATGATAAGGTTTTGCTCCTACAAATGCAGGTAAAAAAGAATGATGAATATTAATAATTTTATTTGGGTATTCATTAATTAATGTATTTGTTACAATTTGCATGTAACGTGCTAAAACAATAAAATTAATACCATGCTCTTTACAAAGTTTAAGTTGTTGTGCTTCAGCTTCAGCTTTAGTGTCTTTTGTGACAGGAATATAATAAAAAGGAATATTAAAGCTTTCAGCAATAGGTTTTAAATTATTATGATTACTAATTATAAAAGGAATATCTACAAACAATTCTCCAGAATTATATCTTCCTAATAAATCATACAAGCAATGGTCGTATTTAGAAACAAATAGTGCCATTTTTGGTTTGTCTTCAACATCATAAATTCGCCATTTCATGTTAAACCTTTCAGCTAATACATTGGTGAAATTTGATTTAAAACTTGCCATTGAAAAAGCTTTAAACTCACTTTCTAATCGCATACAGAAAATATCTTGTTCTCTATCAACATGTTGGTCTATGTATACTATGTTTCCATTATTATTGGCAATAAAATTAGTAACAGAGGCTATTATGCCAGTTTGGTCTTTGCAATGTATTTGTAGTGTAATTTTATTCATTATGTTGATTATTAATAGTATAACTAAGGTAATGCAAAAAAGTTTTAAATATAATACCGCATAGTAGTATTAGATAATTATGATTTTGGTAACGATTTTTTTGAATATTCCGTAAATTGCAAGCCTTAATCACACTTAAAATTAGTAATGGAACAAAAAGCACCTTACAATCCAAAATATAAAGTTAGAATAGTAACAGCTGCAGCATTATTTGATGGGCATGATGCATCAATAAATATAATGCGTCGTATTATCCAATCTACAGGAGTAGAAGTTATACATTTAGGCCATGATAGAAGCGTGGACGAGGTTGTAAATACTGCTATTCAAGAAGATGCTAATGCAATTTGCTTAACCTCTTATCAAGGTGGGCATAATGAGTATTTTAAATATATGTACGACCTTTTAAAAGAAAGAGGAGCAGAACATATTAAAATATTTGGCGGCGGCGGCGGCGTAATTTTGCCTTCAGAAATTGAGGAGTTAATGGATTATGGTATTGCACGAATTTATTCTCCAGATGATGGTCGCGCCATGGGATTACAAGGTATGATTAACGATTTGGTAGAACAATCAGATTTTGCCATTGGTGATACTTTAAATAATGAAATAGATGCACTTGCAACTAAAAACCCAAAAGCCATTGCCAGAGTTATATCTTCTGCCGAGAACTTTCCAGAAGTTGCAAAAGATACTTTAGATAAAATACATTTAAAAAATAAAAATTCTAAAACACCAGTTTTAGGAATTACAGGAACGGGAGGCGCAGGAAAATCTAGTTTGGTTGACGAGTTGGTTCGTCGTTTTTTAATAGATTTTCCAGAAAAAACAATTGGTTTAGTCTCTGTAGACCCATCAAAAAGAAAAACTGGAGGAGCACTTTTAGGAGATCGTATTCGTATGAATGCTATCAATTCTCCAAGAGTATATATGCGTAGTTTGGCAACACGTCAATCTAACTTAGCGCTATCTAAATATGTTAATGAAGCGGTTGAGGTTTTAAAAGCTGCCGAATATGATTTAATTATTTTAGAAACGTCTGGAATTGGACAATCGGATACTGAAATTATAGAACATTCTGATGTTTCTCTTTATGTTATGACACCAGAATTTGGTGCTGCAACACAATTAGAAAAAATTGATATGCTAGATTTTGCAGATCTAGTAGCCATTAATAAATTTGATAAACGTGGATCTTTAGATGCCTTACGTGATGTAAAAAAACAATACATGCGTAACAATAACCTTTGGGATACACCACAAGAAGAATTACCTGTTTATGGTACAATAGCTTCGCAATTTAACGATCCAGGAATGAATACGCTGTACAAAGCGATTATGGATAAGTTGGTTGAAAAGGCAGATTCAGACTTAAAATCTACGTTCCATATTTCTGATGAAATGAGTGAGAAGATTTTTGTAATTCCGCCAAGTAGAACACGTTATTTATCTGAAATAGCTGAAAATAATCGTGCTTATGATAAAACAGCTAAAACACAAGTTGAAGTTGCTCAAAAATTATACGGAATTTATAAAACTATAGAATCTGTATTAGAAGTAACTCCAGAATTAGATAAAGCTGGAATTGCTTCAAATTCTTTTGAAATAAAAGAAGACAATAAAGATTTTGTAAAATTGCTTATTGCCGAATTCGATCGTGTTAAATTAAACTTAGACCCATACAATTGGGAAGTCATTACCGGTTGGGATGAAAAGGTAAATAAATATAAAAATCCAATATATAGCTTTAAAGTAAGAGATAAAGAGATTAAAATTGAAACACACTCTGAGTCATTATCTCACTTACAAATTCCTCGTGTAGCTTTACCAAAGTACCAAGCTTGGGGAGATTTATTACGTTGGACCTTACAAGAAAATGTGCCAGGAGAATTTCCATATACTTCGGGATTATATCCATTTAAACGTACAGGTGAAGATCCAGCACGTATGTTTGCTGGTGAAGGTGGACCAGAGCGTACAAACAGACGTTTTCATTACGTAAGTGCAGGTTTACCGGCAAAACGTTTATCTACCGCTTTTGATAGTGTGACACTTTATGGTAACGACCCAGATTTACGTCCAGATATTTACGGTAAAATTGGTAATGCTGGTGTTTCTATTTGCTGTTTAGACGATGCTAAAAAATTATATTCTGGTTTCGATTTAGCAAACGTCATGACATCGGTAAGTATGACTATTAATGGTCCTGCGCCTATGTTATTAGGTTTCTTTATGAATGCTGCCATAGACCAACAATGTGAGATTTACATTAAAGAAAATGGTCTAGAAAAAGAAGTTGAAGCAAAAATCGCAAAACTTTATAAAGGCAAAGAGCGTCCTACTTATAACGGCGATTTACCAGAAGGAAATAACGGTTTAGGATTAATGCTTTTAGGTGTTACTGGAGACCAAGTCTTGCCAGCAGATGTGTATGCAGAAATTAAAAAGAATACCATTGCACAAGTAAGAGGAACAGTTCAGGCAGATATTTTAAAAGAAGATCAAGCACAAAACACTTGTATTTTTTCTACCGAATTCGCATTGCGATTAATGGGAGATGTACAAGAATATTTTATAGAGAATAATGTGCGAAATTTCTATTCGGTTTCTATTTCTGGATATCATATTGCAGAAGCTGGAGCCAACCCAATTACACAATTAGCATTGACCTTATCTAACGGTTTCACTTATGTGGAATATTATTTAAGTCGTGGTATGGATATTAATAAATTTGGACCAAACTTATCGTTCTTTTTCTCTAACGGAATTGATCCAGAATACGCAGTAATTGGTCGTGTTGCCAGAAAAATTTGGGCAAAAGCCATGAAACATAAATATGGAGCTAATGCAAGAGCACAAATGCTTAAATACCATATTCAAACTTCTGGACGAAGCTTACATGCTCAAGAAATAGATTTTAACGACATTCGTACAACGCTTCAAGCCTTATATGCTATTTACGATAATTGTAACTCATTACACACTAACGCGTATGACGAAGCCATTACCACACCAACTGAAGAATCGGTTAGACGTGCAATGGCTATTCAGTTAATTATAAATAAAGAATTAGGATTAAATAAAAATGAAAATCCAATACAAGGCTCTTTTATTATTGAAGAATTAACTGATTTAGTTGAAGAAGCAGTTTTACAAGAGTTTGATAGAATAACAGAACGTGGTGGCGTTTTAGGTGCAATGGAAACCATGTACCAACGTAGTAAAATACAAGAAGAGAGTTTATACTACGAAACATTAAAACACAACGGAAAGTTCCCAATTGTAGGTGTAAATACATTTTTAAGTTCTAAAGGTTCGCCAACGGTAATTCCTGCGGAAGTCATTAGAGCAACAGAAGAAGAGAAGCAATTCCAGATAAAAACTTTAGAGAATTTACATAAAGCAAATGATACTAAAGCGATGCTTAAAGACTTACAGCACAAAGCCATTAATAACGAAAATATTTTTGAAGCCTTAATGGATGTTTGTAAAGTATGTAGTTTAGGTGAAATAACTTCAGCGTTATTTGAAGTTGGTGGTCAGTATCGCCGAAATATGTAAGTAGAGAAACACTTTTTTGCTTTTTCCAAAAAAGTACATGAATTGCTTATACTATATTTATTTGGGACTTTAGAAAACGATTAGTTGTTATAAAAATAAAAAGCACTTAATTTATTTAAATTAAGTGCTTTTTTAATAATGGTGGTTGGTTAAATAGTTACAATGTTAAAGCCCAATGGCTTTGAAGCTTTTTAAAAATTTTTAATTCTTTTCTTAATATGGGAAGATAGTCTTTTCCGTTACTATTGCATTTTTCTAGTTTAATACAATTTCGGTACAACCTGTTTGTTAATCTTCTTAAACTATAAAGTTGTTTGTGTTTTTTTTCTTTACAATGTTCTAACTCCACTTTTATAATTTCAGAACCTAAAGAAACAGATTGCTGTACAATGTCACCAGAAACATAAATGTTTTCGTCTTCTTCTCCATTATTTTTTAAGTAAGATAAATCGTCTCTTAAATAAATAGAAATATTTTGCGATAAGGCAAATATATCCAGAGCCTTTTGATATATAGGCGATTTAGGTACATGTGGTGGAAGATTGTAATACATTTTTCTTTTTCAATTTTTATCAAATTTAATAACAAGTTTAAAAAGTTGGATTTAGATATTAATGTAAAAATAACTATTTGCTTTAATTTTTAAATATATTTGCTTAAAAAGTTTAAACATGACTATTGATAATTTAAATTGGAAAATTTTAAATTGTTTGCAAAAGCAAGCGAGACAATCTAATGCCGAAATTGGTAGACAAGTAGGCATATCCTCTCCAGCAGTTTCAGAGCGTATAAAAAAAATGGAAGATGCCGGAGTTATACAAAGCTATAATACAATGGTTTCTTCTATAGCTGTTGGTTATCAATTTAAAGCTATTATTAACTTAAGAGCATTTATGGGCATGTTAAAGCCCTTTTTAGAAAAAGTAAAAACTTATGATGAGGTTACAAATTGTTATAGAATTACTGGTAACGAAAATATTGTAATGGAAGTTGTATTAAAACATCAAAAACATTTAGAATCATTTATAGATCAATTAATTGTTTATGGAGAGGTTAAAACTCAAATTGTTTTATCTCATGTAGTAAAAAATAATCCTGTTAAAAGAGTTTAACTAAAATTTGTAAAGTTTTTTTGCATCTTTTTACATAATTTTTAGTCTATTATATAAACACTAAATAATAATAATTATGAAAAATATAGAATGTAACTGTAACTGTGAATCTTGTAAAAAAGGCAATTGTAAATCTTGTACATGCGAGAATTGTACTTGCGTAAATTGTAAGTGTTAATTAAAAGTTGGTTTTATGTAATTTACTCTATGTAAAACCGACTTAATATTTTGGTTATGACAACAAAACAAATTTGGCAAACATACGCTAAGGATTTAAAACGTTTTATTTTTAGTAAAGTAAAAAATGATGCGGTAGCAGATGATATATTGCAGGATGTGTTTATAAAAATTCATACTAAGTTAAATACTCTGCAAGACGTTTCTAAACTAAAATCTTGGTTATTTTCTATTGCAAGATATTCAGTACTAGATTATTTTAAAACAAATAATAAAACGTTTGAGATTGCAAATTTTGAAACTCAAACGCAAATAAAACAATCTACTCACACAGAAAAAGAATGCTTACATGGCATTTTAAAAAGCTTACCTAAAAAGTATAGAGAACCATTGTTTCTTTCAGATATTAAAGGATTAAAGCAAGCAGATATTGCGAAACAATTACAACTTACTCTGCCAACCGTAAAATCTCAAATACAACGCGCCCGAAAAATGGTTGCACAAGGTTTTATGGATTGTTGTGGTTTTGTTGAGAATGATAATGGTGTATTGGTTGGAGAAATACAAGAAAAAGAAGATTGTAAAATTTGTAATTAAAAAACTTAGTGTAAAACTTTAAAATCACGACAAAATTAATTATATTTGTGTCAAATGTCGTAATCATGAAACCTTACAAACAAGAATCTAGTATTCAAAACTTAGCAAATGAGCCAGAAACTTTTTATGGCTTAGATAACAAATACGATAGAATTATAAGTGTTTTGGGAGGTAGTGCAAATATCTCTCAAGATATAAACAGCGATTTTGATCTTATTCAAATTACTAGAAAAGGATTGCCAAAATCTACGGTTTTAACGCTTAGTAAATTATTAGGTATTTCTATGGAGCACATGAGTGATTTAATACATGTTTCGCACCGTACAATTCAACGTAAAAGTGATAGTGATTTATTAAATGTTTACAGTACAGAGCAAATACTAGAAATTGCTCAAGTTGTTTCACGCGGTATAGAAGTTTTAGGAACACTAGATAACTTCACATCTTGGTTGCACAGTGATATTCGTGTTTTAAACTATAATAAACCTATTAGTTTGCTAGATACCAGTTTTGGTACTGCATTAATTTTAGATGTTTTAGGCCGTATAGAATTTGGTGTTTACTCTTAATTATGCGAGGTTTTAGAATAGCTAAAAAGCAATATTTAGAAGATTTATCTGGTGAAGGTTCTAGGTTATATGGTGGCCGTTGGAATAAAAAAGGTATGGCTATGTTATATTTCTCAGACAGTTTATCTACAAGTCTTTTAGAGGTTTTAGTGCACCTTGATTTTAAATATTTATCTAACGATTTTGGTTATATGGAAGTGGAAATTCCAGAGACCTTGGTTAATAAAAGTCTAAAAATAAAAGATTTAAATAGCGATTGGAGAGATAACCCACCAAAAAGCAGTACTATAAATCTTGGAAATAACTTTTTAAAAGAAAATAAAAAATTAGCATTAAAAGTACCTTGTGCTATACTGCCAATAGCAAATAATATTTTAGTAAACCCAAAGCATAAAGACATAGGTAAATTAAAGATTATTAAAATTTCAGATTTAGATATCGATAGTCGTTTGTTGGATTCTACAAAACTTTAAAGATTTTTTTCAATAATTAAATGTGGTACATTATTAAGATTCCAGTCTATTACTAAACCACCAGCGAGGGATTGTGCAATTTCTTTTCCGTAAAGATATTCGCATAAATATAGTGCAGCTTCAAAACTTTTTGCACCACCAGCAGAGGTAATGTATTTACCATCATGAACAAATAACACCTCTTTTTTAATATCTAGTTTAGGAAACATTTCTCGCATTTTATCAATATCACTAGGGAAAGTTGTTGAAGTAACATTATTTAATAGTCCCGCTTTTGCCAATACAAAAGCTCCATCACAATGCGATGTTATAAAAGTAGCTTCTTTATCAATTTTTTTAACAAAATCAATCATTACTTTATCTTCTAGGTCTGTATCTAAATGATGTTCAGCACTAGGTACAACCAATATATCTATTTTAGGTAAGCTATCTTGTACATAGTTAAAATCTGGAGTAATACGCATGCCTTCAAAAGTAGTAATAGGTTTATCTGTATTTGCAACAGTAAAAACATTCATGGCCTTAATATTTTCTCTAAATATGGTATGTTGAAAAATATCGAAAGGCGCAGTTAGTTCTGTATTAAAAGTACCATCCATTATTAAAAATGCAACATTATAACGGTTAGGCTCTAATTTAGGGAATTGTTTTTCTTCAATTTGTTTTTCACTGGTAATACTAGGAGGTGCGACAGTGCTTTTTTTATTAGAATTACATCCAAATAGTGTTAAAATTAAAAAAAGGAAGCCTATATTTTTCATATTAATCATAGAGAGAAATTGTTTTTGTAAATTTAGTCAATCTAAACAATCAATTACTTTAATGAAACACATTTTTAAAATCACTTTTGCGCTTTTAATTCTTTTTACGTCCTGTAAAAAAGATTTAAAAACAACAACAACAACTGTTACTCAAGAAACAGATACGTATGTACAAGATAATTATACCAAAAAAGAAGTGGATATCGCCATGCGAGATGGTATAAAGTTGCACACAACCATTTATTCTCCAAAAGACACAAGTAAGGAATACCCAATAATAATGATGCGTACGCCATATAGTAGTAAACCATATGGAGAAAATAAATTTAAAGAAAAAATAGGTCCAAATGTACATTTAATGAAAGAAGGAAACATTATTGTTTATCAAGATGTTCGTGGCCGTTGGATGAGTGAAGGTGTTTACGATAATATGCGAGCTTACATTCCTAATAAAAAAGATAATAATGATGTAGACGAATCATCAGATACTTACGATACTATAGATTGGCTTGTAAACAATGTAGAAAATAATAATGGCCGCGTTGGTACTTGGGGAATTAGCTATCCAGGTTTTTATGCAACATATTCAACTATAGATGCGCATCCAGCATTAAAAGCAGCATCGCCACAAGCGTGTATTGGTGATTTCTTTTTCGACGATTTTCATCATAATGGCGCATTTTTATTAAGCTATTTTAGAGCCGTTTCTCTTTTTGGAACTACAAAAAATAAACCTACAGATTCTGCATGGTATAAATTACCAAATTTACCAACACAAGATCAGTATCAGTTTTTTTTAGATGCTGGACCACTTAGTAATTTAAATAGCTATTTTCAATATGAAACTCCCGATGATAAATCTGTTTCTAAAACAGATAGAATTGATGATGTGTTTTGGAAAGAAATTATAGAGCATCCAAATTACGATAGTATTTGGAAACCAAAAGGACTTATTCAAAATTTAAAACATTCTAAACCTACTGTAGCGACTATGATAGTTGGTGGTTTTTTTGATGCAGAAGATTTGTATGGACCATTAGAAACCTATAAAGCTATTGAAAAAAATAATCCTGAAGCTTACAATACTATTGTGTTTGGACCTTGGGATCATGGACGTTGGGCTAGAAGTGATGAAAAAAATTATGTGGGTAATTATTTCTTTGGAGATTCAATATCTCTTAACTACCAAAAACAAGTAGAAACAAAGTTTTTTAATCACTTTTTAAAAGGAAGTGGCGATAAAAATACAGGATTACCAGAAGCTTATGTTTTTGATTCTGGAAAAAAAGATTGGAGTAGTTTTAACGCTTGGCCACCAGAAAACGTTACTAAACAGAAAATGTATTTAAATGCTAATCAGGAATTAGCAACAACAAAAAAGGGAAATACTAAAGAGGTTTTTATTAGTGATTTAAAACGTCCTGTACCATATTCTGAAGATATAAAAACGGTATTTACACCAAGAAAGTATATGACAGACGATCAACGTTTTGCTGCTAGACGACCAGATGTATTAGTTTTTGAAACTGAAGCATTAGAGAAAGATTTAACTTTAGCAGGAGATATTTTAGCAAATTTAAAAGTAGCAACAACAGGAACAGATGCAGATTGGATTGTTAAAGTTATAGATGTACATCCTGGAGACATTGAAGAGCAAGAAGAAGGTATGCAAGATCACTTAAAACTTAGTAATTACCATATGATGGTTAGAAGTGAAGTTATGCGTGGTCGTTTTAGAAATAGCTTTGAAAAACCAGAACCTTTTGTGCCAAATAAAACTACAGATGTAACTATTAAATTACAAGATGTTTTTCATACAATAAAAGCAGGACATAAATTGCAAATACAAGTTCAAAGTACTTGGTTTCCACTTATTGATTTAAATCCGCAAACATTTGTACCAAATATTTATAAAGCCAAAGAAAGCGATTTTAAAAACCAAACACATACAGTATTTAATGCTTCTAATATTGAATTTTCAATTTTAGCTAATTAAATACGCCATGGTGGATTTTTACGATTTTCACCAGCTTTAAAAAGAATAATATTATTACCATCTGGGTCTTGGAGTTTGGCTTCGCGCCATAACCAAGACTCATTTTTTGGTAATTGGTTAAATGTAATGCCTTTATTTTGAAGCGTTTTAACGACAGTATCAAGCTCTTGGTTTTCAAAATAAAGCGTGGTGTTGTTCCTTAATAAAATATCATCTGTAAAGCTTATAGATAAAGTAGCCTCACCATCTGGACATTCCAGCCTAGCATAGCGAGGCAAAGCATCTACAATTAATTTTAAACCTAATTTTTTATAAAAAGATACTAGTTGTCTTGTGTTTTCAGTGGCTATTGTAACTTGGTTTAAGTTCATTACTATTAATTTTTTTCTTCATATATAATTTTAATACAAATAAAAGTAAAATGCAAATTCCTGCAAGCGCTGTCATTACTAACCACGTGCTATTAAAACCAATACCAGATACTATTTGCAATCCTGCATTAAAACCAAATACACTTGCAATAGAGAAAGACATAATATACATAGCCATATACTCACCTTGGTTTCCTTTTTTTGCAAGATCCATAACATAAGAGTTTGAAAAAGGAAAAGCAATCATTTCACCAACGGTCATTAAAAACATACCAATTATTAATATTCCAGACCATGCTGTAATATTTAAAACAATAAAGCTTAAGCCTGTTAAAAAGGCTCCAAATAATACTAGACTTACTTTGTTGTATTTCGTTTTTTCTAGCCAGCTAATTAAAGGCATTTCAAATAAAAATATAAAAAAACCATTAGCACCTAAAAGTAAACCTATTTCTACAGTATTTAATAAATGTACATCTTTGTAATATAAAGGCATTGCCGAAAAATATTGAAAGAATATAACAGCAAAAACAAGCATTGCAAAAAAGAAAATAATAAAGCCTTTGTTCTTGTAGGCAGATTCTGGATTCTCTATTTTTATTTCATCTTGTACAATTGCCTTTTTCGGGTTTAATACTTTAATTAGTAGTAGTGTAGCTGCTATACAAGTTAAGCCATCTACCCAAAAAAGTCCCGAATAGCCTATTCCCGAAATTATTAAGCCACCAACTGCAGGTCCGGCAGAGAAGCCTAAATTTATAGCAAGCCTAATTAAGGTTACACTTCTAGTTTTATTTTTTGGTTTACTATAAGTACTCATAGCAACAAACATGGCTGGTCTAAATGTATCTGCAACAACCATTAGTAGAAATATACCCAAACAAAAAGACTCAAAAGTTTTTAAAAATTGTACGGCAATAAATAAAATACCAGTAGAAAAAAGGCTTACAACCATAACTTTGTAAAAGCCTATAGTATCTGTTAATTTGCCTCCCAACCAAGTACCAATTACAGAGCCTAAACCAAAACAGGTCATTACCCAAGCAACCTTTTCTAACGAGAGATTTAGATCTTCGGTTAAATAAATAGAAAGAAAAGGAATAACCATTGTACCGGCACGATTAATTAATGTAATTAATGCAAGCCACCATACTTCTTTGGAGAGGCCTTTAAAAGTGTTTAAGTAATTATTGAATAGCATTTTCATTGGATTGGTTGGTTTTAGATATTGTTTTTAAATCATTTATTGGATATTTTATATGTAAAATAAAAAAGTCCAACTATAGAGTTGGACTTTTAATATTGTATTATTTGATATTTACATCATTATATAATATAACAAGTCCTCCTTATAGGTCTATAAGTGGTGATTTGTTTATAATTTTTAATGACGCAACGCATGTATTTCTATGTTTTAATTACCCAAAGCTAAACAAAATATTTTAAAGTTGTATTTTTGAATTAAATAAAAAATGAAAATGAAGAAGTTTTTTTGGTTACTATTATGTGTAATTTCAACAGTAAGTTGTGCTCAAAAAACACCGTTAAAAGGTGAAACAGCATACCAGCGTAAGTTAAATGCAGATTTTAAAGATGCTACTAAATCTCCACTATCGCAAAAAGACAGAAAAACTTTTGAAGGTCTTGAATTTTTTAAATTTGATTCAACTTATATTGTTACTGCAAATTTTAAACGTACTCCAAATGAGAAAACTTTTAAAATGAAAACAACAACTAATAGAACACCACTATATGTTAAATATGGCGAATTAACCTTTTCCTTAAAAGGTTTAGATCATAAATTAAATTTATATCAAAATATAGAATTAAAAGAAGATACAGAGAAAGATGAAAGTATGTTTTTATCCTTTCTAGACGATACAAATGGAGATGGAAGCTATGGTGGTGGTCGTTATATTAATTTAAAAACACCAACAGGTAACACTGTGGTTATAGATTTTAATAAAGCTTATAATCCATATTGTGCTTATAACGAAAAATTTTCATGTCCTGTTGTACCAAGAGAAAATTATATAAATGTTAGAGTAGAAGCAGGTGTTAAAGATTATAATAAACACTAAAATATTTTAGCTAAAAACATACCTCCAAAAACAGCTAAAAATCCTATAACAAAACTTGCAATAGTATAAATAGCAAAACTTACAAAATCACCAGATTTTAAAAACATATGGTTTTCGTAAGCAAAAGTAGAGAAAGTTGTAAAACCACCGCAAAATCCTGTTGCTAATAACAAAGTATGGTTTTGTGTTAAGGAATTGTTTTTAAGTGCTAAACCTAAAATAATTCCTATTAGCAAACTACCTAAAATATTAGCTGTAAAAGTACCATAAGGCACACCATTTTCTGTACTGTTAAGGTACTTACCAATAATGTATCTTAAAACACTTCCTAAACCACCACCAACAAATACTAGAACTAAGTTTTTCATTTTTAAAATAATGTAATGCAATATTATCTATTTTTTTCTAATCTCTTTATAGAATATAAAATTTTTTAAGATTTAAATTTTAACACATACCGTGTTAACTATTTTACTATAAATGTATTAAGTAGTGTACTCTAATGGTAAACTTATTTTAAGCTATTAGATGTTTGGCGGAAACTGAAAAGCCAAAATAGAGTAAGTGCGCTATTTAATTTTATTTATTATGAAAACATTAAACGAAAAGCAACTATTAGTTGCTAGACAAGAGTTTAAACCATTTTTGTCTTTAGGAGGAAAACATCTTTCTAAACTTAAATTAAAAACATCTTTAGATTTTTTTACTCAAAAAATGAATACCACATTCGAGTCGTTAGGTTGTATTGGCTATAATTCGGAAAAGCAACAGTTAACAGCAACTATAAATATTAAGAAATCTAGTGGTTATTCTGGTTCGCTTTGTGAAAATGGATCTTATGAATATGTTAGGTTTTATATAGATTATCAAGATGGTGATGGTTGGGAAGATATGGGAGTTGTTGGTGTTAATGTACATGATATTCCTACAGAAAAAGACTGTAATAATCAAGACGAAAAACCAATTACTTATGTCGCAAGATTAGATATAGAATCTAAAAGAAAATTTTGTTCTGTACCAAACTTGCCATTAGTAAGAGCTGTTTTATCTTGGAATTCTGTTCCAGAACCTAATGATCCAGATTTAGAAAGTGGAACTTACATATGGAGTGATACCAAAGATGTTCAAATTCAAATAGAACCGTATAAATTCTTTTTTCCAGATTTTCCAATTTTAGAAGTTGATGATATTTTAAATTCGGTTATTTTAAATCCAGATTTATCTTTAAATCAATTAACATTAAATAAGCCCGAAAAACTTTTGGCAATTAAAAAGGCTAAGGCAGCAGCTAAACCAAAGGCGCTTAATTTTTCAGATCTTTCTGCTTTATACAATAATAAAAAAATTAAACCACACCGTTTTGGAATTAAGGAGCTACAAACTGTTATAAAAGCTCCAAATAAACTAGAGCTAAATAATATCTCAAATATTTTTGAGGTAAATAATTGGAATCTTTCAGACAGTTTAGTAGAGCTAAACACTATAAACTGCGATACAGAATATGAAGAATTAGTGTGCGTTGGAGCAGATTATAACAGGCAAGCATTAATAGGTACGTTTAAACTTAACAAGTCTTCTGGGTATAATGGCGGCTTATGTACAGACGGAAGTAAAGAATATGTTTCTTTTTGGATACAAACAGAAGATAATTGTGAATGGATACATGCAGGAACAACATATGTAAATGTATATGATATTCCAGAAGTGCCAGAAAAGGGACTTTTTTACTCTGCAGTACTACCTTATAAATTCGATGGTTTAAAGCAAGAATGCGAAAACCCACAAGTATTAAAAGTAAAAGCTATTTTATCTTGGAATGTTGAGCCACAAGGGATGGAGTGTTCTCGTTGGGGAAACATATTAGAATCTTATGTGCAAATACAACCAGAAGCACCTTCTGTAGGAAATGGCCCAGAAATAGTTGCTATTGGAGGAGTAGATGTAAACTGGATAAATGCTAACGGATTAACAATGCCAAATGCGCATTTTAGATTTACAGGTTTAGAGGTTACTAATAGAAGTGCTTTTGGTGGTTTAATTATAGTAGAAGCAAAAACTAATAAATTTAATGGTCAACGTTATAAAATACGAGTAGATAATTTAAATACAGGTAATAGTTATTATGTTGATAATTCTTTTGTCATGGACAATATTTTTAATGTTTCTCATGCTAACCCAATAACTAAAGAATATACTTATTATGGAGATGCTTCAAATAATTCTTTAAATGCAGTAGCTAAGTTTTATCCAAAAACTAACGATTTATTAAGGGTTACTATTGAGCATGCAGATGGGACATCGTCAAGTAAGGTTATTCAAATGGACAATAGTAGTCCAGATTTAGAATTAAATATTACTAATTACGGAGATTGCTCCCACTTTATAAAAGGATTGCCAATAAGTGGTAATTTTTCAGTTTCTGAAAGTCATATAGAATATTATCGTTTAAGTACATCTATAAACGAGACTGGTGTTAGTATTTTAGAACACGTAATTCCAGCAGATCCTACTGAAACAGAGTTTTCAGGTACATTTAATTTCACAGCATCTACAACAAAAAACTGTGGTGTTATTACTATTTTTGCAAAACCAAGAACCGTAATTCATAGTAGAGAAATGCACGACGGTAGGCACTTGCCAAAAACAATATGCTTAAAAGAAAATTAATTTTAAAAAAAAATAAAAAGCAGTTCTAAATTTAGAACTGCTTTTTTTTATTAAAAATGTGTACTGTTGTTATTTTACAGCAATATATATTTCCGTTTTTAAATTTGCTGGATTTGGTGTATTCATTGGTGAGTTTAAATAGGCTTCTACAGCAGGACCATTTTCATCCTTTTTTAAACCACTATTAGTTATAGCTTGATTAGCCTTTAGCCAAGCTTCCTCTAAATTATCGTAACTGCCATTTAATGTGGTTTTTACAGCTTTAAATGGCTCTAATTGGCCTGTTAAAATAGTGTCACTGGTAGTAATTACTCTTGAAGTTGTTGGAACACAACAAGAAAATATTACCGCATTATTCTCTTTATCCCATTTGTGATATAAAACATATGGCGCACCAGCCATAGTTATATTATTTTTATTAGCATATTCTATTACTTGAGGAAACATTGTCGCCATTTTAGACTGGAAATCTTCAAATGTTGTTGCAGTAGTATTGTAAATATAAAAACCACCACTGTGTTGTGTAGTTTGCTTATCTACTACAATACTATATTTTTTCATATCTAATAATACAAGGCTGTCTAGTTTTTCAAGGCTTCTCTCGTATTCTGGACCAATTTGCTTTTCCATACCGCCCATAATTGCTGCAAAAGCTTTAAAACTAAATGGTAAGTCTTTTCCGGCAATATTCCAAGTTACGTTAGTTGAGCCATCGTTATTAGGTTTAAACTCCCAATCTACTTGAGATGGTGGGAAATCTTCAAATTGCATAACTTGATCTATAGATTTATTTGGGTTTGTTTCTATAGTTTTCATTGTGCCAATTCCATCACTATCTTCCCAAGTGTATTTAGCACCAACACCAGATGTTTTATTTGATAGGGTGATTTTCATATCTGGATTTTTTTCAACCCATGAAGACCAAGATTTCCAAGTTTTAAAATCATTTACTTTTTCAAAAAGAACTTTGGCAGGAGCATTTATAGTTCTTGTTCTAGATACAGAAAAATCGTTAGGCTGTACTGCAATATATATGGCAAAGCCAATAATTAAAATAAGTAGTAAAAAGAAAATGTATTTTAGTGCTTTCATAAATCTATTAGTTAGTTGGTTAGTCAAAGTTAGTAAATTTTATGTGCATTTGAGTAATGCAAAAAAAATAACTACAATGTCTTTAAAATAGAAGTTTGACTAAAATAATTTTATAATAGAAATTTTATAGCAGCTATTAATCCAATAAATCCTACAAAGGCTAAAAGCACCCAAAAGACACCTCTGTAATGTTGTTTGTGGATATTAATATCTTTTCTATAAGTATAAATTATAAAAGAGATAAAAACCATAGCAAAACAAATGGCAAAGATTAATTGTCCTGTACTAAACATATTATTATTTTTATACAAAAATAACTAATACTACCTGTAAAACCGAATTACATGAAAAATAAAATAGAAGCTGTAAAAGCATTTCATACTGCATTTAAAATAGGACATTTAGAGTCTCCAAAAGCTAACTTAGGAAGAGCTAAAAATTCTTTACGATTTAATTTAATGAAAGAGGAGAATGAAGAATATTTAGAAGCAGCAAATAATGATGACTTAGTAGAAGTAGCAGATGCTTTAGGAGATATGCTTTATATTTTATGTGGTACAATTATAGAGCATGGTATGCAGCATAAAATTGAAGAAGTTTTTAACGAAATACAACGTAGTAATATGAGTAAATTAGGTGATAATGGAGAACCAATTTACAGAGAAGATGGTAAGGTTTTAAAAGGTCCAAATTACTTTAAACCAAATATTAAAGCCATCTTAGAAGGCTAAGTAAAATTAAAAAGCCTTTAACAATTGTTAAAGGCTTTTTAGTTATATTTTATATCTCCAACCGTGTTTGTCTTCGGTTTTGTTATATTGAATTGCCATTAAATTATGCTTAAATAATAAGGCGTAAGAGTCTGTTGCTGGAACAATTTCATGTTTCATTTCACCATGTTTAAATCCTAAAATGGGAGTAATTACAGCAGCTGTTCCTGCTCCAAAAATTTCTTTTAGGCTTCCATTTGTTGCAGCTTCTTTAATTTCTTTAACGGTTATTGGTCGTTCTTCAACGGCAATATTATTGTCTTTAGCTAATTGTATTATACTCTTTCTAGTGATGCCATCTAAAATTCTATCACTAATAGGAGCTGTTAATAAGGTATCATTAACTCTAAAGAAAATATTCATTGTGCCAGCTTCCTCTAAGTATTCATGAGAATTAGCATCTGTCCAGATTATTTGTTGGTAACCTTCTTTATGTGCTAAGCTTGTTGGATAAAATTGTGCAGCATAATTTCCTGCAGCTTTAGCAAAACCAACACCACCATTTGCAGCACGACTGTATTGTTCTGCAAAAAGTACTCTAACTTCTCCAGCGTAATAAGACTGTGCAGGAGATAAAATAATCATGAACTTATATTGGCTTGCTGGTGAAGCAGATATTGCAGGTTCTGTAGCAATAATAAAAGGTCTAATATACATAGAGCTGCCTTCGGTATTTTTTATCCACTGTTTATCTAAGTTTAACAATGTTGTTAATCCTTCAAAAAACAAATGCTTAGGAAACTCTGGCATAGCTAACCTAGCAGACGATTTATTTATTCTATTTAAATTGTCTTCTGGCCTAAATAACCAAACATCATTATTAGCATCTTTAAAGGCTTTCATACCTTCAAAAACAGCTTGCCCGTAATGAAAAACTCTTGCACTAGGATCTATTTGCAAAGGCCCATAAGGTTCAATGGTTGGATTAGTCCATTCACCATCTACATAATCACATGAATACATGTAATCTGTAAAGGTTTTACCAAAAGTTAAATTATTAAAATCAACAGTTTCAATTTTAGAATTTTCGACTTTTTTAATGGTTAAAGTATGGTTGGTTTTTGTCATTTTTAGATATTTAGCTTTTTTGCAAAAATACAGAAATAAGACTTAAAAAATGTGAAATATAGCTTAAAATAGTATATTTGTTAGATAATTAATAAAACTTTAAAACATGAAAAAAATAATCCTAATCTTTTCTTTAATCGTGGTGTTTTCAGCCTGTAAAAATGAAGAGAAAACAACTAAAGAGGAAACGGCAAAAGAGGAAACAACAAAAGAAATAGTGGATGCTTCGTACAAAACTTTTGGTAAAGAAATTGTAGCAAACGATGCTTTAAATACAGCTTCAATGGCAGAGCATTATGAAGCTATGAAAGTTGGTGATAGTATAGATGCTAAGATGACTGCTAAAGTAAACGAGGTTTGTAAATCTAAAGGATGCTGGATGAAACTTGATCTTGCAAATGGAGAAGAAGTCATGGTAAAATTTAAAGATTATGGTTTTTTTATGCCTAAAGATATTGAAGGTAAAGAAGTTATTATTAACGGAAAAGCTTATGTAAAAGAAGTTTCTGTAGATGAGCAAAGACATTATGCTGAAGATGGAGGAGAAAGTGCAGAAGCAATTGCAGCTATAACAGAACCTAAACGTACTTACTCATTTGAAGCAGATGGCGTACTTTTAAAAGAGTAATTTGAGACGCGAAATTATCACCACGAAAGACGGTTCTAAAACCATTCATATACCAGAATGGAATGAGCAATACCATTCTACTCATGGTGCAATACAAGAAGCTAAACACGTGTATATAAAACACGGTTTAGCTTTTTTTATGGAACAAATTAATAATTTAAAAAAAACAATTTCTGTATTAGAAATTGGATTTGGTACTGGTTTAAATGCTTATTTAACAGCATTAGAGGTAGACAATAATAATACTAAAATAGAATATACTGGTGTAGAGGCTTATCCTGTTTTAGAAGCAGAAATAAAACAACTTAACTACACGAAAACAGAACGCGAAAAATTAATTTTTAACGCCATTCACAATTCTAAATGGGAGTCTTTTAAAACTTGCACAAATTCATTTAAATTAAATAAACAAAAAAAAACGTTCGATAGCATTAATGATATTGGTGTTTTTGATGTGATTTATTTTGATGCTTTTGGGCCGCGTGTACAACCAGAGTTATGGACACAGCCAATATTTAATGCTATGTATAAAGCTTTAAATACTAAAGGTGTATTAGTGACTTATTGTGCTCAAGGTCATGCAAGACGCGCTATGATTACTGCAGGCTTTAAAGTAACAAAAGAAGAAGGACCACCAGGTAAAAGGCATATGCTTAGAGCAATAAAAAGTTAGAAGGTTTAATGTGTTAAATCAAACTTAAACGCTATGTAAATAAAGGCTTTAAGTTGTATTTTTATAAATAAAAAAGAAATGCGAATATTAATTACAGGCGCTACAGGTTTAATAGGTACAGAAATAGTAGCGCAGTGTCACAAAGCAGGTATTGCCGTTAATTATCTTACTACTAGTAAATCTAAAATTGAAAATAAAAAAAATTATCAAGGTTACTACTGGAATCCTAGTAATGCTATTATAGATGTAAAATGCTTAGAAAATGTAGATGTAATTATCCATTTAGTAGGAGCTAGTATTTCTAAACGATGGACTAAAGCACATAAACAAGCTATATTAAATAGTAGGTTAAAAACCACAGCGCTTTTACACGATACTGTAAAAAACAACCCAAATACAATAAAACAAATTGTATCTGCCAGTGCAATTGGTTATTACCCAGATTCGCTAACTAATTATTATACAGAAGACGAAAAAAATGTAAATACCTCTTTTTTGGGTCAAGTAGTTGAGGTTTGGGAGCAAGCAGTAGATACTTTTAAAACCTTAAATATCACCGTTTCTAAAATTAGAATAGGTGTTGTTTTTTCAAAAGAAGGTGGTGCATTTCCGCAATTAGCTAAACCTATAAAATATGGTGCTGGAGCAGTAATGGGTAATGGTAAACAATGGATGTCATGGATTCATTTACATGATCTTGCCGCGATTTTTTTACATGTTGCCAAAAATAAATTAGAAGGTATTTATAATGGTGTTTCTCCTAATCCAGAAACTAATAAATCAATAACAAAATCTATTGCTAGACATCTAAAAAAGCCTTTAATACTACCAAATATTCCAAAAATAATTATGAAGATTGTATTAGGAGAAATGCATATTATTTTATTTGAAAGTCAAAGAGTAAGTTCTAAAAAAATTGAAAATACAGGTTTTAATTTTGAGTTCCCTAATTTAAAAAGTGCTTTAAATAAATTACTTTAATATAATAATGTGTGCCTTACATATATTATAAGTCACACATTGTTATGTTAAATACAATAGTTTAAAATTTTAGTGCACTATTTATTTGGTTTGTAAATTGCACCAGTTGCAAAATCTACAATTAATCCAGGCCAGAATAATATAATATCTGCTATTAAGGCTACAACACGTACTTGTCTTTGCTCTTCTCCTGGTAAAGGTTTTCTTTTTTGGGCAGCAGTTACTTTTCCTCCAAATACGGTAGCGCAACTTGACATAATTATTGCCATTAATCCAATAGCAATTACATTTTTAATTTTTTTCATGATAATAGTTTTTAGTTAGTGATTATATGTTTTTTAAAGTGGTTTTAGATAGTCTGTCATGTAAACCATTAACAGAAAATAAATAGGATATTATTTCGAAAGGTATTAGTCTACATAATGTTCTAAGTAAAATGGTAGAAAAACTTGGTTTTAAATCATTATCGATATTTACAACTTTTGTTTTAGTAATAATTTTTCCAATAGTTTGTCCGGTTGTATATTCAAAAATTAAATAATAAAGATAGTACAATGCTATCATAAAGTAATTTAAATTTTCTCTTGCGATGTAATTTTTTAAAAGCATTGAAAATATAATAACGATAATAAAAAATATTACAGAATCAATTAAAAAGTTAAACAACCTTACTCGTTTTTTCATATTAAATAATAATAAGTTTATCTTTTTTATTTACAGTTATTATAATCATCTACAACATCTTTAATGTCGCTTTTAATGTAAATGCGTTCTTTTAAATTAGAAACTAATTCTGCGCAATCACTAAAATATTCTAATGCTCTTTTTTTAAAAGATCTTGATAATCTTGCAGTAATTAATGGACTTGCAATTTTTTCATTCTCTCTAAGAACATAAAACTCGTTAAAATCACTAAAAGAGTAATGCCAATGATTCCAAGTTGTGCCTTGTGGTCCACCCATATGCATAGGAGTAGAAGAAGTCATACTAACACTTCTAGCATACAAGGTTACTTCACCAGAACTAATAATTTTAAATAATCCTTTTTTCTTTTTTGAAGTTTGTATGTATTCAAAATATGCAACTTCTGTGTCTGAGTTTTTAAAAATTACTTTTTCAACTTGAGTTTCATCGTATTTTACTTTCTTACTTTTTCTATTCTTTCTGTATTTTACTTTTTCTTTACCATTAAAAGCTATTAAATTTTTAGAAATCATAGGAAGTTTAATTTGCCCTATTAAAATTTCACCATTTTTTAAAACCAATTCGCCTTTAGTCCATGCGTACTGGCCGTAAGATAAAGTTATAGCGAAAAAACAAAGTAGGATAGTAAGTTTAATTTTCATTCTTAGTTTTCAATTTATTTAACGAATTTAAGTTTTTAATTTTAAACTTTAAGTAAATAAAAAAGCCACATCTTTCGATGTGGCTTTTTTTAAGTAAAAATAAATCTAAATTATGCTTTATTAGCTTTAACTGAGATTTTTAACTTTACGTTATCTTTAATCATTTTATCACCTAAGTTTTCTGCAAACTTACCAGAGTTGTATTTAATGTCCCATTCTGTTCTATCAATTGTAAACTCATCACTTGTAATGGTCATGCTATCACCGTTAATATTTACATTTACAGGTACAGTTACATTTTTCTTAATGCCTTTCATCATTAAGTTTCCGCTTACGTTGTTTCCTTCAACACTTGTAATTTCAAAAGCAGCATTTGGAAATTTTTCAGCATCAAAAAAGTCTGCACTTTTTAAGTGTCCTTCAATACTAGCTCTACTTTCTTCTTTTTCAATATCTGTATTTTTTAAAGTAGAAATATCAAAAATAAAGTTACCACCAACTAGTTGATTACCTTTTACTTTAGCAACACCGTTACTTAAGTTTATAGTTCCAGTATGTCCACCAACAATTTTGTTAGCTTCCCAAGTTACCATAGATTCTGCTGGTATAGCTTTAAAAGTTTCTTCTGCCATAACAGTTTCTACTTCTTTAGCTTCAGTTGTTTCAGTTTTTTTATCACTTTTACATCCTACAACTGACGCTCCAATAGCAATAATTGCAAAAATATTTAAAACTTGTTTTTTCATCTTTTATTTTTATTAATGGTTAGCCACAAATATAAAAAAGTTTCCATGGAATATACTTAAATTTTTCTTAAAAAAAAGTAATGACATTATGGCATTTTTATAATATTGGCAGTACTTTTGCCAACCTTTTAACTGTGTTTAAAATAAGAAATACAAAATGAGCAAAAAGAAAGATAAACAAGAAGAGATTGAAGACCAACAAAACGGTGACATTCAAACAGAAACTGTAGAAACTCCTGAGTTAACGGTAGAAGAGAAGTTACAAGAAGAGTTAGGTCAAGAAAAAGATAAATTTCTGCGCTTATTTGCAGAATTTGAAAATTATAAAAAAAGAACCTCTAAAGAGCGTATAGAATTATTTAAAACAGCAAGTAAAGATGTCATGGTGTCTATGTTACCTGTTTTAGACGATTTCGAGCGAGCTTTAATGCATATTGAAGACGATAAAGAAGCTGAAGAATTAAGAAAAGGAGTCGTATTAATATACCAAAAACTATTAAATACATTAGGTCAAAAAGGTTTAGCAGCAATGGAAGTTAAGCAAGGAGACACATTTGATTCTGAAATTCACCAAGCAATTACTCAAGTGCCTGCGCCAAGTGACGATTTAAAAGGGAAAATTATAGACGTAGTAGAAAAAGGCTATACTTTAGGTGATACAGTTATACGTTTTCCAAAAGTAGTTATCGGACAATAATTTTAAAAATTATAGCTAATAACAAAAGTTATTTAGCTAATAGTAAAACAAGATGGCAAAAAAAGATTATTACGAAATATTAGGATTAAGTAAAAACGCAACAGCTAGTGAGATAAAAAAAGCTTACCGTAAAAAAGCTATTGAGTTTCACCCAGATAAAAATCCAGACGACGCTACAGCCGAGGCTAAATTTAAAGAAGCTGCCGAGGCTTATGAAGTTTTAAGCGACGAGAACAAAAAAGCACGTTATGACCAATTTGGTCACCAAGCCTTTGAAGGCGGCGGCGGTTTTGGCGGCGGCGGTATGAATATGGACGACATATTTAGCCAGTTTGGAGACATTTTTGGCGGTGGTGGTTTTTCTGGTTTTGGCGGCGGTTTTGGTGGAGGCCAACAACAACGTCGAGTAAAAGGAAGTAACTTACGTATTCGCGTTAAACTTACACTAGAAGAAATTGCTAATGGTGTAGAGAAAAAAATAAAAGTAAAGCGTAAAGTACAAGCTCAAGGCACAACATATAAAACCTGTTCTACTTGTAATGGTTCTGGGCAAGTTACTCGTGTTACTAATACTATTTTAGGACGCATGCAAACAGCTTCACCTTGTACAACATGTGGTGGTTCTGGGCAAATTATAGACAAAAAACCAGCCAATGCAGATGCTCAAGGCTTAATAACAAAAGAAGAAACAATATCGGTTAAAATTCCAGCAGGTGTTGTAGATGGTATGCAACTTAAAGTTTCTGGAAAAGGAAACGATGCACCAGGAAATGGTATAGCTGGAGATCTTTTAGTAGCTATAGAAGAATTAGATCACGAAACATTACAGCGAGAAGGAGATAATTTACATTATGATTTATATGTAAGTATTAGTGATGCTGTTTTAGGAACATCTAAAGAAATAGATACAGTTTCTGGTAAAGTGAGAATAAAAATTGAAGCAGGTTTACAATCTGGTAAAATTTTACGCTTACGCGGAAAAGGAATTCCAAGTATAAACGGTTACGGTAAAGGAGATTTATTAGTACACGTAAATGTTTGGACACCTAAAACATTAAGTAAACAACAAAAAGAATTTTTTGAAAGCATGAAAAATGATGATCATTTTTCACCAAAACCAGAAAAATCTGATAAATCATTTTTTGAAAAAGTAAAAGATATGTTTTCTTAAGCTTAACAAAAGATTACTATAATAAAATCCGCGAAAAAATCGCGGATTTTTTTTGTTAAAATATCAACTAATTTATGCATTTAAGTTAAAGTTAGTTAAAAAATGTTATATTTGGTTTATCACTAGTGAAAGCTAGTGGTAATTTTTCTTTTTCATAGCAATTTTTTCCCATCCTTAGTTTACTAAGGGTGGGTTTTGTTTTTATAGGGTTTTGTTATATACATTACTATAAGAAATCTTACAAATTCAATTTCTTTAAAACTTATTTGTGTAATAGCTTTTAGCTATTATGTTTATCAGCGTTAAATTATTTCTAAACAATAAAGTTTCTCGTGTTACATTTTCTATATTTACGCTACTAACAGCCAAAACATACGTATGGATAATTTATTAGAAGCACACTCGGTTTCTAAAAGTTTCGGAAACTTTAAAGCATTAAATAATGTTTCTATTGCAGTACCAAAAGGTAGCATATTTGGTTTGCTTGGGCCAAATGGTGCAGGAAAAACAACTTTAATTAGAATTATTAACCAAATAACAATACCAGATACTGGTCATGTTTTATTAGATGGCGAACCTTTAAAAAGACATCATATTCAAAATATTGGGTATTTGCCAGAAGAGCGCGGTTTATATAAGTCTATGAAAGTAGGAGAACAAGCCTTGTACTTAGCGCAACTTAAGGGTATGGATAAAGCTGTTGCTAAAAAAAGATTGTTAGATTGGTTTGAAAGACTAGAAATTGGAGATTGGTGGAATAAAAAAATTCAAGAACTCTCTAAAGGTATGGCACAAAAAATACAGTTTGTTGTTACTGTACTACACGAACCTAAATTATTAATTTTCGATGAACCGTTTTCAGGTTTCGATCCTATTAATGCTAACATAATTAAAGATCAAATATTAAGATTGCGAGATGAAGGCGCTACGGTAATTTTTTCAACTCACCGTATGGAATCTGTAGAAGAATTATGTGACCATATTGCTTTAATACACAAGTCTAATAAGGTGTTAGATGGTAATTTAAATGCCATTAAACGCGAGTATAAAACCAATACATTTGAAATTGGTATAAATGCCAAAAATCCTACGGAATTACAAAAAACACTTTCAGAAAAGTTTATTGTTTCACCTGCAGAATTTAAATCGCTAAATAACGAGCTAAAACTTAATATTAAGCTTTCAGAAAAAGAAACGGCAAATCAATTATTAAGTTATTTAACTACACAAGGTGAGTTGTCTCATTTTGTAGAAGTAATACCAAGTGCAAACGATATATTTATTCAAACTGTAAAGAATAATTAGTAGCTATGAATCATTTATCACTAATAATAAAACGCGAGTATTTAACTAAGGTTAGAAACAAATCATTTTTAGTAATGACTATTTTAAGTCCGCTAATTATGATTGCATTAATAACCGTTGTAGCTTATTTATCGCAATTAAATAATAGTAAAGAAAGAACTATAGCAATTCTAGATGACTCTGGAAAAGTACAGCAGGTTTTTGAAAATACAGACAATACAAAATATATTAAATTAGAAAATTTAACATTAGATAATGCAAAAACAATTGCAGCAGAACAGGATTATTACGGGTTGTTGCACATTTCAAAATTTGAAAACATAGAAAGAGCAGAAAACGGTATAGAATTTTACTCAGACGATTCACCATCACTTTCTGTAATCACAGAGATTGAGAATAAAATAGAAAAACGCTTAACCGATTTAAATTTAGAGCAAAAAGGAGCAAATGTTGCTTTAATTGAAGCCTCGAGAATACGCATAGATATTAATCAAGAAAATTATACAGGTGAGAAAACCTCTAAAATAGATAGTTTTTTAAAACTTGGTTTTGGTGGCGTAGCTGGTTATTTACTATTCATGTTTATAATTATTTATGGTAATATGATAATGCGCTCTGTAATAGAAGAAAAAACAAGTAGAATAATAGAAGTTATAATATCTTCAGTAAAACCTATACAACTTATGCTTGGCAAAATTATAGGAACTTCGCTTGCAGGTATTACTCAGTTTGTGATTTGGATTATTCTTGGAGGCGTTATGCTTACTGTTGTATCTGCAATATTTGGTATAGATGTGGCTGCAGTAAAAACACCACAGCAAGAAATGTTACAACAAGCTATTGAGAACCCAGATATTAACATGAAGGTGCAAAGCGTTATGCAATCGTTTTACAACTTGCCTATAGCAAACCTAATTATAGCCTTTATATTATTTTTTATTTGTGGGTATTTATTATATAGCTCACTTTACGCGGCAATTGGAGCAGCAGTAGACAATGAAACAGATACACAACAGTTTATGTTGCCAATATTAATGCCATTAATTTTAGCAGTATATGTTGGTATGTTTACGGTAATTGAAGATCCTCACGGAACCGTATCTACTGTTTTTTCGTTTATACCTTTTACATCACCAGTAGTTATGCTTATGCGTATACCGTTTGGTGTTCCAATATGGCAACAAATATTATCGTTAGCATTATTAATTGGTACATTTATGTTTACCGTATGGTTTGCAGCCAAAATTTATCGAGTAGGTATTTTAATGTATGGTAAAAAGCCAAGTTATAAAGAACTTTTAAAATGGATTAAGTATTAAAATGCAGGAAAAAGTAACAGATAAGCTAGAAAAAGAAGTAGAGAAAGTTGGAGACGTTATTGTAGACAGTTCTCTATGGGAAAAATTTATAGAGTTTTTAAATTTTAAACTTTACACATTTACAGGTGAAAATGGCGCTGAAACAGGTTTTTTAAAGGTAAAGTATATTTTATTAGTTATACTAATACTCATGTTAACTACTTACCTTTTACGATGGGTAAAAAAGCTTTTAACACGTAAAATGCCAGAAGATGATAAGTCTAAGTTTAATACAGTATTTTCTTTTGCAAGATGGCTAGTATATGCAATAGTTTTTTTAATAGCTATAGACTCAATTGGTATAGATGTTACAGCCGTTTTTGCAGCTTCGGCAGCACTTTTAATAGGTATTGGTTTAGCACTTCAAACATTATTTCAAGATATTATTTCTGGTGTTTTTATATTGGTAGATCAATCGGTTCATGTTGGAGATATAATTGAGATTGAAGGTAAAGTTGGCCGTGTAGAAGAAATTAAATTAAGAACTACAAGAGCTGTAACGATAGATAATAAGGTGTTAATTATACCAAACCATTTATATTTAACTAATAGTTTGTATAATTGGACACAAAATGGCTCGTCTACTCGTGAAACTGTAGATGTTGGTGTTGCCTATGGTAGTGATGTAGAATTAGTAAGAAAATTATTAATAGAAGCAGCAAAATCATCAAAATTAGTATTTAAAAATCCGCCACCAAGTGTTGTTTTTGCAAATTTTGGAGAAAGTTCTTTAGATTTTAGAGTAGCATTTACAATTGAAGATAGTTTTAATGCTAGAATACCAAAAAGTGAAATACGATTTGCAATAGATAAGCTTTTTAGAGAAAACAATATAAGTATTCCGTTTCCACAGCGAGATATTCATATTATTCAAAAGGAAGATGATAATTTAAATTTAAAAATGAAAACCCCAAATTCTAATAGATAATTTATGTTAAAACTAAAATTTAAGAATTATATTCTAATTATATTAATTATAACTTCAATTCAAACGGTATCTGCTCAGCTTACAGACCTAGCGAGAATTGAATATTCATATATACCTAAAAAAAATTCTGAAGATAGTTTTAAAAGATTTAGAACACTTATTAATTATCCTATAGAACTAAAAGAAGATACATATTTAATAGTTGGAGGAGAATACAGTAATATCGATTTCGATATAGAAGACCATTATCCATTTAGTACAGAGAATTTAAGCAGGCTTCATGTAATAGACTTTAATTTAGGCTATACTTTTAAGGTAAGCGAAAAATGGAGGTTAGGCGCAAAAATATCTCCAAGAATAGCTTCTACTTTAAGAGAAAAAATTAGTGGAGATGATATTTTTATTAATGGTGGTGTTTATGCGATTAACGACCGTACTAAAGACGAGTCTGTTAAAAAACCATACCGTTTAATTGTTGGTTTAACATATAATAGTACCGCAGGAATACCATTACCATTGCCTTTTGTAAGCTATTTTAGGCGAGTAAATAAAAACTGGTCTTTTAACTTAGGCGTACCTAAAACCAATGTAAAATATTTTTTTGATGAAAAAAACATTGTACAACTGTATACAAGTATCGATGGTTATTTTGCTAACATTCAAAACCCTATATTTATAGACAATAAAGAAGCAGATAGTATTTCCTTATCTGTAGTAATATCTGGTTTAGGTTACGAACATTATTTTACAAAACATTTAGTTTGGTATGCCTACACAGGATATACTTTAAGTATGAATAATAGATTAAGAGATAGTGATAGAGAAGAAGTATTTAAACTAGATAATGTAAATACTTTCTATTTTAGAAGTGGAATAAAATTTAAGATATAATGCCAAAAATATTAGTAATAGAAGACGAAGCAGCAATTAGAAGGGTTTTAGTTAAAATTCTTTCTGAAGAAAACGATAAATATGCAGTTGAAGAAGCAGAAGATGGTTTAATTGGCATAGAAAAAATAAAAAAAGATGATTACGATCTAGTATTATGCGATATTAAAATGCCAAAAATGGATGGCGTAGAAGTGCTTGAAGCAGTAAGAAAAATAAAACCAGAAATACCAATGGTAATGATTTCTGGCCATGGCGATTTAGATACTGCAGTAAATACAATGCGACTTGGTGCCTTTGATTACATATCAAAACCACCAGATTTAAACAGGTTGTTAAACACCGTACGCAATGCTTTAGACAGAAAAGAACTTGTTGTAGAAAACAAAATTCTTAAAAAGAAGGTTAGTAAAAAGTATGAGATGGTTGGAGATAGTGATGCTATTTCTCAAATAAAACAAATAATAGATAAAGTTGCACCAACAGATGCTCGTGTACTAATTACTGGGCCAAATGGAACAGGAAAAGAATTAGTAGCACATTGGTTACACCAAAAAAGTGAGCGAGCAAAAGGACCAATGATAGAGGTTAATTGTGCAGCGATACCAAGTGAGCTTATAGAAAGTGAACTTTTTGGACATGTTAAAGGAGCATTTACAAGTGCTGCAAAAGATAGAGCTGGAAAATTTGAAGCAGCAAATGGCGGTACTATTTTTTTAGATGAAATAGGAGACATGAGTTTATCTGCCCAAGCAAAAGTGTTACGTGCTTTGCAAGAAAGCCGTATACAGCGCGTTGGTAGTGATAAAGACATAAAAGTAGATGTACGTGTTGTTGCTGCAACAAACAAAAATTTAAAAAAGGAAATTGAAAATGGTAAGTTTAGAGAAGATTTATACCATAGACTAGCTGTGATTTTAGTTAAAGTTCCTGCTTTAAATGACAGACGAGAAGATATACCACTTTTAATAAATCATTTTGCAAAAAAGATTTCTGCAGAGCAAGGTACGGCAGAAAAAAACTTTTCTGCAAAAGCAATAAAATTATTGCAAGAATACGATTGGACAGGAAATATACGAGAATTAAGAAACGTAGTAGAGCGATTAATTATACTAGGCGGTTTAGAAGTTAGTGAGCAAGATGTTAAGTTGTTTGCAAGTAAATAAACTTATAAACCAAATTTAATACCAACACCAGTTTGTATATCTGGATTATTGTTTACTGTAAAATCCTGTTGTAAATAAAAAGAAGTTGCAATTTTTCTGGTAAACGTGTACATAAAAGTCCAATAGTTATTATTCTGGTACAAGTGTTTACTAGCATGCTGCCAAGAATTATAAGCACTTTCATCTCTTACTAATATGGCGTAATTAAACTCGTCTTTGTTATTAAGACTTGTTTGTAAATAAAAAGCCAATCCAAATGCGTGATTGGTTTTTCCTTTTGAGGTAAAATTATATTCAATATCTGTTTCTAAACTTGCAATAAAATTATTTGTACCAAACTCTATATTGTTTTTTTTAAACTCTACACTATTTTTATGTATTGTATTTAAGCCTATTCCAAATAAAAATTGATTAGTTGAATTTAAGGTTAGTTTTTTTACAGCAGCTGCAGATAGCCCTAAATCTATAGACGAATTGTATTGAGATAGGTTAGTACCTAGATGTGCACCAAAATTTATAAATACATTTCTATTATTTAATAATTTTGGGTAATAAAAGTAATGTGCTTCAATACCACCAAAAACAAAACTTCCTTTATTAAGTTTTAAATTATTACCATTTCTATCTGTATAGTTAACTTCAGCTCTATTGTAACCAAAAACTTTTCTATCAAACGGGTCGTTTCCGCCAGCAATATTATTGTGAAAAAACTCAATAAAAGCATCATTTGTAAAGATTGATAATGGAAATTTACCTTCAGTTAAAATAAAAGACCTAAACCCTAAAACTAATTCTTGTTGGTTATGTATTGGCAGTGTTATATTTGCTCTTAAACCTTTAATAGTTCCATCGGTTTTAATGCTGTAATTTTTGCCTTTTAATGTGTCTTCATCAAATAAAAATTGTCGAGAATACCAATTTACAGTTCTTAATTTGTTTCTAATGGTTTCACTGTCTGGCAAATAGGTTTTAACATTTGCTCCCCAAACATTTCCGCTTTCTAAAACAATATCAATTTCTGTTTTTTTAGAAGGTTTTAATTTAAAATTATGATTTAATCTTGAAAAAAAGATACCAAATGTGTTTGTAGAAAGTATACTTGGTTTAGAAATTCCATTTTTTAAAGAGTAATTTGTGCTATCCACATTTACTTGAGTATAACTAGCTAGAGAAATAGTTATAAAAAAAATGCTTAAAAATAATTTTATATTGCTAAAATTGTCTTCCACGATTTCAAAAATAACAAATAGCAACTATACAGGCACTAAAATAAATATAAGATTTAGTAAGTAAAATTACATTCGTATATTTAAGCTTTACAATCATTTTATGAAAGATATTAATATAAAAGACCACATAATAACATCAAAAATATCACTGTCTAATCTCCCATCTTTACTAGACCTAAACGAAAGTGATGATGAAGTAAAAGATGAACTAAGAAAAGTTAGAAGAAAATTAGGGAAACTACAAGATACACTTTACGCTCACGGTAAGTATTCTGTATTAGTATGTTTGCAAGGTATGGATACCTCTGGTAAAGATAGCTTAATACGTGAGGTTTTTAAAGATTTTAATGCACGCGGTGTTGAGGTTATGAGCTTTAAAGTACCAACAGCTTTAGAATTAAAGCATGATTATTTATGGCGACATTATATCGCATTACCTGCTCGCGGTAAATTTGGTGTTCATAATCGTACACACTACGAAAATGTATTAGTAACACGTGTTCATCCAAATTATATATTAGGAGAAAATTTACCTAACGTAACATCTATTGATGATGTAGATGAAGCCTTTTGGGATAAACGTTTTGAGCAAATAAACAATTTCGAAAAACATTTAGTAGAAAACGGAACCATTATATTTAAATTCTTTATGAATTTATCTAAAGAAGAACAAAAAAACAGACTATTACGACGTTTAGATTTAAAAGAAAAAAATTGGAAATTTTCTGCAGGCGATTTAAAAGAACGTAAATTATGGGACGATTATATGTTTTGTTATGAAGATGCTATAAATAGAACCTCTAAAGCTCATGCACCATGGTTTAACATCCCGGCAGATAACAAACCTTCTGCCAGACTTGCAGTAGCTACTATTTTATACGAAACGTTAAAAAAATATAAAGATATTGACGAGCCAGAATTAGATGCAAAAACCAAAGCAAATTTAGACTTGTACCGCCAAGAATTAAACAACGAATAACCTAAACTAAGTTTAAAATGAAAAGAAATATACTTATACTTTTAATGCTTACCTCTTTATTAAGTTTCGCTCAAAATGATAAAGATGTTTTAAAAACAATATATAAACAGTCATTAACAAATGGTAAAGCATATGCATGGTTAGATTATTTATCAAATAATATAGGAGGTAGACTTTCTGGTTCTGTAAATGCAGAAAGAGCGGTGCAATACACAAAAACCGAATTAGAAAAATTAGGGTTAGATAAAGTATGGCTTCAAGAAGTTATGGTACCAAAATGGGATCGAGGTGAAAAAGAAGTAGGTTATTTTACAACTTTAGGAAAACAAAAAAATGTTAATATTTGTGCTTTAGGTGGTTCTATTGCAACACCAAAAACAGGTTTAAAAGCTAAAGTAGTAGAAGTAAAAAGCTTTGAAGAACTTGCAGAACTTGGTACAAAAGTAAAAGGAAAAATAGTTTTTTTTAATGGCGCAATGAATCCTGAATTAATCCACACCTTTGAGGCATATGGAGGTTGTTCTAAACAACGTTATGCAGGTGCTTACGAAGCAGGAAAACTTGGCGCTGTTGGTGTAATAGTTCGCTCGTTAAATTTACGTCAAGACGATTTACCACACACAGGAAGTATGGGTTATCTAGATTTACCAAATAACCAACGTATACCAAGTGCAGCAATAAGTACAAACGATGCAAATATTTTATCTGAAGCATTAAAAAATGATAAAAACCTAGAATTTTATTTTAAACAAAATTGTAAACAGTTTGAAGATGTATTGTCTTATAATGTAATTGGAGAAATTACAGGAAGCGAATTTCCAAACGAGTATATGGTTGTTGGTGGTCACTTAGATTCTTGGGATTTAGGCGACGGTTCTCATGATGATGGTGCTGGAGTTGTACAATCTATGGATGTTTTACGTTTGTTAAAAGAAAGCGGTATTAAACCAAAACGTACCATTAGAGTTGTTTTGTTTATGAATGAAGAAAATGGATTGCGAGGTGGTAAAAAATATGCCGAAGAAGCAAAACGTAAAAACGAAAATCATGTGTTTGCTTTAGAGAGTGATTCTGGTGGTTTTACACCAAGAGGTTTTAGTTTTGATTGTAGCGAAGCTAACTTAAATAAAGTATTAAGCTGGGAGCCATTATTTAAACCTTATTTAATTCATTATTTTGAAAAAGGATATAGTGGCGCAGATATTGGTCCATTAAAAAATGATAATATTGTTTTAGCAGGATTACGTCCAGATTCACAACGTTATTTTGATCATCATCATGCAAGTAACGATACTTTTGATGCTGTAAATAAAAGAGAGTTAGAGTTAGGTGCAGCAACCATGACAAGCTTAATTTATCTTTTTGATAAATATGGAACATCAAACATTAATGATGTAAAAGAGCTAAAAGATTAGTTGTATTTTTTATTTTAAAACTTAATTTTTCAAAATGCCAAAACCAATACTACATCAAATACATCCCATTTTACCTGTTAAAAATGTAGTAGAAGCATTAACTTTTTATGTGAAAAAATTAGGCTTTAAAATAGCTTTTGCAGATGATTCTAAAAACCCAAAATATGCAGGCATAACTCGTGATGCAATAGAAATACATTTACAATGGCATGATGAAAAAGAATGGGAGTTAGGTTTTAATACACCAATGTTGCGTATTGTTACAGAACATATAGAAAATCTTTACGAAGAATATAAGTTTAGAGGTGTTATTAGTGATAAAACAATTTTAAGAAAAACAGATTGGGAAACTGTAGAGTTTGCATTTTATGATTTAGATAATAACGGGCTCACATTTTATAGTAATTTATAGAGCTAAATTATAAATCTACTTTTTTAAAATCCTCAATTAAAAAATCTAGATTTTCTTTATTAATGGGTTTGTTTACATAATTTCTAACAAAATTATCACCTTGGGCTTTTTCGACATCGCTTTTTTTAATAGAAGAGCTTGTTACATAAATAGGTATTTTTTTTTCAATTTTTAGTTTTTTATAATCTTCTAAAAATTGCCATCCATCCATAACTGGCATATTAATATCTAATAATATAATGTCTGGAAGTTGCTCGCCATTTTTTAAACGCTCTTTAATCCCTTTAAAAGCTTCATTACCATTATTGTAAATTATAAAATTACTTGTAAAGTTTTTTCTCTTAAATAATCTTTTAATTGCAAATATGTAAATTGGGTCATCGTCAATTACGCAGGCTAATTTAATTCTATGCATAGTTAGTTTTTTTAAAAAATAGTCTAAAAGTAGTGCCTTTTCCCACTTTACTTTTAACTTCTATTTTTCCACCAATAGCTTCAATTTGATTTTTTGTAATAAATAAACCTAATCCTCGAGAGTCTTTATTATGGTGGAAAACATTATACATGCCAAATAATTTTTCGCCATGTTTTTTTAAATCTATTCCTATACCATTATCTATAACTTCTAAAATTATATTTTTATCATCTTTACTAGCTATTAATTTTATTTTAGGGTCTTCATCTGGGTTTTTATATTTAATAGCATTGGTTAATAAATTAATTATAATACTATCTAAATAAGCTGGTATTCCTTTAACTTTTATTGTTTTATTAATATCAATTTTAATTTTAGCTTTTTTTACAACGTGTAATGCTTTAATATTACTTATAGCATTATTAACATATTCTAGTAAATTTAGTGGTTCTAAATTTTCAACTTCTACAATATTATGTATGGCAACGTCATTTAAATTTGCTATAGTTTCATTTAAATTTTTTACAGCTTTCTCAATATGTGGGAAGTATTCATTATCTACAGCGTCTGGGTAATCTTCTTTTTTTAAACCAATTAGCATGTCTAGATTTCCAGCGTGAGATCTTAAATTATGAGATACAATATGTGCAAAATTTAATAATCTTTCATTTTGCTTAGACGATATAGCTAATAGGTTTTTAATTTTTTGTTTTGCTAATTTAGATTTCGTAATATCATTAATATTTGCAACAAAATGAACAGGTTCATTATCGAGATCTCTTACTATTGTAGTAGAAAGTTGACAATGAATAATGTTTCCGTTTTTATTTATATATCTTTTATCAACCTGAAAGTTATCTAACTTTCCTTCAATCATTAATTTTATTTCCTCTAAACCAATGTGTTTATCATCATTATGAGTTAACTCTATAAAGTTTAAATCTAAAAGTTCAGCTTCAGAATACCCAAAAATTTTGCAAATACTGTTATTTACTTTTAGCCATTTACCCTCTAAACTTACAATAGCCATTCCTGTTATTGAGTTTTCAAAAATGGATCTAAACAAACTTTCTTTATAAGAAATTTCAATATTTTTTTGTGTTTTTTCGGTAATATCTTGAAACACACCTTTAACTAAAACGCAAGTATCATTTTCAAATACAGGATAACCAATAGAGCGTACCCATTTCTCTTTACCTTTTGCTGTAATAATTATAAATTCGTCATCAAAACTTGTATTAGTTAAAATAGCATTACTAAAAATGGAAGTAATTCGTTCTCTGTGTAAACCTTCTTTGTAAAAGTTAAGTCCTGTTTCTACATCTGGTTTATAATCATCTGGAACTTCATGAATTTTCTTAGTAACAGTACTCCATTTTAAGGTATTTGTTTTTAAATTAAATTCCCAAGAGCCAATGGCTAAAGAGTTTTCTATAGCATTAATAAACTCGAAATCATGTATTTCATTCGATATAATATTCAATTTGTTGAGGTCTTGCATTTTTAATTTTAATTATTATATAAATGAAAACATAAAGATAGATAGCAAGTTAATAAAAAATTAGATAAAAAGCACATTAAGTCGATTATTGTATGTATCGTGAATGTTTTTGCATGTTGTGTTTTTACTAATGTTTTCTTTTTTAGTTGTTTAACAAAAAAAAGCCTCTTAAAATTAAGAGGCTTTTTTGTAAATTAAATTTTTACTTTTTTAGGTTTTAAATCTATTTCAACTTGGTTACGTAAAATATCATCAAAGGTTTCACGTTTTCTAATTAAGTGTGCTTCACCATTGTGCCATAAAACTTCAGCTGGACGATAACGTGAATTATAATTACTAGCCATAGAGTAGCAATAAGCTCCAGCATTTTTAAAAGCTAAAATGTCGTTTTCTCTTATTTCGGCAATACGCCTGTTATTTGCAAAAGTATCTGTCTCGCATATGTAACCCACAACACTATAAAAGCGTTCTCTACCTTTAGGGTTAGAAATATTTTCTATTTCATGTTGAGAGCCATAAAGCATTGGTCTAATTAAATGATTAAAACCAGAATCTACTTGAGCAAAAACTGTCGAGGTAGTTTGTTTTACTACATTTACTTTAGCTAAAAACTGTCCGGCTTCACTAACTAAAAACTTACCAGGTTCAAAGGCTAAGGTTAACTCTTTACCGTAATTTTTACAAAAGGTATTAAATCTTGCAGAAAGTTTGTCTCCAAACTCTTCAATATTAGTTTCAATATCTCCTGTTTTATAAGGCACTTTAAAGCCAGAACCGAAATCTATAAAATCTAAATTTTTAAAATTCTTAGCCGTTTCAAAAAGTATTTCACTAGCATATAAAAATACATCTATATCTAAAATATCACTTCCTGTATGCATGTGAATACCATTAATAGTCATGTTTGTATTTTCTACAATACGAAGTATATGTGGTATTTGGTGAATAGAAATACCAAATTTACTATCAATATGTCCTACAGAAATATTAGTATTTCCGCCAGCCATAACATGAGGATTAATACGAATACAAACGGGAATTTTTGGGTGTTTAGTGCCAAACTGTTCTAATATAGAAAGATTATCAATATTAATTTGGCAACCTAATTTAGCAACAGTTTCAATTTCTAATAGCGAAACGCCGTTAGGTGTAAAAATTATATCTTCAGCTTTAAAGCCAGCAGCTAAGCCTAAATGAACCTCTTGAATAGATACAGTATCTAAACCAGCACCAAGCGAGCGCATTAACTTTAAAATTGAAATATTAGATAATGCTTTTACTGCATAATTTAATTTAACCTGTTTAACCTTATTAAATGCAGAAGTTAAGCGGTTGTATTGATTTGTTATGGTTTGAGAGTCGTAAACATATACAGGACTTCCAAAATCTTTAGCAATTTGTAATAAGGTGTTTTGTTTCATTTTCTTTAATATCAAATCTAATTGTAAAGCAAAACTAAATGTAAAAACCTTTAAAAACTTAAAAATGAAAAATTTTATCTATTTTTGCACATAATGTTAAATATTTAACAAAATGAAAACTATCGCATCTTGTGTAGAAGAAATAATTATTTCTAGTCCTTTTTTAGAAGAAGCACTTTCTCGTAATATTATTAATTATTCTGCATTAGCAGAAGACTTAAACGATACCATTTCAAAAATGCTACGTAAGCCTATTAAAAATGGTGCGATAATGATGGCGTTAAGGCGTTACAATCAACCAATTAATGTAGATAACTCTATACAGTTAAAAAAGGTATTTAAAAACTTAGGAGATATAACTGTACGTTCAAATCTTAGTGATTTTACATTTCAAAACTCAAAAACATTAATAAATAGTCACTCAAAAATATTAGAAAAAATAAATACAAATAACCATATATTTTATGGTTTTACTCGTGGTATTTTAGAAAGTAATATCATTATTTCTAGTGTAGAGAAAGATGCGATTTTAAAAATTTTTAAAAACGAAACACTAATTGGGTTACAAGATAAACTATCTGCCATAAGTATAAATTTACCAAGAGGAAACTCTAAAATAGCAGGTTTGTATTACCAAATGTTTAAACGTTTAGCATGGGAAAATGTAACTTTATACGAAGTAATTTCTACAACTAACGAGTTTACAATATTAGTAGAAGACCATTTAGTAGATAAAGCCTTTTCTGTAATAAAAAGCTTGAAAGATTAAATAAAACTACATAATTATAATACCAACATAATTATAAAAGCAAATCAATTAAAATCATTAATAAAAAATATTGGTAAAACGCCTAAGGTTATTTACTTTTGTTGCATAATAGTTCTTCGGAATTTATTACAATCAAAAATTTAATTTTATAGATTTCCGTCTTCGCGGAAATAACAAATAATCTATTTAAAGATGAATTTACACGAATATCAAGGAAAAGAATTATTAAGCAGCTTTGGCGTACGTATCCAACGCGGTATAGTTGCACAAAACGCTGATGAAGCTGTAACTGCAGCTAAAAAGCTAACAGAAGATACCGGAACAGGATGGCACGTAATTAAAGCTCAAGTTCACGCCGGTGGTCGTGGAAAAGGTGGTGGCGTTAAGCTTGCTAAAAACTTAGACGAAGTAAAATCTATCGCTAATGATATTATTGGTATGGATTTAGTGACACCTCAAACTTCTGCAGAAGGTAAGCGTGTACACCAAGTTTTAGTAGCAGAAGATGTTTACTATCCAGGAGATTCTGAGCCAGAAGAATATTACATGTCTGTACTTTTAAATAGAGGAACTGGACGTAATATGATTATGTATTCTACAGAAGGTGGAATGGATATTGAAACTGTAGCAGAAGAAACACCACATTTAATTTTTACTGAAGAAATAGATCCTGCAACTGGAATTTTACCATTTCAAGCACGTAAAGTTGCTTTTAACTTAGGTTTATCTGGAGCAGCTTTTAAAGACATGACAAAATTTGTAACGTCTTTATATACAGCTTATGTAAAATCTGATTCTTCTTTATTTGAAATTAATCCTGTTTTAAAAACAAGTGACGATAAAATAATGGCGGTAGATGCTAAAGTAACTTTAGATGCTAACGCATTATACAGACATAAAGATTTAGCAGAGTTACGTGACAAACGTGAAGAAAGCCCAATTGAAGTTGAAGCTGGTGAATTAGGACTTAACTATGTAGATCTTGACGGTAACGTTGGATGTATGGTAAATGGTGCTGGTTTAGCAATGGCAACTATGGATTTAATTAAGCAAGCTGGTGGAGAACCTGCTAACTTTTTAGATGTTGGTGGTACTGCAGATGCTAAACGTGTTGAAGCAGCTTTTAGAATTATATTAAAAGATCCAGCTGTAAAAGCAATTTTAATAAACATCTTTGGTGGTATTGTACGTTGTGATCGTGTTGCTCAAGGTGTTGTAGATGCATACAAGAATATGGGTGACGCTATAAACGTTCCAATTATTGTACGTTTACAAGGTACTAATGCAGATATCGCAAAAGAACTTATTGATAGCTCTGGATTAGATGTAATGAGTGCTACAGAATTTCAAGAAGCAGCAGATAAAGTACAAGCTGTTTTAGCATAAGCTAAAATATTTATATAAAAAAAAGAGCAACTTAATCGTTGCTCTTTTTTTTATCTCTAGGTTTATTAAAATTCTTTTTATTATCAAACCTTTTCTTCTTAACAGTTTTTACTGCTTTGGGTTTGTCTTCTTTTTTAGGCATTGGACCACGTAAATGAATAATTAAACCATTTAAGAAGTTTCTTAAAATTTGGTCTCCACATTCTACATAATTTGGATGATCTTCTCTTCTAAAAAAAGCACTAAGCTCACTTTTAGTAACTCTAAAGTCAACCAGCATTAAAATTTTAATAATATCATCGTCACGAAGCTTGTGAGCAACTCTTAATTTTTTAAATATATCGTTGTTTGTCATAATCAATTTTTTAGTATTTAAATAATTCAAATACTAATGAGAGGTAAAATATTTTCTGGCATCAAAAATAAATTAAAATAGCCTAAAACATTAATTATTATTCAACTAAATGTAAACATTAGCGTTTTAGTAAATTTCTAAATGTTAATTTAAAAATTAAATTATTGTTATTTTTTGAAGCCAAAACATATAGTTTTTTTTAAACGCAACAATCTATATAGTAGTAAGTTGTGTTGTTTTTTAAGATTTTAAATCAATTTTTTTATAAAATGATATTTAACTTTTTTTTAAATGTAAATATAGAAATCGGTTTAAAGCTAAATAATATTCGATATAAAACGGTTTGTTTTTCGATAAGCTACGTGCTTTCAACGATTATAAATTATTGATTTTTATTAACTTTATGAAGTATAATTTAATTCCCTCGCATTATGCCAAATAGAGTACAAAAGTTAAGTTTATTATCAGAAATGATTGCTTTTGCAAAATCTGATACGCAACTAAAAAAAATTGAATATAATTTTCTTTTAGGCGTAGCAAAACAACTTGATATTTCAAGAGAAGATTTTGATTATCTTATTGATCACCCAATAAATTATATACATTTAAAATCGCATAGTGAACGCATTGTACAATTTCACCGTTTAGTTTTATTAATGCATATAGATCAAGAAAGAACGCGAGAAGAGGTTGCTAAACTTTATAATTACGGGCTTAGAATGGGATTAAATCATGAATCTATTACACGAGTATTATATTTAATGGAAGGTTTTCCAGATATGATGGTTCCTGCGGAAGTGCTTATAGATATCTTTAAAGTACAATACAATTAATTAAAATTTACTTGTTTAAGAAAGCAACTAAGCTTTCTTTAATTAAGTAATTCCATCCTGCAACACCGCTTTCTCTTTTAAATTCGGGAATATTTTCTGGAAATTTTTCAATAATACTTGCGGTAAGTGTTAACTTGGTTTTGTCTTTTAATGGTGATATCTCAAACGTAGAAATAGATTTTCCTTCATAGCCATTAAAACACCAAGAATAACTTAACTTCTTTAAATTAATAACCTCTGTAACTTCCCAAATATGTGGAAAAACTCTAGTTTCAGATTTTACAATAAACTCTGTTTTAAAACCAACTTCGGTTTTAAAGTCTGGAATGTTATTAAAATACCATTGGCGCATTAAATCTGGATTTGTAATTGCTTCCCAAACTTTTTCTGCTGTAGTATTAAATTCTTGCTTAACAATAATTGGTGTGTTTTTTAATTCCATATTTAAACTTTTAAATCTTCTAGTTTTCCTTGGTATGCTTTTATTTCGTCACGTAATTGTGCAGCAATTATAAAATCTAAAGCTTTTGCCGCTTTTTCCATTAGTTTTCTTTTTTCTCTAATTTTCTTTTCTAATTCTGCTTTAGTTAAATATTCGCTTTCAGGTTCTGCAGCTTTAGCAGCTTCTAATTCGTAACTATAGGTACTTACAGAGTTTTTAGATAAAACATTATCTAAACTTTTATTAAGCGCTTTAGGAGTAATGTTATTATCTGTATTATACTTTATTTGTTTAGCACGCCTATATTCGGTTTCATCAATAGTAGATTGCATACTTTTAGTAATTTTGTCTGCATACATAATAGCTTTACCATTTAAATGTCTTGCAGCACGACCAACAGTTTGCGTTAGCGAGCGGTTAGAGCGTAAAAAACCTTCTTTATCTGCATCTAAAATTGCAACTAAAGACACTTCTGGTAAATCTAAACCTTCACGTAAAAGGTTTACACCAACTAATACATCAAAAATACCTTTACGTAAATCTTGCATGATTTCAACACGCTCTAAAGTGTCAACATCACTATGTATATAACGTACACGAATATCTATTCTGCTTAAATATTTTGTTAACTCTTCAGCCATTCTTTTAGTTAATGTAGTAACTAAAGTACGTTCATCTTTTTCTACACGCACTTGTATTTCTTCAATTAAATCATCTATTTGGTTTAAACTAGGTCTTACTTCAATAATAGGATCTAGCAATCCTGTTGGTCTAATAACCTGTTCAACATAAACACCATCTGTTTTTTGAAGCTCGTAATCTGCTGGAGTAGCACTAACATAAAGTACTTGATTTTGTAAAGCTTCAAATTCTTCAAACTTTAAAGGTCTATTATCCATTGCAGCAGGTAACCTAAAACCGTAATCAACTAAGTTTTCTTTTCGGCTTCTATCGCCACCATACATCGCATGCACTTGAGAAATTGTAACGTGACTTTCATCTACTACCATTAAATAATCGTCTGGAAAATAATCAAGTAAACAGAACGGTCTAGTACCAGGTAATCTACCATCTAAATATCTAGAATAGTTTTCTATACCAGAGCAATAGCCAAGTTCTCGTATCATTTCTAAATCAAATTCGGTACGTTCTTTTAACCTTTTAGCTTCAAGATGTTTGCCTATGTCTTTAAAATAATCGTGTTGTTTAACTAAATCATCTTGAATTTCTTTAATAGCACCTTGTAAGACGTCTGGAGAGGTTACAAACATGTTAGCAGGATAAATGTTAAGTCTATCGTACTCTTCAATTACTTCATTGGTTTGAATATTAAACTGTTCTATCATTTCAATTTCATCACCAAAAAAGTGTATTCTAAAGGCATCGTCTGCATAACTTGGAAATATATCGACTGTATCTCCTTTTATTCTGAAGTTACCGTGTTTAAAATCAGCTTCGGTACGAGAATATAAACTTTGAACTAATTGATGTAACAATTTTGTTCTAGAAATTTCTTGATCACGTTTTATTGTAATTACATTTTTTTGAAATTCTATAGGGTTACCAATACCATATAAGCATGAAACTGAAGCGACAACTAAAACATCTCGACGTCCAGAGAGTAGAGAAGATGTAGTGCTTAAACGCATTTTCTCTATTTCTTCGTTAATAGATAGATCTTTTTCTATATATACACCAGATGTTGGAATATAGGCTTCTGGTTGATAATAATCATAATAAGAAACAAAATACTCAACAGCATTCTCTGGAAAAAATTGTTTAAACTCGCTATATAATTGGGCTGCAAGTGTTTTATTATGTGCTAAAACTAATGTGGGTTTTTGTACACTTTCTACAACATTTGCTACGGTAAATGTTTTTCCAGAACCTGTAACCCCAAGTAAGGTTTGGTATTTTTCGTTTGTATTAATACCATTAACCAACTGTTTAATTGCAGATGGCTGATCTCCAGTTGGGCTAAACTCTGATTCTATTTTAAACTTCATACTACAAAATTACAGAATATTGTGCAGTTATTTGTTTAAAGGAAGGTTAAAGCGATTTATCCTTTTAGTTGAAAGTTTTAATATAAAACGTGTAAATATTTATCTAACTAACGCAAAATGACCTTTATATTGGTTTCCGTTTGGATGGTTTATTACGTACCAATAATCATCACTTGGTAAATTAAAGCCGTTAAAAGTACCATCCCACCCAATAACAGGATTTACATTAGCTAATAATTTACCATAGCGGTTGTAGATTAAAATATTTAAGTTGGTATTAAACTCATTGTTTACACCTACTGGTTTCCAGGTTTCGTTTACGGTATCGCCATTTGGAGTAAAGTATTGCGGAAATCCTAAAATTGAAAAACTTATTGAAGCGTCGCCACAGTTTGTTAAATCACGAACATAAATGGTATGAAAACCTGGTTCAAGATTTGAGAATGTATTGCTACTTTGATAAAATCCAAATTCATCATCAATAGCATATTCGTAGTCGGCAGTGCCAGAAACAATAACTGTTGCAGTGTTATTTGTTGTTAATTCTGTAAATATTACATCTTCTATAATAGGCTCGCTTGTAGGTAAAACTGTAATTTCTCTTGAATTAGAACAGCCATTTGGGTCTGTTACAATTACGGTATAAACGCCAACTTCATTAATCTCTATAAAGCTAGTATCTACTCCTGTGTCTGTACCATTAAATAGCCATTGATAATAATGATTATTTGGTAAGTCGTTAGTTATGCCACCGTTGAGCGTAATAGTTTCCGGGAAACTATTTAAACAATAAAAAACAGATTCGTTTGGTAAAAGTTGTGGTGTAAAAAGAACATTTAAAGTTACGCTAGAAACAGCATAACATTGGTTAGTATCTGTAACAACTTTTACAAAAATATCTTGAGTGTTTTGAGTTGTATTATTAAAGTCTCCATTAATACTATTAGTCTCAGCAAAAGCATCTTCAATTGTTGTGTAAAAAGTTATGGTAGCATTTGTAGGAACGCTAGGTTGTATTTGAAGTCTTAAATCGTTAAGATTAAAACTTGTAAATCCATCTACAGTATCATCATCACAAGCATCAAAAGGTTGTAATGTTAAGGTGTTTGTTGAAATATCTAAAAGTATTTCAGCTATAGCTGTACAATTAGTACTTTGGTTTGTAACCGAAGCATAAACGGTTTGCATTACACTTGTATTATTAAAATTATTAGGATTTGAAATGGCATTAATTTGCATTTCGGCATCTGTGTAAGTTAAATAGAAATCTGTTACACCAACATTTGGCGCTTCCATTGTAACGGTATCTGCAGCATCATATAAATTATAGGTAGTAAAACCATCTTGATTTATGTCACATTCAAATAGAGTAGTGTTTTCAACATTTGGTGTTTGTGCATATTCAGCTGTAATTTCGCCGTAAGAAATACAGGTGTTATTTACACTAACTTCTACACTATATGTACCAGGATTTGTAACGGTGTAAATTGCATTAATTTCACCTGGTAATATTACATTATCTTTATACCATTGGTAACTAGTAGCATTCGCTTGAGTTGCATTTAGCTCTAAAGTTTCTGTTCCGCAAAGTGGATTATTGGTTGATAATAATCTATCTATTCCCAAATTTGTACTAAGTTCAAAACTACCAGCTTCTAAAAACACTGCAGAATCATAACGGTAATTTTGCTCATCTGCAATTACTAATTTTACATGGTAACTTTGGTTAGGTACTGTTTGTGCTGTAGCAGTAAGTACAGCTGTTTGACCGTTAAAATTTATTGGTGCAATATTATCATTAAAGGTGTCAAAATAGATTTCGTTAATAGCATCACAACTACCAGGAATTTCTGGATGTACTGTAGTAACCTTAACAGGCGTTTGGGTGTTAGGTACTAAGGCAATGTTTTCAAAATCTGAATCTGGTGCACTTGCTGGTTTAATTAAAAAACCAAATAAGTCTGAATATTGGCAGGTACTAGAATTCCCTTCTTGATATTCTTCTGAAGCAAATATATAACGAAAGCTAATTTGGTTTGCTACCGATGTAAAATCGAATTCTATTATTGTAGCATTTAATGTGTTCGACTCTTGTAATGCAACTTCAAGATCTTGATCGCCTTGCCAGTTTGGAGCATCATCATCGCTTAAAGAATTGTTTGGACCAGGAACATTTTCAAGTCTACCTGTACTTAAAACTATTCCAGATTGAAAAGGAAACGTTGTTCCTGTAGCATGAAAATAACCGTAACTTTGATCGGTATTATTAAAATCTCCACCAATTGCATTTGTAATTTGAACATTAGAAATACAATCACTATCGATTAAAATATCTTCAACAAGTTGTTGTGGTGTATAAGTTTGGCTATCTACAGTAATGTTTTGCGAAGTCGCAAGAACACTAAACAATAGTAAAACTGTTAAAAAAGCATTTTTCATTTCTAGCAAATATTTTGCAAATATAAGTAAGAATAAAAAAGGGATTACAAAAAGTTGTGTTAAAGCATATAGTCTAGCGTTTTAAGGCAAAATGGCCTTTAACTTGAAATTCTATATTTCCTTTTTTAACATCTGCAACAAACCAATAGTCTGTAGCAGGCATTGGGTTGCCGTTATAGTTACCATCCCAACCATTAGAAAAATGGTTTAATGTACCTAATAATTTACCGTATCTATTGTATACATTTACAATTGTACCTTCTAATAATTCGACTCCAGTAATATGCCAAGTTTCATTAATGCCATCTCCATTTGGTGTAAAGTACTGCGGAGCATCAATTATTACAATTTCTTTTGTTGTGCTATTACACCCATTAACATCTATAACTGTTATTGTATGTGGGCCAATTGGAACATTACCAAAGAAATTAGATTCTTGAGGTTCTCCATCATCAAATTGATATAGGTATTCACCAATTCCAGAAACCGTTATTGTTAAGTTGTTTGGGTTTCCAAAGTCTATGGTTTCTGTAAATTCTATGATAGCTGCTTCAGATTCTGAGACCTCGAAATTAGAGGTTGTTGAACAACCGTATTGTGTTGTTACGGTAACACTGTAATTTCCTATTGAATCTATATCTATAATAGAAGTGGTTTCTCCTGTAGACCATAAATATGTATCTGTATCTACAAATGTTTCTGCAGTAACGGTAAGTGGTAAATTGTCTAAACAAATAACTTGATTAGTAATTTCTACATTTGGTTTGCGCCTAACAATGGTTAAAAAACTAGTAGTACTATAACAACTAGTGGTATTGTTTTCTATTCTTGCAAAAAATTGTTCACCATTTTCAGCTTCATAATTTAAATTTTGAATAGGGTTACTAGCAGAATTTGCATCTGCTAAAGTATTGTAATATGTTACTGTAAAATCGTTTTGATTTTGATTACCTAATATTGTGGCTGTTTGTTGAGAAAGATCGAAAAATAAAAAACTATCATAATCATCATCACAAGCTTCTAAATCTTGTGGTGAATTTGCTATTGGTAAAGCATTAACAACTAGCGTAAATGGCATAATATTATAACATCCATTGTTTGAAAATTCTGCTCTAGCATAAATAGTTTCGTTGTTAGATGTGTATGTATAATCTGTATTTAAGGCATTTTGATTTGTTTCTGCATCTGCTTGAGAACTAAAAAAGTTAACAATTGCATTTTGGTTGTTTATTAAAGTGTCTATAGTTTCATTTAAATTGAAAGTGTTATTTTCATTATCGCATGTATTGTAAGAACCAATATTGTTAATTACAGGTGGAAGATTTACAATTAATTCTATTGGTACAGAAACCTCACAGTTTGATACGGTATTTGTAATTTCTATATAAACTGTTTGCGGATTAGAAGTATTTGTATAATTTTCTGGGTTTGCTATTGGGTTATTATTTGTTTCTAAATCATTTATATTTTCATAATAAGCAATAGAAATATTATCTTGTCTTACGGCTAGCACTTCAATCTCTGCAATAGTTAAATCGAATGCAGCAAAACCATCTGTATTAGTATCACAAACCTCTAAATTTGATGCCGGATTAATTTGTGGAACTTGTATTACATTAAACTCAAAACTATTAAAGCCTTTACAATACGTACCATTATCTACAACAACAAATATGGCTTGAGGATTTTCGGTAGTTGTAAAACTTTGAGGCAATGCATTTATTTCGTTATCTGCATCGTTTTGCGATAAGTAATATGAAACCGTTAAAGTATCTGGACTACCTTGCGTTATAGTATTTGTTATCTCGTTTAAATTAAAAGTTTCAAAACCATCATTAGAAATATCATCACAAACAAAAACATCTTGTGGTTCTGTGTAAATAGGATCTGAACCTACTTCTATATTAAAATTAGAGACACCAAAACAAGAACTATCTGTTATATTTTCTACTCTAACAAACATTGTTTGAGTTTGAGATGTATTGTTATATACAGCATTTTTATCTATAATATTTGTTCTATTTGTAGCGTCAACTTGTGTTTCAAAATACAATACTTGTTTTCCAGTTTGACCATTTAAAACATTATCATCATGTAACGAGAAAATAAAATCTGCTGTTTGATTTCCATCTGTTTCACATAATCTAAAATCTGGAATACTTGTAAATACAGGTAATGTATTAATAATAATATCTACTGGAACTAGAGCATAACAACCTGTGTCATTGTTTGAAACTTTGGCAAAAACAGTATTTGTTTGTGCAGCATAGTTTGTATCGTTTATAATTTGATTTGTAGATGAATTGGCATCATTTTCAGTTTCAAAGTAAGAAATTGAAACATTGTTGTTGTTTGTTATTTCTGTGTTTTTTGATGTTAAATCAATATTATAAATGCCATCTTGATCATCATCACAAATTAAAAATCCTGAAGGAATCACTGTGTCTGGTGCTGGTAATACTTCTATTTGCAATGGTTTAATGTCGTGACAGCCACCTTCACCAATCACTCTAACATATACCGTAACAGGATTTACTGTGTTATTGTAAAATTCTGGAAGTTGATTTTCATAATTATCTGCATCTGTTTGTGTTTCGTAATAAGTTACAGCAGCATTTGGGATGCCTTCGCTCATTAAACTATTAAAGCTTGAAAGTTGAATAGAGGTAAAGCCATCTGGATCTGTATCACAATAGGTAACTGGTGCATCATTTAAAATAGTTACAGATGGTAAAATATTTAATACAATTTCTGAAGTATTAGAACAATCTGCATCTTCTATTAAAATATAAAGTGTTTGTGTGTTATTCACGCTATATAAGGTTGAGGCATCAATTGCATTTGTATTATTTGTTAAATCTTCTTCAGTTTCATAGTATGTTATTTCTACATCTGGTAGTCCATTGGCTATAGTAGTTGTTATATTTTCTAAATTAAATTCTCCAATATTATCATCTGGTGCGTTATCACATACCGAAAAATCTCGAATATTGGTTCCTGTTTCTAGGATATTTGTGTGTAATTCTATTGCAACAATTTCAAAACAAGAATTGTTATTATTTTCAATTCTTATATAAACTATTTGAAAGTCTGGTTCTGTATTTTGAAAATTTGTGGTGTTATTTATAGCGTTAATATCGCTTTGAGCATCTTCAATAGAAGTATGGAAGGTTGTAGTGACATTTGTAACACCTTGTAGTACGTTTGGTAAAACACTTTCTAAATCAAAAGTTTCAAAACCATCATCGTCTTGTTCACAGGCATTTATTTGCTGTGTTGTAGTGTCTACATCTGGCGCATCATATGTGTTTATAGTTATGTCTGTAAATGCTAAGCAACCAGTATTTATGTTAATTACTCTTATAAATAATTGCTCTGTAGTATTTGTTGGAGTGTAAGGAGAAGCTATTGGGTTTGCACCACTATCTGCATCTGTTTGAGAGAAATGGTAAGTAACACTATAATTAGAATTATTGTTTGTAATTTCATTATTAAAATTTGTTAACGCAATACTGCCATCGCTATTACTACAAATTTCGGCATCTTCTGGATCTGTTATTTCTGGAGTTGGATTAACTATTAAACTTACTTGAGAAATATAAACGCAACCACTAGAAGTATCTTCTGCTCTTATATAAACAGTTTGTGGATTTGTAACATTATTAATATTTGTAAAAGCGTTTGTATTATTTGAAGCACTTTGGCTTGAGGCATGGTAACTAATACTATAGTTTGAGTTTGGTAATAATGAAAGCATTTCATTATTTCTAGTTGTTAGGTCAAAATTCTCAGTTTGGTCGTTACTTATGTCATCGCATAATTCAAAATCATTTAGAGGAGATATGTTTTGAATAGAGTTTAATGTAACATCTATACTATCTTCAAAGGTGCAAGAGGTATTATTTAAAGGCACAGTAATTTCTACTGTATATGTGGCTGAAGTATTTACATTTAAACTACTTGAATTTTCTCCATTAATTATTGTATTGTTTTGATACCAAACATATGTAGCTTGAGGATTATTTGTATTGGCATTTAGTACAGTTGAAGCATCACATGTTGAAAAATCTGGACCTAAATCTACACTGTCTGTAAAACTATTTCCTTCTATAAAAACAGCAGAATCAAAGTTTCTATCTGTTTGGTCTGCAATAATTAATTTAATATCATATTGTGTATTTGGAGTTATATTAGCAGAGGCAGACATAACAGTTGTACGACCATTAAAATTAGTGTCTCCAATGTTATAACCTTCAAAATAACTTTCATTTTCTGCAGGACAAAATCCTACTATTTCATCATGTATTGTACTTGTATTTACTGGAGTTGAGGTACCTGGTACTATCGCAATATTTTGATATGGGTTACCACTTCCAGTTTCTCTTATTAAAAAAGCAAATCCATCAGAGTAGTTACATGGGTAGTCTGCAAAGTATTCTTCAGAAGCTAAAATGTAATTAAATTGAATTGAACTCGAGCCAGAAATAAAACTAAATTGTATTGTTGTTGCATTTAGTGTATTATTTATTCCTAATGCGTTTTCTAAATCTGGATCTGTTTGCCAATTTGTATTTCCTTCGTTTAATGCATTTGTATTTTGAGAGTTTCCAACAGAGTTTATATTACCAGATGATAGTACTATACCGTTTTCAAAAGGAAAATTTGAATTTGCTCTTTCAAAATAACCAAAACTTGAAAATCCATTTATACTACCATTAATTGGTGATGAAATATTAGAAACTTGCACACAGCCTTGAACTAAATTATTTTCTATTAAATTTTGAGGTGTTTGGGTGCCGTCAACATTAATTTGTTGCGCGTTTAGTTTAAAAAAACTTACTATCAGGACTATACATACTATATAGTTAACTGGATTTTTTGAGGACTTATTCAATGGACTAGTGCAAATAATTAAAAATTATAAATATCGAAAACTTCAATTGTGTCGTTAAAGTGCACAAAACTAACGTTTTAAAGTTAAAACGCAAAATTAATCGATGAAATACGGTATTTTTTAACGATTTAAGTAAATCCAGCCTGTTTTTTGTAAGAAATTTTTGTGATTAAATTTTAGTACATAAAAATATGTGCCTGTTGGTACTAATTTTCCTTTATTAATGCCATGATTAGCAACACCATACCATTTAGAATTATCGTCGCCAATAAAAATTAAATTACCGTAACGACTATATATTAATAGTTCATGATCTTGAAAAATGGTGTAAAGTCCTTGAATATTAAAATAATCGTTATAGCCATCATTATTTGGTGAAAAACCTTGAGGAATAAATGGCGGACAATTTTCTGTTATTAAATTGAATTTAAAAATATCAAAACAAGTGCTTGTTTCTGCTTTAATATATAGTGTTTGTGGTGTTTGTTGTGATTGATAATTATTAATATTTACAATTTGGTTTGTATTATTCTCAAGATCTTCAATAGTTTCATAAAATGAAAAATTAAAATAGCTGTTAGAATTTATTTCAGTTAAAATTAATTCTAAGTTATAGGTTGAGGTGTTATAACCTTCATTGCAATTGTTTAATGGTGGTAATTGTATTGTTTCTGGTAACGGAATTAATGATACAGTTATGTTTGTGTTATTGTTGTTTTCTAAAATTTCTACCACAGTACTGTTTCCTAAGCCATCATCATCAACATACACATCTAAAATAAAATTGTTAGGAATATTGTCTGGAATACTTATTTCTATTGTGTCTGTTTCATTTTCGTTTATTCCTATAATATTGCTTGTTGTTGTTTGTGCAATTAGTTGGTTGTTTACATAAAAGGCTATTGGTGTTTCGGCTGGTAAGGGATCTGTACTGTTTGTATTGTTTACAATGTAATTTAAAGTTATATTTCTATCTCCGCAATTAGTTGCATTTCCTATAATGTCTATTGTCGCATCTGGTAATTGGCTATTAAGTACGGTTATAATGTTATTAATTAAAATTAAATCTGCTTGAAAAGTTCCAAATTCATTAAAATCTCCTGTAGTTAATTTTATTTCAACTTGTGTGTCTCCAATGTTTATATTATTTTCTATACTGTAAACGTCTAAATCTCCATTATAAAAATTTGTAGCATTAGTGAAAGTATTAGTCCCGTTAAAGGCATTATCTGCTAAATTTAATGGTGGATTAGAAATTATATTTCCATTTATAGATAAGGTTTCTCCAAAATTTAAAGCATTGTCGCCTTCCCATGCCAGAAAACCTATTTTAGCATTTTCATTATCGAGTACATTTACATTATCAAGAAAAATTGTTTTTTCAGTTTCATTACGATTTATAATTTCTAATCCTTGAAATAAGTTGACTTGATTAAGAGGAAGTGCACTGTTTTCATAAATTACATAAATACTCCAACCTGCAAAATTTGTTCTTATTTCACAATGTCCAGGATTGTTATTTAATGTTTCAGAAATATCAAGATTTGTTAGCTCGTAAATAGTATTACCTTCATTTAAAATTAGATTTGTTATGTCTGCATAACATGAGAAATAATTTAAATCTCCAAAAAAACTATCTGTATAAGTTGTATTATATGTGTTTTCAGCAATTATAGAAGTTCCATTTAAAGAAACCTCAGTATCTCCAAGTCCAGAACCAGCCCAGTATAAATATGCAGCAATTATTGTTGAAGAGCTATCTACATTAAGTGTTGCTTGAGATGAAGGTAATATTTCACAAAACGTTTGAACTAAATTATTTTCGGCTGGATTTAGTGTGTTTCCTATTGCTAGATAATCATACCTTCCATTAAATTGTTGAAATATTGAAATATCTTGACACCAAGCTAATATTGGAGATACTAATATTATTAATAAAACTGAAAGTGATTTTTTCATTATTTAAACTTAACGAGTTTTAAAAATACAAATAATAAATGAGGAAGAATTAAATAAAAAAACCTGAACTAAACGTTCAGGTTTTTTTATGGATACTATTTAATATTTCTTAGTCTTTAGGTTAACGCTTTAATGTAAAGTGTGCTCTAAAGTGCTTTTTACTATTGGTTGC
>NZ_MPCX01000010.1 GCF_001874145.1 Lacinutrix sp. MedPE-SW | reverse complement strand
TGCTTCTTTTGTTTGCGGCATGATATCATCATCTGCTGCTGCAACAATAATTGCTATATCTGTTACTTGAGCACCACGTGCACGCATGGCTGTAAAGGCTTCGTGACCTGGTGTATCTAAAAATGCAATTTTTTGTCCGTTATCTAATTGTACTCCATAAGCACCAATATGCTGTGTTATACCTCCAGATTCTCCTGCAATTACATTTTCTTTACGTATATAATCTAGTAAAGATGTTTTACCGTGATCTACGTGACCCATTACTGTAACAATAGGAGCACGTTCAATTAAATCTTCTGGATTATCTTCAACTTCTGTTATTGACTCTTCAATATCTGCAGTAACAAACTCTACTTTATAACCAAACTCTTCAGCAACTATAGAAAGTGTTTCGGCATCTAAACGCTGGTTCATTGTAACCATCATACCTAAAGACATACATGCTGAGATAATTTGCGTTACGCTAACATCCATCATGGTTGCAACTTCACTTGCTGTAACAAACTCTGTTACTTTAAGTATTTTACTTTCTGCTGCTTCAATTTGTTGATCAATTTCAGTTTGTTCTCTGTGTTGATCTCTTTTATCTCTTCTATATTTAGCGCCTTTTCCTTTGTTAGATTTACCTTGTAATTTTTCAAGCGTTTCTCTTACTTGTTTTTTTACATCTTCTTCACTAGGCTCTTCTTTTACAATATTTCTACGTCCGCCACCTTTTTTACCACGGTGTCTATCGTTTCCTCCTCTATTGTTTCCTCCAGAATTAGATTTATTATCTCCTGGTTTAGAGATACGACGACGTTTTCTTTTATTGTTATCGTCTGACTTTTTAGGGTCTTCTTTTTTCTTTTTAGGTTTATTAAATTGAGATAAATCAATTTTTTCTCCTGCAATTTTTGGTCCTGATAGTTTTTGATATTGGGTCTCTACAGTTCCTGGCTCATTAGCTTCTGGCTTAGCTTTTTCTACTGGTTTATCAGCTTCTTTTTTAACCGGTTTAGCTTCTGGCTTTTTGGTTTGCAGTGGTTTTTTATCTTCTTTTTTAGGCTCTTCTTTTTTAGAAGTCGCTGGTTGTGATTTTTTTACCTCTTCCTTTTTTACTGGCTTTGGCTTTGAAGACTTTCTTTTATCTTCTAAATCAATTTTACCTACTTGCTTTGGCCCAGCTAAAGTTTTAGTTGCTTTAACAACTGCTTCTTTTTCTTTTGCCTTTTCTAGCTCTTTTTCTCTAGCTAATTCTTTTTCTTTAGCTATTGCAGCAGCTTTAGCTTCTTCAGCTTTTTGCTTTTCTTCTATCTCTTTTTCACGCTGAAGACGCAAGTCTTCTTTTTCTTTGAGCTTGGCTTCACTTACTGCTTGTGATTTCATTTTCTTACTAGCATCCGTCTCAAACTCATCTGAAAGAATCTTATAGGTTGCTTCAGAAATTTTTGTAGTCGGGCGCTTCTCTATTTCGACACCTTTAGAATCCAAGAATTCTACAGCACGATCTAGAGAGATATTAAGCTCACGTAGTACTTTATTTAATCTAATAGTTTCAGCCATAAATGTTGCCTTACTCTTTTAATTTACTTCAAATATATATTAATCTTCGAATTCTTCTTTAAGAATTCTAATAACATCTAGAATTGTTTCCTCTTCTAGGTCTGTTCTTTTTACTAAATCTTCAACATCTTGTTCAAGAATACTTTTTGCAGTATCTAATCCTGCTTTGCTAAATTCTGCAATAATCCAATCTTCGATTTCATCAGAGAATTCTCTTAATTCTACATCTTCTTCTGCTCCTTCTCTAAATACGTCTATATCGTAACCTGTTAATTGGCCCGCTAAGCGTATGTTATGACCTCCACGACCAATTGCTTTACTTACTTCTTCTGGCTTTAATATTGCTTCTGCTCTTTTGTTTTCTTCATCAATTTTAATTGATGTTACACGCGCAGGACTTAAAGCTCTTGTTATGTATAATTGTAGGTTGTTTGTGTAATTAATTACATCTATGTTTTCGTTTCCTAACTCACGAACTATACCGTGAATACGAGATCCTTTCATACCTACACAAGCTCCAACAGGATCAATTCTATCATCATAAGAATCTACTGCTACTTTTGCTTTTTCTCCTGGAATTCTCACTACATTTTTAATGGTGATTAAGCCATCAAATACTTCTGGAATTTCAGATTCAAATAATTTTTCTAAGAATTTAGGAGACGTTCTAGACATTATAATTGCCGGTTTGTTTCCTTTTAATTCTACGCTATCTATAATACCTCTAACATTATCACCTTTACGGAAAAAATCTGATGGTATTTGTTTGTCTTTTGGTAAGATGATTTCGTTTCCTTCATCATCTAATAAAATAACTGCTCTGTGACGAATATGGTGCACTTCGGCAGTATATAAATCGCCTTCTAATTCTTTAAACTGCTTAAAGATATTAGTATTATCATGCTCATGAATTTTAGAAATAAGATTTTGGCGTAGGGCTAAAATAGCACGACGACCTAAATCTATAAGTTTTACTTCTTCTGAAACATCTTCTCCAACTTCAAAATCTGGCTCAATTTTTCGAGCTTCTGTTAAAGAAATTTCTTGATTTGGCTCTTCAACCTCACCATCTGCCACAACAATTCTATTTCTCCAAATTTCTAAATCGCCTTTATCTGGGTTAATGATAATATCAAAGTTATCATCATCTCCAAACTTCTTTTTTAATGCACTTCTAAATACATCTTCTAATATGGCCATTAACGTAACACGATCAATTAACTTGTCGTCTTTAAATTCTGAGAAAGAATCTATTAAGGCTAAATTTTCCATAACTCTATTGAATTAAAATTTTATCTTCACTTTTGCTTCTACAATATCGTTGTAAGCAATATTAGCTTGTTTTTGCACTGTAACTTTTCCTTTTCCTACTGGCTTTGGCTCTCTTGCTTTCCACTCGAGGTTTATACCATTTTCGTCTGTACTTACTAGATTAGCTTCAAAAGTTTCTGTTTGTGTTTTAACTTCTAATGTTCTACCTACATTTTTTTTAAATTGCCTAGGTAGTGTTAAAGAAGCTGCTGCTCCAGCCGAAGCGACTTCTATAGAAAAATCTTGTTCTTCTCTATCTAAGTTATGCTCTACAGCACGGCTAATTAATATACAGTCTTCTACAGTTACACCATTATCGCCATCAATAATTACATTTATAGCATTATCGCCGCCAATGGTTAAATCTATTAAAAATAAATCGGCTCTTTCTTCGAGCGCCTCGTTAATGAGGTTTTTTACTGTAGTGCTAAACATTTTCAAGTATAAAAAGAGCGGACTTTTCGTCCGCTCACATTTTATTGTATTCTTACAACGCTGCAAATATACACAATTTTATTGATTTTCATAATTTTATAAAGTCCAATTTTTTAGTTAAATTTATAGTACTCTTAAAATTAACTAGCAATGAAAAAAATTCTCGTACCCACAGACTTTTCAAAAGAAGCAGAAAATGCAATTAAAGTTGCTGCCCAATTAGGCGAAAAACATGGTTGTGAACTCATTCTTTTACACATGTTAGATTTACCTTTAGTACAATTAAATGCTGGCAGTGCTCCAGCAGATTTACCTGAGGCAGTTTATTTTATGAAGTTAGCACACAAACAGTTTGAAGACATCATGAACCAACCTTTTTTACAAAATGTCACCGTAACAGAAATGGTTGATTTTCACGATATTAATACTGGAATAAAAGAAGTTAGCAAAGCGCACGATATCGATTTAATTATTATGGGATCTCATGGCGCTACCGGTTTAAAAGAAATGTTTATTGGTAGTAATGCAGAAAAGCTTGTTAGAACCAGTGATATACCTGTATTGGTTATTAAAAATGAACACGAAAACTTTAATATTGAAGAGTTTGTTTTTGCATCAGATTTTGAAAACGATAACAAAGAAACATTTAAGCAAGCTGTAAAACTAGCCGAAATGTTTAATGCTAAAATACATTTACTTATGGTAAATACTGTTTCTAACTTTAAAACAACAGCGTCTGCAAAAGTAAAAATCCAAGATTTTATTAAAGGAACCACGTTTACAAATTACACTATAAACATTTATAATGATGAAACAGCAGAGAAAGGTATTTTAAATTTTTCTCATATAATTGATGCCGATTTAATAGGAATTAGCACACATGGACGCCAAGGTATAGCGCATTTTTTAAACGGAAGCTTAAGTGAAGACCTTGTTAACCATGCTAAAAGACCAGTAATCACTTTTAAAATTTAAAAGCTTTTTTACTCTTAAATTTTAATTTTATCATAAATAGCAAGACACAAAAAAACCTCTAACAAATTAAATGTTAAAGGTTTATACTTTTGTTTAGTACGGGCGGAGAGACTCGAACTCTCACACCTCGCGGCACTAGATCCTAAGTCTAGCGTGTCTACCAATTCCACCACGCCCGCAAAAGTGAGTGCAAATATACAAATAGTTTCAATATTCAAACAAAACTTTTGAAGAAAATGTTTATCTCTTTTTGTACTTTTACTAAAATTCAATAAAATACTATGCAAAACATTCAATCTTACATTGAAAATAACAAAGATAGATTCCTATCCGAATTGATAGATTTACTAAAAATCCCGTCAATTAGCGCAGACTCTGCTTATAAAAAAGACACCATTAAAACTGCCGAAGTTGTAATGTCTAGCTTAAAAAAAGCGGGTTGCGACACAGTAGAGTTATGCGAAACTGATGGCTACCCTATTATTTATGCCGAAAAAATTATAGATAAAAATTTACCAACAGTATTAGTATACGGTCATTACGATGTGCAACCACCAGATCCTGTTGAGCTTTGGGATTCTCCACCATTTGAGCCTGTTATAAAACCAACAGAACTACATCCAGAAGGTGCAATTTTTGCACGTGGTGCTTGCGACGACAAAGGCCAAATGTATATGCATGTAAAGGCAATGGAATTTATGACAACTCAAGACCAACTACCATGTAATGTTAAATTCATGATAGAAGGTGAAGAAGAAGTAGGTAGTGTAAACCTATCTAAATACGTAAAAGAAAATCAAGAAAAACTTAGTAACGATGTTATTTTAATAAGTGACACTGGTATGATTGCCAAAGACACACCATCTATTACAACAGGACTTCGTGGTTTAAGTTATGTAGAAGTAGAAGTTACAGGACCAAATCGCGATTTACATTCTGGTTTATATGGTGGTGCAGTAGCAAACCCAATTAATGTTTTAACCAAAATGATTGCCTCTTTACACGACGAAAATAACCATATTACAATTCCTGGTTTTTACGATAATGTAGAAGAACTATCTAAAGATGAACGCGCACAAATGGCAAAAGCTCCATTTTCTTTAGAAAATTATAAAAAAGCTTTAGACATTGATGCTGTTTATGGAGAAGAAGGTTACACCACAAACGAGCGTAACTCTATCCGCCCAACTTTAGATGTCAATGGTATTTGGGGTGGCTATATTGGCGAAGGCGCAAAAACAGTAATTGCAAGCAAAGCTTACGCTAAAATCTCTATGCGATTAGTACCAAATCAAGATTGGCAAAACATAACCAATTTATTTAAAAAGCACTTTGAAAGTATTGCACCAAAAGGTGTAAAAGTAAAAGTAAACCCACACCACGGCGGTCAAGGTTATGTTACACCAATAGACAGTATTGGCTACCAAGCAGCAAGCAAAGCCTATGAAGATACTTTTGGAAAAACACCAATACCACAACGTAGCGGCGGAAGCATACCAATAGTATCTTTATTTGAAGAAGAACTAAAAAGCAAAACCATACTTATGGGCTTTGGCTTAGATAGCGACGCCATACACTCACCAAACGAACATTTTGGTGTTTGGAACTACCTAAAAGGTATAGAAACAATACCAGGATTCTACAAACATTTTGTAGAACTATCTAAATAAATTTAAAAAATCCGTTCTTTAATTAGAGCGGATTTTTTTTTATGGTGTTCCCAAGATGAGCAAAAAAGCTTCATCTTGGTCAGGCTCTCGGCAGTCGCTCTCTGCGAGGAGCTCCAACAAAGCCTCCATCCTTAACACTTAAAACCAATAACTTATAAAAATAATTATTGCTCTACATTTGTAGAATTAAAATATTTGTTCTACGTTTGTAGAGAACAATTTAAAATGTAGAACATGCAGCTTACAAAAACCGAAGAAGATTTAATGAATTACCTCTGGAAACTTGAAAAAGCATTTATGAAAGATTTGCTTGAAGCCTATCCAGAACCTAAACCTGCAAACACTACAGTGGCAACACTTTTAAAACGCATGACAGACAAAGGTTTTATAGCATATAACCTATTTGGTAAGTCGAGAGAATACTATCCATTAGTAAAGAAAAAAGATTATTTCTCTAAACATGTAAACGGATTAATAAAAAACTTTTTTAACGATAGCAGTTCGCAGTTTGCTTCCTTTTTTACAAAAGAAACCAATTTGTCCAAACAAGAATTACAAGAATTACGAGCTATAATCGATACCGAAATTAAAAATAAATAAGCATGGAAATACTAATATTAAAATCGACAGCATGTTTGGCTATTTTATTAGCATTCTATAAATTATTTTTAGAGCGTTTAAACATACACACCTTTAAACGCTTCTACTTATTAGGCGCAGTATTAATTTCTATAATAATACCTTTTATACCTTTTATAGAGTATATAGAACCGCAATTTAATGTTCCTTATTTTGAAGCAGACCACTCTGTGCCAATTAACTTATTACCAGAAGAAGAAAACTTACCAGTAGAACCAACAAACTATTTACCAATAATTTTATGGAGTATTTATGGCTTAGGAGTTTTACTATTTTTAACCAAATTTTGTATAAATCTATTTGGTATTGTATCAAAAATTAAAAGAAACGAAAAGCAAAAATCCGGTAATTACATTTCAGTTTTAGTACAAGATTTTATAGTACCACACACCTTTTTTAGTTACATTTTTTTAAACAAAACAAGGTTTGAAGCAAAAGCAATTCCGCAGGAAGTATTATTACACGAACAAACACATGCCAAACAAAAACACACTTTAGATATTTTATTTATAGAATTATTACAAGTTGTATTTTGGTTTAACCCACTACTCTATTTATTAAAAAAAGACATAAAACTCAATCATGAATTTCTGGCAGACGAAGCCGTTTTAAAGCAAGGTATAGACTCATCAACTTACCAAGAAACACTGCTTCAATTCTCATCTACTGCAAACGAAATTCCATTGGCACATGCCATCAATTATTCATTAATCAAAAAACGATTTACAATTATGAAAACACAAACCTCAAAAAAAGCTGTATGGCTTAGAAGTTTTTTACTACTTCCGCTTTTAGCTGGATTACTATTTAGCTTTAGCGGAAGAGAACAAGTAGAAAAAGAAGTTGTTCCTGCTATGGTTTTTCCTAAAGAAATAGAAAACCAACAAAACAAACCTTTAAAAGATGTAAAAACAGAATTACAAAAATTAGGCGATTATAAAATAAATTATACCGCAAGAAGTATTACAGTAAAAGTATTAAGCCAAGGCAATTATGAAATTGATGGTATTAAAGCGACTAAAAATACTTTTAAAAATGTAATTAATCAATTACACCAAGACATTACAAAAGAAATAAGAGATAAGATTATAAACATTCATGTTAATAGTCCAAAAGATATTTCAGATAAAGAAGTTTGGTTTATCTTTAATGCCGTTCAAGATTATGGTTACCATCGCATTGTAGCTTACAACCAAGAGATTATACGCTCAAAAAACAACACTCCATTTGCATTAGATAATGTTTCTAATAATAATGCAAACTATTCTGCAAATAAATCTCAAAAAGAAGCAACTCCAGAACAAGTTGCAGAATACAACAAGTTAGCTAAATATTATAACGCTAAATTAAAAGTAAATACCATAGTTAAATTAAAAGACTTTAATCGTATTAAAGAATTATATAATTTAATGAGTGATGCTCAAAAAAAGAATGCAGAGCCTTTTCCTAACTTTCCTCCTCCACCTGCTCCACCAGCACCACCAAAAGAAAAAAAAGGAGAAGTTTCAACGTTACCGCCACCACCAGCACCACCAGCGCCTCCAATAGGTAGAGAACTTGAAAGAAATACTGCTTTTGTAAATGTTAATGGCACCACTTTATTTAAGGTAAATATTAATGGAGATATTAAATATTATAACCGTAATGGATATATAGTAGATAGTACTGGTAAAGTATTATCTAAATCTCAAGTAGATGGAAGTAAAGTAATACCTGGACAAAAAATAACTAAAGTATACCAAAAAGGAAACATTGTTGCCGAATTTAAAAAAACTTGGAAAGACGATGAAAATTTTAGTGTTCCAAAACCACCAAAGCCACCTAAACCAATTTCACCAGAAAAGCATATTAAAAATATGGCTTCAAAGGACGCCAGTTTTTTCTATAATGGTGACGCAGTTACAAAAGAAAAAGCTTTAGAACTTATTAAGGATAATAATAAAATTAACATATCAACTCAAACAAACAATGGCGTTTCAACGGTACATTTATCTACAAAACCAATAACAATTGTAAATGGTAAAAGAATAAGCGAAAGCCAAAAAAATAGAGATAAAGCTATTGCAAAAAGAAGAGCACTAACAGAAGAAAGAAAAAATGCTATGCTTGAAAAACGCAAAGCTTTAAGGCAAAAAGCTACTACAAAAAGACAACAATTATTAGCTGCACGAGAAGCCAGACAATCACGACCATTAGCTCAACAATTTAAAGGCATGGAAGCCAATGGTGGAGCATTTTTTTATGAGGGTGAAAAAATTACTGAAGCCAAAGCTATAGAACTTATAACAGACAACCCAAAGCTAAACGTTTCAATGCATAATAATAATGGTAAATCTACCGTACATTTATCTAAAAAAGGCATTAAAACAGTAAATGGAAAATTGGTTAAAACAGAAAATTAAAAAAAATAGAAATAAACGTTTTACAAAAAAAGTCTCTTGTGTAAGAGGCTTTTTTTATTGTTAAATTTTGTAACAAAATGCAACTTTTAGCGTTCTAATAATCTAATCATCAATCAAATCAAAAAAAATTAATCACTAGATCATGCTAAAACAATTCTTCATTATCTGCTCTGGCGCAGATACAGATATTCTTAAAGATAGTGCCATAGGCGAACAAAATAAATATGCAGGTATTGGTGCTACCGTGTTTTTTACAGCATTAATGGCATTTATAGCTTCCAGCTATGCACTCTATACTGTGTTCGATAATTTATACGCCGCTATTGGTTTTGGACTTGTTTGGGGTTTACTAATTTTTAATCTTGATCGTTTTATTGTGTCTACAATAAAAAAAAGAGACAATATTATAGATGAAATAATACAAGCCTCACCAAGATTACTTTTAGCAGTAATTATTGCTGTTGTTATTTCTAAACCTTTAGAACTGAAGATTTTTGAAAAAGAAATTAATCAAGTTTTACTAGAACAAAAAAATGATTTAACACTGGCTAATAAAGACCAAATAGCACTTCAATTTAACCCTAAAACCCAAGCTTTAAAACAAGAGATAGCTGCTTTACAAAACGAGATTATCACAAAAGAAACTCAAGTAAATGCACTTTACGATATTTATATAAATGAAGCCGAAGGCACTGCCGGCACAAACCTTTTGGGAAAAGGACCTGTTTACAAAGAAAAACGAGAAAAACATGATGCTGCACTTACCGAATTACAGCAATTAAAAGAAACTAATAATGAAAAAATTACAGCACTAGAAACTGCTATAGCAAAGCTTGAAACAGATTATAATTCACAAATTGAAACCACACAACCAATTATTGATGGTTTTGATGGCTTAATGGCTCGAGTCTCTGCCTTAAACACACTACCATGGTTACCTTCGTTTTTTATTTTCTTATTGTTTTTAGCCATTGAAACGTCTCCTATATTTGCAAAATTGCTTGCTCCAAAAGGTGAATATGACTTTAAATTAGAAGACCAAGAAACAGCAATAAAAAGTTTAGTAGAGCAAAAAGTCTATGAAAGGAAACTGGCTTTAAAAGCAGATTTTGAAATAAACAACAAAGTTTATAGCGCTATTAGTGAAGAAGACGAATTATATGAGTATAAACGTAAAAAAGCAAGAGAACTCATGCAATTACAAGCTGATGCTTTTTACAACGGGCAAAAAAAGCTATTATAGTTTTTTAACGTATTCTGTAATAATAACTATTTGTTGTTTTTCTACTTTTCCCTCTATGTAATTTGCATTGTCACGATCAAGTCTAATGTTTCTAACAGCAGTTCCTTGTTTTGCAACCATGCTAGAGCCTTTTACTTTTAAATCTTTTATTAAAACAACTGCGTCACCGTTATTTAATATAACGCCATTTACATCTCTATGTATAATTTTTTCGCTTTCGTCTTTATCTTCTCCTGTTGCTCTGGCTAAAGCCAATGCATCATCATCAAGATACATCATGTCTAACAAATCTTTTGGCCAACCTTCTGCACGCAGTCTTTGTAACATACGCCAAGCCATAATTTGTACTGCTATATGCTCGCTCCACATACTATCGTTTAAACAACGCCAGTGATTTGGATCCATTTCTATATTTTCTTCTATTTGATCACGACAATTTGAACACACTAACACACAGGTGTCTACACTTTCGTTTAGCGATGGCGGAATAATATATTGGCTTAGGTTTGTAGTAGATGTACACAACTCGCAAGTAGTATTACTTCGGTCTTGTAACATTTGTAGCACGCTCATAAAAAATTGTTTTAATGCGCACAAATATAGTAATTGGTTTGCGTTTTATTATTAAAAGATTGTTTTAAGATGCTTGTTGTAAAACATGCTTTATTTTACTGCTAATAAATACTTCTAATATTTTAGCATTTTGCGCTTTAAAAATAACTTTACCTGCATTTGCTGGCACTAAAACTGTTTCTCCCATTCTCATGGTTTCTGTATTATTTTCAACTGTAATGGTTGTTTCTCCTTCAACACACATAAAAATTACAAATGAATCTAATTGTGAATAATCTTTAATTTGTTTTTTAGTAACATCTAAAATATTGGTAGTAAAGAAATCGCAACTTACAAGATTGCTGCTTGTATTTTCTTTTAAACTATAATTAGCTTTACCATTAGATTTAAAATGTTTTGTAGCTTGCTCGGCTAATTTAGTATGTAATTCTCTTTTTTTTCCAGCATCATCTGTTCTATCCCAATCGTATACACGATATGTTATATCGCTAGTTTGTTGAATTTCTGCTGCTAAAACTCCTGCTCCAATAGCGTGTATTTTTCCTGCTGGAATAAAATAACTATCGCCTTTTTTTACTTGCTCTCTGTTAAAAATAGTATTTACATTTTTAGCTGTTATGTGGTTTAGTAGTTCTGGATTAGTATATTTATCTTTTAAGCCCAAAACTATATCTGCATTAGCATCGCTATCCATAATGTACCACATTTCAGTTTTACCAAAACTATTGTGATGCTTTTTTGCCATAACATCGTCTGGATGAACTTGAACAGACAAGTCTGTTTTAGCATCTAAAAACTTTATTAATAATGGAAAATTACAGCCAAAATTAGCGAAATTTTCTACACCTAAAAGTTCAGTTTTATAAGTAGCAATTAATTCTTTTAAATTTGAGCCTTTATAAACACCATTGTTTACTGTTGAAATGTTTCCGTTAACATCAGATATTTCCCAGCTTTCACCAATATTATCTCGAGAAGTTTGTTTTCCTAGAATTGTACCGAGTTTGTTGCCTCCCCAAATTTTTTCTTTTAAAATGGGATTGAATTTTATTGGATATGCTTTCATAAATTTAGATTAAAGTTTATTAACAACCTGTAAATGAATAAATTGATTATCTACTTTTAATTTTTTTAAATAATCTACAATAGAAAATAACTTTTGAAACAAAGTGCGTTTTATTAAGTGTCTTTTTAAAACTTTAGAGTTGTACTCTACTATTAATTCTTGATTTTCTGTGATGGCATCAATTAAAGCATTTAAACCATCTTTTTTAGTTTTTAACAAATTGGTTGTAACGTAACCCAATTTTCTAAATCATATTGACTAAACATATATCTAGCTCCAGCCCTAACAGCAGATACATCTGATTTAAATTTTTTAATATTTACGATAGAAACATTGCTACATTGGTATTTTATCTCTTCAAGAAGTTGGTAGGTTGAATCTCTACTTTCGTTATTAACAAAACATAATTCCAAATGTTTTGTTTGGCTTATTTTATCTATAAAATACTTAGTATCGATATCATCTTCATTGTTATGAAATATAATTATTATTCCAATTTTCATCTGTTTTTGAGGCTTTTAAAATTAATTAAGCTACTTTAAGTTCTTTTAAATCCGTTGTGTTTTTTTGTTCATTACCACCATAAACCCAAGCAATTTGTCCTAATTGAAATACTATTTTAACAGAGTCTTTCATAGATAATTTAGAGCCATCTGCATGAATCCATCTTTTTAACGGTTGCTCGCAAAGCATTGCTTTAGCTTCTTTTAATCCAAAATGGATACTCATTCTTTTAAAAATTTCTACATCAAAAATCCATTGTGTTACAAACTTTTTTCCGAAAGCGATATCTATTACATCTTTATGGAAAATTTTTGCACCACATTGTGTGTCTTTAAAGTCCATTTTTAAAATTTTTCTTATAATGAAGTTGATAGTCATACTAATAACTTTTCTAGCAGACTCCTTAGTAATATTTGCTCCCATTCTAGAGATACGTGATCCACTTACAATTTTAAAATCTGAGGTTTCAATTGTCTTTACTAAATCGTCAAAATCTGTTAAGTCTGTAGATAAATCTGCATCTAAAAACCCTATGTAATCTAAATCTTCTTTTTTAGCCATATGTAACATTCCTAAACGTACAGCTTCGGCTTTTCCTCCATTTTTTTCACAGTCGTAAACTGTAATAAAATCTTCTCTTCCTTTTTGTAAGTCTTTTAAAACGTTTAAAGTATTATCCTTACTTCCATCGTTTACAAAACATAAATGGTAACCAGAATTTTTATCGATATAGCTTAAAAACTCTTCGCTTAATAAACGCTCTTCTTCATTATAACAAGGGATTACAACACCAACACAACGCTCTTGAATCATTACATTACTTGTTGCAACTGTAGTTTTTACTTCTGGTGCACCTATTAAACGTTTTACACGAGCGCTAATCTCGTTTAAGCTTAATGGCTTTTTCATGTAATCATTAATACCTAATTCAAAACCTTCGGTAATTGTTTCATCTTTTGTATCTCCAGATAAAACCATAATTGGTGTTTGAGCCTTTTTTGTTACTCTTATATGTCTAACGACTTCCAAACCAGAAATTCCTGGCATATTAATATCTACAATCACTAAATCTGGATTAAAAGATTCGTATAATTCTAACCCTTTAGTGGCATCTGTTTCAATTTTCACTTCATAACCTAATTCGGCTAATCTTTTTTGTAAAGGAAGTAATACTAACTGTTGGTCATCTATTGCTAAAACTTTCATAATAAGTGTGTTTATTTGTTTTTTGATACTACAAATTTACAGGAGAAGACAGCCTTAAAATTGTTATTTCGCTTAACCTATATTTAAGTGTCGACGAATGGTAGATTGCTGTAGATAATTAAAAATGGAGCGACTATTTAATTTATTTATCTTTACCACAACATTATAGCTTAAGGCTTTAAATGAAAGAAACCTCAAACAAATTTTTAATCACTGCTATTCTTTTAGCATTGGCATTTCATGGTAGTTCCATATTTTTTACTTTGGAAACTACTTATGATGCTTTAATTCACTTGTTTTTAGCAGACCATTATGCAAATAGCTGGTTTGAACCTTGGAACTACGAGTGGTATACTGGTTTTACAGTACAAAGTTATCCGCCTTTAGTACATCAATCTATTGGATTGCTGTCTATGATTGGTGGTTTAAAGTTTGGTATGTTTAGCGTTGCACTTATTGCAATTATATTGTTTGTAACTGGTACGTATCGTTTTTCGTTAATGATGACTGCTAACAAAACGGTTGCAGGTTATGCCTGTGTGTTAGCTGTATTTAGTTCGTCGTTTGTTGAAACACTTCATATATTTGGTCAGTTACCAAGTATTGTTGGAGTTTCGGTTTTAATGCATGCTTTACCAGAGATTTATTTATGGCTAAAAACTGGTAAGAAATGGTATCTAGCAACTTCATTATCCTTAATAGCTGTAACGGTTACTTCGCATCATGTAACACCAATTTTTGGAATGGTGTTTTTTATATTCCCTTTAATTGGTATGGTAATTATGGATGTTTCGCGTGAGCAAGTTAATACCATGAAAGAGGTCACTTTCAAACTATTTTTAAATAGTTTTTTCAAGCTTTTTAAACGTATTGTAAGCTTTGGGATGTTATCTTTAGTATTAATTATAGGTTGTATTTTTCCGTATTGGTTAAACTCTAAAGCCAACCCGATTACACAAGTACCTATTCCGCATGGTTCTAGAGATAATTTTCTTGAAATTACATCGTCTGGATTAGTTTTCTTTTTAATTCCTTGGGGAATTTTACTTGTATTATTGCCATATATTTTTTACAGATATTATAGCAAACGTTACTTGTTTTTTGGATTATCGGTTACTATTTGTACCATTTTAGGAACTGGAGGAACAACTCCAATACCATTAAAAATGTTAGGAGAAACTGCTTTTAATATTTTAACCTTAGATCGTTTTACACTTTGGGCTTCTATTTTATCCATTCCTTTAATGGGTGAATTTGCCTATCGCTTTGTTCAAGGCGATTTAAAAGCATTAATTCAATCTAAATTTGGCGCTGTTTACCATCGCATTATTGGTGGAATCTTAGCGGGTTTATTTGTCTTTATGGTAGTATTTACTATGAGTTTAAATTACTTTAGACCATCACAACCACAAAAAATAAAAATGTTGCCAATTGTTAATTTCTTAAATCAAGACGATCATGATAAATGGCGATTTTTAACGCTTGGTTTTGGAGACCAAATGGCTTGGTTGAGTGCACAAACGAATGCCATGACTGTTGATGGAAACTACCATTCTGCAAGACGATTACCAGAATTAACTACACGACCAATTGAACGATTAGAAAACTCAAAATTTAAAGGTGTTGCAGGCATTGGGTCTTTACAGCAATTTTTAACCACACCAGAAAAATATAACCTTAAATACATTTTTTCTAATGATAAGTTTTACGACCCAATCCTCTACTTCTGTGGTTGGCAACGCTTACGACAATTAGAAAACGGAATTATGGTTTGGGAACGATTAAACATTCCACCTGTTGCTACTATTTTACCTAAAGAAGATGTTGCTAAGTGGTTAAAAATACATTGGGGAATTATGCCTTTTTTAACCGTTTTAATTGCCTTTATTTTAAACATTCAAATGCTCTGGGTAAACATGTTAAAAACACGTTTTAAACCTGTTCCAGACTTTTTAAAATTTCCAACGACGTATACTAAGTTTAACAGAAATGTATTACGCATTACACATATTTGGTCTTTAATTTTAGCCATAGTAGTATGTTATGGTATTTACTTATTCTACCTTAAAAACGACTCGCAACGCAGTCCAGAAAATGCAATTATTGCGTATTATGATGCTTTAGATTTTAAAGAATTTGAAAAAGCACATAGCTTAATAGATCCTGATAATAATATTCCTATTGCGCAATACATGTTAGAAATTTCAGTTACAGATGGTTTATTAAGTAGCTACGCAAAAATGGATGCTATTGAAACAGAAATTACTAAATTTAATGATAGTACAGTATCTGCTAAAGTGACCACACAATGGATTACACCTTTAGAAAAAATTGAAAAAATTGATTATAAATCCTTATCAAAAATTAAAGGAAAATGGTATTTACAACCAGACGATTTAAATAACGATTTACCACCAGACCAACTGTATTCTGCCAACGCAACCAAGTATTTTAATCAAGGTCGTCGTCGTATTACTACTGAGCAAACACACCATGAGGACATTTTAAAACAGCCAGTTTTAGAAGTAGTTTCGGCTAAATTGGTACAATATAATGGTAGCTATGCTATTATTGGTGAAGTACAAAACATAGACAATGTTCCTGCAGATGTTATTTTAAAAGGAACACTTTATAACGATGATAATAAACAGCTAGCCACATACAATGCTAAATACCATATGAAGCATAAATTAATGCCAAAGGAATCTAGTAGTTTCCGAATTAACTTTGAAGGTATTGCTTGGTCCAAAACGCAAGATTCTATTCCAGATACATTTAATCCAGATGAATTTACTCCAGTTGAGTTTGAAGAACAACCAACAAAATTTAACTTACAAGCAGCAGGAAATGTTTCAGGATCTGACTTATATAAGAATGTAGTGTTGAGTGCTGTTAATATTAAAAACAAAACTATAAACGGAAACTTATTTAATAGTGGCATCCAAGAAATTACCATTCCGCAATTACTTATCACGTATTACGATGACAATAAAAACATGGTTTGGGTCGACCACTTATTTGTAAAAGAAGGTGTTAGGCAACAACGTAAACAAGATTTTACATATGAAATTTTAAAAGATGGCAAAGTAAAAATCATTAACGATAGCATGAAAAACATTTTTGTAAATGGTTTGCCAAACGAAGATATCTCTGGTAAAATAGTACCAAACAGAATTGAAAATCATACCAATGCACAATTACAAAAAATTGACCATCCAGATTTTAGTTACATTAAAATAGAAATTAACACATACATAGGAAGCCCAAATTAATGCAGTTTAAAAGAACATACATATTTGTTTTAGGTTTGGTTTTATTATCATCTTTTGCTGTTGTGCAAAATAGTAAAACAACTAATCCTGTATTAATAACAACGCAAACAGACTACAAAGTTGGTAATACTATTATTTTAGAATTTACATTATCAGAACAAAAAACACCTTTATTGTATTGTTCTAATAGTTATGGATCTACTTTGGTTTCAGCTGAAATAAAAAACAACTCACTTCATTATAAAATTCCAAATAACATTACTAAAAAAATAGGTGTAGTTAATTGGAAATTACTAAACGATAAGGCTACGCTTTCTGGAAAACTAAATATTAATCCAAAAGCTGAAGTGGCTACAATGGAAACCTATATTGGTCCACCAAGTATTGAAGCTGGTGGAACAGATTATACCATGTTGGTTGTTATTCCAACAGATTCTTTAGATAATCCTGTACCTTCAAATACATTGGTAAATGCTAAGTTTCAGTTTTTAAATTCTGAAGAAAAAGAAGCTGTTTTCACCAAAAACTTAATTGCATACAGAAATATAAATTCTAAAAGAGAAAGTGGTCGCATGTTAGTATCATCGGAAAGTTTAGGTACAAATTCTAAAGAATTCACTATAAATGTAGCAGCAGCAATTCCTACAGATTTTACAATTTCTGCTAAACGACCACATGAGTATTCCGATGGAAATCAAATAACAACTTTTAGTACTTCAGTAATTAAAGACAAGCAGAATAATGTAGTTAGCGACGGAACATTTGTAACGTTTTTTATTACTACTAAAAATGAAACTATTTTAAAAACTACAGGAACAACTATTGAAGGTGTTGCGCAAGCAAAAATGATTCATCCAGATTATGCAGATACTTGGAGTATTAAGGCCTATGTAGATGGCATGGCAGAAAGTAACAACATTGTATTAAGCTACAAACAAGTTATTGAAGATTTTGAAGTTGCCTTTTCTAATAACAACAGAACTATAACTGTTGGTCCTTTACAAAGTTTTATGCAACAAATGATTCCTGATGGATTGCATGTAAAACTTACTATTTATAAGGATAATGAGTTAATTGACACTATTATTAAAACATCGTTTAAAGGTTATGTAAACTATAATTTAAAACCTGCTATTTATAAAAATGACGACTACAGTTTTAGTATTGAAACTGCTGGATTAAAAAAAGAAATTAAAACAAAAAAACTATGGTAAGTACTAATAAAAACATACTACGTACCATATTAATAGCCTCATATATTATGAATGTAGCCTTAATTATTTCTGGTATTAGCGCTTTGTTTAGCTATCTAAATACAGGAGCAGACAGAAGTACAATGCTGCACACCGAAATTCAAAAAGTAGAACAATATTTACCAAAACTGGTTTGGCAACCTTTACAAAATGAAGGTCGAGCAATGGATAAAGAAAATCTAAATGCGTTACAAAACGATTATTTAGATGCTTGGTATGTAAAGCAAATTGCCTACAAAACCAATAAAACTGCTGGAATTAAAGATTATTATACAGATAGTGCAAGAGAGAATTTATATGATTTTATTGAATTAAATAAAGCGCAAAACATTACAATTGAAGCTACGACTTTAAAACACAATCCAACTTTAGAATTTTTTAGTGAAGATGGTCAACTTGCAGTAATTACAGATCGTGATGTTGTAGAATACAAACGTGTTTTTAAAGCTGAAAAACTAGTTTTACAAACAACAGAAACCTCAACGTACAAAATGGTGTTTTTGCTAGAAGATGGTTTTTGGCGTATTAGGCATTTGGTTAAAGAAGATACTGAAATTTATAGTCCAGAAATTTCAAAAATTGAAACAGATAGCTTAAATATTAAAGGCATAAATTACTATCCACAAGCCAATCCTTGGAATATGTTTGGCGATGAATTTTCTACAGACACCATAGCAAAAGATTTTAAAATTATTAAAGATGCTGGATTAAATTCGGTAAGATTGTTTGTGCAATATGAAGACTTCGGAAAAGCAGACGTTAATCCAAAAAAGCTTGAAAAATTAATTAAAACCTTAGATGTTGCTGAAGCACAAAATTTAAAGGTAGTCTTAACACTTTTCGATTTTTTTGGTGATTATTCGGTTATGAATTGGACTTTAAATCAACGTCACGCAGAAGCTATAGTTGAAGCAGTAAAAGACCACAACGCATTAATTGCTTGGGACATTAAAAACGAACCCAATCTAGATTTTGAATCTAGAGGAAAAGAAACTGTTATAGCTTGGCTAGAAAATATGATTGATTTGGTGAAAGAGTTAGACCATGTGCATCCTGTAACTATTGGTTGGTCTAACACACAAAGTGCTTCCATTTTAAAAGACAAAGTAGATATTGTGTCTTTTCATTATTATGAAGATTTAGATAAATTAAATGAAGCCATTAAAACTTTGAAAAAAGATATACCAAACAAGCCTATTGTACTACAAGAATTTGGATTGTCCTCTTACTCTGGATTTTGGAAACCTTTTGGTAGCTCTAAAGACGATCAAGCTAATTACCACAAAAAAATCCAAGAACTCATTGCAGCTAATAATTTGCAATTTATGTCTTGGACTTTATATGATTTTATTGAGGTTCCTAAAGACGTTGTAGGTAGTCGTCCTTGGCGAAGAAACACTCAAAAACACTTTGGCTTTATTGATAAAAATGGGGCAAAAAAGGCATCGTTTAAATATATTACTAACTAATTGTTTGGGACAAAAAAGGAAGTGATTTGTATTATTATTCTATAGTTGTAGGTTGTAGAATAACTGTTTCTTTGGTTTTATTTTTAGGTGTATTTTTAGAAATAATCTTATTAAAGTTATTTAAATACATGTTTGTTATTTTCTCCATTGGGTAAGCAGTTGCAGCTTCGTAATTAGCTTTTCCTAAAGCTATTCTATGTGCTTCGTTAGTTACAATTGCTTCAATTGCTGTTGCTAAACTATCTACAGAAGTTGGCTCGAAAAACTCGCCTTTATAACCTTCATCTTTAACTAATAAAGCAAGATCACCTAAATCTGGCATAACTACAGCTTTACCATAACTTCCTGCTTGGTGTAATACTCCAGAACTTCCTGTTGTAGATGTATAAGGAAACACAACTACTGCACTTTCTTTAAATAAAGTTGGTACTTCATGTTCTTCTACATAACCTGTAAAACGTACTTGTGGTACATGCTTGTAATCCTCTTGTACTTTTGCTAAATAACCAGGTACATTTGGGTTATCTGTTCCAGCAATAACAACTTCTAAATCTAGTCCTGTTGTTGTTCTTACTTTCTCAACAGCTTCAATCATACCTTCTACTTTTTTGTAAGTTCCAAACTTACCAAAAGTCATAACTTGTAAAGGTCCTTGCGGAATGCTGTATTCTGGTTTTTCTTCAGAGATTTCAAAAGTTCCGTGAGGAATTAAAGTCACATTTTTAGCCTTGTATTTTTTCTCTAAAATGTCAACATATTTTTGCATTGTTACTGCAACTGTATCTGCTTGTAAAATTAATTTTGTTAAGCTGGTTCCTATAAAACCATATAGCTTTTGCATGAATTTATTACTTGTAAATCCAGCAGATCCTAAATCTACTTCTTCAAGTATATTGTGCAATAATACAATGTTTGGTATCTTTTTTAATTTGCAAACTAATGGTAACATTAAGCCTAAAGCTGCTGCTACTTTTTTGTCTCCAAATTTCATGAATTGTAAATTAAATAATACTGAATCTGGTTGTGTTTGACTAATAGCTTTAGTTACATTTATTATGTTTTTGTAACTATTAAACTCCCAACATTCCTTTACTGTAATCTTGCAACCAGCTTCTGTAAAAGTGATGTCTTTTGCTCCTTCAGTTTTGTCTGTTAGTAAAACTATTTCAGTAATACTTTCTTTTTGTCTAAAGTGCTTTACTAAATGGTAAGCATACTCGTTTAATGTTACTTTACTTGGTGGATATGCTGTTACGATTGCTAGTTTCATAATATATTTTTTTGTTCTATTAATTGTTGTTTCATAATTACAATACAAATTTGCAGCTTTTAAATAGGTTTTAACTGTAAGTTTAGATAGAACAACATTTACTGTAGACGAATGGCAAAAACCTGTAGATTTAGTTATTTTAAACTATTAAAACAATAGGCTTAACAAATAAAAAAGGCTGTGATAAATATCACAGCCTTCAACCAAAATAAACTAAAAAACACTCAATTTTATTGTTTCGATTTAGAATCGAAAACAAAAAAACTAACCTGTATTGTAAGTAGTAATGCCATTGCAATTATTTGCATATGAACTACTTGTTCTAAACTTTCATGAAAGAATATTACTAATCCCATTTGCAGCATACCAAAAACACCAGAAATCACTACAGGAATAAATCTGTCTAAAGACAAGTAGTAGTATGCAAATATGTTTGATATGGCAAACAAACCAGTTGCTAATGCGTATTTCCATAATAATGGAGCCATTGCTAAATAGCTGTCTCCAAATAATAATGTTATGGCTGTTTCTGGAAATAAAGCACAACCTATTACTATTGCTGTTGCAATTGCCGCTATATAACCAACGTATTTAAATAATATTGGAGCAGTTGCTTTTCCTTCTTTTTTAAGTTGAACTACTGTTGGTAACAATAGCATTACAAACATCCAAGCTATGAAGTAAACAATACGACCTATTAAGGCTAAAGATGCATATAATCCAGCATCATAAGAATCGAAATAATGCTTAACTAATAAGATGTCACTATTGTTTATGATAATTTGAGTAAACTCGTAAAATGCAGTAATAATAAAAAAGCTTTTGACTTGTTTTGAGTGGCTTTTATCTATTGCAATGGTATTTTTAAAGTTGATGTTCTTAAATTTAAAAGGCACTAAACCAAATGCAAATGATATTAAAATACCTACTGCAATTACTACAGACGATTGTATATTAAATAAGAAGATTAATCCTAAAGTGATAATTAATCTACTTAACATTTCTGCTTGATAGGTAATCGATAAAGACTTGAATTCTTTTTTACCTTGAAACACACCTCTATTTACACTCATTAAAAAATATAATGGGACTCCAACTCCAAAAATGGTAAACATGCTAGAAGATGACGTATTAAAAACAGCTTGTAATTGTTTTGCAAACACGATAATTAATGCTCCAAAACCTAAGCCTACAATAGTTGCATGTTTATAAATTTTATATATAAAGTTTGTGAAGGTTTCGTTTTCAAAAACGACTGAGAATTTTGCAGTTACTAATTGAAATGTCATTGCCACAAAAGACAACACTAATAAAAAGGTAATTAATACTGCTGCATCTGCAAATTGTGCCGGACCTAAAACACGACCTAAAATAATATTGTATAAATAGTTGCCTCCATTAACAGCTAATACGCTTAGCATAAATAATTGTTCTGGAGAAAGTCTCTTTGGCAATGTAAAGGTTAAAGCTTGCATGATAAATTGGGTTTAAATTTTTGTTTAGGCAATATTCATAAATTGAAAATCTTCATAAATCTCTTCGCTTCTAGCTCCTTCTACAAAAAACATAGTATTATCTAAAATTGCATTTTTGTACATTTCTTTAAAAGCAAACATTGTTGCAGGATCTATATTTTTCAAATCTTCAATATTTAAAGTCACATTTTTATAAGAGTTAAGAATAAAACTAAAATGTGTTATAAAATTTTTAAGACTAGAGGTGTTTAAACTTCCTTCTAAATAAACTGTATTGTCCTGTTGTGTTATTGTAAATGCCATAATATTTATTTTTTAGTGTTCTATTTTGTTATACTATATTATTTGTTAAAAACTCTTCGTATAAATCTTTACAACCTATACCTACAATTGAAAAAGGTTTATTCCAACGTTTAGAATTTTCATAAATAGATTTCAAAGCATCTACACCGCTTGCATCTATTTCTGTTACGTTATTAATATCTATGGTTAAATTTTTAAGACAATTTAAAGTCATATTAAAATGAGTTTTAAAATTACTAGCTGTTGCTGCATTAATTTTTCCTTTTACTGTAAAGGTGTTTTGGTGTCTTAAAATAGTTAGTGCCATAAGTAATTTTTTAATAATATTAGTTGTTATTTCTGATACAAAGATGCGATGTAAACCTCTCAAAGTCTGTTGAATTTCGATGAGTAGACAATTGCTGTAGATGAATGAATGGATTTGATTGCTTAACTTGCAAATGATTTAAAATCAGAATATGAAATTCAAATCTATACTCCTACTTACCTTTTTATTAACTGCTGTTTTTGGCTATACTCAAGATATGCAAGAAGGCTTTACTTATCTAGAAACTGGAAAGTTTGCTAAAGCTGAAACTTTTTTTGAAACTATTTTAAATGAGTATCCTAAAAATAAAACTGCAAGACTTTGTTATGGCCGTGCTGTAGGATTAAATGGTAATCCTGAAAAAGCCAACCAACTTTTTATGTATTTACTTCATGATTACTCACAGGATTTTGAAGTAAAATTAAATTATGGCGAATCTTTATTATGGCTAAAACAATTTGATACTGCTAAACGCTTTTTTAAAAACTTAGTTGAAGAAGATCCTAATAGCTTTCCTGCACTATTAAGCTATGCCAATACATTATCTAATTTAAAAGAGTATGAAAACGCATTAAAATATGTAGATAAAGCATTAGATGTTTTACCTGGCAACCCAAATGCATTAACCTCTAAAAAATACATGTATTTAGGTTATGCCTATCAAAAACAACAATTGCAAAAATACGATGAAGCAGAGTCTTTACTTAAAAAAAACCTAGTACTTTTTAATAATGACAGAGACACTTTACTAAATTTAGCAAACTTATATTTAATTGCAAATAGATTAGATGATGCAGAAACTACATATAATTTATTAGCGACAAAGCCAGAAAATAAAATTACTGCATTAAACGGTTTGGCTTTAGTATCTCACTTAAAAGGAAAAGAAAAAGAAGCCTTGCAATTAAGTACTCAAGCTTATAACAGTTTAGAAGCATCAACAGATGCTACACTATCCCAAAAAACTACAGAACGTTATGCACAGGCTTTAATTTGGAATAAAAAATATAAAACTGCAAACACACTTATTGAAAATTTAAAGGAAACAAAGTCAAACGAAAATTGGCTTTTAGCTTTAAGAGCAACTCTTAATATATATAAAAGTGACTTTAAAAAAAGCGTAATAGATTACAATCAAATTTTAGTTAATGATAGCACTTCGTTTGACGGAAACTTAGGTAATGCAAATGCATTGAAAGCATTAGGTAAATATGAAGAAGCTTATACATCTGCCGAAAACACTTTAAAATTTTACGACAACCAGAAAGATGCCACTAACTTTATTAAAAATTTAGATAATACGTTTACACCTTTTTATGAAGGCAAAGCCTCATACTCTTTTGATAATGGAGATAACGAAGCTTATGCGTTTAGTAATAATTTAGAGTTTCCGTTTTCAACAAAACTTAAAGCTATAGCAAGTTATAATTACAGAAGCACAACAAATCCTGTAACTAATAATGATGCAACATCAAATGATTTTAGTTTAGGTTTATCTTACCAGTTATTACCTAATGTAACTTTTAAAGGCACAGCAGGTATCACCTCTGCAAAAGCAACTACTAACGATTATACACAACTATTAACAGATGTGTCTTTTAATATTAAACCCTTTAAATTACAAGACTTAACTATTGGTTACAAACGCGAATTACAAAGCTTTAATGCCGAATTATTAGATCGTGAGATTGTACAAAATAACTTTTATGCTAATTATAGCTTAAATACTAATTTTAACTTAGGTTGGTTTACTCAATATTTCTACACCAAACAAAGTGATGACAATGCTAGAAATTTATTATTTACATCTTTATACTATAATATTCTACCTAAACCATCACTTAAAGCAGGTATTAACTATCAATACATAACCTTTAAAAATCAAGTACCAACCATTTACTTTTCTCCAGAAAAATTTAATGCTGCAGAAGTATTTGCTAATATTATTAAAGATGAAAATATTACTAAACCAAAAGAATGGTTTTACGAGTTAACAGCTGCTACAGGATTACAATATATTGAAGATGATAGTAGCCAAAGCACATACAGAGTACAAAGTAAATTAGGCTATAAGTTTAGCGACAGATGTTTAGCAAACTTATTTGCTACACGAAGTAATATAGCTTCAGCTACTGCTGCTGGATTTACTTTTAATGAAATAGGCGTGCGCTTTAAATGGTTATTATTTAAAAAGCCTGTTTTTAGAAAATAGCAATTACATATTCTTAATCATCTTACTTTACAAACCTATAGTTTTATATGTTTTTAAGCCGCTATCGACCTTCAAAACAACAAGTTGACACATAACTTATTATAAAATTTTCGTTGTTATATAGAATATGAGGCTTATAGCTAAGCTAGGCTGTATTAAAAACAAATGAAGCGCAATCAATCAAAATAAGAGCGGTTGATATGCTTCAAATAACTCGCCTAAAACCAGACATGTACTTATAAAAAATGCTTTTATTCTGTTCAAAAACTCACAAAATATAGTTCTAAACTATTAGCCAGGACCAAGATTTAATTTAATAATAACTGCTATAATTCATAATTTCAGTCAAAAATAATTAGAATAAAAGTTTGCAGTAAATTTATAATGTTATTGCATAGAAAACAGTTTCTAATTAACAAAAAAGAGGCAAAAGATTACTCTTTTGCCTCTAGTAGAAACTATAATTTGCTATTTATTAGTCCTTGAGTTTCTACTTATCAATCAATCAAAAAAAACACTAAATGAAATGTTACTTAACTAGTAACTTTAAGGGATTGTAAGGTGTTTTAGAACTTATTAATTTACATATATATAAACCATCGCTTAAATTGTTTTTATTTATACTTATTTGGTTTTTTCCTATTGTTGTTTTTACAATTGTATTGTAAACTTCTTTACCTAGTTGATTATAAATTACAAGTTGTACTTTATCATTAGAAGTAGCATTAAAAACTATGTTAGACGAATCTATCATTGGATTAGGGAATGCAATAATAGTATTATCATTTATTTCAAATTCATCTACATTTAAAGTACTTCCTCTAGAGAAACGTACATCTTGTAAATCCATTTCTTTAGTTTGACTTGTTCCATCTTCACTTACCATTGTAAATACAATTGTTACGATATCGTTAGGTTCTAAAGGTGTATTTAAAGATGAAGTAAAGTCTTCGAAAGATATTGCATGATTTTGCAGAGTATCTGTTAATAATACTGAAACTTTATGTTGCTCATTCCAGTTTGTAATACTTTGTTTAACTAAAGTAATTTCTAAATTTCCATTTCCTTTTGCATTAAACTTTAAGCTACTAAAATTTGATAAATCAACTGCTTTAAATCGAGGTGTTAAAGCTCTATAAGCAGCAAAATAAGTGCTTGTTGTTGCATTTAGTAAAACGTTTCTTTCTATAGGAAAATCCTCATTCTCAAAACTTGTTGTGTTTTGTGTTACTTGATAATTATTTACAGTAGTGCTAGGTTGAGCATCATCAACTCCCCAAGGACCATCAGACATAAACAAATCATCTGGAGTATTAATTCCATCTCCAATTCTAAAACCGATATCAAATAAATTTCCTGTATCAACAGATAGTTCTGTGATATAGTTTTGTTCTAAATTTATGTTTGTAGAGGCATAGTTAAAACTATCTGTTTCTGTTGTTCTAAAGCCAGAATCAAAAGCAACATCGTTTGTAGCATTTGTATTTATTATTTGAAGATCTAAAGCGCCATTTATATACTTACCTTTTCTAACAAATACTGTTGGTGGCGAAGAAATTTGGTAGCTAGAAATGGTTTTTTCATTATCTAATAAATTTAAAACTTCTTGAGCTAAACTATATAAATCGTCTATAGAGTCTGACCAGATTTGAAAATTATAAAAGGTCACATTATCTTCATATAAATCTAAATTCCAGTGGCTTTCTATTTCAAAATTAGCATCATTATTTACAACTTTTGCTGAAAGACTTAACACGTATTCAAAGCTACCATCGGCATTTTTAATTATAGATTTTATAAAAGATTTATTGTTAATATCTATGGTTGAAACTGAGATTAATTCTGCTCCCAATAGCCTATCACAAATGTATTTTGTGTGTTCATATACTCCATTTTCTGTTTTTAATGCTAAAATTGAAGCTATTGAAGCATTGTTTTGCATATAATCTACAGAGTAAACTTCTGTTGCATTTGTAATATTTAATAAATCTTGTGGTGTTGAGTCTATAGCATAATCTTCATTAATTGTAGTTAATGGGATAAAATCTTGTAATTGAAAACCTGTAAACGAGCTTCTTTGAGTTACATTAGTTTGTGGTGTTACACGTTTTGCTGTGCTTTGGTTAAACTTATAACTGTTTCTAGCACGGTAAAAGTTACGTTTATTTATTGCTTCAGATAGTCTTCCATTACTTTCTAAACCACCATCGTTAGCAGTTGTTGGTGGAGCAATAATAGCACAAGTACCAAAACCAGAACATGAAGGATCTTCACAATCTATTAAACCATCACCATCATCATCTATACCATTATCACAAATTTCCTGTAATACTGGAGCTGTTGGGCAACGTGCACCATCATTACTTGCACTTGATGGCCCAAATGCAAATAAATTAGAATCCATAATATTTATGCCATCTAAATCTTGAACGCTTTGTATAACATATATGGTTCCCGTTTGGTTTGCCGAAACGTAAAAACGACCATCGGCATCAAAATAAACCGCTCCATAAGTGTAACCTAAACCAGATAAAATTGGAACTACTCCTAAAGGCGTTACAACACTTGTTACAGGATTAATACGGTATAGAATATTAGTGTTTTTTTCTACAGCATATAAATTACCATCAACAGCATTAAATGCCCAATCATGAATGTTTATATTTTGAGATAGTGTTTCTGTAGATAAATATTGTGTATATGTTGGTGAATTCGGGTTTAAGTCTACTTTAAAATATGATGTTCCGCCAGATTTAAAATAATAAATACCATTAGCGCTTATATCTCCAACGTATTTATTTCCAGTAGTAAGTTCTGGAATTGTAAATGTTGTTGTTTGAAAGTCTTTACCAATTCTAACAATAGTTTGCGATGGAGAACTTAAATAACCCCAAATAAAACCATCTGCAGGATTGTAAGCTGCTGCATTAATGTTTCCAGAGGTAATATCTGTAGCTGCTAAAAATGAATTTCCAGATGCTAAGTCTATTGCATAAACATCGTTATATTGAAAAAGATATGCACTATAATCGCAATTAAACGGAATGTTTTGAGCTTGGTTATTTAAACTAAACAAAACTACCATTAAGGTTAGTACTGCTTTAGTTATAGTAGGTAATTTTATATTCATGATTTGTTTATATTCTTTGTTATAAGACAAATTTACTTTAGAAATAAGCCTTAAAATTTGTTTTTCGATTGTTGCTTTTTATGTGTAGACGAATGGTAGTTTACTGTAGATGATTGATTTTTAAGGTTATAGTTTTACATAAATGTTTGTAAAATAATTTTTACCGTTTTCGTCTTGTTTTGTAGAAATACCAAAATTTGTAAATTCTGGATTTATTATATTTTGTTTATGTTCTTCGCTATTTAGCCAAGCATTTACAATGGACTGTGCATTTGTAAAACCAAACCCAACATTCTCTGAAACTTTAATTGCGTTGATGCTATTTTTTAGATTTTGAGATCGTAAATAAAAAAAATCGTGACTTGGTTTTCCTTGATTTACCATATAAGCATTGTGAGATAATGCTTCTTCTGACACTTTATTTATTAAACCCAAAGTATTTAAACCAATAGATACACGGTAATTATTTATTATTTCTATTATTTCGTAGTCTATAGATTTATATTCTAGCTGCTTAGTAGTTGTTGATGTATTTAATGTATTTGTAGGTTCTTCTACGGAGCAAGACATTAAAACACTGCATATAAGGGCTGATATTAACATTAATTTTTTCATCGTAATTGGTTTGTTTGATGACAAAACTATTGTTAAATAGAAGTGCTAAAGTTCTTTTTCGATTAGCTAGTTTAAAACTATCGGTAGATGGACATTTTGTGTAGACAAATAATTTAAGCTTTTATAAAAATGCTAGAATTATTAAAGTAGATTTAAACGCTTCATTAACTCTGGTCTGTTTGAGCGGCTTACTGGTATTACATCTTTTTTAATAAGTACACTATTATCTTCTATATCTATAATTTTTTTTGTGTTAATTATATAAGATCTGTGTACTTTTAAAAACAAACTATCTGGTAGTTTTTCTGCAATTTTTTTTAAAGTGGAGTGTACTGTATAGTTTTTTGTTTCTGTTTTAACTTGAATATAATCGCCTTTAGCTTCAACTAGATATATACTTGGAATATCTATTTTAATTAATCTCCTGTCAATATTTACATATAAGTCGTTACCTGAAGTAGTTTCAACTTTTTCTGTATTAGTTTCTTTTAAAGAAGGTGATTTTTGCTTTGCTTCAGCTTTATCTATTGCTTTATTAAAGCGTTCTTGAATAATTGGTTTTACAAGATAATCTACAATACAATCGTACTCGAAAGCTTGTATAGCGAAGTTAGGGTCTGATGTTGTTAGAATAATTTTAGGTGGATTTTTAAGTGTTTCAATAAAATCAAAACCTGTAAAATCTGGCATATGTATATCTAGAAAAATTAAATCTACTTCATTTTGGTTTAGATACTTGATGGCTTGCATTGCATTTGGAAACTCATCTAAAACATTTAGAGTTGGTACATTTGAGCACAATTGAGAAATAATCATTCTAGCTGTAGCTTCATCATCAATAACAATACAATTCATAAAAAAAATAAATTAAAGCGTCTCTAAATAGTTGGATATAGTTTTTAATATCGTTTCAAACTCTTCTTTTTTGTTGGTACTACCTTCTAATAAGTTATTTTCATAAGTAACTGCTATATCGTAACTTTTTTCAAGCCCTAAAATACTAATTTTATGTTTAAGTTTATGAACATTATTTGCTGCTAGAGCAAAATTATTTGCATTAAAATTTTCAAAATAGATTTGTTTCTCTTCTGGAAATTCTTTTTTAATAACTTCTATAAGTTTTTGCTTAAATATCTCGTCTCCACCAGATAAGCTGTTTATATAGGTTTGATTGGGTTGTTCCATTTTAAGATTTTTTAATTGTAAAATAAAAAGTAGTTCCAATTTTTATTTGAGATTCTACCCAAATTTTTCCACCGTAAAGTTCTACGATTTTTTTTACGATTGACAAACCTATTCCTGAAGATTCTGGATTATTTTCTAATTTTTCAAAGGTTTTAAAAATTTTATCATAATAGGCTTTTTCTATACCTTTTCCATTGTCTTTTATATAAAATTGCCAATAGTTATTTTTCTCAACTACACCTATATTAACAATACCTTTCTTTTTATCATTATATTTAATTGCATTAACAATCAAGTTTTGAAACAACTGTTGTAATCTATATTTATCGCCTTTTACCGTTGGTAAATTTTCTTTTATAACTTGAAAGTTATTTGGAATGTGTATTGTGTTTAATATATTATCTAATAACATATTTAAGTCTACATTATAAACTTCTATTTGATTTTTACCAATAGTTGAGTATTCTAGAATACCACTAATTAGTTTATCCATTTTATCTACATTATTTCTAATTAGATTTAATGTGTTTTTACCATTATCATCAAATACATCTTTATAGTCCTCAGTCAACCAGGCGGTTAAAGTATCTATACTTCTTAATGGTGATTTTAAATCGTGAGAGACCATATGCGCATAATCACTAAGTTCCTGATTTTGATGTGCAAGCTCATTTAGCATTAATTGCTTTTGCTTGTTCATTTTTATAATTTCTTTGGTTTGATTGTCTATAAAATCTACCAAATTAGAACCTGTGATTTCAACATTCTCTGTATTGTCATCTTCTTTTAAATTATAGTACTTAAGTGTATTAATTACGCTTTGTAATTTACTTATAACTTGCTTTTGCTCTTCTGCTTCGTTTTTTAGTTTTGTATTTGCTGCATATAACTCGTCTGAGCTTATAGCCATTGCGCGTTGAATCATAGTAGATTGTTCATCGAAATTATTGTATGAACTATCTATAGCTTTAAGAAACGTAGTTAACTCACTATTGTTTTTTAAATCTTCACTTAAATATTTTCGTATTTGTCTCTTTAATAAAGAATTCATTATTCGCTAATTAGCGTTATTGTCATTGTTTGATTATGTAATTGGCAAGCTACTTCACCATGAAATGGAGCAATTTCTCCATAAGAATAAAAACCAGTTATTGCGGTATTGTCTCCTATAACCTCTATGACCTCTTCAATTTCTTCTTCTACTCGTTGATCTAGTACTAGCTTTCTACCTATGCAGCTTACTAATAATGCTAATTCTGTTTTATTTTTTCTATTCTCTAATGCTTGTTTTGCTGCGCGTTCTGATGCATTTGCAATATTATCTACATTAGTCATCATGAGTTGTACTTTAGAGTTTTCTTTAATATCTCCTGCCAAAATTACTGCGTTCTCTGCTTCGTCTATATTTAAAATAGAACGCACTATTGATTGTTTTTCGTTTGTAGATGTAACGTTTAATGGATATAATAATGCGGCTCCAGGTAAATCTTTAGATTTTTCTCCTAAATAGGTTTTGTACAAATCTAAGGCAGGCTTTCCATCTAGCTCAAATAATATATTGTCTTTAGATTTAGTTACTATACGCTCTGGTCCAAAAGGTGTCCAACCACCATGAATAGAGAATGAAATTTCTAAAGTTTCGCCATAAAAACCAATAGCGACAAGTTCTCCTTCTTTAGGATTTTCGTTATATGATGCTAATGTTTTTTCAAAGCGTTCATCATCTCCACATAAACCACCGGTTATTAAAAGGTTATTTTTTGTGGCATCACTCATACCCTTTGTTAATTGGCTTCCGTTTATAAAGCTACCTTCAGATAATACTAAAACATATTTTAAATCGTCTTGAGGTAACTGTTTTATTAAATCGTTTCCTGTTTTAAAGCTATCTAAATTTGTATTTAAAATATTACTAGTTTTAATTTGAAATGTACTTTTTTCAAACTCTATTGCTGTTACAGTAATACTATTTTGATTAACAGTATCTGAAGAAATTTCTGCGCATGATGATGCAAAAACAATGTGGCCATCTAAAAAAAGTTCTCTTAGTTCTTTATAAATGGTATCACTTTCTAACATATACCTATTACCAAACACCAAAACTAAAGGAGATTTTAACTCTTGTTTTTCTTTAATATACTCCCAATCTTTATTTTTATATTTTACTAACTGTACTACTTTCATTTTTTATTTTTTTAATGTGAAATAAAAGGTTGTTCCAACATTTGGTTCACTATCTAACCAAATTTCACCTTCGTGTAGATTGACTATTTTTTTAACAATAGATAATCCAATTCCTGTAGAATCTTTACTCTTTTTTAAAGAATGAAATATTTTGAAAATCTTTTCGTGAAACTGTTTTTCAATACCTATTCCATTATCTTTAATTGAAAATTTATAATGACTATTTACATCTTCTACATCTATAATAATTGTGCCTTTTTCCTTATCTATAAATTTAATAGCATTACTTATTAAATTTTGAAACAATTGTTGAAGTTTTGTTTTATCTCCAGTAATATTTGGTAAAATATTAAGGCTTTTTATTTCTATATTTTCTGGCACGTATAAAATACTTACAAGTTGGCTTACTAAACCGTTTAAGTCTATTTCTTCTCTTAATGATGTATCTGAGCCTACACTAGAGTAATTTAAAACATCTGTAATTAGCTGCTCCATTTTTTCTAGGGTTAACTCTATCAACTCTATATTTTTAAGGCTTGCCTTATCTAGGCTATTAATATTATCTTCTTTTAACCAACTTACTAACGCGTGTATACTGCGTAAAGGCGATTTTAAATCGTGTGAAACTATATGTGCATATTCTTGTAGCTCATCGTTGCTTTTTTCTAATTTACTAAGAAGCTTTTCTTTTTGTATTTCTAAATTTTTAAATTCTGTAATATCTCTAACAATACCTTGAGCTGCTACTGGATTTTTATCTTTGTCAAAAATTACGCTTGCGTTAATATGTACCCACTTAACTTCTTTAGATTTGGTATATACTCTAGCTTCATAATCTTTAAAATAGCCATTGCTTTGTAATTGCATAAATGACGTTATAGCATACTCATAATCTTCTTTATAAATAAGATTTATAACATTTACACTTTCTCTTTCTATATCGAAACCAAATAATTTTGTAGCTGCTTCGTTAAATTTTATAATGTTTCCTTGTAGATCCATTACAACGTATGCATCTATAATGTTTTCAAAAACACCTTGCAGTTGAGACGACTTCTCGTCTAGTAATTGTTCTAACTTTTGTGAAGTAAAATATAATTCTCTTGACTTTTCTTCAAGAATTTTTTCGGCAGCTTTTCTCGCTGCCTTTTCTCTTTTTAATGCGCGTTGTAGTATTTCTACTTGATCTTGACTCATTAATTTTTATTAATAACAAATCTCACTTCTGTACCGTCTTCTTTAATTTTTTCTAATTCTATTGTTGCTGTAGAATTAAAATGTTCAAACGTTTTATTCATTAAACCTAAGCCAAAATGATGCATTGCTCTACTAGATTTATATACCATTATAAGGTTGTTATCTGTTTTTTCTATAACTTCAAATGTTGGTAATTCTGCATCTGGATAAATTTTTCTAACTTCAACATGAATGTGGTTTTCTATTGATGAGATCATTTCAATAGGATCTTTATAAGTTGCTAAAAGACCAGGATAACTATTTTCTATCACACTAAAAAAATGCTCTGCATATACTAATAATAAATTATCTATAGATATACCTGTATTTTTACTTAGATGTTCTAAAAGTTGTAGCATTTCAGAAAAACTATAAGTACCAACCGCAGTATAAATACCATTAGACTCGAGATTAGAGCTTGAAATAATATTATCTACCATTTCTAGACCAAACTTATCTTCAACTAATTCTAAAAATTCTGTAAATACGATGCCTTTCATTATACTTTTATTAACTCGTTAATACTCCAATATGCTAATAATTTATCGATTTTAGAAACATAATCTTCATATTTTAAAGGTTTTATAACATAACCTGCTACGCCTATTTTATAACATTCTAATAAGTCTTTTTGATTGTTAGATGTTGTTAAAATAACAGTTGGTATGTATTTTAACACGTCGTTATTCTTTAAAATATTTAAAAATTCAATACCATTTATTTTTGGCATGTTTAAATCTAATAAAATTATATCTGGTAAACTGTCTTTTTTTTCTAAAATTTGTAATGCTTCTTCTCCATTATTAGCTTCAATAATTTCATGATTTAATTCTAATTTAGAAATTGTTCTATTCAATTTCATAATTTCAATCATATCATCTTCGATAAGAAGTATTTTAAGTTTTGTTACCATTATGAGGGTTTTTATTGTAGACAAATTTAGCTAGTATGTATTAGTTTACTGCTTAATTTCGATTAAGCCCTATCTAGTGTAGACGGATAACGTTTAAGTGTCGACGAATGGTAATTTAAAAACATATTATTTACAATACTTAATAGATTGTATTGTTTTGTTTTGTGCTTGTGCTTTTATGTTGTTTAATTCTTGTAAAAATTTTAATGAGTATATGTGTGTTAATGAATTATCTAAATGCATTTCTAATCGAGAAATAAACTCTAACTGTTTTAAGTTAGTTTTTAAAGCTAACTCATAATCTTTTTTTAAGATATTATGAGTTGAGCCTTTTACTAAAGGTGCAGTTGATTGTGTTGTATTTAAATATTTTAAAAAACCTGTGTGTAAAAAACTCATTACCATAGTGTTGTGTATTGCATTAATTTCTTTACAAAACTAACACTGAGGTTAAAGATTTTTTTATTATTTCGATACTTACCACCTTAACGACGATAATTAGCAATTATGTATCGACGAACAAAATTAGAAGCCTAACTCTTTTTGCTTTTTTTTAGACATTGTTTGTACAACCATTGTATAAGAGTGATCTATTAGTTTTAATATTAATTCTGGTTGTAATTCTGCTTTATAAAGATGTATAGTATTCCAATGTTTTTTATTCATATGAAATGCAGGCTCTACACTTCTATTTTCTGCTCTTAACTCTATAGAATATTCTGGTTTTGCTTTTAAGCTTATAGCTGCTAAACCTTGTTCCCATTTCTCTAAAGGTACTAATGCAAACATTTTGTCTGCAACTTTAAATACTAAGGTGTTTTGATCAAATGGAAAAGTCTCAATTGTATGTGGTTTATTAAGACAGTAATCGCGTATATATTGAATATTCATTAAATAAATTTACAGAAAATCTATTTATCTTCTAAAAGCTTATCTTTTTTTGAAGTTATTTTTGGTGATTTGATGGCTTTTGGTTTTGAATTCACATTAGTGTAAATATCTAAACTCTCTAATACTTCGTTAATGTAAGTTATAAATTTTTTCATAACATGATTAATTTAGGTTAAGTTATAAATCTATAATAATAACAATTGAAACATTTTTATTAGTACCCAACATCATTAAAATTCGCTTAAAAGTAAAAAAACATAGACAAACCGCAGCTTTTACCGCATAAAATACTCAGTTTTTCAACTCCTTAACAACCTCACTACCAACCTCTAAAGCAGAGTAGTCTAATTTCCAGCCTATAGTTTGTACAATACCTTCTATTAATAAAACAGATTCTAAAGCTTCTTTTTTTGCTATTTGAAACAAGCCACTTTCTGGCACTTTATCCCTAATATGCAACTTTGCTTCGTTATGTAATGCTGTTAAATCGTTTGCTTGAAATTTATTGAAAATACCGTCTTTTTTGTCGTAATATTTTAAATTGGTTTCTATAGATAATACCTCTGGTTTTGGGAAATGCTTAAGCGTCACTTTTTTTGTTTCTGGATTTGCATCCATATCTATTTTAGATAAATCGAAACCAACATATGCTTTTGCATCAATAACTACTAAGGCTTTTTTTCTACTTGAAACAAGTTTTAAAAAACGCTCTTTTACATCTTCATAATGGTAAATTTCTGCAAAGTCACCTTCAACAGTTATAAACTTACACACCTTTTTTATTTTATCTAATAAAATAACCGATTGTGACTGTGCTAGTTTTTTGCTTTGTATGTGTTTTATATAAGTGTTTACTCCTAATGCAGCTATAACTCCAAATATGATTGAAAAAATAATATCCATTATTCTATTTTGTATAATATAGGTTTACTTGGTGTAGCATCGTTTACAAAAGGTGCTATTTGAAAGTTTATAATATAACTACCATCTTTTACTTTGTTAGGCACATAAATAAGCTCTGTAATGGTAGATTCTTTTCTTATTTCACCATTTACATTCCAAAAAGCTTTGTGTGCCAGTAATTGCCCGTTATCCTTTTCTTTGTCTACACTTGGTAAATCTATAAGTAAATGTTTAATTCCTTTTTCTCTTAAAAACACAGCTGCTTCCTCTGTTAAATACGGCCAATTGGTATGCGAATACTGCCTAGACTTTTTATCTTTTGTATTTGGCATACTTCTAATAATGATGGCTTCTGGCTTTTTTCTTTTTAATAAAAACTGAATTTGTTTTTTTGATATCACCTCATCTTCTCCAACAACTTCTGGCGCAACACTTATTAACTCTGCAGTAAACATAAAACGCTTAAAGCATTTATTTACGTTATAAACCTCTTTAGTAATATGGCCAACACTTTCTGTGTGCGTTCCATGTGCATGAGGATTAAAACTTATGTTATTAAAGTTAATATCTGCTCCTTGTGCCACACTTGCAATCCACTCATCTACTTTAACCGGTTCTATTTTTGGAGCATTAACATACCATGCGTTTACATTTTTTTCTGAAGCGCGTAATGGCATAGAAATATCTAGTGGTTTTGATAAATCTATTTTTATTTTTTTTGAATTTATTTGTATTGTCGCTATCATTGTTTTTTAAACTTTTTTTGTAGACGTTTTGGTTGTTGCTAAATTAATTAAAAAAGAAATTTTCAAGCTTATAAATTTAAAAATCCCTAGATGGTTTCTATTTTAAAATACGAAATTTAATTTAACATAAATAAATCGCTAGCAATACCATCACTTAAAAACTTTCCTTTTTTGGTTACAAGAAGTTTATTGTTTTCAATATAAAGTAATTGCTCTTTAATAAATTTTTGAGCTTGTTTTAATAAATAAACTTTAAAATGTTCACCAAAATCTGAATCTATTTTTTGTATTGAAACTCCCCAAACAGTACGTAAACCAGTCATTACATACTCGTTATATTGATCTGTTATTGTTAGCGTTTCAATTTCTATTGGTAAGGTATTATTCTCTATAGATTTTATGTATTTGGTATTATTTCTAACATTCCAGCCACGTTGTTTACCATTAAAAGAATGTGCCGATGGACCTATACCAATATACGGTTTACCTTGCCAATAAGCAGAGTTGTTTTTACTAAAAAAGCCTTCTTTTCCAAAATTAGAAAGCTCATAGTGTATAAAGTTATTTTGAGCTAATTTTTCTATTAAAATATGAAATTGCTCTTGGGCTAATGCATCGTCTACATTATCAATTATTCCTTTTTTTATAAACGATGCTAATGCTGTTTTAGGTTCTACAGTTAAAGCATAGCTGGATATATGGTTAACACCAAAACTTAATGCAATAGCTATATTCTCTTCCCATTCTGCATGTGTTGTTCCAGGAATACCGTAAATTAAATCTAAAGAAATATTATTAAAATACTTAGTCGCTTCTACTAAACAGGATTTAGCTTCACTTGAATTATGAGCTCTATTCATGAGTTTTAAATCTTTTTCATGAAAAGATTGTATGCCTATAGACAACCTATTAATTGGTGAATGTGATAGCTTAATTATTTGCTGGTTGTTTAAATCGTCTGGATTAGCCTCTAAGGTTATTTCAGGATTATTTATAACTTCATAATTACTATAAACCGCATCAATAATCTTGTTAATTTCTAAAGTAGATAAAAGCGATGGTGTTCCACCTCCAAAATAAATGGTTTCTACAGTTATATTATTAAACTCGGTTTTTCTTATTTCTAATTCTTTAATTAAAGCATTAATTAGCTCATCTTTCTTCTTCATTGAGGTAGAAAAATGAAAATCGCAGTAGTGGCAAGCTTGCTTGCAAAATGGTATGTGAATGTAAATTCCAGACATTTATTTTTACTTTTTCACGCGCTTTTCATTTTGCTTAACAAAAGCACTCCAACCAGAATAACTTTTGCCAATTTCAACACGTCCTTGGTTGTAAAAATGACAAACAGCAGCTCCTAAACCATCCATAGCATCCAAGTTTTTTGGAAGTTTTTTTATACCAAGCATACCTTGCAGCATTTTTGCTACCTGTTCTTTACTTGCATTTCCATTTCCTGTTATTGCCATTTTAATTTTTTTTGGAGCGTATTCTGTTACTGGTATTTCCCGAGACAAACCGGCAGCCATTGCGACGCCTTGTGCACGACCAAGCTTAAGCATACTTTGTACATTTTTTCCAAAAAAAGGTGCTTCTATAGCAATTTCATCTGGATGATGTGTATCTATTAATTCTATAGTACGTTCAAAAATTAGTTTTAGCTTTAAATAATGATCGTCGTATTTTTTTAAGTCTAGCTCATTAAGTTGTAAAAAATGCATTTTTTTATTTACCACTTTTATAAGTCCAAAACCCATAATTGTGGTTCCAGGATCGATACCTAATATAATTTTTTCTTCTGCCATTTAATTACAGGTTACACAACCGCTTAAAGATATTGCTACACCAAAAGTAAGCGTTGCAACATTACCGTTAAAAGAACCTAAACCAGATTCTACATTTTCAAAATCACTGCTAAAACCATAGATATAAGAAACATCGGCAAAAACATTTACAGTTCTAGATACGTAATGATGTATTTCTATTCCTGCCATTGCATTTAAATAAGACACATCATTGTCTTTAAAATCACCTAGAGGTTTTACCATAGAATATCCTGGACCTATATGCCCAACTAAAGTTACGTTTTGTGGTAAAAAATAAAAAACCTGAGACGTATCGTAAACCAACTGCGCATTTATGCGCGTGTAATTAATTTTATTTTCAAACAACTCATTTTCAACACCAAAACGATTGTAACCTAAATCTAACTTAACACCATATTTTGGAGTAAACATTCGCTGTACTCCCAAATTTATAGTCGGGAAATTTACTGTATTACCTTCAAAACCTTCAACAAAACCACCTTGTGACGGACTGTTTAATCCTAAAGCAATTAAGGCTTTCCATTTAGCTGTTTCTTTTTGAGAAAAACCATAGTTAACGAAACAAAATAACAATATAAATGTACAATAGTATTTAAATGAAGTCTTCATTGGGTAATAATTGATTTAATTTGTAGTCTAAAAAAATAAGACTCATTCTATAGAATCCTGAATCAACTTCAGAAAAAAAATGAATTACTCTTTACCCTACAAAACTAAGCAATTCTTTTTTGCACTCATTAAATTGAGTATAGTAGTTGGTGCATTCTATTTTATTTATAACAAATTGGCTAATAATGGAAATTTAAAATTTAGTACATTCTTCACTTTTTTAAACGAAAACGCTTTTTTTTCGGCTAAAAACGTATTTTTTCTGTTGGTTTTAAGTTTATTTAATTGGTTTTTAGAAATTTTAAAATGGAAACAATTAGTTTCAACTATTAAAAAAATATCGTTTTTTGAAGCAACAAAACAAACCTTAGGTTCTTTAACTGCTTCTTTATTTACACCAAATCGTATAGGAGAATATGGTGCAAAGGCTATATATTTTGTTAATAGTTATAGAAAAAAAATCATGCTTTTAAACCTTGTTGGCAATACTTTACAAATGGTTGTTACAGTAGTTTTTGGGTCTATTGGCTTATTACTATTTACAAGTACTTACTCAATAAATATAGATGTTTATCGTATTTTACGAATATTAACTTTAGGTGTTGTTATTATAGTTTTTTTTATTTTAGGTGTTAAGCAAACTAAATATACTATTAAAGGTTTTTCCCTTAATAAGATTTTTCTTTTTTTAAAAAATCTTCCTGTAAAAGTTAGTTTTTTAGTCACTGTATTTTCAATATTTCGTTATGTATTATTTTCATTTCAATTTTATTATTTACTCTTACTTTTTGGTGTAAATATGCATTACCTCGATGCTATGGTTATAATAACTACTATGTATTTATTAACATCTATTATACCAACACTCTTTATTTTTGATGTTGTTGTTAAAGGTAGTGTTGCAGTTTTCCTTTTTTCTTTTACTAGCATAAGCACGCTTACAATATTATCTGTAATTACAACGATGTGGATTTTAAACTTTGTAATACCAAGTGTGGCAGGTTGTTATTTTGTACTTACTTTTAACCATAAAAAGCAGCTAAAACCATGATAATTCTAGCTATTATTATTACAAGTATTTACCTGTGCTTTATTGGAGCGTTACTTTATGGCTTTTACCGAATTAATATTTTTAATACTGAAAGAACTAAAAATAAAACCACTTTTTCTATAATTGTCCCGTTTAGAAATGAAGCCAAAAACCTTAAGATTTTATTAGATTCTATCGTAAAATTACAATATTTAAAAACACACTTTGAGATTCTTTTTGTTGATGATGATTCTACAGACAATTCTGTTACTATTATAACTAAGCATTTTAAAAACCAAGAGATAAATTTTAAAATAATTAAAAACAACAGGAATTCTAATTCTCCCAAAAAAGACGCTATAACTTCTGCCATAAATAATGCAAAAAACGATTGGATTATTACTACAGATGCCGATTGCCAACTACCTGTTTTATGGCTAGACACTTTTAACGCTTTTATTTTAAAAACAAAAAGCAAAATGGTTATTGCTCCAGTTGCCTACCATAATACAAACACATTTATACAACAATTTCAATTAATAGATTTTTTAAGTTTAATGGGAGCAACCATTGGAGGCTTTGGTATAAATAAACCATTTTTATGTAATGGTGCTAATTTTGCTTATTTAAAATCATGGTTTCTAGATTTAAAGGGTTTTAGTGGAAATGAAAATATTGCAAGTGGTGATGATATTTTTTTGCTTCAAAAGGCAATTGAAAAAGACAAAACGGCTGTTAATTATTTAAAATCTAAAAATGCAATTGTAAAAACCAAAGCGCAACCAACAGTATCAACATTAGTTTCTCAACGCAAACGTTGGGCTGCAAAAACCTCGAGTTATAACTCTATATTTGGTAAAGTAGTTGGACTAATTGTTTTATTAATGAATGCTACTATAGTTATTAGCCTCGTGTTAAGCATGCTTCAGTTGTTTTCTGTAAGAGCATTAATTTTTATTTTCGTCCTTAAGAGTATTATAGATTTTCTCTTAATTTATAAGTCTGCAGATTTTTTCAGTCAAAAAAAACATTTATCTGGTTATATATTATCAGCATTTATCTATCCTTTTTTTACTGTTTACATTGCTTTAATTTCTATGTTTTCTAAATACAAATGGAAAGGCAGAACTTTTAAAAAGTAAGTACAAGTTCACTTAAAATTTATACATTTACATAGAATAACCTACTACATTATGAAAAAAACAATCTCATTTCTAAGTCTTTTTTTAATTAGCATTATAACGTTTGCTCAACAAACCTATATGTTTGAAAGTGAAAACCTAACGCTTAAAACTGAAGCTAATGGTACTTTAGATTTGCTTTGGAATACTTTTAACGGTAAATACAGATACTTTATAAAAACCGAAGACAATACACTTATAGAACTAAAAAATACTAAAGGCGATAATAAAAAATACAAAGAGGAATATAAGCAGGTATTAAGCGATTTAACACTTATGGATGCTTCAAAAACTAAATTAACTACATATAGTCTTAAAAACTTTATAAACCAATATAACGCTGCTAAAGACGTGAATTATGTAGTAAATGATGATACTGCTAAACTAAAATTACGTTTAAGTGTTTTTGGCGGTTTAACTAATAATCCTTTTGTAAAAAACCCAAACTTTATTAGTAATAAAGATAATGAAACTGTTCCCTTTTTTGGTGCAGAATTAGAAGTTGCAGCTAACAAACCTTCAAGACATTCTGGTTTTTTAAATATGCGTTATAGTACTAGTAGTGATGATTTTGATTATGCTGCTTTTCAATTGGCTTTAGGTTATAGATTTAAAATTATAAACACCTCTAAGTTTAGTATTTATGCTCAAACAAAATTTGCAACTTTAACAAGCTCGAAAACAAATAGTACAATTCAAGATCCTAATGATGCTTCTAATGTTATAATAATTGAAAATTCTGGAACCTCTTTCGATGTTCCTTTTATATTTGGTATTGGTACAGATGTTAAGCTAGGAAACGGTTACTTAACCTTTGTTTACGATTCTCTATTTGCTTTACTTATTGATAATGAAGACCAATTTCCTTTAGACTTTGCCTTAGGTTACAAATTTAATTTATAGTGCGTTTATTAAACAATACATCTAATCCTATATTTTCAAATTATTTTTGGAACGACCGCAAAACGGCCAATGCAAAAATGACTGTTACTGGCATTTTAATTAAAACTTTTTTAATGCTAACTATCACTACAACTATTGTAGTAGGTGTTTGGAAACTACATACTAGTGGCACCAATATAAAATGGTTTGGCACTGGTGGCATGATAGCTGCAATTGTTATTAGTATTGTTTTATCTGTACGCCAACATTGGGCACATTTTTTAGTGCCATTATACGCTGTTGCTAAAGGGTTTTTTCTTGGTGGCTTTACCGCTTTTGTAAAAGTACATTATCCCGAAATGCCATATCAAGCTATTGGTGTTACTATAATTACTTTTTTTACAATTTTATTTTTATACCAAACCCGAATAATTGTAGTAACAAAAAAGGTTAGAAGCGTAATTATTACAGTATGTTCGGCAATATTTTTAGTGTATTTAATCTCATGGATTTTAAGCTTTTTTGGTATTCGTTCTTTTATTTGGGGAACCAGCTGGATTGCTATTGGCTTTAATATTGTCGCTGCTACCTTTGCCGCTTTATCATTTTTATTAGATTTCGATTTTATAGAACGCTATAAAAATAAAGCACCAAAGTATAAAGAGTGGCTTGCCTGCTATGGTTTACTTGTAACTATAATATGGCTTTATGTTGAAATCTTACGTTTAATGAAAAAGTTAGCAATTAGGTTTTAATTAGCTTCTATAATTATTGGTAACTTAAACTCTGTTTTTACTGGTTGATTGCGTTTAATTGCTGGATAAATTTTTGGTAAAGTATTTAAACTTTTAAAAAGCATGTTTTCCAGTTCTGGTATTTGCACTAAAATAGAATCGTTTATACTTATATCTTTTATATTTAATTGGCCAGTTTCTGAGATTTGAAATGCCAAAATAACCGTATCATTTATATCTTTTGAAACTATAATTGTTTCTTCTTGCAAACTTGAAGTAATATGCTGCGAGAGTGTATTTATAAAACAGTTTTTTTTTGTGTCTTTAGTATTTAAAGTATCGCATGAAACAAAAGTTGGATAGGTATCAACATCGCTCCAGTTAAAGGTTTTAAGTTCTTCTTTTAAAATATCTTCTGAAGCTATTTTTTTTGCATTAAAATATTCACACGACGTGGCGCAAATAATTAACAATAAAACAAGTACTCTTTGCATAACTATAAACAAAGTTGAAAAGTACAATTAATTATTTTAAAAATAAAAACCGAAGACTATGCTTCGGTTTTAAATTATAAAAATCATCTTTTTTATTCTTTAACTACAAATTTTATAGGCAGAAAGAATGCGACGTTAACCACTTTGCCATTTTGTTTTCCAGGAATAACATTTGGTATTAAACCTATTACACGCTTTGCTTCTTCTTTTAATTCTGGGTGCGGTGCTTTTACATTTACCTTTTCTATTTTGCCTAATTTGTTTATTGTAAATGAAACATCTATTTTTTGTGAACCAACTAGACCTAGTGTTTTACCAAGAGAAGAGTTAAAATTATTAGCAATAATTTTATTTAAATTATTTGAAAAACATTTTCTCAATTCGTCATTAGTAGTCAAAGTTTCACATCCTGGATATTTTGGCACTTCGTCTATTTCATAAAATGAGGCAACCTCTTCTATTTCTAAAATTTCTTCTTCAACTATTTCGTCTACAGCATTTTTAGAGTTTGAATCTAATAATTCATCATTTGTAGTTTTTTCTTCATTAGCACAAGAAGTATATAATAACATTCCAAAAATTACTGGAACTAATAAAAGATACTTTAATACGTTTTTTTGTTTTGATTTTTGTTTACTTAACATAATGATTCGTTTTTTGATTAATGATTGTTTAAAAAATGGATTGATAAATGATACTTTTTTAGTATCGAAAACCTGAGATAGCAAATTTTGATAATAAAAAGTTTTATTACTTGACTTAACAGCTTTAAAATCTGCTATAAATTCATGTAAATTGGCAATTCTATTTTGATACAAATAAATTAGAGGATTAAACCAAAAAATGATTTTTAAAATTTCGAAAAACAACAAATCTATACTATGTTTTTCTTTTACATGTTCTAGCTCGTGCGCTATAATTGTTTGTTTTTCTTCTGGATAAATTTTATCTCCAATAAATATATAATTGAAAAAAGAATAGGCTGTTTTACTATTTATAATCTGAATTAAAAAAGCTTGTTTAAATTTAGTTTTAGGGCTTTTAAAAACTAGAATTATAAGTCTAGATAGCTTAAAAACAAATAGTATTAATGTTATTACACTACCTAAATATATTATATGTTCCCAATGGAATGTGAAACCAGAAGGCACTTTTGTTAAGTCTGTTTTTGTAATAGTTCCTGCAACAATTTCTTTTTGACCTATTATTATTTCTGGAAGGCTCAAAACATAATCTTGCGGTATTATTTTATTGAAGCTATTTATTTGTAAGAAAGGTAAAATTAACGATAGAACTGCAGTAAACAACAAGTAGATTCTATTACAATTAAAGAATGTTTCATTTTTAAAAAAAACATCATACAGCATTAAAAATAATAGCTGAAAAACAACGGTTTGTAAAATATAATATAGCATCTTTTATTATTTTTTTTGTTTTTCAATTTCTTCTAAAACAGACTCCAATTCATTTAGATTTATGTCATTTTTTTTAACAAAAAATGAGACCATACTTTTAAACGATCCTTGAAAATAGTTGTCTACCAATTTATTTAATGACTGGTTACTATACTCTTGCTTTTTTAATAAAGGAAAGTAAATATGTCCTTTTCCTTTTTTTTCGTAATCTACAAAGCCTTTACTTTCTAATATTCTAACTATTGTAGATACTGTGTTATATGCTGGTTTTGGCTGTGGTAATTGCTCAATTATTTGCTTTACATTGGCTTTCTCTAATTGCCATAAAACTTGCATTATATCTTCTTCTGCCTTTGTAAGTTGTTTCATATTAATACTTTTTAAAACTAAATATTTAGTTCAAATATAACTATTTTTTTAGTTTAAACTAATTTTTTAGTTTAAAATTTGTAACATTATTTTTAAAACGGAGTCTAATAGATAAAAAAATAATGGATATATTTCTTACGTTTCTAGGCTTGTTATTTATATGTTTAGGCTTAATTGGTAGTATTTTACCTGTACTTCCTGGTCCGCCATTGAGTTGGTTGGGACTTCTATTTTTGTACTTAACCAGTGCTGTACCAACAAACACTCAGTTTTTAATAATTACCTTAGCAATTGCGCTTTTTGTCTTTGCTTTAGACTATATAATACCTGCTATTGGTACCAAAAAATTTGGTGGCTCTAGAGCTGGCATGGTTGGCACCACTATTGGATTAATCGTGGGTTTATTTTCTCCTATTCCATTTGGTATAATTATAGGTCCATTTTTTGGAGCACTAATTGGAGAACTAATTAATAAAGCAGATTCTAAAACAGCTATTAAAGCTGCTTTTGGTTCGTTTTTAGGTTTTATTACCGGAACTTTTATAAAGTTTGTTGTTGCTATAATTTATTTTGGCTTTTATATTAAAGTCTTTTGGGAATATAAAGCTGCGATATTTTAAAAAAGAAGAAACCCTATAATTATATGACAATTATAGGGTTTGTGTAAATGTGCTATTACCAACTAAATTCCTTCATAAAATGAAATGAATCAAGTTAATGATTGTTGATAAAACAAATATAGTAAAGGCTATTTTGTGTGTTACGGGAAAAACCGTAATTAGATTACGGGAAAAACCGTACTTTACAGTGTTAGTGGTAGTTACGGAAATTTTTATTTTTTTAAAATTTTTAAAACTTTAACATTTAGAAGGTTATTATTAAGTAAATTAATTAATAAATCCCTTTTCTCGAGCAGCATTTATTAATGCTTCATCGTTTAAATCTTCAACCAAAAACATTCGTTTTAAGGTTTTTTTACGTTTTTCTACACTACTTAACGAGAGGTCAAAATGTTTTACCAAATCTTTTGTTTTTGTTCCTTTAGATAAAAGGTATAATATTTCGTGATTTATACCATCTACATCTAACCTACTTGGTAAGGTTTTACTTAATATACTATTTACAGTTCCACTATAAAAAATTTCGTTATTTAGTATACGTTGAAATGCACTTGATAATTCGCTCGAGGTTAAATCGCTTTTTATTAAAAAACCTTCTGGATTAATTTCGTTTATAATTTTATGAATTCTAAACGATTCGTCAAACATGGTTAAAATTATAATTTTAGAACTGGGAGAATGTTCGTATACATATTTTGCCAAATCTAGTCCAGACTTATATTTACCATCACTTGACTCTGGAATACTTATATCAAAAAAATATACATCAAACGGATTATTGGTTTCTATAGATTTTTTTATTTCAGCAATAGACTCATCACAGTTATTTGCTGTATCTATAAGTAGTGTTTGGTTTTCCTTTTTTGTTGCTTTTAATGTAATTTGATACCCTTCTAAAATCATTGGGTGATCATCTGTCATTAAAATTCTTATTGTTCTTGGTAACATTTTAAAAAAATTTATTAGTTAGATTGGGACATCTATTTTAATATTAGTTCCTTTATTTTTTTCTGTATTAACAGTAAATACACCATTAATTTGCTGTACTCTAGATTTCATGTTTTTTAATCCAATTCCTTCTTTATTTCGCGCAAGATCAAATCCTACTCCATCATCATTTATTGTTAAAGATATTAAATTCTTTTTTTGTTTTATAGAGATGCTTACAAGACTTGCATTTGCATGCTTATAAATATTTTGAAGCGATTCTTGTATTATTCTATATAAATGTATTTTAGTTTTATTTGGTAAAATATCCCAATTTAATTTGTGGTCTAAGGCTAGATTATAAGTTAATTGGTACGCGAGGCATTGAGTTTCTACTAAAGTAGTTATTAAACTTTCAAAACTTGCATTAGCTATAAAATCTGTATTTAACTCGTGAGATACTTTTCTAATATCCTGTTCTATATCTTTTAATTCGTTTATATAACTTTCTCTATTTTGTATGGCATCATCGGTTTTTAGCATGTTTAAACTATCTAAGCTTAATCGTGCTCCAAATAGTCTACCTAAAATACCATCATGTATTTCTTGAGAAATTCTTTTTTTCTCTAGAGCTCTAGCTTCATCCATTTTATCTTGCTGCAATAACATAAGGTTATAAATTTCTTCATTTGCTTGTTGTTGTTGCCTGGCGAGTTGTAATTCCTTGTTTTTTTCTCGCTGTGTTTTAATTATGTATATAAATAAAACTAAAATTAGTAAACCAATTGTTGTTATTAAAAGCCACATGTTTTGCCTAGAAACAGCTTCTTTTTCTCTTTTTATAACATCTGTTTCATGATAAATTCTAGCAAATTTATTACTTATAGAACGTTCTGCTAATACTAAACTGTCACTTAGTTTTATATATTGAAATAAGCTTGAATTAGATTTTTTACCTGTTTCAATTTTAGATTTTAATAGTAATGCATCTAAAATTGTTTGATTTGCATTTATTTGTTTTGCAACTTTTAAAGATTGATTTGAATAATATAAAGCCGAATCTTTTATATTAGCTTTTAAATAAACTTCTGAAAGAAATTTACTTACTCCAGATATTTCTATTTCATCATCTTCATCATTAGCTATTTTTAAAGCTTCCTTTAACCTTTCTATTATTTGATTATAATTTTTATCTCCTTTTAAAAATTTTACATACGCTAAGTTAGAAATAACGGTTACATAGGATAATGGGTCTACAGATTTTAATTTTTGGTCTTCTAATAGAGATTCAAATATTTCTATAGACTTATCAAAATCTTTCTTTCTGCGTTGAAGTATGGCAATATTAATTTTAGAAAATAGTGCGTTATATGGGTTTGCATCTTTATTTCTTGTATAAGATAAAGCTTTGTTATGGTAAGTAATTGCTTCATCATAGAGTTCTATTCTACTGGAGATTATTGCTAATAAATTATTAATATTCCATTGCCATTCGTTTACTACTGCTTCATCTTCTTCTAAATCGTTTAAAATTTTAATAGCTTCAATAGCATTAATCTCAGACCCAATAAAGTCTCGCTCTGTTTCTTGTATGCTTGCCATAGCATACAAAACTTCAATTTGATTTAATTTTCTATTAAGTTGGCTATAATATTTTTCTGCTTGGTAATAATAATAATATGCGCTATCTGGTTTATTAGTTAATTCAAAACTATAGGCTATATTATTAGTTGCAAAAGCCATTTTTAAAGTATCATCTAATTTTTTAGATAACCTTAAGTTTTCTTTATTTATTTTATATATAGAGTCTCCAACACCTTCTAATAAATATATATACGAAAGTATTCTATTACTAGCCAGTACAGTAGTATCTTGTTTTGTTTGTTTTGAGAGTGAGATTGCTTTTTTAGCATACTCAAAACGTTTATTAAATGTCAATGATTGATCTTTAGCAAGCGCTCTAAATTTATAAATATTAGAGTATAGACTATCATCTTGTGCTTGTAAGAAACAGCAAAAGAAAATTAATATAAAAGAAGTTAGTTTATTATAAAATTTCAATATCTAGTCTTTATCTCATAAAAGTATAATTTTTAATAAAATTATTTACAATTACAATATATAAAAAAGGGATTGTATTGAAAAGAATTCCCTCTTCATAAAAACTATCCATTAGATGGTATTACCTTTTTCTTTTTGTCTCCAAAAACGGTTGCAGTTAATAAAGGTTTATTTATTTCGTGATTTGGTGTTTCTATCACTATTGTAGAGTTAGAATCTTTAGATGGTAAAACTGAAGTAAATAATGTTATTGTGAAGATTGCTACTAATGTAATTTTTAAAGTTTTCATTATGTTTTTGCTATTAAAGATGTAATGTTGCGAGAAATGTTTATTAAATTATCCGTTAGATGGTATTACCTTTTTCTTTTTATCACCAAAAACGGTTGCAGTTAATAAAGGTTTATTTATTTCGTGGTTTGGTGTTTCTATAACTATTGTAGAGTTAGAATCTTTAGATGATAAAACTGCTGTAAATAATACTAATGAGAAGATTGCTACTAATGTAATTTTTAAAGTTTTCATAATGTTATTGCTATTAAAGATGTAATGTTGCGAGAAATGTTTATTAAATTATCCGTTAGATGGTATTACCTTTTTCTTTTTGTCTCCAAAAACGGTTGCAGTTAATAAAGGTTTATTTATTTCGTGGTTTGGTGTTTCTATCACTATTGTAGAACTAGAATCTTTAGATGATAAAACTGCTGTAAATAATACTAATGAGAAGATTGCTACTAATGTAATTTTTAAAGTTTTCATAATGTTTTTGCTATTAATGAGGGTAAAATATTGTTGTTTAAAATCTATCCGTTAGATGGTACTACTTTTTTCTTCTTATCTCCAAATACTGTTGCATCTATTAGAGGCTTGTTAATTTCGTGATTTGGTGTTTCTATCACTATTGTAGAATTAGAATCGTTAGATGGTAGAACTGCTGTGAATAATACTAATGAGAAGATTGCTACTAATGTAATTTTTAAAGTTTTCATAATGTTTTTGCTATTAATGAGGTTTGTATTTATTGTAATTTTATTTTTAAATCTATCCGTTAGATGGTACTACTTTTTTCTTTTTATCACCAAAGGCAGTTGCATCTATTAAAGGCTTGTTAATTTCGTGATTGGGTGTTTCTATTACTATAGTTGCATCTGCTTCGCTAGAAGGTAATACAGCTGTTAATAATATTAATGAGAAGATTGCTACTAATGTAATTTTAAGAGATTTCATAATTTATGTTTATTTATTTTGTTTTCAATTTTTTAGTTAAAATATGAATACAGAAAATGCTACCATTATTCATAGTACCACACATAAATTAATAACATAGACTTAATGTCTATTCAATGGAATGCTCTTACTTAGAGGCATCGAAATGCTAAGGGACTCAGTAAGAGCGGCTAATATATTGGAAACATCTATAAACGGCTCAAATAATCGACGAAATACATAAATCAAGGATTAACCGATTAACAAATGTTAATATTTTGAGCAATAAAGTATAAAATAAGAAGAAAATACGATAAAATAAAAAAGCATCCCAATTTTCTATCTCAAAATTTTGAGAGAAAAAAGGAAAGCTTTCCATCGGTTTTAGCTATTTAACTAGCTTTCTACCAGCTTGATGGACTACTACACCCATCAAAACAACACAACTAAATTTTTTGCCAAAAAAAGCTTCAACATTGTTGAAGCTTTTAGCAATTTTGCGGTCTGGACGGGACTCGAACCCGCGACCTTCGCCGTGACAGGGCGACATTCTAACCAACTGAACTACCAGACCGTTGCATATTGCGAGGGCAAATATACACCGCTATTTTAATACTGCAAACCTTTTTGCGATTTTTTTTTAAAAAAAGTTTAAATAAATTTTTGACGCTCTAACATATAGCTAGTTAGGATTGCATCAAAACTATTGTTTATATCTGCCTCAACATACTTAATACGGTTTTGACCACATTTTACTCGCAAATCTTTAAAGTAATCACTAACTAAAGCCTCATAATTATCTTTTACCTGTTCACTATATAAATTAATATGTTCTCCTGTTTCTACATCTACAAATCGTTTTGGCTTATTATTAAAGTCAAAAACTAATTCTTTACTCTTATCAAATACATGAAACAATACAACTTCATGTTTATTATGTTTTAAATGACGAAGTGCATCAAAAAGCTTAACCTCATCTGTAGAGGTTTGAAACATATCTGTAAACACAAAAATTAGCGAACGCCTATGAATTTTCTCGGCAATTTGATGCAGATACTGGTAAGTTTCCGTTTGCTTATTTTTAGGCTTACTTAAAACCGTATTACTCAATTGCGCTAAAAGCATTTGGTGATGGCGTTCACTTCCTTTTTCACTTGCATAGAAATCGTAAGCATCACTATAGATACTTAATCCCACAGCATCACGTTGTTTTTTTAAAATGTGCATTAAAGAAGCAGATGCCAAAGCCGAAAATGCAATTTTATTTAAATTATCTATCCCAAAATTAGACCTATCGGGATAATGCATAGAGCTACTATTATCTAATATAATGTGGCAACGTAAATTTGTTTCGTCATCATAACGCTTGGTATAAAGTTTATCTGTTTTTGCAAAAAGCTTCCAATCTATATGACGTGTACTTTCACCAGGATTATAGATTTTATGTTCAGCAAACTCTGCCGAAAATCCATGAAACGGACTTTTATGCATGCCAGAAATGAAACCTTCAACAACCTGTCTTGCCAAGTGCTCTAAGTTTTTAAATCCGCCAGCTTTATTTAATTCGTCTTGTAAATTCATCTTGTTCCTGCAAAGGCAAGAATTTCTTTAATTTATTTTACATAAAAAAAGAGAATAGAATTAAATCTCTAATCTCTTTTCTCTACTCTTAATATTTTTAATCTAAAATACCATCTACAATACCGTAATCTTTAGACTCTTCTGCTCCCATCCAATGGTCACGATTAAAATCTTTCATTACTTTCTCAAAATCCTGACCACAGTTTTCTGCTAAAATCTTAGCACTAAGTTCTTTTGTTTTTAAAATTTCCTGAGCTGTAATTTCTATGTCACTAGCTTGACCACGTGCACCACCACTTGGCTGATGTATCATAACACGTGCATGAGGCTGTATAAAACGTTTACCTTTTGTACCTACAGATAATAATATAGAACCCATAGAAGCAGCTAAACCAGTACACACTGTAGAAACATCACTTTTTAATGATTTTATTGTATCATACATTGCAAAACCAGATGTTACATAACCTCCAGGACTGTTAATGTATAATGTAATATCTTTAGTTTCTAAGCTATCTAAATACAGAAGTCTATCTATAACATGCTTAGCACTTTTATCGTCTACCATTCCCCAAAGAAAAACCTTTCTTTCGTCTAATAGTTTACTATCTATTGCGTCTTGCGCTTTTGTTGTCTTACTCATTGTAATTTACTTTTTTACTAAAATAAAAAAAAGGTTTGCCATAACAACAAACCTTTATCAATTCTTTATGAAAATATATTTCTATAGTAGTGCGTCAATAGCTTCAGAGTAAGCATTTTTTGGTGCTACTCCAACTTGTCTACCAACTACTTCTCCATTTTGAAAGACCAAAACTGTAGGTATATTTCTTACACCATACTTAGCTGCAAATTCTTGGTTTGCATCAACATCAACCTTTCCAACAATAGCTTTACCGTCGTACTCTTCACTAATTTGGTCAATAATTGGCCCAACCATTCTACAAGGTCCACACCAAGCAGCCCAAAAGTCTACCATAACTGGTTTGTCGCTTTTTAATACTGTTTCTTCAAAATTTGCATCTGTGATTTCTAATGCCATGATATTTATTTTTTTATTGAATGTTACTTCTTATTAATATACAAACTTAGTCAAAAAAAAACCGAAACCTTACACTCTTACAATTTGTTTAACTTATAGCTGCATTGATTAGGTTTATTTTATTTGGGCGCATAAACTAGGCTCCGCTATATCTTTTTTGTTTCAATGACAAAAAAGGATGCCGCATCAATCCTTTGCGCTAAAATTAGGTTAAACAAAGTAACTATTATTGCACTTGTAAAACCTATATTTTTAAGAATTAAGTTTATAATAAATTTGATCTTCATCTAATGCACTTAAAAGCTCTTGAGAAACTTTTACCTTTTGCCTTCGACTTGGCATTTCTAATTTTATCTGTTCTCTATTATCATAAATAACAAAATCAAGCATATGATTACCTGGATGCATTGAAATTAAAGATTTTAAGTTCTGAATTTTTTCTGACTCTAATTCTTTAATATTTAATTGTATAGATAATTTACGTACGTATTTATCCATAACATCATGCAACAATTGGAAACTATTAAATTGTAATCGTGGGTCACTTTTTTTACCAGTATCTCTATTTACCCAACCTTCACGTACAAAAGTTTTTACGTGTACAAAAGTGTTTTTTAGTAAAAATGGACGATGTTTTAAATAGTCTTCTCCAAAAATTCTAAATTCAAAAGAATCTGTATAATCTTCTATAGTAAATAACGCCCAACCTTTACCTTGTTTACTTACACGATGCTGAACATCTGTAACTACGCCTCCAAAAGTAATTTCTTTATTTACATGTGGTGTAAGGTCATTAAAATAAGCAATGGTTCCTGTACAGAAGTTTTTCATTTCGGTTCTAAAATCATCTAATGGGTGACCAGAAATATAGACACCAACAACTTCACGCTCTTGTGCTAACTTCTCCATAGTTCCCCAAGTTTCACATGGTGGCACTTCTGGTTCGGCTATTTGCACTTCACTACCGCCACCAAATAAACTTACCTGAGCAGAGTTTTCGTTTTCTTGATGTTTTGCTCCATATTTAATGGCTTTTTCAAGAAAAGTTAAATCGCTACCTTCTTTATGAAAATACTGTGCACGATGCGTATCTGTAAAACAATCAAAACCACCAGCTAACGCTAAATTTTCAAAAGCTTTTTTATTGGCTGCACGTAAATCTATTCGTTTTGCAATATCAAAAATAGACTTGTATGGACCGTCTTTTTTACGGTTCTCTACAATAGTCATTACTGCTCCATGACCAACTCCTTTAATGGCTCCCATTCCAAAACGTACTGCATTGTCTTTATTTACAGAGAATTTATAATAACTCTCGTTAACATCTGGACCAAGTACAGGCAATTTCATACGTTTACACTCTTCCATGAAAAATGTAACCTGCTTAATATCGTTCATGTTATTAGACAGTACTGCTGCCATATATTCTGCAGGATAATGTGCTTTTAAATAAGCGGTTTGGTAAGCAATCCAAGCATAGCATGTAGAGTGCGATTTATTAAAGGCATAACTTGCAAAAGCTTCCCAATCCTTCCAAATTTTCTCAAGTTTTTTAGCATCGTGACCTTTAGCACTTGCTTGCTCGATAAATTTTGGTTTCATTTTATCTAGTACCGCAATTTGCTTTTTACCCATTGCTTTACGTAAAACATCGGCTTCACCTTTAGTAAAATCTGCTAGTTTTTGCGAAAGCAACATTACTTGCTCTTGGTAAACTGTAATACCGTATGTTTCTTTTAAGTACTCTTCCATTGCTGGCAAATCGTACTCTATATCTTCATCACCATGTTTTCTACGAACAAAACTTGGAATGTATTCCATTGGTCCTGGTCGATATAGTGCATTCATGGCAATTAAATCGTCAAAAACCGTTGGTTTTAAGTCTTTAAGGTGTTTTTGCATTCCAGGAGATTCATACTGGAATACACCAACAGTTTCTCCTCGTTGGAATAAAGCATAAGTTTCTTCATCATCTAAAGGAAAGTTTTCTGGATCAAGCGTGATGCCATGTTTTGCTTTTACAATCTTAACCGTATCTTTAATTAAGGTTAAGGTTTTTAATCCTAAAAAGTCCATTTTTAATAATCCTGCATCTTCTACAACAGAGTTATCAAATTGTGTGACGTATAAATCTGAATCTTTAGCTACAGAGACAGGAACGAATTTTGTAATATCGTCTGGCGTAATAATTACACCACAAGCATGAATACCTGTATTTCTTACAGAACCTTCAAGTGATCTTGCAATGTTTACGGTTTCGGCTTGAAGGTCTTCTCCTTCAGAGATGTTTAAAAGCTCGTTTATTTTCTCTAAATCTTCAGCTCTAAATTTGCTTCCTAATTCTTTTTCCGATAGTCCAAAAATCTTACCTAATTTAGACATTGTTGGAATAAGCTTCGCTATCCTATCGGCATCAAATAAAGGTAAATCTAAAACTCTGGCAGTATCTCTAATTGAAGATTTTGCTGCCATTGTACCATAAGTAATAATTTGCGCTACTTGATTACTACCGTATTTTTCTATTACATAATCCATGACACGACTTCGACCTTCATCATCAAAATCAATATCAATATCTGGCATACTTACACGATCTGGATTTAAAAAACGCTCAAAAAGTAAATTATACTTCATTGGGTCTATATTGGTAATCCAAAGGCAATAAGCTACTACAGATCCTGCTGCAGATCCACGACCTGGACCAACAGAAACATCCATATTTCGGGCTTCACGAATAAAATCTTCTACAATTAAGAAATAACCAGGATATCCTGTTTTTTCAATAACGCTTAACTCAAAATCTAAACGCTCTACTACTTCTTCTGATAGTTCTTCGCCATATCTTTTTTTAGCTCCTTCGTAAGTTAAATGCCTTAAAAATGCATTTTCTCCACGTTTGCCGCCATCTTCTAAATCTTCTTTATGTTGAAATTCCTCAGGAATATCGAAGGCTGGTAATAATACATCACGAGCTAATTGAAAACCTTCAATTTTATCTACTACTTCCTGAATATTAATAATTGCGTCTGGCACATCTTTAAAGATGTTTTTCATGGCTTCTGCCGACTTGAAATAATATTCTTGGTTAGGTAAACCATAACGGTAACCGCGACCACGACCTATTGGTGTTGCTTGCTTTTCGCCATCTTTTACACACAATAAAATATCGTGCGCATTAGCATCTTCTTGCTTTGCGTAATAGGTGTTATTTGTTGCAACAAGCTTTACATCATGCTTCTTTGCTAAACTTATTAAGGTTGGATTTACACGATTTTCATCCTCTTGATTGTGGCGCATAAGCTCTACGTACAAGTCGTCCTGAAAAGTTTCTTTCCACCAAATCAAGGCTTCTTCTGCTTGATTTTCTCCTACATTTAAAACCTTACTTGGCACTTCGCCGTAAAGGTTTCCTGTTAAACAAATTAAGTCTTCTCTATATTGCTCAATTAGTTTTTTATCTATTCTAGGTACATAATAAAATCCATCTGTAAATGCATGCGATGATAGCTTTGCAAGGTTATGGTAACCGTTTTTATTTTTTGCAATTAATACAATTTGGTAACCATTATCTTTTCTAGATTTATCTAAATGGTTTTCACACACAAAAAACTCACAACCTACAATTGGTTTTATTTTTTTCGCATCTGTTGTTTTACCTTCAGCTTCGGCTTGTTTTATTTTACCTTCAACAGCTTTGTTATGTTTGTTTACTGCATTAACAAAGTGAAATGCTCCCATCATGTTTGCATGATCTGTTAGTGCTACTGCAGGCATATTATGCTCTGCTGCAACAGCTACAATATCTGCAACACTCATTGTTGACTGCAATACCGAAAACTGAGAGTGGTTGTGTAAATGCACAAAATCTACAGCTTGTAAATCGGCAATATTTTCCTTTATTTCTTCAGAAGAAATACCGCTTGATTGTTCCTTTTGTAGTCTGGCATTAATTTTAGCACTTTCCTTTTTTAAATTAATGTGCTTTAAGCCAATTAACTGAATAGGTTGCGGATTAGCTTCTGAAAACTTCTCGAAATAATCTGGCTGTACATCAAGTTGTGTTTTGGTGTATTGTTGCCTTCTTATTAATTCTAAAAAACAACGTGTTGTTGCTTCAACATCGGCAGTTGCGTTGTGCGCTTCAGCAAATGGCTGATTAAATAAATATTGGTGTAACTCTGTTAACGTTGGTAATTTAAATTTTCCGCCACGACCACCAGGAATTTGGCACAAACTTGCTGTGTGCTCTGTACAGGTGTCTAAAACTGGTAGTTCTTGTAATTGATTTGCAATGTCTTCGCGAACAAACTCTGCTCCCATTATATTGAGATCGAACTTTACATTTTGACCTACAACAAATTTTGTTTTACTTAAAGCTATATTAAATTTCTCTAAAACCTCGATTAACTCAACTCCTTGTTCTTGGGCTAACTCTGTAGAAATACCATGGATTTTTTCGGCATCATAAGGTATATTAAAACCTTCTGGTTTTACTAAATAATCTTCACTCTCAATACAGTTTCCCATAGCATCATGTAATTGCCATGCAATCTGGATACATCTTGGCCAATTATCTGTATCTGTAATTGGTGCATCCCAACGTTTTGGTAAACCGGTTGTTTCTGTATCAAATATTAAATACATAAATAGCTGTTATTAAGGTGTTTTGCTAAAAAAGCTGTGAGAAATTATTGGCCTATAAAAATACATAAAAATGAGAGTTTAAAAAGTTAAAGTTATCAAGAGTTATAAAGACCCTATTTTTTAAGAGAATAAAAGCTTTTAAACAGCAAAAAAGCCAACTCTTTCGAGTTGACTTTTTAGCAAATTTCTTTTTCATAAAAAATTTTAGCTTACCAATTCTAATTTGGCTTTTTCTGTATTAATTGCAGATTGTATTGCGTCTCTATGTTTTGCAATCAAGTTATCAATTGTTGGCGGTAAGTTTTTTTCTGTAATCATAGTATTGTATTCTTCAAGACTTGATTCCTCACCTCTAATTGCTTCTTCTAAAATTGCTTCTTCATTGTTAGATGAAAACGTGTTTTTTAAATTCATCCAATTTCTATGCATTGCGCCTTTAAACGTTCCAGAATCTTCAGGAATTTGTCCGTATTGTAAGATTTCGGTTCTTAATTCTTTTGCAAATTCACTTCTTTCTGAAGCTCTTCGTTTAAAAAACATTTTTAAATCGTTACTTTCTACATTTTGGTAGGCATCTATGTATCCTTTTTCGGCATCATAGTTTTTTACAAGTAGTTCGTTTAATTTGTTTGAAATTTCTTCGGTATACTTCATAATATCTTTTATCATTTTAAATTTCAATACTTTTTTTAATGATGCGTATTGTTTCACATCAACAATTTAAAGATAGTAGAAATTAGATGCGATGTCAAGTTGTTTAACACACTTTGTGAGTGATTTAAACGTTTTTAAGAGTCTTTAACAAAACCAAAAAAAAAAGAGCGCAGCCTTAGGACTGCGCTCTTTTTTTATTTTATAAAATTACCTACAAATTAACATTTATCACACCATTTGCTAAACCAACATCTGCTCCACCGTTATAATCGTTAACAGCACCTGAAAATGTACCTTGAATAGCCGTGTTTGAATTTGTTGTAATTGTGGTAGTAAATTCACCTAAAGTCATATTTCCCGGTATAGGCTCATGGTTGACACCGTTTATATTTATTACAAAATTAGTTACAATGTCTGTTCCTGTTTGTCCTTCTTCTATATCAAATTGAACGTAGTCTGTATTTGCGGCATCTTCAACTATAACCGTTTTTGTTGTACCAATTAATGTTACACTCTCATTAGCATTAAAAACTCTGGCTGTGCCATCTACCTCTACTTCTATACTTGTAGTTAAAGTAGTTGTTGCTGTACAATCTAAAGCATCAACCATATCTTGAATAGTACCTCCTGGGTCACCGCAAGATGATATTTTATTTAATAGAGCTGTTCTATAAGCATTACAAGCGTTCTCATATTGAGGATCATTTGTTGGAGTTGCATTATATGTAATAGATGTAGCGTTAACAGCACTTTCTGCACTATCACAAGAAATATTTGTGTTTCCTTCTACTACTACCGCTCCAATTAAAGGAACATTATGAAAAAAGCCTTCATTAAAATTAACTGCAGATAATCCTGAGTTAGAAAATGCATTGAAATAAAACTCTCCAGAAACTAAACCTGCTTCTAAATCTAAATCTCTTAAATTTATTACACCAGCCGGAGGATAAATTTGCATACTTTCATCTGGAACATTACTTGTTGAATAGAAAACTTCATCGGCATCTAGTAAAGTTGCAAAAGATGCATTCTCTACAACCTCATAACAACTACCTATATTATCTTGAAAAACACCTGTACATGAACTAGCGTCTGATGGAAAAGCAACTAAAGTTATCGTTTCAAAATTATTAAAAGCTACAATTGTCAACACACCATTAGTATCTAAATTTGCAGTGTAGCTAACCGCTTCCCAAATATTACCATCTTTTTTAGCACTAAAGGTTGGAGTGTTAAATTCAACTTCTTCGCCACAGCTAAAAAAAGCAAAAGTTAAAAGGAATAAAACGATAATTTTTTTCATAGTTTATAGTGTTTGAAGAAACCAAAAATAAAATAAAAAATCACAATGTTATAGTTTTAATTTAAAAAGTTGATATATAAATAAATATTGTATCTTTGCACACTTATTAATAATCGAGGTCGCGTACCTCACAAATTAATTTTTATGCCTGTAAAAATCAGATTACAAAGACACGGTAAAAAAGGAAAACCTTATTACTGGATCGTAGCAGCAGATGCTCGCGCGAAAAGAGATGGTAAATACCTAGAAAAAATAGGTGCTTACAACCCAAACACTAACCCAGCAACTATTGAATTAGATGTTGATGGAGCAGTAAAATGGCTACAGAATGGTGCACAACCAACAGATACTGCCAAAGCATTATTATCTTACAAAGGAGCCTTACTTAAAAATCACCTTGCTGGTGGAGTTCGTAAAGGTGCTTTAACTGAAGAGCAAGCTGAGAAGAAATTCGCTGCTTGGTTAGAAGAAAAAGCTGGTAAAGTAGATGCAAAAAAAGACACTTTAGCAAAAGCTGATGCAGATGCTAAAGCTAAAGCATTTGAAGCTGAAAAAGCAGCTAACGAAGCAAGAATTGCAGCTAACGCTCCAGTTGTTGAAGAAGAAGCTCCAGCTGAAGAAGCAGAAGCAACAAACGAAGAAGAATAGAAAATTAATTTTTTATACTTTTAAACTCCGATAATTTTTTATCGGAGTTTTTTATTACAAAAAACTAAAATTTATTATTAGGTTAAATACAAACAAGACCTAAGTAATTATTAATATATTTCCATAATAGTGGAAACGAAACAAAAATTTTTCGATGACTAAAGACGAATGTTTTTTTCTTGGTAAAATTGTAAAAAAATACAGTTTTAAAGGAGAGTTGTTAATAAAACTGGATACAGATGAACCAGATTTATACGAAAACTTAGATGCCGTATTTGTAGATGTTAGAGGTAATTTAATACCTTTTTTTACAGAAAGTTCTCAATTGCATAAAAGTGAATTGTTGCGTGTAAAATTTGAAGACGTAGACACAGAAGCAGATGCTGATGCTTTAATAAAAAGCGAATGCTATTTACCGCTTTCTGCATTACCAGAACTAGACGACGATAAGTTTTACTTTCATGAAATTATTGGCTTTACCGTAGAAGACAAAAACTTTGGAACTGTAGGCTCCATTAAAGGTGTTAATGATAGTACTGCTCAATCTTTATTTGAAATAGACAGAAATGGTATTGAAATACTAATACCTATGAATGATGAATTTATTTCTAAAGTAGATAAACAAAACAAAACCATATTTGTTAATACTCCCGAAGGTTTAATTGATTTGTATCTTGAAGAATAATGAGTAAACCTTTTTATTTTAAACAGTTTACAGTAAAACAAGACCAATGTGCCATGAAAATTGGAACCGATGGTGTTTTACTTGGTGCTTGGACAACCATTACCAAACAACCTTTTGCAACGCTAGATATTGGTGCTGGAACAGGCATTTTATCTTTAATGCTAGCACAACGTAGTCATGCTGAAGTTATAGATGCATTAGAAATAGACGAAAGAGCATACGAACAATGTGTTGAAAATTTTGAAGCTTCACCATGGAGCGATAGATTATTTTGCTACCATGCAGATTTAGCTGAATTTACCGAAGAGATTGAAGATAAGTACGATTTAATTATATGCAATCCTCCATTTTATAATGAAGATTATAAAACAGAAAATACACAACGTGATTTAGCACGTTTTCAAGACGCCATGCCTTTTGAGCATTTAGTAGCTAGTGTTTCTAAATTATTAATGGAAGACGGTACTTTTTGTACAGTTATTCCTTTTAAGGAAGAAAATAAATTTATTGCTTTAGCTTCGGCTGTAAACTTAATGCCTAACAAAATTACTCGCGTTCGAGGCACACTAAATTCTGAAATTAAGCGCTCTTTAATCGAGATGTCTTTCCGCGAAAGCGCTATTGAAATTAATGAGCTTATTATTGAAAATACTCGACACGACTACACTAAAGAGTATATAAATTTAACAAAAGAATTTTATCTTAAAATGTGATATTTAAATTGGGCAATGTAAGCTTTTTAGTTATTTTTGATAAACTAATAAAATAACGCCTTCTATTTTGAGAATTCCTCATATTTAGAGCAATAAAATTTACATATGAAGCCAGATTTATTTGAAGCTCCAGATTATTACAATCTTGATGAACTTTTAACAGACGAACATAAACTAGTACGTGATGCTGCTAGAGAATGGGTAAAACGTGATGTCTCTCCAATTATTGAAGACGCTGCTCAAAAAGCAGAGTTTCCAAAGTCTATTATTAGCGGTCTAGCAGAAATTGGTGCTTTTGGACCTTATATTCCAGAAGAATATGGTGGCGCTGGTTTAGACCAGATTTCTTATGGTTTAATTATGCAGGAAATTGAGCGTGGAGATTCTGGTGTACGAAGTACAGCCTCTGTACAAAGCTCACTAGTAATGTATCCTATCTGGAAATATGGCAACGAAGAGCAGCGCAATAAGTATTTACCAAAATTGGCTAGTGGTGAGTGGATTGGTAGTTTTGGTTTAACAGAGCCAGATCATGGCTCTAATCCTGGTGCTATGGTTACTAACTTTAAAGACATGGGAGATCATTATCTTTTAAATGGTGCAAAAATGTGGATTAGTAATGCGCCGTTTTGTAACGTAGCTGTTGTTTGGGCTAAAAATGAAGAAGGTAGAATTCACGGTCTTATTGTAGAACGTGGCATGGAAGGTTTTACAACGCCAGAAACACATAACAAATGGTCACTAAGAGCAAGTGCTACTGGTGAGCTTATTTTTGATAATGTAAAAGTCCCTAAAGAAAACTTATTGCCAAACAAATCTGGTTTAGGTGCGCCTTTAGGTTGCTTAGATTCTGCTCGTTTTGGTATTGCTTGGGGAGCAATAGGTGCTGCTATGGATTGTTATGATACTGCTTTACGCTATAGTAAAGAACGCATGCAGTTTGGTAAACCTATTGGCCAGTTTCAATTACAACAAAAAAAATTAGCCGAGATGATTACCGAAATTACCAAGGCACAACTATTAGCTTGGCGTTTAGGTGTTATGCGAGAAAATGGTACTGCAACATCTGCACAAATATCTATGGCAAAACGTAATAATGTAGAAATGGCTATAAATATTGCTAGAGAAGCAAGACAAATGCTTGGTGGTATGGGAATTAGCGGCGAATACTCAATCATGCGTCACTCTATGAATCTTGAAAGTGTTATTACCTACGAAGGCACACATGATATACATTTACTAATCACCGGTTTAGATATTACAGGCCTTAATGCCTTTAAATAAAACAAGGGTTATTTAATTATTTTACTTCTACGAAATAGATATTTGTAATAGTTAAAAAACCAAAAAGTATTAAAGTGCGTTTCTATATAGAAGCGCATTTTTTATTTTTGTAAAAAAGAAATTAATGAACATAGATCAAGTAAATAAAGAACTCTCTACACTAAGACAACAATTAATTAACCATAGCTTATATAAAAAAATTGAAACGACTGATGACCTTTCGGTTTTTTTGAAAACTCATGTTTTTGCTGTATGGGATTTTATGTCTTTATTAAAAGCATTACAACAAAAACTAACATGCACAACCTTACCATGGATACCTGTAGGTAATGCCGAAACACGTTATTTAATTAACGAAATAGTACTTGCTGAAGAGACAGATATAAATTTAAAAGGAGAGCGAAAAAGTCATTTTGAGATGTATTTGGATGCCATGGACGAATGCTCTACTTCTACAAATAATATCGACACATTTTTAATAGAGCTCACGAACTCTAATGATATTATTGAAACCATTAAAAATAGTAACTTAAACAATGCACTAAAAGGCTTTTTAAATTTTACATTTAGCACAATAAAACATAAAAAACCTCATGAAATAGCTGCAGCATTCACTTTTGGTAGAGAGGAATTAATACCAAATATGTTTACTGAAATTTTAAATAAACTACAAAGAAATTTTCCAGACACAAATTTAAACCAGCTTATACATTACTTTAAAAGACACATTGAATTAGATGAAGATGAGCATGGACCAATGGCCATGAAAATGATAGAAGAACTTTGCGGTAAAAACTCTAAAAAATGGGAAGAAGTTATAGCAATTTCTAAAGAAGCTTTAATTGTAAGAATTAATTTATGGAATAGTATTGAAGCAGAAATAGCTCCTCACAAAACAGAAGTTGTATAATTCTTTTACACAATACATTATTTGCATGTTTTAATTGTTTTACAATAAATAAAGTAAAGAATTTTCGCTAATTTCGTTTAAACTCCATTTATGTTTTCAGCAAAAAAAAGATTAGATCGTGCTTATAAAGAAGCTAAAATTGTTGATTTTGATAACGATAGTAAAATAGTACTATTTAGCGATTGCCACCGTGGCGATAATAGTTTTGCAGACGATTTTGCAAACAACCGAAACATCTACTTTCACGCTTTAAAACATTATTACGCAGAAGGTTTTACCTATTGTGAACTTGGAGATGGTGACGAACTTTGGGAAAACCTATCTTTCGACTCTATTTTACATGCACATAAAAATGTTTTTCTTTTACTAAAAGAATTTCATAAGCGTAACCGTTTACAAATGATTTGGGGAAATCATGACATGGTTTACCGAAACCCAGAATATGTAAAAAAAAACTTATCTACATATTTTGATCCTAAAGTTGGTGAAAATGTTGAACTCTTTGGAGATATAAAATACGAAGAAGCTATAGTTTTAAAACATTGCCAAACAGGACAAGAACTATTTTTAACACATGGTCATCAAGCAGATTGGTGGAATTTTCTTTTTTGGAAATGGAGCCGATTTATGGTTAGGGTACTTTGGAAACCTTTAAATGTTATGGGTATCGCAGACCCAACGAGTCCTGCTAAAAACTACAAGGAACTTATTAAAGTAGAACGCCGTACTAAGAAATGGATTATAGAAAACAACAATTTAATTACTGTTGTTGGCCATACACACAGACCACGTTTTCCAGAACCTGGTGATATTGCTTTTTTTAATGATGGTAGTTGTGTTCACCCAAGAAGTATTACTGGTTTAGAAATTGAAAACGGAGCCATTTCTTTAATTAAATGGCAGATTTCTACTACAGATAATGGAACTTTACAAATTGTTCGCGTATTACTAGAAGGACCAACTGCTTTAGAAAACTATAGAACCTAATAATTATTAAGCTATTTAATTTTGTTATTAGGACTCAGGAGCCAATTCTACTTCCAAACCTTCTAAATCTGGAGTAATATGAATTTGACAACCTAGTCTAGAATTATCTTTTACATAAAAGGCTTCAGATAACATGGCTTCTTCGTCATCTTGCATTTCTGGAAGTTCTGTATCACTCAACACATAACATTGGCAGGACGCACACATAGCCATGCCGCCACAAACACCAATTGTACCTTCTTCGGCAAGCTCGAAAGAACGTACTACTTCCATTAAATTCATTGCCATATCTGTTGGCGCTTGAACGTCATGGGCTTTCCCTTCTCGATCTATAATTTTTATGTTTATATCCTGTTCCAATGCTTTATATTTATCTACTAATTAATATAGTATTACTCTATTTTTTTTACCACGGCTTTTGGTGCTTCTTTACGTGTACCATCAAAACCATCTACTCCTGCTACTGTTGTATATTTCATAACATAGCGTTTTCCTGGATTTATAATTTTGTATGCAGATTGGCACATTAATGTTGCCTCATGAAAACCACAAAGTATTAATTTTAGTTTACCTGGATATGTATTTACATCTCCAATGGCAAACACTCCTGGAATATTTGTTTGGTAATCTAAACTGTTATCTACCTTAATTGCGTTTTTCTCTATTTCTAATCCCCAATTAGCTATAGGACCTAATTTGGGAGATAAACCAAATAGTGGTATAAAGTGATCGCACTCTATTTCAAATTCTTTTTCTATATGTTCGGCTTGTTTTACAACAACACCTTTTACTTCTTTATCACCAAGTATACCTACAACCTCGGCTGGAGTGATTAAGTTTATTTTTTCTTTGTTTTTTAGTTCTTGTACTTTTTCTACAGAGTCTAAATGACCACGAAATTCGTTACGTCTGTGAATTAAAGTTACTTCTTTTGCGACATCGCTTAAAAATATACTCCAATCTAAGGCAGAATCTCCACCACCAGCTATTACAACTTTTTTATTTCTATAAATTTCTGGGTTTTTAATAATATACTCTACACCTTTATCTTCGAAACTTGCAATATTATGGATTAATGGTTTTCTAGGCTCAAAACTTCCTAAACCTCCTGCAATTGCAACAACTGGTGCTTGATGTTTTGTGCCTTTATTTGTTGTTACTATAAAACTTCCATCTTCTTGTTTTTCTATAGTATCTGCTCGTTCTCCTAAGGTAAAACCTGGCTCAAACTGCTTACACTGCTCCATTAATTTGTGTGTTAAATCGCCTGCAAGAATTTCTGGATAAGCTGGAATATCGTAAATAGGTTTTTTAGGATATATTTCTGAGCATTGCCCACCTGGTTGTGGTAATGCATCTATTAAATGACATTTTAGTTTTAATAAACCTGCTTCGAAAACGGTGAATAGTCCTGTTGGACCTGCTCCAATTATTAGGATATCTGTTTTTATCATTTTTATTATTTCGAAGGTATAAATCTTGAGTTTTTACCTTTCTTTTTTTATGTAAAAAAATGTCGAGGTAGTAATACCTAACATGTTTTAAATTTTTAAGTATGATGTTTTTGTTTAAGCGTGAAGGATTGAGGCATTGTTGGAGCTCATCTTTGATAGCGACTGCCGAAAGCCTGACCTTTAGGTCACGCCCAAATTTAACGCTCTATATTTATTACTTGCTCTATTTGTGGAGCATATTTTTTAATTGTCATTTCTACTCCAGATTTTAAGGTCATCTGGTTTACACTACAACCAACACAAGCGCCTTGCAACTGAACTTTAACTAACTTATCATTTTCTATTGATAGTAGTGTAATATCACCACCATCACTTTGCAAAAAAGGACGAATTTCCTCTAATGCTTTTTCTACGTTTAGTCTTACTTCTTCTGTTGTCATCTTTTATTTTTTAACGGCCGAACATCCTGCCATTGTTGTAATTTTTATTGCTTCAGTTTCTGGTAATGTCTCGTTTCTATTAACGACTTCTTGCACTACATTTTGTGTTAATTTTTCAAAAGCTTTTTCTAGCGGTGTTGCTGTTTGTAATGCTGCTGGCCTACCTACATCTCCTGCTTCACGAATACTTTGTACTAAAGGAATTTCGCCTAAAAGTGAAACATTTAAATCTTGTGCTAGATTTTTTGCGCCTTCTTTTCCAAAGATATAGTATTTATTATCTGGTAACTCTTCTGGTGTAAAGTATGCCATATTTTCTATTATACCTAAAACGGGTACATTAATACTCTCTTGTTGAAACATTGCAACTCCCTTTTTAGCATCTGCTAACGCAACATTTTGTGGTGTACTTACTACTACTGCGCCTGTTATTGGTAAGGATTGCATGATACTTAAATGTATGTCTCCTGTTCCTGGCGGTAGGTCTAATAATAAGAAATCAAGCTCTCCCCAAGCCGCGTCAAAAATCATTTGATTTAATGCTTTTGCTGCCATTGGCCCACGCCAAACTACTGCTTGATCTGGCTTTGTAAAGAAACCTATTGATAATATTTTTACACCGTAATTTTCTACCGGTTTCATTTTAGATTTTCCATCTACGGTTACAGATAATGGTCTTTCCATTTCTACATCTAGCATTATTGGCATTGATGGCCCATAAATATCTGCATCTAAAACGCCTACTTTAAAGCCCATTTTAGCTAATGTTACTGCTAAATTTGCTGTTACTGTAGATTTACCAACACCACCTTTTCCAGAGGCTACTGCTACAATGTTTTTTATTCCAGGAATGGTTTTTCCTTTTATTTCATTTGCTGCTGGTTTTGCTGGTGCTTCTACTTTTAAGTTTACTTTTACTTGTGCTTTTTCGTAAACTTTTTCGTGTATTGCTTTTAGTATTTCTACTTCGGTTTTTTTACGTGCTTGTAATGCTGGGTTTGTAATTGTTATATCTACAATTATCTCATCTGCAAAAGTAACTACATTTTTAACCGCTCCACTTTCTACCATATTTTGTCCTTCTCCAGGTACTGTAATAGTTTCTAGCGCTTTAAGTATATCTTGTTTTGTAATTTTCATATTTTATTTTTAATACTAAAAAAAGAGAATAAAGGTTAAATTACCTTTTTAAATCTTAATCAAGATTTTAAAATCTTATTCAGATTGATTCTAAACGCAAAGATACTATATAAAGATTGAAGTATAAAGTGGTTAGTTTGAAGATTTTCTATTGGGCAATTAATAAACTTTATAATTCATTTTGTGGGTCCCAATATACACTTTGCAAATTTTGTATTTGATTGTTATTAATTACTATACCTTCACTTTCTAAAAGTTGTTGCATGAGGTTGGTACCATTAAAATGATGCTTTCCTGTTAATAATCCTTTTTTATTAACTACCCGATGAGCAGGAACATCTTTATTATATGAACTATTCATTGCATAGCCAACCATTCTAGCACTTCTGGGTGCTCCTAGATAATTTCCTATTGCACCGTAACTAGTAACTTTACCATATGGAATTTGCCTTGCTACTTGATAAACTTTTTCGAAAAAATTAAGTGTTTCGGGTTTCATTTATTAGTTATAAAATACTTACCATTCTCTAATAATGTTTATAAATGTAAATATTGAAATAATTCCAGTTATAAAGCCTATGGTATAATTTATTGTTTTTTGAGATCTAATTTTTTTACTTTTTATACGTTTAAAAAAAAAGATATATATATAAAGCATTACAAATGTACCAGTTGCTGCGCCAGAAACATATGATGCTATACTTGTTTTATTTAAGGTCATTAATCCTGCTGTTGCTAGCGTTGTACCCATATAGGCTTGATATGGTATAGGAAACACATTTAAACCAGAGAGTAAAATACCTTCAAAAAAGCGTCCTTTTTTGCTTTTGGTTATTGGTTTTACTTTTGGTTTTTCTTCTTTATTGGCAAGTACAAAAAAATATATTGTTAATAATACAAAAATTACAAATGCCACACGTTGTAAAATATTTGTAATATTTGGGTGATTACTTAAATAACTAGCAAACAACAAGGCGATGAGTGTTTGTATAATAACAACAACACAAACACCAATAGAAAACATTAAAGCTCTATTATAACCGTCTTTAATACTTATTTTAGCAGCTGTCATGTTTAGTAGTCCTGGAGGTATGACGCCTACTAGTGCTATTATTAGACCCAATGAAAATGTAATTGTTATTTCCAAAATTACTTGATTTTGAATCTAATATAAGTAATTGCTTTGTCTTGTTCTAGATAAATACTTTCGTAATGTGTTTGAATGCTTGTAACCTCTTCTGGACTTCCTTCTTGTTTATATACGTTATGGTTTGCATAAAGCACCTCGTGACCTTCTCCATGCAATAAACCTAAAGTATAACCGTGCATGAATTCACTATCGGTTTTTAAATTCATTACACCGTCTGGTTTTAATATTTTTTTATAGCGTTTTAAAAATTCAGAATTTGTCATTCTATGTTTTGTACGCTTATATTTTATTTGAGGATCTGGGAAAGTAATCCAAATTTCATCTACTTCATTTTCTGCAAAAGCTTTATCTACCAATTCAATTTGGGTTCGTAAAAATGCAACATTGGGTAAGTTTTCTTCTATAGCTGTTTTTGCTCCACGCCAAAAACGCGCACCTTTTATATCGATTCCTATAAAATTTTTATTAGGATATTTTTTAGCAAGATTTACAGAGTATTCTCCTTTACCACAACCTAATTCTAGCACTAATGGATTTGAGTTTTTAAAATAGTCTTTATTCCAGTTGCCTTTCATGTTATAGACTGCATCTACTAAATCTTCGCGTTTAGGTTGAAATACATTTGCAAACGTTTCGTTTTCGTTAAATCGCTTTAGTTTATTTTTACTTCCCACTTTGTAAATTTAAATTTTTGGTAAAATTACGGAAATATACGTGACTAGTAATATGATTATCTTTGATATTTATATGAAGAAAAAAATTTTAATCGCTCCACTGAATTGGGGAATTGGCCATGCCACAAGATGTATTCCAATAATTAATTGGCTAATTGATTATAATTTTGAACCTATTATTGCTAGCGATGGTGATGCTTTACATTTATTAAAAAAAGAATTTCCCGAACTTAAACATGAAACTTTACCTAGTTACGATATAGAATATACAAAAAAAGGAGCAAACCTTAAGTGGAAATTACTTGCACAAACACCAAAAGTTATTAAAGCAAAAAAAGCAGAAAAAAAGGCCACAGCGACATTAGTTGAAAAACATAAGCTTTCTGGTATAATTTCTGACAACAGATTTGGAGTTAGACATAATAGTATACCGTCGGTTTTTATTACACACCAACTTAATGTTCTTAGTGGTAATACTTCGCAACTAAGTTCTAAGCTTCATCAAAGTTTAATGACAAAGTTTAATGCAATTTGGGTACCCGATTTTAAAAACGAACCTAGTTTGAGCGGTAAACTTGGTCACACCAATGAAATAGATAGTTTTAAAATAACTTATCTAGGACCATTAAGTAGATTAAGTAAAGCTGAATGTGAGATTAAATACGATATTATGGTTTTAATTTCTGGACCAGAACCTCAACGTTCTCTACTCATTGAAAAATTATTTAAAGAATTAAAACATTATAATGGGAATATAATTTTTATAAAAGGTATTATTGAACCTGAGCAAACTTGCGAAACATTTGGCCAGTTTACTGTATATAATTTTATGACTTCTAAAGCTTTAGAAAAAACTATAAATAGCAGTAATTTAATAATTTGCAGATCTGGTTACACCACTGTAATGGACCTAACTAAGTTAGGTAAAAAAGCGTTTTTTATACCTACACCAGGCCAATTTGAACAAGAATATTTAGCTAATTATTTTGAAACTCTTAAGCTGGCTCCCACTTGTTCTCAAGAAGAATTTACTGTAGATAAATTAAAGTCAATTGATAATTATTCTGGATTAAATATGGTTTACAATAATCCAAATTTAGATTGTTTGTTCAGCCTTTTCTAAGGTAAAGGAAAACTCACTACCAACATCTAATTCACTTTCAATGTATATTTTCTCATCGTGACCTTCTATAATATGTTTTACTATAGATAACCCTAACCCTGATCCGCCTTCTTTTCTAGAACCACTTTTATCTACTCGATAAAATCTTTCAAATAATCTTGGTATATGTTCGCTATCTATACCTTCGCCGTTATCTGTTACACGAACAATTACTTTGTTTTTAATTAAATTTTCTATACTTACTTCTGTTGTTCCTTTCTTTCTACCATATTTAATAGAGTTTACTATTAAATTTGTAAGTACTTGTTGAATTTTTTCGCGGTCTGCATGTACTAGAATTTCATTTTCATAAACCCTATCGAACATTAAAGTAATGTTCTTTTTTGCTGCTTTCATTTCAAATAAATCAAAAACACTTTCTACTAATGCAATTATATCAAACGTTTCGTAATCTAACCTAATATCTCCAACTTCTAATTTGGTAATCATATCTAAATCTCTAACTATATAAATTAAGCGCTCTACGCCTTTATTAGCTCGATCTAGATATTTATCTCTTATTTTTTTATCTTTTGCTGCGCCATCTATTAAAGTTTCTAAATAACCTTGTACTGTAAATAAAGGTGTTTTTAGTTCATGAGAAACATTACCAAGAAATTCTTTTCTATACTCTTCTCTTACATTAAGTGTTTCAATCTCTATTTTTTTATCTTTTGCATACCTGTCTATTTCTTCTTTTAGCGTAGACATGTCTGTAGTAATTCCTTTTTTTCTAAAAGTAGCAGACTCTAATAAGGTTAAATCGTCATAAATTTGTTTAACACGTTTATATATAAAGTTTTGTGCTCTATATTGTATTACAATGAAAGATGTTACAAAGCATAAGATTATAAAAACAATTAATGGTATTGGGTTTAGCGAATAAAATATATATAAAAAAACACTCACTACGAGTGTTAAAACTATTGTTAGTAACAATGATGTTTTAAAGGCAAATTTATATGTTTTTCGTAATTGCATTATTCAATAAACTTATAACCTACACCTTTTATTGTTTTTATAGACTTGTCTCCAATTTTATCTCTAATTTTTCTAATATGTACATCTATTGTACGACCACCAACAACAACTTCATTACCCCAAATACGCTCTAAAATATTTTCTCTTTTAAACACTTTTCCTGGCTTTGAAGCTAATAATGATAATAATTCAAACTCTTTTTTAGGCAGTAAAATTTCTTTGCCTTCTAAAATAATTTTATACTCTTCTTTATTAATGGTTAGTTTTCCAACTTTAACAATTGTTGCGTTGCCGTCTTCTGCTTTTAAGCGGCGTAATAATGCTTTTACCTTACTTAATAGTAATTTTGGTTTAATAGGTTTTGTAATGTAATCATCTGCTCCTGCATCAAAACCTGCCACTTGAGAATAGTCTTCTCCTCTTGCTGTTAAAAAAGTAATTATTGTGTTTTTTAAATCTGGTGCTTTTCTAATTTGTTCGCAAGCTTCAATACCGTCCATTTCTGGCATCATTACGTCTAAAATAATTAAATGAGGCTTTTCTTTTTTTGCTTTTTTAACACCTTCAACGCCGTTAGAGGCAGTACTAACTTTATATCCTTCTTGAGATAAATTATAGCCTACAATTTCTAAAATATCTGGCTCATCATCTACCAATAAAATTTTTATGTCTTGGTTATTCATTATAATATAATTCCTTAATAGTTAGCGTAAAGATAAAATTATTACATCAATTTTCTATATTTAAATAATTAATAACATTATGGTAACACCATTTCTAACAAAACTCATGCAAGCCATTAACAATCAAAATATTATAAAAACCCACTACTAATTAAGGCTTTTAATGTTACTATATCGTTAAAAATAACTTCTACAATAATTTACTTATAAAGTAGCTTTAATTTATTTGTATATTTGAGTTCTAATTTTATATAAAATATTATGAAAAAAATTTACTTTTTATTTTTAACGATTTTATTAACTACCGCTTCTTACGGTCAAATTTTAGCTGAGAATTTTGATTACGGTACAGTTACTGGTGATTTAACTACCGCTAGTAATGGTGCTTGGGTACAACACTCTGGAAGCGCTTCTCCTGTTGTTTATGAAACTACAAGTTTATCTATGTCTGGATATCCTTCATCTGGAATTGGTGGTTCTGCATCTTTATTAGGTACTTCTCAAGATGTTAATAGAAGTTTTCCAGATATTACCTCTGGTGTTGCATATGGTAGTGCTTTAGTTAACTTAAGCGCTGTAGGTTCTGGTAATTATTTTTTACACTTTAATTCTTCTGGATTTACAGCAAGAGTTGGTGCTCAAGACGATGGCAATGGAAATGTATTATTTGGCATTGGGACTAGTTCAAGTTCTTTAACATACGGTACAACACCATATAATTTAAACACTACTTATCTATTAGTTTTCTCTTATGACATTGCTAGTGGAGTATCTAATTTACATGTTCTTTCTGCAGTAACACCTAATGAACCAGCTACTCCTGAAGCTACAAATACAGGAAACACTGGAGTAACTGTAAATGCAATTTCTTTTCGTCAGTCATCTAATATTCCTCAAGTAAATATTGATGGTGTTCGTGTTGCTGATAATTGGAACGAAATCATGAATAATTCTACAAACCCATCGGTTGCTATTATCTCTCCTGCTAGTGGTACTACTTTTGATCCTGGAACAACTAATGTTGATGTTGTTTTTACAACTGCAAATACTACTGATGAAATTGTAAATATTACTGTTAATGGTACTACAACTCAAAACGTAACAAGCCCTTTTGCTGTTACTACTGTAGATGGTGGCATGTATGATGTAACTGTAGATTTAGTTAATCAAGGTGGTACTGTAGATTCTCAAATGACTTCATTTAGTGTTAGCGCATTAACAGTTGTTGCAGATATTGCAGCTCTTCGTGCAGATGTTGAAGCTAACGGAACAGATGGTGTATACCAATTACAAAGTGTACCAACTGTAACGTATACAAGAACTTCAAGAAACCAAAAATATATACAAGATGCATCTGCCGGAATATTAATTGATGATGTTCCTGGAAATATTACAACTACATTTGCTATTGGTGATGGTATGAGTGGACTTACTGGTGGTGTTTCATTTTTTAACGGTGTTTTACAATTTAACCCAAATACAGATGCCACAGTAGTAGCAAGTACTCCTGTAACTCCAGAAGTTGTTACAATTGCTACTTTATTAACAAACTTTGCAGATTACCAGTCTGAATTAGTAAGAATAAACGATGTAACGTTTACTGAAACAGGTACTTTTGCTGCTTCTACAAACTATACAATAAATGACGCTTCTAATGTAATGCCATCGTCTATGGTTTTTAGAACTAGTTTTGCTGAAGCCGATTATATAGGACAACCAATTCCTGTTACAGAAGGCGATATAGTTGTTTTAGTTGCAGAATTTGGTGGTGCCCCACAAGTTACTGCTCGTGATTTAGATGATGTTACTTTAAGTACAGATTCTTTTGAACAAGAAGCAAATTTCTCAATATACCCAAACCCAACAAGTACAGGTATTGTAAATATTAAAACCACTTCAAATGGTGAAGCCACTGTTGCTGTTTTCGATATTTTAGGAAAACAAGTTATTACACAAACATTAACAAACAACACGTTAAACGTATCTAGTTTAAAAACAGGTGTTTACTTAGTAAAAATCTCTCAAAACGGAGCGACTACTACTAAAAAGCTAGTTATAGAATAAAACCAATATTAAGTTATTGTTAAATAGGCTGGTGTTTTTTACTAGCCTATTTTTTTTAGCTATTTTTATCACTTAAATTTAAAACAACACAATATGAAAAAATTTTACTTTTTATTTTTATTACTAATTACACTTAGTTTAAGTGCACAAACTACAACCACTATCAATTTCGATACGGCTGCTAATTGGACAACACTTGGTTCTGGTTATAGTTCTCAAGTTTACAATGAAGGTCTATTTTCTTTTACATCAAATAGTACTTTAAGAGAAACTTCTGGAACTCAAAATGGTTCGGACAGGACATATTTAAACTCAACTTATGCTGTTAGATTAAGAAATAACGCAACGTCTAGTTTAACTTTTAACATTGCTTCAGGTGGTGTAACAACTTTTAGTGTTCAAGTAAGAAGATGGGATGCTAGTCCATCTCCAGATTTTTCTTTAGAATATTCTGTTGATGGAACAAATTGGACTAATGTAGCTACTATTAACAATGCTACATTATCAGATTCTTCTGATTATAGTTTATTTTCAGGCACTATAAATGACAATAGTGACAATATACAAATTAGATTTATTTCTAATGGTTCGACTGAAAGAATAATGGTTGATGAATTTATTTGGACTGACGCTTCAACACTTTCAACTGAAAACTTTGAAAATACAGAATTTTCTGTTTATCCAAATCCAGCATCTAACGGTTTTGTAAACATTACAACAGCATCTAACGAAGCTATTAACGTAAGTGTTTTTGATGTTTTAGGTAAAAAAGTGTTATCTCAAACAATAAACAACCGTTTAAATGTATCTTCTCTTAAAAGTGGAGTTTATATTTTAAACTTAAACCAAAATGGAGCGACTACTACTAAAAAATTAGTAATTAAGTAATCTCTATACTTATACATTTTTAAAAGAGCGTTGCCAATGGTAACGCTCTTTTTGTTTATTTTTGCTGTTTATTTTTGCCTTTGTAAAATGATAGACCAAAACCACATTTTTAATATTAAAACCAAAGACCAATTTAATGCATTGGCTTTGTCTGTTTTTAAATTTCAGTTTGAAAATAATTTGGTTTATCGTTCGTTTTGCGATTTACTTTACAAGCACCCAAGTGATGTTAAACAAGTAGAAGACATTCCTTTTTTACCCATTCAGTTTTTTAAATCGCACCAAGTATTAAGCAGTACAAATCCTGTTGAGAAAACGTTTACTAGTAGCGGTACAACTGGTAGCTTAACAAGTAAACATCTGGTTACAGATTTAACGGTCTACGAAAACAGTTTTAAAACAGCTTTTAAGCACTTTTACGGCAATATTGAAGACTATGTGGTGTTAGCTTTGCTTCCTAGTTATTTAGAGCGTGAAGGCTCATCGCTAATTTATATGGCAGATAGCTTAATTAAAGATTCTAAGTTTAACGAAAGTGGTTTTTATTTAGATAATCTTTCAGCTTTAAGTACTGTTTTAAAAAAGCTTGATGCAGCAGGTAAAAAAGTATTGCTATTAGGCGTATCATTCGCACTTTTAGATCTTGTAGAGTTTGAAACTTTCAATTTAAAAAACACCATTATAATGGAAACTGGTGGTATGAAAGGCAGACGTAAAGAGCTTATTCGTCAAGATTTACATAATATTTTAAAAGCTGGTTTTGGAGTTAAGCAAATACATAGCGAATATGGTATGACAGAGCTTTTAAGCCAAGCTTACTCTAAAGGTCACGGCGTATTTAACTCTCCGCCATGGATGCAAATTTACACACGCGATACAGAAGATGCACTTACCATATTAAAAACAGGTAAAACTGGTGGCATTAATATAATAGACTTAGCAAATATTAACTCCTGCGCTTTTATTGCAACTCAAGATTTAGGTAAAGTAAAACAAGATGGTTCATTTGAAGTTATTGGACGTTTTGACACTAGTGATATTAGAGGTTGTAACTTAATGGTATTATAAATTAAATTTTTTTAAAACCCTTACTGTAAATTTTACGTATCTATTGCGACAAAGAAAATATGAAAGTTATAGTATATATTTTTCTATTTGGAATTATTGCAGTGCAAGCACAAACAGATTATAATACCAAAAAAGGTTTTGTAGCCGAAGGTTATGATGTGGTGTCTTATTTTAATAATAAGGCAGAAAAAGGAAACAAAAATTACACTGCAACTTTTGATGGTGCTAAGTATAAATTTAGCACTAAAGCACATTTAGAAAAATTTAACACTAACCCTGAACAATATATCCCACAGTATGGCGGTTATTGTGCGTATGCAATAGCAGAAAAAGGAAAGAAAGTGTCTATAAATCCTGAAACGTTTGAAGTACGTGATGGAAAACTTTATTTATTCTACAATTCTTGGGGAAATAACACATTAGATTCTTGGTTAGAAAATGATGTGAAAGGTTTGATAAAAAAAGCCGACCAAAGTTGGAGATTAATTAGTCAAAAAGATTAATTAAGTGTTATGTGAAAGAAAAATTAGTTTTAGTTGGTTAACTAATTTTTAGAAGTCCGATTGCAACTTTGCTTTCGGGCTTCTTCTTTTTAAGAATTTTAGATTAAAAAAACCTCATTACTACTATTAAGTAATGAGGTTTTTATTTTATAAAACGTAGCTTTAAATATTTAAACTACTTTAATTATATAAGTATTTTTCTTTCCTTTATTTAATACTACATATTTACCATTTATTAAATCTTTATTGGTAATTAAATAGTCTTCTTTTACTTTTTCTTTATTTACAGAAACCGCGTTTTCTTTTAGTGCACGTCTAGCTTCACCATTACTGTTTAAAAAATTGGTTTTAGCAGCAAGTGCAGCAATCATGTCTATTCCGTTTTCTAAATCTGCTTTAGGCAGTTCGGCTTGAGGCACACCTTCAAAAACATCCAGAAATAATTTTTCGTCTAATGTTCTTATATCTTCATTAAACGTTTTGCTAAATAATATACCTGATGCTTTTTCAGCGTTTAAAAAATCTGCTTCGCTATGTACAAAAGTTGTTACTTCTTTTGCTAAGCGTTTTTGTAATAAACGTAAATGTGGTGTTTCTTTATGTTCTGTAACTAAACTTTCAATAGTTTCTTTATCTAGAAAAGTAAAAATTTTAATATACTTTTCGGCATCTTCATCTGTTGTATTTAACCAGAATTGGTAAAATTTGTAAACCGAAGTTTTATCTGCATCTAACCATACATTTCCACCTTCACTTTTACCAAATTTAGAACCATCTGCTTTTGTTATTAATGGACATGTCATGGCATAGGCTTTAGCCGTTTCATCACCAACATTCATTCGTCTTACAAGCTCTGTTCCTGTTGTTATATTTCCCCATTGGTCGCTTCCTCCCATTTGAAGTTTACAACCCATTTCTTTATGTAAATGGTAAAAATCATATCCTTGAATTAACTGGTAAGTAAACTCTGTAAAACTCATACCAACGCTTCCTTCTTCGCCAGACAAACGTTTTTTAACAGAGTCTTTAGCCATCATGTAATTTACTGTTAAACGTTTTCCAACGTCACGAGCAAAATCTATAAAGCTAAAGTTTTTCATCCAGTCGTAATTATTAACTAAAACTGGTGCGTTTTTTTGTGTAGAGTTAAAGTCTAAAAAGCGAGATAACACGCTTTTTATACCAGCAACATTATGTGCTAAAGTTTTCTCATCTAACAAATTACGCTCGTCACTTTTTCCAGAAGGATCTCCAATCATACCAGTTGCTCCACCAACTAGAGCTATAGGTTTGTGTCCTGCTTTTTCTAAATGCACCAATAAAATTATTGGCACTAAACTACCAATATGTAAAGAGTCGCTAGTGGGATCGAAACCAATATAAGCTGTGGTCATTTCTTTACTTAATTGGTCTTCGGTTCCAGGCATGATATCATGTACCATTCCTCTCCAACGTAATTCTTCTACAAATTTATTCGCCATTTTTATTGCTTTGTTAATTTACAGTAGCAAAGATATAAATCAATGCAGAAATACGGTACAATAATGAATATTTATTACCTTCGAATTTATGATTTTAGTTACTGGAGGAACTGGTTTAGTAGGCGCACATTTAATTTTTAAATTAATAAGTGAGAAAAAAAAGGTGCGAGCTATCTATCGTGATGAGAAAAAATTTACAACTGTAAAGCGTATTTTTTCATATTACACTAACAATACAGAATCTTTATTTAATGCTATAGAATGGTGTAAAGCCGATTTGAATAATATTCCTGCATTAAATGATGCTTTTAGCAATGTAACATTAGTTTACCATTGCGCTGCTTTTGTTTCTTTTGAGCCAGACAAATTTCATTTGTTAAAGAAAACAAATATTGAAGGTACCGCAAATATTGTGAATTTATGTTTAGCTCATAATATTAAAAAATTGTGTTATGTAAGTTCTATTGCAGCAATTGGCGCTACAAACAATAATAAAAAAATTACCGAAAACACAGAGTGGCAAACCGAAAAAGACAATAGCGTTTACGCGATTACAAAGTATGGTGCTGAAATGGAAGTATGGCGTGGCACTCAAGAAGGCTTAGATGCTGTAATTGTTAATCCTGGAATTATTATTGGTCCAGGAATTTGGAAATATGGTAGCGGAAATCTTTTTACTAAAATAAATAATGGGCTTCCATTTTACTCAAAAGGAATAACAGGTTATGTAAGCGTTAAAGATGTTGTAAACGCCATGATGCTTTTAATGCATTCGCCTATAAAAAACGAACGTTTTATTTTAGTTGCCAAAAATTTATCTTTTAAGACATTTACTAAAACTGTGGCTAAATACTTAAATGTAAAACCTCCTAAAAAAGAAGTTAAAAAATGGCAGTTGCAATTATTCTGGAGATTTGACTGGCTTAAGCATAAACTTACTGGAAAAAGAAGGGTTTTAAGTAAGCATAACGCAGTATCTGCATTATCAATAGATAATTATAGTAATGATAAAATTAAGAAAGCTTTAGGTTTCAATTTTGAAAACATAGAAGAGTCTATTAAAGAAACGGCATCATATTTTAAAAAGAATTAAATACTATTTTAATAAACTTGCTTTTCCTTTTAGCTTATAAACTGAATCTGTTTTTATAGCTTTAATTTTTTTTAAAGAATCTTGTTTAGCCTTTTCTTTTTTCTCTTTTACTTCAATTGTTTTATATTTTTCTCTTAAAGCTTCTAAGCTATCTTTAACTTGAACATAAATATTATTATATTCTTTAATATCATATGCATAATAATTATTACTCTGGCTAAAACGTACACTATCTATATTATGTTTTTTAAATATATGTACATTTGGAGTGATACCGTTTTCTTCAATTTTCTTTTTATTAATACCTTTTGCCGAAGACATGATTGCCATATCTACCAAAATAGCAACCATTTCCTTCTCGGTTAGTAAATTGTCTGGCTTACTAGGTTTATCTACTTTATAACATGAGGTTAAAAGTAAAAACACTAGAGATATTGTAAAAAGTTTAAGTTTCATATTACCTGTTAAATGTTAATTGCTTTGCGTACTTAGTATCGTAAAACTTAAAGTTTTTATAAGCTAAACCTCCATTTATAAATGTGTGTGAAATGCGTGATTTAAAAGTTGTTCCTTCAAAAGGAGACCAACCACATTTATATAGAATATTATCTTTTTTAACCGTCCAAGGATTATTTAAATCTACAATTACTAAATCTGCGTAATAGCCTTCTTTTATATATCCTCTTTTTTCTACTTGAAATAATATTGCCGGATTATGGCACATTTTTTCTACAATTTTTTCAATAGAAATTTGTCCGCGATGGTGCATTTCTAACAGTGCTGGTAAGGCGTGTTGCACTAATGGTCCTCCACTTGGTGCTTTTGTATAAACGTTCTTTTTTTCTTCTAAAGTATGTGGTGCATGATCTGTTGCGATAACATCTATTCTATTATCAAGTAAAGCTTTTAAAAGTTCGGTTTTATCGTTTTGGGTTTTTACAGCTGGATTCCATTTAATTAGCGTTCCTTTTTCATCGTAATCTTTATCACTAAACCAAAGGTGATGTATACAAACTTCTGCCGTAATTTTTTTATCTTTTAAAGGTGTTTTGTTATCAAAAAGCGCCGTTTCTTTTGCTGTAGATAAGTGAAAAACGTGTAATCGTGCTCCTGTTTTTTTAGCTAACTCTATAGCTTTAGAAGAAGATAAATAACAAGCGTCTTCACTTCTAATAATTGGATGTAAGTTTACAGGTATATCGTCTCCGTAACGCGCTTTATAGATTTCTGTATTTTTTTTAATTGTTGCTTCGTCTTCACAATGTACAGAAATTAATAAATCTGTACTTGAAAATATTTTTTCTATGACTTCTGGATTGTCAACTAGCATATTTCCTGTTGAAGATCCTAAAAACAATTTTAAACCTGCAACTTGTTTTGGGTCTACTTTTAAAATTTCGTCTAAATTATCATTTGTACCACCAAACATAAACGAATAGTTTGCGTATGATGTTTCTTTAGCTATATTAAACTTATCGTTTAATTTTTCTATTGTAGTTGTTTGCGGGTTAGTATTTGGCATTTCTATAAACGATGTAATACCACCAGCAATTGCTGCACGAGATTCGGTTTCTATATTTGCTTTATGTGTTAAACCTGGCTCACGAAAATGTACTTGATCGTCTATTGCTCCTGGAATAACATATTTACCTTCAGCATCAAAAACATTTACATCTGCAGATTTTGCACTAATTGAGCTTGCTATTTTAGTAATAATCTCACCTTCAATTAAAATATCGCCTTCAAAAATATTGTCTTCGTTAACAATTTTAGCATTTTTAATTAATGTAATTCTCTCGTTCATGATTATTTTTTGTTTAATAAACTTTTAAATTTCATTGAAATAACTCCAAAAATAGCTTCAGAAATTATACCTGTACTTAATTTAGATTTTCCTTTTGTTCTATCTGTAAATATCACTGGGACCTCAACAATTTTAAATTGTTTTAAGTGTGCTTTAAATTTCATTTCTATTTGAAAAGCATAACCTATAAATTTTACATCGTCAAGATTTATAGTTTCTAATACTTTTCGTTTATAACATATAAATCCAGCTGTTGCATCTTGAATACGCATGCCTGTAATTAGCTTTACATATAGCGATGCTCCATAAGATAAAATAATTCTTCCTAATGGCCAATTAACAACGTTAACACCTTTTTTGTAACGCGAACCTATTGCTAGGTCTGCACCATCTATTTTACAGGCTTTATACAACCTTTCTAAATCTTTTGGATTATGAGAAAAATCGGCATCCATTTCAAATATAAAATCATAATGTTTGTTTAAGCACCATTTAAAACCGTGTATGTAGGCTGTACCTAAACCAGATTTTTGCTTCCTAACTTCAATAAATAATTGATTTTTAAATTCTTGCTGAAGTTCTTTAACTTTTAGCGCTGTTAAGTCTGGTGAATTATCATCTACCACTAAAATATCGAACGCTTTATTTTGAGCAAAAACTGCTCTAATTATAGTTTCAATATTTTCTATTTCATTATAAGTTGGAATAATGACAATAGCGTCCCTCATTATGTATTTTAATTTTGAGACAAATGTACATATTTTGAATCTTTTAAATTTGTAAATATTTCTTAATAAATATATACTTAGCTATAATTATTTATAATAGTTTTACAGTTATGTTAAGAGCAACAAATTATAATGAAATATTTACCTTGTTATTATTAGCTTGTTTATTAATATTAGCTATAATAAAGGTTCTGTTTCCTAAACGTTTTCAAGACTTTACTGCAATCATATTTAATTTTAGATATTTAAAAATCTATGGTAGAGACCAAAAGTTTTTAGATGTTTTTGAAGGTTTCCTTTTTTTAAATTTAATTATAGGTTTAGCTATATTTAGTATAATAACCTATAAAACGTTTTTTGGTATAGACACTATAAATTTAAACTTACTTTTACTTAAAACAGCCATTGGTATTGGAATTTTTATTTTAATTAAAGTATTAATTGAGCGTTTAATAAGTAGTATTTTAAATTTAGATTCTGTTATTAAAAATTACCTGTTTGAAAAAATAAGCTATAAAAATTTTTTAGGTTTATTATTAATACCAATAAATGCAATATTAATATACAGCTTAGTACCAAGTAAAAGTTTACTTATTGCAATTGGCTTAATATTATTTATAGTGCATACTATAGGAATATTTTTATTCTATAAAAAAAATCTAAGCTTAATAAAAAACCACATAATTTATTTTATTTTGTATCTTTGCACACTTGAAATTTCACCTTATGTGATTTTATACAAGTCTCTTACAACGTTGTAAGGTAATTAACAAAGCTATTAAGTATGAAAGTGAAAACAATTTTAGTCTCGCAACCAGAACCTAAAATAGAAAATTCGCCGTATTTTGATCTCTCTGAGAAACAGAAAGTTAAAATTGACTTCAGACCATTTATACATGTTGAAGGCGTTCCCTCAAAAGAAATAAGACAACAAAAAATTGATTTGAGTAAATTCTCTGCTATTATTTTAACTAGTAGAAATGCTGTTGATCATTTTTTTAGAGTTGCAGAAGAAATGCGATTTAAAGTTCCAGACTCAATGAAATATTTTTGCCAGTCTGAAGCAGTTGCCTATTATTTACAAAAATATGTAGTCTATAGAAAACGTAAAATTTATGTTGGAAAAAGGACTTTTACAGAACTTTCTCCTTTAATTAAAAAATATAAAGATGAAAACTTTTTACTTCCTGCTGCCGATAAATTGAAGCCTGAAGTACCAAAAGTACTTAATGATTTAGGAGTAAACTGGAAAGAAGCAGTATTTTACAAAACGGTAATTAGTGATTTATCTGATTTAGAAAATGTAACTTACGATATTTTAGTATTCTTTAGCCCAAGTGGTATAGAATCTTTATTCCATAACTTTCCAGATTTTAAACAAAACGATACACGTATAGCGGTATTTGGCAACACGACAATAAAAGCTGTAGAAGCTAAAGGTTTAAGAGTAGATATTGCTGCTCCAACTCCAGAAACGCCTTCTATGACTATGGCATTAAAAAAGTATATAACTGCTGCTAATAAAAAGTAGTAATATATTTATTAAAAAAAAAGGCTTCTCAAATGAGAAGCCTTTTTTAGTTTAGCAGATAATTATTAATAACCATAACGTTGTGGTCCTCCACGTCTAACTTCTTCGCTAGCGTGCTCTTCAAATTGTTCAAAGTTTTTTCTAAACGCATTGGCTAATTTAAAAGCAGTGTCATAATATGCTTTATCATTATTCCATGTTGCTCTTGGGCTTAATACTTCGGTTGGGACACCTGGACACGTTCTAGGTTGTGCTACTCCAAAAACAGAGTGAATATGGTAATCATCATAATTATACAACCCTAAATCACCATTTAAAACCGCATTAATCATAGCACGTGTGTATTTTAATTTCATACGTTTACCTACACCATAAGATCCACCAGACCAACCTGTGTTAATTAGCCAAACATTTACATTTGCCTCAAGCATTTTTTTGCTTAACATCTCGGCATATTTAGTTGGGTGTAATGGCATAAAAGGTGCTCCAAAACAAGCAGAAAAAGAAGGTTGTGGTTCTTTTACTCCTGCTTCTGTACCTGCTACTTTAGCTGTATAACCAGAAATAAAATGGTAAGCTGCTTGTGCAGGTGTTAATTTAGATATTGGAGGTAATACTCCAAAAGCATCTGCTGTTAAAAAGAAGATGTTTTTTGGGTTTTTACCAATTGATGGTGTTTTAATATTTTCTATATGGTGAATTGGGTAACTTACTCGTGTATTTTGAGTAATAGAAGTATCTTCAAAATCTACTTCTCCTTTATCATTCATTTTTACATTCTCAAGAATAGCTCCTTTTTTAATAGCATCAAATATTTCTGGCTCTTGCTCTTGAGATAGGTTTATTACTTTAGCATAACAACCACCTTCAAAATTAAACACAGTATTTTCTGCAGTCCAACCATGTTCATCGTCACCAATTAAACTTCTATCTGGATCTGTAGATAAGGTTGTTTTACCTGTTCCAGATAATCCAAAGAAAATAGCAGTATCTCCATCTTTACCAACATTTGCACTACAGTGCATTGGTAATGTATTTTTAAAAACTGGTAGTATAAAATTTAATGCAGAGAAAATACCTTTTTTAATTTCTCCTGTATAACCGGTTCCACCAATTAGTGCAATTTTCTTTTCAAAATTTAAAATTGCAAAATTATGCTGGCGTGTTCCATCTTCTTCTGGGTTTGCCATAAAACCTGGTGCATTTACTATAGTCCACTCTGGAGAAAAGTCTTTTAACTCATCTTCAGTTGGGCGTAAAAACATATTATAAGCAAACATGTTACTCCATGGAAACTCGTTAATTACACGAATATTTAGTTTATAATCTTCATCTGCACAAGCATAGCTATCTCTAACAAACACTTCTTTTTCAGATAAATAATTAACGACTTTATCGTATAATTTATCAAATTTATTGGGATCAAAAGGAATATTAATATTTCCCCACCAAATTCTATCTTTAGTGATATCATCTTTTACAATAAAACGATCCATTGGAGAGCGACCTGTAAACTCACCAGTTTTAATAGCGAGTGCTCCAGAAGATGATTCTACACCTTGGTTTTTCTCAATCGTGATATCATGCAATGCATCAGGAGATAGTTGGTATCGAACATTAGCATTCTTAATACCGTATTGTTCTAACGAAATCGATTTCGTAGATTGTGTATGGTTTACCATAATTTAGTATGTTGTTTAAGCTACAAAACTACACATTATTATAACATTTATAAATAAATATGCGTTAATTCTTACTACCTTTTAAAAAGTTTATTAACAATACTAGCCATGCTGCTATTAATAACAAACCTCCCAAAGGTGTAATAAAACCAATAGTTTTAAAGTTAAAAGCTGTAAGAGTATTAGTTGCTAATGCATAAATTGAGAAGGAAAATAAAATTACTCCAACAAATATTAACCAAAAGATGATGCTTTTAGCTCTAGTACTAATTTGTTCTAAATTTCCTATAAATAATAACAATAATGCATGATACATTTGGTAACGCACACCTGTCTCGAAAGTTTGTAGAGCTTCAGTAGGTATTTTAGGTTTTAAGCCATGTGCAGCAAACGCTCCAATTACTACCGCTAAAACACCATAAATGGCTCCTAAAATCAATATTTTCTTATTCATATAAATATGTACTTAGAGTTTTTATAACGTTTGCATTTTAGTACATTCGTTGAAACAAAATTAGTTAATATCAATTTAAATATGAGAAACATTTTAGTAATAGGCTCTGGAAAATCTACATCATACTTAATTAAATACTTGTTAGACAAGTCTACTCAAGAAAATCTATTTATAACTGTTGGAGATTTACAAATTGCAAATGCTTTGAAATTGACTAACAATCATCCTAATGCAAAAGCAATAACTTTAGATGTTTTTAATAGTGACTCTAGAGTTGAAGCTGTTAAAGCTGCAGATATTATTATTTCTATGCTACCAGCTAGGTTTCATATAGAAGTTGCAAAAGACTGCATCACTTATAATAAAAACATGGTCACAGCATCTTATGTTAGTGATGAAATGCAAGCTTTAGATACTCAAGCTAAAGCAAAAGGTTTAATATTTATGAATGAGATTGGTGTTGATCCTGGTATCGACCATATGAGTGCTATGCAAGTAATAGACCGTATTGAAGATAAAGGTGGTAAAATGATTTTATTTGAATCGTTTACTGGTGGATTAGTTGCACCAGAAAGTGATACTAATTTATGGAATTATAAGTTTACTTGGAACCCAAGAAACGTAGTTGTTGCCGGGCAAGGTAGCGCAGCAAAATTTTTACAAGAAGGCACATATAAATATATACCTTATAATAGATTGTTTCGTAGAACAGAATTTTTAGATGTTGATGGTTTTGGTCGTTTTGAAGCTTATGCTAATAGAGACTCTTTAAAGTATCAAAACATTTATGGTTTAGAAGATGTTAAAACGTTATATCGAGGAACTATTCGTCGTGTTGGTTTTAGTCGTGCATGGAATGTATTTGTTGCTCTTGGCATGACAGATGATAGCTACACTATAGACGATAGTAAAAACATGAGTTACCGTGATTTTGTGAATTCATTTTTACCATATAGTCCAACAGACTCTGTAGAATTAAAGTTTAGACATGCCTTAAAAATTGAGCAAGACGATATTATATGGGATAAATTTGTAGAGTTAGATATTTTTAGTGCAACAAAAATGGTTGAATTAGATAAAGCTACTCCTGCACAAATATTACAAAAAATATTAATGGATAGTTGGACTCTTGATCCTCAAGACAAAGATATGATAGTAATGTACCATAAGTTTGGCTACGAATTAAACGGGAAAAAGCACCAAATAGATTCTACAATGGTTGCTCTTGGAGAAGACCAAACGTATACTGCAATGGCAAAAACAGTTGGATTACCTGTTGCAATTGCTGCATTAGCAATACTGAATAAAAAAATTACAACACCGGGAATATTAAGACCTATTAGCAAAGAGGTTTATGACCCTATTTTAAAAGAATTGGAAGCGTTTGGTGTTGTATTTAAAGAAAAAAATGTTGATTATTTAGGCTACAACCCTTTAAATATTTAGTTATTAAAACTATTAAGATTTCAATTTAATATCCATTTTGTATTTTTATGTTTTAATCTAAAACATTTATTTCTGCTACACGTTTAAATATGAAAATTAAAAATCAAAATATACATATAGATGGTATCGATAAAAAGATACTTCGTGCTTTAATGGCAGATGCTAGAACATCGGTTTTAGAAATCGCTAGACAAGTTGGTATTTCTGGTGCTGCCATACATCAACGTTTAAGAAAATTAGAAAAATCTGGATTAATTGCTGGTTCTAAATTTATAATTAACCCTAAAGTTTTAGGCTACACAACAATGGCTTTTGTTGGTGTATATTTAGATAAAGCTGTTAGTAATCCTGATGCTGTTAAGCAATTAAAAAAAATACCTGAAGTTTTAGAGTGCCACTATACCACAGGAAATTGGAGTATTTTTATTAAAATACTATGTAAAGATAATGAGCATTTAATGCATTTATTAAATAGTGATATTCAATCTATATCTGGTGTTTCTAGAACAGAAACTTTTATTTCTTTAGACCAACAAATTGAAAGGCAAATAAAGATATAAAAAAAGCTCCTTTTAAAAAGGAGCTTTTTTTATATCTTTATTTTAATGGCGTTTAATCTCTACCTCCAAAAACCTGAAGCGCCCAATATAACAAAGATGCAATAGCACCAATTGCGGCAACTAAATAGGTTCTTGCTGCCCATTTTAAAGCATCTTCAGAACCTTTATACTCATCTGGAGTAACCATATTTTTATTTTTTAACCAAGCCAAAGCACGGTTACTAGCATCGTACTCTACAGGTAATGTAATAACACTAAATAATGTTGCAAAGGCCATCATTACTAATCCTGCTATAGCAATATATTGTCCTGCTACACCAATTGCATTTGATGCCATTAATGCAATACCACCAAAAACAACCCATTGAGACAAGCTTGATGTTACTTGTACAACAGGTACTAATTTAGAACGCATAGTTAACCATTGGTATGCAGTTGCATGCTGTACTGCATGACCAACCTCATGCGCGGCAACTGCTGCTGCTGCTGCGTTACGTTGGCTATACACTGCTTCACTTAAGTTTACTGTTTTATTTGCTGGGTTATAATGGTCTGTTAAACGACCTGGAGTTGATATTACCTCAACATCTCTAATACCATTATCTGCCAACATTTTTTGAGCTATTTCTGCTCCACTCATACCATTTCTTAAATGTACTTTTGAGTATTTCTCAAATTTTCTCTTTAATTGATTACTTACTAACCAGCTTACTATTGAGATGGCCCCAATTAGTATGTAGTAACCCATATATCCTGTTCCTATCATATTGATTTTTAAATTTTAAGTTTCTTGATTATAAATATAACAAAAAGTGAGCCAATGTTGTTAAAAGAAAATGTGTCAGTTATTCTTGACCTCTAACTACAAGCGTTACTTTTTCATTTTCAAAATAAATAATAAGCGTCTCTCTTTTTACGGTTCCAAAATTTGGTGATTTGCCAAGTTTATACTGTAAAATTTCTTTTCCGTTTTTGGTTGTAAAAACAGCATAACCTAATAAGTTAATAATTTCTTGTTTGGTTTTTCCTAAGAGTACTTGGCGCTCAATAATATCATCGGCCATTTTATATCGGGTAGATCTATTTCGCTCCCAATTTTCTTTGGTAAAACGTTCTTCAAATTGATATATTAATGTTGTTGTTAGTACCACAGCGGTAAACAACATAAGCCCTATTCTATCTGTTTTACCAAACTTAAACCTCATTCATTATCCAACTATATTTACAATTTTTCCAGGAACTACAATTACTTTTTTAGGTGTACGACCATCTAATTGTGCAATTGTTTTTTCGTGAGCCATTACTGTTTTTTCAATATCATCTTTACTCATATCCATTGGCAACTCTAAAGTAAAGCGCATTTTACCATTAAAAGAAATTGGGTAATTTTTACTACTTTCTACTAAATGGCTAGCTTCAAATTTAGGAAACGCAACAGTAGAAATAGAGCCGCTATTACCAAGCATTTTATACAATTCTTCAGCTATGTGTGGTGCGTAAGGTGATACTAAAACTAATAATGGTTCTAATATTTCTTTACTTGTACATTTTTGAGCTCCAAGCTCGTTTACAGCTATCATAAACGTAGAAACCGATGTATTGAAAGAGAAATTCTCTATATCTTCTTCTACTTTTTTAATGGTTTTATGTAAGGTTTTTAAGTTGTCTTTTGTTGGTTCTGCATTGTTTACTTTTAAACCATTTTCATCGACATACAGTTTCCATAGTTTTTTTAAGAACCCATGAACTCCAGTAATTCCTGCTGTATTCCAAGGTTTATATTGCTCTAAAGGTCCAAGAAACATTTCGTAAAGACGTAAACTGTCTGCTCCATAATCTCTTACAATATCGTCTGGATTTACAACATTGTATTTAGACTTGGACATTTTTTCTACTTCACGACCAACTTTATAAACACCATCTTCTAATATAAATTCTGCATTTATATAGTCTTCTCCAAATTCTTCGTCCTTTTTTAAACCTTCAATATCTAACTCATCAGATGCGTTAATATATTTTACTTTTACATGAATTGGTAATACATTTTTACCTTCAATTAAACCTTTTGACAAGTAGTTATTAGTATTTTCCTCTCTATAAACAAAAGCACTAGTTCCAAGAATCATTCCTTGGTTTATTAGCTTTTTAAAAGGCTCTTCAACATTTACAAATCCGCGATCTTTAAGTAATTTCACCCAAAAACGAGAGTATAATAAATGTCCTGTTGCGTGCTCTGCTCCACCAATGTATAAATCTACATTTTCCCAATATTTTAGTGCTTCTTCGCTTGCAAAAGTTTCTCCTCGGTTAGCTGCTTCTTCCATATAACGGAAAAAATACCATGAACTTCCTGCCCAACCTGGCATCGTGTTTAATTCTAATGGGAAAACGGTTTTATTATCTATTTTATCGTTAGAAACTACTTGGTTTGCACTTGTATCCCAAGCCCAAACATCTGCACGACCTAATGGTGGCTCGCCTTCTTCGGTTGGTAAATATTTTTCTACCTCTGGAAGTGTTACTGGTAAATGTGCTTTATCAATCATTTGCGGCATACCATTTACATAATACACAGGAAATGGTTCTCCCCAATAACGTTGTCTTGAGAATACAGCATCACGTAATCTATAGTTAGTTTTGCCTTCGCCTTGTCCTAATTGTTCTAACTCATAAATAGCACGCTTGCTTGCTTTTTTATAATTCATGCCATTTAAAAAATCGCTATTAGCAATTTTAACGCTATCTTTTCCTGTAAAGGCTTCTTCACTAATATCTACTCCATCAAAAATATTAGGAATTTCTATATTAAAATGTTTAGCGAAATCGTAATCTCTTTGGTCTCCACATGGTACTGCCATTACTGCTCCTGTACCGTAACTTGCTAATACGTAATCGCCAATCCAGATTGGAATTGGTTCTTTTGTAAATGGATGCTGAGCATAAGCTCCTGTAAACACTCCAGAAATTGTTTTTACATCTGCCATACGATCACGTTCACTACGTTTGGCTGTTTTTTCTATGTAGGCTTCTACTTCTGCTTTTTGTTCTGGCGTTGTAATTTGTGATACCAGTTCATGCTCTGGCGCTAATGTCATAAAACTAACTCCAAAAATAGTATCTGGTCTTGTGGTAAAAACCTCAATTGTTTCTTGGTGCTCTTTTACATTAAATGTTACACTTGCTCCAACAGATTTTCCTATCCAGTTACGTTGTGTTTCTTTTAATGAATCTGTCCAATCTATATCTTCTAAGCCTTGTAAAAGTCTTTCGGCATAGGCAGAAATACGCATACTCCATTGCGTCATTTTTTTACGCACAACTGGATGTCCGCCACGTTCTGAGACACCGTTTACAATCTCATCGTTAGCTAAAACGGTTCCTAAAACAGGACACCAGTTTACTTCGGTTTCAGCTAAATATGTTAGTCTGTATTTTAATAATATTTCTTGTTGTTTTTCTGCTGAAAAGCTATTCCATTCTTCGGCTGTAAACTCTTCTATATCATCATCGCAAGCAACATTTACATTGCTATTTCCTTCTGAAGAAAAAATAGACACCAACTCCTTTATGTCTTTAGCTTTATTATCATTATTGCAATAATACGATTCGAATAATTGAATAAATATCCATTGTGTCCATTTATAATATTCTGGATTACTTGTACGCACTTCTCTACTCCAATCGAAACTAAAACCAATTTGGTCTAATTGCCTACGGTAGGTTTTTATATTTGTTTCGGTTGTAATTGCAGGATGCTGCCCAGTTTGAATAGCGTATTGCTCTGCAGGTAAACCAAAGCTATCGTAACCTTGAGGATGTAATACATTAAAACCTTTATGGCGTTTGTAACGTGCATAAATATCACTAGCAATATATCCTAAAGGATGCCCAACGTGTAATCCTGCTCCAGATGGATAAGGAAACATATCGAGTACGTAATATTTTGGTTTATCGCTATTGTTTGAGGCTTTAAAAGTTTGATTTTCTGCCCAGTATTTTTGCCAGTCTTGTTCTATTCTATTAAAATCGTATTGCATTGTCTTGATTTTCTGCTTATAAAACGGCAAATTTAAACTTTCTATAATAGTGTTGAAAGTTTAAGCGTTGTTATTGTAATTATAAATTAATTTTTTTTGAAAATAAAAGACTTTTATCTTTTCAAGATAGTTTTCTTTTTCTTTATTATTTTTACCGTTAAATCTAAACTCTATTTATGAGCTCATCTTTTGATAAATTCCAAAAACGTCGTTTAATTTCATCATACTTCTCTGTTGTGTTAAGTATTGGCTTAGTTTTATTTTTACTGGGTTTATTAGGTCTTTTGGTATTAAATGCAAAAAAGGTAGCAGATCATTTTAAAGAGCAAGTTACCGTTACTATCTTTTTAAAGGACACAGCAAAAGAGGTTGAAATTAAACAGCTTGAAAAAAGTTTAGCAATGGCAGACTATGTAAAGTCTACTGCTTTTGTTTCAAAAGATCAAGCCGCAGAGTTTATGAAAGAAGAAAGTGGTGAAGATTTTATGGATTTTTTAGGTAGCAACCCGTTAAAAAACTCTATAGATGTAAATTTGAAAGCAGATTTTGTAACCTCGGCAAAATTACAAACTATTGCAGATGAAGCTTTAACAAAAAACTTTGTAGACGAAGTTAGTTATGATAATGACTTAGTTAATTTAATGAATGATAACGTTAAAAAAATTAGTTTTTGGGTATTACTGTTAAGTGCTTTATTTACTCTAATTGCCGTTTTATTAATTAATAGTTCTATAAGGTTAGCAGTATACTCTAAACGTTTTACAATTAAAACCATGCAAATGGTTGGAGCCACTAAGCGTTTTATTAGAAAACCTTTTATATGGAGAAGCGTAAAACTTGGTATTGTTGGCGCCTTTTTAGCTTTAATTGGGATGGCCATTGTACTTTATTATGTAGATAAAATGTTTCCTGAGTTAGCTTTATTAAGCAAGCCTGTATTAATAATAGCTTTATTTATAGCTGTTTTTTTATTGGGTATTTTTATTACTTGGATTTCTACTTTTTTTGCTACTCAACGTTTTTTAAACTTAAATACAGATAAGTTATATTAATAAGTTTAACAATCTTTAACTTACCTATTAACAATAATTAAACACATATACGGTTATCTTTACTTAACCAAAATTATTTATATCTGACTATACCAATACTTTTTATTCATCATTAAAATTTCAAGTTATGAAACGAGTAACATTTGTATTTATAGGTATCGTTGCGATTACTTCAATAGTACTTTTATCACATAAAAAATCGAACACATTTTCTACTAAATATGTAAAAGTAGATAAGGTAGACACTAATCATAATCATTTAAAAGGCATTTACGATTAAAAATAAATTCTTTTTAAATATGAAAAACACTTTAATAGTACTCTCTTTTATAGTTGTTTGTTGGGTTGTATTTTTAAGTTTTAAACTCTATACAAGCTACAAAAGCCAAAAAAAATCTATTAGAACTTCGATTGTGAAACCTTCACAAACTTTAAAGGGATTTAAAAACCTTGAAAACACCTTTATATATTTTGGTAAAAAACAAAACCTAAATTATATAAACAGTGAAATTAACTGTAGACTAAATTTAGATTCAATACGCATAAAAGTTTTAAATAAAACCGTTACTTTGCAATAACCAAAAGTTCTGGGTAGATTAATTAAAATCAAATAATACCTAAGCATTAACTGTTGGTAACGAAATTATTTTATAGAACTTAAGTAATATACCGTGGGAGAACAAAAACGTAAAGAAACCAAAGAGCATAAAAGCGAATTTATTTTTGGAAAACGCAACTATAAATTTATGTTTATTGGGTTAGCGCTTATTGTTATAGGATTTATTTTAATGTCTGGTGGTGGCAGCGACGACCCAAATGTTTTTAATGAAGACATTTTTAGCTGGAGACGCATTCGCTTAGCGCCAACATTAATTCTAGCAGGATTTGGAGTTCAAATTTATGCTATTCTTACACGATCTAAAGACACTAACTAACACATGACGCTATTAAAAAAACACCTTGTTACACTATGTTTTCTTTGTATAAGTGTAGTTGGTTATTCTCAAGATTATAAAACCGAAATAAAAACTCAATTCAACGATTATTTAGATGCCATTACAAATATGGACTTTAATAAGTCTATGGATTATGTAAGCGAAGATTTGTTTAAAATTATACCAAAAGACCAAATGGTAAAGGTTATGGAGCAAACTTTTAATACTCCAGGAATTGAATTTAAATTAGAAGACGCTAAAATACACGAGGTTAACGATGCTGAAAAAATTGAAGGTAAGTTTTATGCTATGCTTCAATATTCTAATGTCATGTTTATGAAAATAAATGATGAAAACGAAGAAGAAAAAGCAGAATCTCAAGAATTACAACTAAGTTTAACTAAAATGGCTTTACAACAAACCTTTGGCGAAAACAATGTAAAGTATGATGAAAAAACACAGTTTTTTGAAATTTATGCCAAAAAACAAGCATATGCTATATCCCCAAACGGCAAAGACAACTGGAAGTTTATAGTTGTAGAAAAAAATCAAAAAGCATTTTTAGAAAGACTTTTACCAAAAGTTTTAACCGATAAAATTTAATTTCCATTACCTACGCTATGGACATTATAGACTCAATTATTTTAGGAATTATACAAGGTTTAACAGAGTTTTTACCTGTATCCTCTAGTGGCCATCTAGAACTTGGCAAAGCCATTCTTGGTGACAATTCTATACCAGAAGAAAGCCTCTTATTTACAGTAGTATTACATTTTGCCACAGCATTAAGCACCATTGTAATTTTTAGAAAAGATATTTTTGAAATTATTAAAGGCTTATTTAAACCTGCCGTTAATGATGAGCATCGTTTTGCTATAAAAATTATAATTTCTATGCTACCTGCAGTTATTGTAGGTGTTTTTTTTGAAGAACAACTAGAGCAACTATTTGGTGGTAACATTATGCTAGTAGGTTGTATGTTATTAGTTACCGCAGCACTATTATTTTTAGCAGATAAAGCTAAAAATACACAAAAAAAAGTAGGCTTTAAAGATGCTTTAATTATTGGTGTTTCTCAAGCTATAGCTATGCTTCCTGGAATTTCAAGAAGCGGCGCAACAATTTCTACCTCTGTACTATTAGGTAACGACAAAACCAAAGCCGCAAGATTTTCTTTTTTAATGGTTGTTCCTTTAATATTTGGTAAAATTGCTAAAGATGTTTTAAGTGGTGACCTAAATTTTAACAGTCAAAATTCTGTTGCTATTATTGCTGGTTTTATTGCAGCTTTTATATCTGGATTAATAGCCTGTACCTGGATGATTGCTTTAGTTAAAAAAAGCAAACTTTCTTACTTTGCTTTATACTGTGTAATTGTAGGTATAATTGCCATAATTTTTTCAATTTTAAACTAATTAATTTATGACTCTTGAAGATTACCATGCAGGACAAGTTTTGCTAATAGACAAGCCGTTAAATTGGACGTCATTTCAAGTTGTAAATAAATTACGTTGGGAAATTAAACAAGCCTTTAAAATAAAAAAAATTAAAGTTGGTCATGCTGGCACTCTAGATCCTTTAGCCACAGGATTACTAGTTATTTGCACAGGAAAAATGACCAAGCAAATAAATACATTTCAAGGTCAAATAAAAGAATACACAGGTACAATTGTTTTAGGTAGTACAACTCCATCTTTTGATTTAGAAACCGAAATAAACAAAACATTTTCTACAAGCCATATCACTAACGATTTAATACACCAAACAACCAAACAGTTTATTGGTGAAATAGACCAATTTCCACCTGTTTTTTCAGCATTAAAAAAAGATGGAAAAAGACTGTATGAATTTGCACGTGCTGGTGAAGATGTTGAAATAAAATCTAGAAAAATTACTATAAACGCTTTCGAGATCACAAATATTAAAGAAAATACTGTAGATTTTAGAGTCGTTTGTAGCAAAGGTACCTACATACGTTCTTTAGCAAACGACTTTGGAAAAGCATTAAATTCTGGCGGACACCTTTCTGCTTTACGCCGAACTAAAATTGGAGATTTTAACGTTAAAAATGCACTTACTATTGAAAGTTTTATTGCTGCATTACCTAAAAAAACGGAATAACTTTTGCAATAACATCTTCAAAAAGCGGTTTATACGTATATACAATACAAGAAACCCAATTTATTATAAATTCAATTTTGAAATTTAAAAATTCACATAAGGCATTTGCCATAACTTTTTTAATTGCAGGTACTTTAGTACTTGGTATATTGAGTTTAGATATGTTTAAATACAATGTACAAGTTTCTGAAACTCTAATAGACATAACACCTGTAGAAGTTGTTGAAACAATAGAAGAGCAAAACCAAAACGAGTTACCAAATAGCAAAAGCACAAATAAAGCTTATAATGAGACAAAAAAATATAAGCATTTTGCTCAAGCTTATAAACCTATAGCTCCACCTGAAGACTTTATAGATCCTCGATTAGAAAATAGAGAACATAATGATTTTAAAATAAATAAAGCTACTAAAACCAAAGCTAAAAACACGGTAAACAAACAAGAGTTAACCTCTTTTAACGGTGTAAATTCTATTTTAAAAAAACGTGCTAATGCCTCTGCAAATAGTAGTACTGAAGCCTCTGCAAATAAAAACAGTTCTATACTATATTCTTTAAAGGGTAGAACAGATACTTTTTTGCCTGTACCTGTTTATTTATGTGAATCTAGCGGAAAAATAGTAGTGAATATAACAGTTTCTAATACTGGAAAAGTTATTAAAACAGCTATTAATAACGCTTCAAACTCAACCAATTCTTGCCTGCAAGACTATGCCTTAGATTATGCTAAAAATGCGCATTTTAATCCTTCGTCTAAAACATCTCAAATAGGAACTATTACATTTTATTTTAAAGGCAAATAAGCTTTAATTAACTGGTTTTTAAAATATTAATCAAGTCCTTAATTGCAGTTTGACCTTTATCTTTATTATACCAACGTTGTAAATCTTCTTTAAATTCTGGTGTTAAACTACCATGTTTAGCCTTATAATCTGTAACTAATTTTGTTGCTGTACTTGGTCTTGGGCCGTAAGAATCTAAAACCTCATTACTATCGTTATCTATAATTATTAATTTAGGTATAGATTTTCCTCCATTAGTTAAAAACCTATTCATCAAGTCGTCGTTTTCATCACGAAGTACAACTTTAAAGTCTATCCCACTATTTAATTCTGCAACCTTATTCATCACGGGCATAACATGAGCTGCATCACCACACCAACTCTCTGTAATTACTAACCAAGTTTGACTAATCTTTAAGTTTGAAATTTCTTGTTTTACAACTTCAGATACTTTTACCGTTTTATCCCAGCGTTTCATTCTTCTATCGTTAAGCATAGTGTAATTTACTAAAGCTTCGGTGATATCGTTTCCTGTATTCAATTTTGTTTCCACTAATTCTTCAACCAAATCTCTATAAGCTTGGTAAGAAATTGCTTTATTTAAACTTTGATCTATAATGCGTTTTAAATCTGTATTTTGTAGTGTTTCCATAGTGTAAAAATACTGTAATTTCTAAGTTTTCTAAATTACAGTTCTTACATTAGTAGTAATTTTTAAAATTCCTTACAAATATGAAAAAACACAAATGTGGCTGGTGTACTAGTGATGAACTTTATGAAAAATACCACGACACAGAATGGGCTGTACCTGTTCATGATGACAATGTTTTTTTTGAATTTTTAATTTTAGAAACGTTTCAAGCTGGATTAAGTTGGATTACAATTTTGCGAAAACGTGAGCATTTTAAACAAGCTTTCGATAGTTTTAACTACTTAAAAATCGCAAATTATAAACAAGATAAAATTGAAGAGTTATTAAATAACGAAGGTATAATTAGAAATAAATTAAAAGTAAATGCAGCCGTTACAAATGCTCAGGCATTTATTAAAACTCAAGAGGAATTTGGTAGTTTTAGCAATTATATATGGAGTTTTGTAAACCATACACCAATTAAAAACAATGTTAAAAATTATAAAAATGCACCAGCAAACACCAAGCTAAGCGACACTATTAGTAAAGCTTTAAAAAAAAGAGGTTTTAAATTTGTTGGCTCAACAGTTGTGTATGCTTTTTTACAAGCCACAGGTTTAGTAAATGACCACGAAGTAAATTGTTTTAGATATGAAGAAGTATAAAATTTTAATAATCCTTTTTATCTGTTTTTTTTCTTGTTGTTATGCTCAAACTAAAAATGAAAAAGAAGAAAAAATAGAACAACAACAGTTTCCTAAAACAGCAACACCATCTTTAAACATAATAAAACAGTTTGAAAAAAAAATAAAACTTTACAAAGAAACAGATAGTAATAAAGTAAGCTATGAAGCAAAATTTAAATATAAAAAACAAAAATACAGCATAGAGTTTTCTAAAGAAGGTATATTAGAAGACATAGAAATTACGGTTAAAAACAAAAAAATTGATAGGCGAATACTTAATAAAGTTAATAGGTTTTTAGAGAAAAATTACTCAAAGCATAAACTAAAAAAAACACAAAAACAATTTGTTTTTAAACACAAACAAAGCCAAGAAGAATTTATAAAAGCCACTTTAAATAGTGATTTTAAACAAAATCCAAACTTAGAAATAATTGCAGAAATAAAAACAGGTAACAACTACCTTTTAAAAGAGTTTTTATTTAATAGTGAAGGCATACATATTTCAACAAAAACAGTATCTACAGCTTCTTATGGTCACGTTTTATACTAAGCTAAAAATAGTGTTGTTTATTGCTATGTTTTATAGTTCTAGTCTTATGGCTCAAAATTATTTTTCGGCATTAGGTGAGCATAATTTAAGTATTAATCATAACGTTTCTGGTATTTACAAATACAACTTTAGTATTTCTACACGCCATTATATTTATAATAACGAAACAACTAATGTACATATAAGGCAATTAGATTTTAAACATTTTTCAACTTATAGTTTAAGTTTAGATAATAGTATTAGTCTTGGTTTACAATATAGAAATAGAGATTGGTTTGAACATTCTAATAATGAAGTAAGAATCACGCAGCAATTTAATACAATAACAAAATTACGCGCTTTAAGGTTTGGGCATAGATTTAGAGCCGAACAACGAATAACAAACCAAAAAACAACGCATAGATTTAGATATAGATTTGCTGTAGATTTTCCATTAAATGGCGAACAATTAGATATTGGCGAAGCTTATATTGTTGCTACCAACGAAGCTTTATATAGTGTTGCAAGAGCAACAAAACCAGAACTGGATTATAGAATTACTACACAACTAGGTTGGCTATACTCTAAAAACTTAAAGTTACAGTTTGGATTAGAATATAGATTTGAAGGTTTTAATATTGAAAAAAACCAGAAACTACATATATTAACCTCTGGAGTTATTAAAATTTAAATAGCTTAAAAATTTAGTTCTAGATATTTCTTTTGCACCTAAACGCTCTAAATGTGCTGTATAAACTTGACAATCTATAAGACTATAATTGGTATTTTGAATAAAAGTTATAAACGCTGCTTTACTAGCATTACTTTTATTTGCAAACATGCTTTCTCCACAAAACACACCATTATTTAAATCTACACCATAAAAACCGCCAACAAGCTCATTATTATCCCAAACCTCAACAGATTTTGCATAACCTAATTTGTGTAATTTACAATAAGCATTAATCATATTGTTAGTAATCCAAGTGCCACTTTGCCCAACACGTTTTACCTTAGCACAATTAGTAATCACAGCTTTAAAGTCTTTATTTATAGTAACTTCAAAATTGCAATTTCTTAAAAACTGCTTCATACTTTTAGAGACTTTTAAATCTTCTGGATATAAAACAAATCTTGGGTCTGGCGACCACCATAAAATGACTTCGTCTTCATTAAACCAAGGAAAAATGCCACTGTTATAAGCTAATAGTAATCGCTCTACAGACAAATCTCCACCAATGGCTAGTAAACCTTCATGATCTGCCTCTGTTACTTTTGGAAAGTTTATATGTTGGTTTAAAATGTGCATTAATAATTTTTACTAAAATATAAAAACGGTAATAACAATTACTGTTATTACCGTTTTTTATAAGTTTCGCATTACGTGCGAATAGATAGAAGTTTACCTTAAAATGGTAAATCGTCGTGATCTTCTTCTTTTAAGTTTGTTGCTGGCTCAAAAGCAGCCGCTGGCGGTACTTCTGGAGCTCCTGCTGGTGCATTTGCTTGAACACCTTCTATTCTCCATCCTTGAATAGAGTTAAAATACTTTACTTCTCCTTGAGGATTAGTCCATTCTCTACCACGTAAATTAATGTTTACTTTCACATCTTGACCTACTTGATAGTTGTTTAATAAATCTACTTTATCTTGAACAAACTCTATCATTATGTGTTGTGGATACTGCTCTTCTGTTGTTACAACTAATTCTCTTTTTCTAAATCCGTTGCTTCCAAACGATTGCGTCTCTCCAATTAATTTTACTTTTCCTTGTACTTCCATTGTCTATATAATTATTAAATATTCGTCTAATTTAAATCGTATTACTACGATAATAATACTTTCCATGCCTTTTCAACATCACCATAACTAAGCAAATTTTGTGCCTTTTTATGCTTTTCTTCTTCGGTAATTGATGTTATGTCATGTTCTTTTACAAAAGCCTCAATACTTTCTTGACTTGGCAATGCTTCAACATTTGCTAGCAAACCTAAATCATTACCTGTTAATATTTTACTGCTTTTTATAGCAGTTGGTAACATATCTACACCAATGCCTAATGTTGTTAAAGGTTTAGGTATTTCAAAAAAACCAGATTTTGCTCTACTGTAATAGCTTCCGCCAGCACGAGATACTAAATCTAATTTCTCTTGGTCTATGCTTCCTTTTTCATTTAACACAGCATCATTAATGTGTAGTTTAACAACTTCACAAATAATTAAATTTCCTGCGCCACCTTCGGTTCCTAATTTTACAATCTCGTTAACTTTACACTCAAACTGTACTGGTGACTCTGCAACTCTAAAAGGTTTTACAATATCGCTTTTAAGCATGGTTAATCCAGCTTTATCAAACTCATTTATGCCTTTTCCGTACTCTGTACTACTTAAAGACATTTGCTGCACAATATTATAATTCACAACATTTATAACAACTTCTTTAGTTGCCTCTGCATTTTCTAATGTGTGTTTTGTGGTATTATCTCTTACACGTCGTGCTGGAGAAAATATCATTATTGGCGGATTTGCGCTAAACACATTAAAAAAACTAAATGGCGATAAATTTGCATTACCATTAGCATCTATTGTACTTGCAAAAGCAATTGGCCTTGGTGCTACTGCACTAAGTAAATACCCATGAAGTTTTGCTGTTGTTAAATCTTTAGGTTCAAAAGAAGTCATAGTTACTTTTGTTTGTACAAAGGTACTTAATTAGTAAACGAACTAAAAAAAGATTATCCTGCGATTGTACAATATTATTAACAATACTACATTATATACTTTTTAAGTATATTACCATAAAAAAAGACCTCATGTTTTTTACAAAAAACAGACAAATTTTACGCTGGATTATAATAATAGCTTCGTTTGCAATTATCTCTCTCATATTATGGAATACCTATGTTTTTTTTCAGAAATTTAAAGATGAAGAACGTGCTAAAATGGAAATTTGGTCTGCTGCACAGAGTGATTTTTCTAATAGTTTTAACGACTTAGATAGCGATGTTAACGCTGTTGTAGAAAAAATTATTACAGATACTACATCTGTTACACCTATGATAATGGTTGATGCAGACAATAAAATTAGCATTATAAAAAATATAGATACCTCTAATATTTCAAACACCAATGTTTATTTAAAGAAAATAAAACTTCAATTTGAAAAAGAAAACAAGCCTATAGATGTTAAGTATAAAGAAAACTATTATGGCAAAATTTACTACGGAAACTCAAATACTTTAAACAAATTAAAATACTATCCACTAGCTTTATTATTAATAATTATACTGTTTGCTGCTGTAGTTTACTTTTTTTATCGTAGTTCTAAAATAGCAACACAAAATAAATTATGGTCTGGTATGGCAAAAGAAACAGCTCACCAAATTGGTACTCCTTTGTCCTCGTTAATAGGTTGGACAGAGATTTTAAAAACCGAAGAAGTAAACCCAGATTATATAGTTGAAATTGAAAAAGATATAGATAGATTACAAACTATTACAGAACGTTTTAGTAAAATAGGATCACTACCAACCTTAGAAAAAGCAGATATTGTAATAGAAACCCAGAAAACTTACAAATACTTAAAAACGCGATCTTCAAAGCTTATAAACTTTAAAATTATAACGCCTAATCAACCTGTTTTTGTAAATTTGAACCCTCAATTATATAGTTGGACAATTGAGAATTTGGTTAAAAATGCTATTGATGCCATGAAAGGTAAAGGCAATTTAACTATAAAAATATCTAACCTTGAAAATAAAGTACTTATTATGGTTACAGATACTGGTAAAGGTTTAACAAAAAAACAATTTAACTCTATTTTCGAACCTGGTTATACCACAAAAAAACGTGGTTGGGGATTAGGCTTATCTCTTGCAAGAAGAATTGTTGAAGATTTTCATGGTGGTAAAATTAAAGTTGCACAATCTATTATTGAAAAAGGTACTACAATGCAAATAACCTTTAAAACTATTTAATTATGGCTCAACAATGGATTACTGTTAAAACAGTAGCGTTTAATAATAATTGCCCAGAGTGCTTTAGTAAAGAAGGTTTAGAGCTTACTTTTAAGCAAGAATATGTAGACACAAAGTTTGCTAAATCTATTACAGAAAATATTACTACAGAAATGGAGTGCAATGTATGTAATACACAAATATTTCCTGTACAATGGACAGAAGATATAGAGCGTGTATTTAATTACCAAATGAAAGCTTTTACTCCCAAAAAAGCATCTAAAAAATTAAAACCTTTATTTTGGATTATAGTAAGTGTAGTACTTGCAATAATAATTACTGCAACTGTTTTACTACTTATAAATTAGCTTGTATCGCTTTAGCCAAAGCTTCAAAAGCCTCTTTATCTAAACTCACTTTATTTATAAAACGAGCATCTTCCATAGAGTTTAAAGGTATTAAATGCACATGAACATGTGGCACCTCTAAACCAATTACAGACATACCAACACGTTTACAAGGTATTGTTTTTTCAATAGCCTTAGCTACCAACCTAGAAAACTCCATTAAACCAGCATATTCTACTCTATCTAAATCAAAAATTTTATCAGTCTCCTTTTTAGGTATGCACAATGTATGGCCTTTTGCATTTGGGTTTACGTCTAAAAAAGCTAAAAACTCATCGGTTTCTGCCACTTTATAACTAGGTATTTCTCCATTAACTATTTTTGTAAATATTGATGCCATAAAATATATTGGTATTATAAAATTAAAGATAAAAAAAGATTCCTGCTTTACTAAATGTTTCTTTAGTAAAAACAGGAATAATATTATATAAACACAAAAACTGTGTTTTTTTATTTTTTTTACAAATATTATCTAGAAATTTCGATAATATCAAATTTCATAATACCGCTAGGTACATTAATCTCTGCAACATCACCTACGCTTTTTCCTAATAAACCTTTTCCTATTGGAGAATTAACAGAAATTTTTCCAGAAGCTAAATCTGCTTCACCATCTGCCACCAAAGTATAGTTCATTTCCATACCGTTAGTTTGGTTTTTAATTTTCACTTTAGAAAGCACTAAAATTTTAGAGGTATCCATTTGGCTTTCATCAATAATTCTAGCACCAGCCAATTGGTCTTCTAATTTAGAAATACGCATTTCAAGCATACCTTGTGCCTCTTTAGCGGCATCGTACTCGGCATTTTCACTTAAATCTCCTTTATCGCGTGCCTCTGCAATGGCATTACTAGCCTTAACACGCTCTACATCTTTTAAATGCTTAAGCTCTTCCCTAAGTTTTTTTAAGCCTTCAGCTGTATAATATGATACTTTACTCATAATTTTTACGTTTAAAATCTAAACTCGTTAATTTCTATATTCAAAATGTCCCGAAACAAGTTCGGGACTTAACGAAAAAATCCCGCATACACGAGATTGTACAACAAATATACAAAATATTTAATTCGCAATTACGAAATATTGTAAATTGCATTGCTTGAAAAGAAAATTTGAAATGAAAAAAATAACTGTAATTTTATTATTAATTGTCACATTCACAAATTCTTGTAAAAAAGATGACGATATTAACAACCAAAACCGAAATCCCAACATTCCAAATGCTGTTTTCGATACTCAAAACCTTATAGACACAAACCTGCCACAGTATAATAATTTATTAATTCCGTCGCAACATGTTATTGTAACAGGAGGAAATATAGGAATAAATGGTATTGTTGTTTACTATACAGGTTCATCATACTTAGCCTGGGAATTAAGCGACCCAAACCACCAAATAAGCAACTGCTCTACATTAACAGTAAATGGCATAGTTGCTAGTTGTAGTTGCGACGATGACAACTCATATTTTATTGCTAATGGATTACCACAAAGCGGCACTACTGGGCAATATACACTAATACCCTATCAAGTAGAGATTAATGGTAGCGTAATTAGGGTTTATAATAATTAGAGCAAATTTTTAATGCAAAAAAAGCATTAAAAACCAGGCTATACGTTATATCTTTTTATTCCTAAAGTCATAAAAAGGATGTCACTACTATCCTTTTCGCAATAAAAAAAGCGGCATCGAGCCGCTTTTTTTATATAAGTAATTTTGTAATTAAAACTTTAAAGTCATCCCAAGTAAAAAGTTTCTCATAGCTTGCGGATAATAAAAATTCTCTGTCACAGCTGCATCATTAGAATTCTCTGGCCTATAAAAATAACTATAAGTATAACCATTAGAAACATACTCGCTATTAAACACGTTGTTTACTAATAAATTAAACGAAATTTCTTTAATCCATTTTGGTTGTAATTTAAACGAAGCATTAATATTATTAACAAAGTAAGCATCAATACTTTTAGAGTCGCTAGACGTATTATCTAAAAATTGTTTACCAACATATTTAGAAATAAAACCAAGATTTAAATTTTTAATTGGTGAATACGTTAAAGTTCCACCTGCAATAACATTGGGTGAAAACGAAATATCTGTATTAGTTAAATTGGTAACCACAGGCTCATAAGAAACAGTATCGAAAGTATTAGGGTCATATTGTGTATCAAATACAACATAATTAAACTCTTTAATCTCATTTTTACTAAAAGTAGCATTAGCATCAACTCTTAATTTATTAGAAAACTTATAACCTGCTTGTAACTCAATTCCTGCTCTAAAACTTTCTGCAACGTTTTGTCTAATTGGATCTCCAACATCGTCTAAATCCCCAGTTAATACTAACTGGTCTTTATAATCCATATAATATACATTAGCTGTAGCATAATAATTTGGCTTTTTAAGCCTGTAACCAAACTCAAAATCGTTTAAACGCTCTGCTTTTGGTGTTATAGGGTTTTTAGTTAAATCATCACGATTTGGCTCTCTATTTGCTACTGCAAAAGACCCATAAACACTATTAAAGTTATTAATCTTATAGGTTAAACCCAATTTAGGATTAAAAAAATCATAATTCTTATCAACATCAATATCTAATAAATCTGAACTTGTACCAAAAGACTTATAATTTACCTTTCTATACTGCACATCTACAAAAGCAAAAAGGTTACTATTAATATCATATTCGCCTTTTATGTAAGTACTAAAATCACGTTTTTCACCAATCGAAAAATAGTATTGACTTCTAATTGGCACCTCTGTAGCAAAAGAATCCCAGATTAACTCTCCAAAGTGATCTCCATTATAAGAGTTAAATCCTCCACCTAAATAAAGATTAAGGTTGTTTTTTTTATAATTTAAAGAATATACAATTGCAGTAAACTTATTATCTAACCAACGCCTTCTAACTACATCACCTTCTTCTGCCGCATTAGGATTTTCTGGAAAATAGTCACCTAACTCTTCATCATCTTTAAATTGCTCAAAAAAGCCTTTTCCTCTTGTAAAATTACCAGAAAGATTAGCTGAAAAGTTTTTATTAAAACGGTGAGAAACATGTAACTGGTAATGTGTTTGCTCATAATTATCTACTTGATTGTCGTAAGTATAAAAATTATAAGTTCTACCAGAGTTTAAAAGGTTTTCTGCTTCTGCATCAGACGAGAAATTTCTATCTATAAATGCTTGAATACCTTCTCTGTCGTTGTTTACTACAGCCTCAGGAGTTCCATACCAAGACTGGTAAGTAATTTCTTTTCCACCAAAAACAATGGCTTTAATAGAGGTGTTTTCATTTAAAAATCCAGCTTCGGTATAATAAGAAGATAAGTCTGATGATGCTCTATCTATATAACCATCACTTTTAATTTTAGACAATCGTCCTTCAGCATAAAAGTTGTTATTTAAACCAGACCCAAAGCTTATATTGTGTTTTCTTGTACCATAAGATCCTACAGCATTTGTTGTAGAAGCATATCCTGTTTGCGAAGGATTTAATGTTTTTAAATTTAAACTTGCTCCAAAAGCACCAGAACCATTTGCCGATGTTCCTACACCACGTTGTAATTGAATATCTTCTACAGACGATACAAAATCTGGCATATTTACCCAAAACGTTCCTTGACTTTCTGCATCGTTATACGGGATTCCATTAATAGTAACATTTACTCTTGTAGCATCACTACCACGAACTCTTATACCTGTGTAACCAACTCCTGCACCTGCATCACTTGTGGTAACAACAGATGGTAATTGATCTAAGAGTATAGGTAAATCTTGACCTAAATTTAAAGACTCTAACTCCTCTTTTTTAATATTAGAAAATGCTAATGGTGTTTTGTCTTTAGCTCGTGTAGCCGAAAGTAAAACTTCACTAAGTGCTTCTACTTTAGTTGTGTCTTGCTTAATCTCTTGTGCAAGTAAATGTGTTGTTGTTAGCAAGACTGCTAAACTTAAAATGGCGTTTTTTAATATCGATTTCATTCGAAATTCATTTAAATTACGAATAAAAAGAGGCAATTATCCAGTTAAATAATTAGTTGCATAACAAAAAAACACTTTGTATTTAATTACGTTTTTTTGTTTTCAATTTCCTAAACAGCATTACCTGTTCTAGGTTCAATGGGTATGATCTCAGCCGTTTTTAGGCACCCCTTTTTTGAGAACGCTGCAAAGGTACTTTAGAATTTTTTAATTAATATATATTATGCTTACTTTTTATTAGATATTAATTATAAAAAAAGCAAACAAATAACATTGGCATATTACAATAAAACCTTTAAATTTAATTTAAATTAGGCTTTTTTCTATTGGATTTTTTTTCAGAATTAAAACGTTTATTTTTTAATCTTTTTAGCTTCACTGCCTTTGGAACTTTTGTAGATATTCGTTTTTTATTGGTACGTAAAGCAGATTTTAGTAACTCAACTGTTTTAAAAATTGCAATGTTTTTATTACGATATTGGCTTCTACTTTCTCCACATTGTAAAACAAAAACACCATCTTTTGAAATTCGGTTTGCTAATTTTTTTAAAATTTTTTCTTTTTGTCCTGCTGTAAGTACTGCAGAATTTGAAACAGAAAACGATAATTCTACTTTTGTAGATACTTTATTTACATGTTGCCCACCAGCTCCAGAGCTTCTTATTGCCTTAAAATTAAATTCTTTTATAAGTAGCTCACTATTAAACATTACGATATTTGGTGCATAGGTTTTAGTAAATCGTTTACTGTTTTTACGGGATTAAAAGTAACTAAAGGAACTTCTACAAAAATAGTATTCCAGTTTGCCATACTACCGTTCCATAATCCTGGAAGCTCTAATGCTTTAATTTCTTTTCCTGTTTTTGTTTTCATGGTTATAAATGCTGTTTTTTCATCTACAAACTGAGACAAATCAAACGTTTCGCCTTTATAATCTCTAATGCCACATACTAAATCTACTGGATTAAAATGTGTTGCACGTTTTAATATACTTTTTTGGTGTTTATTTTTTTTATCGATTTGTGCAGATTCTACTATTTGTAAGGATATATTATTTGCTTGGTCTTTTACCCAAAATGGTCCTCCACCAGGTTCTCCTTCATTTTTTACCATACCACAAACACGAATAGGCCTATTTAACTTATCTATTAAATACTCCTTTTGGTATTTTGTAGAATACTTTTCGAATTCTAAAGATATTATTACATTCATCTTACTTCTTAAAAACCTTGCTATTTCTATAATTTTAGCTTCTGTAATATTATCTTCTTCTAACTCTTTTAAATATTGAAATGCCGTACTTTGTGTTTTAATTAAAATTCCTGCTAGTATTTTTTTATACTTAGCAACGTCTTTTTCATATTTATAAACCACAACATTATCTATGTTTTTTATAAATATTATATCTGCTTCAAAATCGTTTAAGTTAGACAGTAATGCACCATGACCAGATGGCCTGAAATATAAACTACCATCAGCTTCTACAAATGGCTCGTTTTTTAAATTTACAGCAATAGTATCTGTTGCACTTTTTTGATACGAGAATGAAATTTCGAATTTTGTGTCTGTCTTTCTTTCTACAATTTTTTGAATTCTTAAAAACTCTTCATCGAAAATATCTTTATAAATTTCAGATATTGTAAAATGAAGTTTAGCTACGCCTTTAGATTTTACGTACAGTGCTGCTTCAAATAAATGTTCTTCAAAAGCCGTTGCAATATGGTCTTTATATTTATGAAACGGTAATAATCCTTTAGGTGAAAAACCATAGTTTAACCTGTTTTCATCTAACATTGTTTTTATAAACTCTAAGCCTTTTTCGTCTGCAGATAACGATTTAAAATCTGTTACATATTTTTCTGCTTCACTTAAAACAATTTTATAAAATGGAAATTTTTCTAAACCTACTCCAAAAAGAGATAATTCTGTCGCTTTATTTTTATTTATAAAAGAATTTATTGTTTGCTTATCTTTTTTATACGTTGATAAAAATTCAAATAAAAACTTAAACATTCGTGTTGCTGCACCAGATGCTGGCACAAACTTTACAATATCTAAAGATTCTTTTTTCTCTTTATAAAAATTTAAATAGTAGTTTTCTTCTGCTTCGGTAAGTTTATTTATACCATGCTCTAAAGAAGCTGCAGACTCTAAATTAATATACGGTAAACCTGTTTTAAAAATTTCTATTTGCTTTAAAACCTTATCTACGGTTAAACCTTTATCTTCAATTTGTTTTATTTGTTGTATTGTGAAATTCACGTTCTGCTATCTATTAGTTTATCTATACACGTTATTGCTTTTGTTAATCGCTCTTCTTTAGTTCCTTTTAATAACACATAAGGTATATTATTACTAACTAAAGTGCTTTTAAAAGCATTAAACATAAGTAATCTATCGTCTGGTCTATCTCTCAAATCATCAGCTTCCCAAGGTGTATCAATATACGTTAAAAAGTATAAATCATATTTATTTTCTAATGCATATTTTGCAATTTCTGGCGGACATTTGCCAGAATAATAGGTTTCTGAATATACTTTTGTTTCTAATAAATTTGTATCGCAAATTAATAATTTATTAGCTTTTTTTGCTAGGGTATTTTCTAATTCCATTTGGCCAATACCAATTGGTAATATGTCTTTTAACTCACAAATTTTAGCTGTATCATCCCATTTTTTTTGCAAATACTCTCTAGCAAACTCTGGTACCCATTTAGTTTTATAATGTGTTGCTAATTGTATTGCTAAAGTTGTTTTTCCAGTAGATTCTGGACCAAAAAGAGCAATTTTTAAACAGTTACTGTCTGCTTGTTTAAGCTTTTTTTCCATGCTAAATATCCTTGTATTGCTAAAATGGTAAATATTAAATATTGTAAAGAAAACATTCCCCAACCTCTATAGGCATATAAGGGTACTGTAATTAAGTCTGCGAAAATCCAAAGTGTCCAGTTTTCTAATTTTTTATTTGCCATAAACCACATTGCTGTAAAAAACACTCCCGATGTAAAAATATCTATATAATTAGACGAGTCTATTGTTGTACCATAAGCTTTATAAACAAAATAAGTAACCACCATTGTAATTAAAAACATTAAAAAACCAATCGCTTTTTCCTTATTATTTGTTCTTGAAATTGGAACAACGTATTTATCTTCTTTTTTTCTGGACCAATTCCACCAACCATAAATACTCATTACAGAATAGTAAAAATTCAACATCATATCACCTAGTAATTCATCATGTAGAAATATGTAAACAGTAATAATTGTTGCTACCAAACCTGTTGGATAAACAAGAATATTCTCTTTTTTTGCAAAAACAACACTCGCAATACCAAAAACAAAAGCTATGGCTTCTAAAATTATTAAATAGGTTTCTCTATTTTGGTATGTTTCGAAAAAGAAGTTAGAAATTTGGTTCATAGTCCTGACGATCTGATTTTACAATTTTTATATAAATCAATCCATTTTCTATTAACTGAAACGATTCTTTTATTTCTGTTGTTAACAAGCTTATCACTTCATCATAATCACCATAAACCTGTGTACTTAAAGGATTTTCTAAAACTTTCAAGTTAGAAGCTCTTAGTTTTTTTATAAATTGAATTATTACTGGCTCAAAATCATCTTGTAATGGTGTTAAAGTTAACTCTACCGAAATTTTCATACTTATATTTTTAAACTAAATTTTTACTTAAATCATTAAAAAACGATTCGTCTTCTTCAAAAGCAGTACCAATTACCACAAGATCTGCTCCTGCATTATAAGCAGTTTCAAGTTGTTTTTTATTTCTTATTCCGCCACCAACTATTAATGGTAAGTTTACATCTTTTTTTACTGCTTTAATAATATTAGCTGAAACTTCTTGTTTTGCACCACTTCCTGCCTCTAAGTATATTAACTTATAACCTAAATACTCTGAAGCTTTTGCTGTATCTACAATTTCTGAAACACTATTTAAAGGTTTTGTATTTGTTACTTTTTGTGTTGCTGTATGCTTTTTTCCATCAATTAAAATATAACCGGTTGGAATAACTTCTAAAGCTGTGCTCCTTAAAAATGGAACAGATTTTATTTGTTGCTCTATTAAATATTCTGGGTTTCTGCCAGAAACTAAAACCAAATACAAAAGAGCATCAGCAGTTTTTGCAAGCTGGCTAACATCTCCTGGAAATAAAACTACTGGTAACTGTGTGTGTTTTTTTAAAACTAAAACTAACTCTTGAGTTTCATTTTTTTTTACTGTACTACCGCCTACAAATATATGTGTTGCCCTAGATTTATGAGCTTTATCTATAAATTGCGATGTGTTTTTTATATTAAATTTATCTGGATCTATTAAAATAGCCAACAATGGTTTCTTTAATTTAGATGACAGTATTATATTATTTAAAATCTCTTTCATTTAAAGTAAAGCATAAGCACATGTGAATCCCTCAAACTCTAAAAACTCAACATTATAACGCGTTTTTTTATTATTATAATCTATCCAAGATATTGTTTTTTTATCTTGTAACTCAAAAGGAATCACCAAAGTGTTTTGTAAAAAACTTAATCCTGGAGTTGCATACAATTTGTATAAAGATTCTTTTATACACCAAATTACAGTAAGCTTTTTAACGTATTCTGCACATTTTTTATCTAGATAATCAAACTCATAATCTACAAACTTACCTGCTATTTTTCCTATTTTCTCTCTTTGCTTTTCTATATCAATTCCTATTTTAGTATCACTAATTATAACACCCGAAAATGTAAACGAGTGCGTAATAGAAATTTCTTTACCATCTTTTAAGTGTGGCTTTCCATTATTATCATAATATAAATCGTGGTCTGTATAGCCAAATGCAGCAAGTAGATGCCTAACACTTAAAAAGCCACGCTGGTGTAGTTCGCTTTTCATCTTACTAACACGAGTAAGGCTGTCATCTTTTAAAGAAATTGGAGCCATTAATTCACTAAAAGACTCTTCTATCTTCCAGATTTTAACAGTAGTTTGTGAGTTTACACTAATGGTTTTATAAAGAGGCATTTAATATTCTAAATTCTATTGATTATCTTTGCAGCGTCTAAGGCTTTTTATCACTTTCTATGGCGAATTTAACCATTTTAAGTCCTAAATCCCAAAGGCTAATCATTTTATAAAAATTAAGAAAAAAATATGAGCACTAAAACAATTCCTTACGTACCTAATAAGGTAAAAGATATGTCTCTTGCCGCTTGGGGAAGAAAAGAAATAGAATTAGCCGAAGCAGAAATGCCTGGTTTAATGAGTTTACGCGAAGAGTATAAAAACGAGCAACCATTAAAAGGCGCTAGAATTGCAGGATGTTTACACATGACTATTCAAACTGCTGTTTTAATTGAAACTTTACAAGCTTTAGGCGCAGAAGTTACTTGGAGTTCTTGTAACATTTTCTCTACACAAGATCAAGCTGCTGCTGCAATTGCAGATGCAGGAACCGCTGTTTATGCATGGAAAGACATGACAGAAGAAGAGTTTGATTGGTGTATAGAACAAACTTTATTTTTTGGTGAAGACAGACAACCATTAAACATGATTCTTGATGATGGTGGAGATTTAACAAATATGGTATTAGATAAATACCCAGAATTAGCTGCAGGAATTAAAGGTTTAAGTGAAGAAACGACAACAGGTGTTCACAGACTTTACGAGCGTGTAAAAAATGGAACTTTACCAATGCCAGCAATTAACGTAAACGACTCTGTAACCAAGTCTAAATTCGATAATAAATATGGTTGTAAAGAAAGTGCTGTAGATGCTATACGTCGTGCAACAGATGTTATGCTTGCTGGTAAGCGTGTAACTGTATGTGGCTATGGTGATGTTGGTAAAGGTACTGCTGCGTCTTTTAAAGGAGCAGGAAGTATTGTTACCGTTACAGAAATTGATCCAATTTGTGCTTTACAAGCTGCAATGGATGGTTTTGAAGTTAAAAAATTAGAAACTGTCGTTGGAAATAGTGACATTGTAATTACTACAACTGGGAATAAAGACATTGTTCGTGCAGAGCACTTTAAAGCAATGAAAGACAAAACCATAGTATGTAACATTGGACATTTTGACAATGAAATACAAATGGCTTGGTTAAACGAAAACTACGGAAACACTAAAAATACTATCAAGCCTCAAGTAGATAAGTATACTATTGATGGTAAAGATATTATTATTTTAGCCGAAGGTCGTTTAGTAAACTTAGGTTGTGCAACTGGTCACCCTAGTTTTGTAATGAGTAACTCTTTTACAAACCAAACTTTAGCACAAATTGAGCTTTGGAAAAACAGTGATAATTATGAAAATGACGTTTATATGTTACCAAAACATTTAGATGAGAAAGTAGCAAAATTACACTTAGAAAAAATTGGTGTTGAGTTAACAGAACTTAAAGATTACCAAGCAGATTATATTGGTGTAACCGTAGAAGGACCATATAAGCCTGAGCACTACAGATATTAAGATTAAAAATCTCATTATAAAAAAAATCCTAAACCTTAAACGTTTAGGATTTTTTGTTTTTAAGCAAATTATTTTTTGCTTACAGACAAATTTAAAATTCATATTTTGTAATTTTACAAAATATGACAGAAAATAAAACATATTACATAAAAAGGTCGTCTAAAAACCATAGAGTAACAAGACCATCACAAACAGGATTTTCAAGTCCGGCGACACATTATACAGAGCCAAGAATAGATTTAAATGAAGCATTAGTAAGTAATCCTTCGGCAACTTTTTATGTTAGAGTTGCAGATAATTCATTTACAAACTATGGTATTAAAGAAAATGACGTACTCATTATAGATAAATCCTTAACACCTAATAAAAACCAACTTATATTAGCAATTAAAGAAGGTGCTTTTTCCATACTAAAAATAGAAAACAAGCAAAAAGAAACATTACAAGTTTGGGGTGTTATTACATATATTATAAAAGCTGTAAAATAATGATAGCATTGGTAGATTGTAATAGTTTTTATGCCTCTTGTGAGCAAGTATTTAGACCAGATTTACAAAATAAACCAGTAGTGGTTTTAAGTAATAATGATGGCTGTATAATAGCGGCCAACAAAGAAGCTAAAGCACTAGCGCATATACCTATGTTCCAACCTGTTTTTAAAATAAAAGATTTATTGTCTCGTAACAATGTTGTGTGCTTTTCTTCTAATTACACATTGTATAGTGATTTATCTAAACGAGTTATGGATACCTTAAGAGACTTCTCTCCTTTTGTTGAAGAATATAGCATTGATGAAAGTTTTGTAGACTTATCGCATTATAAAATTGAAGAACTAGAAAGCATAGCCCACAAAATAAAAGACACTGTTTACAAAAATACCGGTATTCCAGTTGGCGTAGGCATAGCTAAAACAAAATCACTATCTAAAATAGCAAATAAATACGCGAAAAAAATAGCTAAAAACAATAACGTATATGTTGTAGATACAGAAAGTAAAAGGCAATTTTTACTTAAAGAATGTAAAATAAAAGACATATGGGGCATCGGTAAAAAGCATGCCATTAGAATAGAAAATGCTGGTAAAAAAAATGCATTAGAGTTTGCTAATATGCCTGTAGATTGGGTTAGAAAAGAAATGACTGTTATAGGTGAACGCTTATGGAGAGAATTAAACAATATGCCATGCCTGCAAATTAACACCAATATTCAAGTAAAAAAAGGAATTGGTACAGCAAAATCTTTTGGGTTTAAACTATCTAATTATGGGCTTATTGAAGAAGCCTGTAGTTATTATGTATCTGAAGTAGCAGATTTACTAAGGCAACAACAATCTGCAGCAACACACATTGAAATTTTTTTACAAACCAATTACCACAGCAATACAGATAAACAATATTCTAATAAAATTGTTTTAACCTTAAACGAACCTACAAACAGTACTATAGCTTTAACACAAAAAGCATTAATAGGATTAAAAAAAATTTACAAAGAAGGCTATAGATATAAAAAAGTAGGCGTAAACTTATTAGGGCTTGTTCCTGAAAACGAAATACAAATGAGCCTATTTAATTCTTGCAAAAAAATTGAAAGTAAGAGTATAACTAATGTTATAGATCTTTTAAATAGCAAGTACGGAAAAAACAAAGTAAAATTAGCCACCGTAGGCAATAGAGAAAAAGAATGGGCATTAATAAAAGAACATCGCAGCCCAAGATACACAACGCAATGGAACGAGTTAATGACCATTAGTAATAAAAAAACGCCTAATCTTAAATAAAAAGAAAAGGCGTTTATTTTTTTAGGATAAAAAATTCCTAAGCCTCAAAAGGCTCAATAGAAACATAAGACTTGTTGTCTTTTTTCTTTGTGAATTTTACAAGACCATCAACTTTAGCATGTAAAGTATGATCTTTTCCTTGGTATACATTTTCACCTGGGTGATGTGTATTACCTCTTTGTCTTATGATAATGTTACCAGCAATAGCAGCTTGACCACCAAAAATTTTAACGCCTAAACGTTTCGATTCTGATTCTCTACCATTCTTCGAACTACCAACTCCTTTTTTGTGAGCCATGATCTTAAGGTTTTATATTGTTAATATTAAAGCGGTTGCTATTAAGCTTTACCACCATCTAATTCGTCTTGCCATTTCTTTAACTCATCCCACTTACCTTCAGCAGCTAATTTAGCTTGTGCTGGCCAAGTATCTGTTACGTGGTTTCCACGAACATCTGCGATAATTTCAGAAATTTTTGCAGCATCTGTTTTTGCTAATTCAGCAAAAGTTGAAATTCCTGCTTCTACTAATGTTGAAGCAATTTTAGGTCCAATACCTTCAACTTTCTTCAAATCATCAGCTTTTCCTGTTGCTTTTTTAGCAGCAGGTTTAGCTTCTGCTTTTGGTGCAGCAGCTTTAGTTTCTTTTTTTGGAGCAGCTTTTTTAGCTGGCTTAGCTCCTGAAGCTACAATGTTTTCAATTATGATTTCAGATAAAGCTTGTCTGTGTCCATTCTTAACACGGTAACCTTTTCTTCTTTTCTTTTTGAAAACAATAACTTTCTCACCTTGAAGGTGTCTTAAGACTTTTGCACCTACTAGTGCTCCGCCTATAGCTGGGGCGCCTAAAGTAACATTGTCACCATCACCAATTAAAAGAACATTATCGAAATCTACTTTCTTACCTTCTTCTATTGCTAAACGGTTAACAAAAACTTTTTGGTCTTTTTCAACTTTAAATTGATGCCCTGCTATCTCTACAATTGCGTACATAGCGTAACGTTTTTATTAATTTGTTATATAAATAAATGCACTTTCTTCTCAGAAAGCGGATGCAAATATACTTCTATTTTATTAATCTACAAACGTTTTTTACAAGGGATTTCTATTATTTTAAAGATAAAAAAATCTGAAGGTCAATTAATTATAACAATTACAACTTTTAAAATTATATTACGAAACCTTTTTTAAAGGCATTTCTTTATTAGCCTCTACTATGTTTCTACTTTGCTTAAATAATTGCATACAAGTTAAAGTTAATACTACAGAGGTTGCAAAACCCATAATAGCAACAACAAAGGTTACTAAGCCAACACTTACATTATAATCGTTTTTAAACACCTCTAATAGGCTTGCTAAAAAATCTGGATTTACTTCTGTTGCATAGAGCAAAAAGAAAATTGTAAAAATTATAGTTGCTAAAAAACCTGCAACAATTCCTACGGTAAAACCTCCAGTATAGCTAAATTGTTTTCCTTGTTCTAATTTATAATATCTAATGGTTTCATAAATACCAAAACCTACAATAATACCGTTACCCAAACTAAATGCTGGATGCGTATGTAGTTCAAAAAGTGATAGTACTAAAAAAAAGGCAATCAATAATGCACTAATAACGATGCCAAAACGTATTGGTAGAGTTAAGTTTTTCATATTCAGTATGTTTTTGGTTTGTAATACCTATAAATTTCGGAAAAAAACATTCTATTTTTTATAATTCATTGTTAAAATTTAACATATTTAAAGAACTAACTATTATCTAACATGGTATTTTTGTTACAAACCTGTAACATTTTATAAAGGTTATAGACTCATACTACATTAACAAAAACAATCATCACAATGAAAAAAAATTTATTCTCATTAGCTGCTTTGCTTTTAGTTGGTTTAACAGCTAATGCTCAAGAGGTTAAGTTTGAAGAGTACGATTTAAGTAACGGCATGCACGTTATTTTACATCAAGACAACACCGCACCAGTAGTAACAACTTCGGTTATGTATCACGTAGGTGCAAAAGATGAACACCCAGAACGCACAGGAATGGCACACTTTTTTGAGCACCTTTTATTTGAAGGAACAAAAAACATTGAACGTGGCGAATGGTTTAAAATTGTAACTTCTAACGGCGGAAGTAACAATGCAAATACTACAGATGACCGTACATATTATTATGAAATTTTCCCTTCTAATAGCTTAGAATTAGGCTTGTGGATGGAGTCTGAACGTTTAATGCACCCAATTATTAATCAAATAGGTGTTGATACTCAAAACGAAGTTGTAAAGGAAGAAAAACGTTTAAGAGTAGACAATTCTCCTTACGGTCGTTTTATTGAGAATGTTAAATTACACATGTTCAAAAAACACCCTTATAAAGGAACAACTATTGGAAAAATGGCACATTTAGATGCTGCATCATTAGAAGAGTTTCAAGCATTTAACAAAAAATTCTATGTGCCAAACAACGCTGTTTTAGTAGTTGCTGGAGATATAGATATTCCTGCTACTAAAAAAATGGTAGAAGATTACTTTGGCCCAATTCCAAGAGGTGAAGATATTGTACGTAACTTTCCAAAAGAAGACCCTATTACAGAAACTATAAGAGCTAAGGCTTACGATCCAAACATTCAAATTCCTGCAATCATGGCTGCTTACAGAACGCCAGCAATGACAGAAAGAGATGCTTATGTTTTAGATATGCTTTCTAGTTATTTAAGTGATGGTAAAACTTCTAAATTATATAAAAAATTAGTTGACGATGAGAAAAAAGCATTACAAGTTGGTGCCTTTAACCAAAGTCAAGAAGATTATGGAACTTACATATTATTTGGATTACCATTAGGAGACGTTTCTTTAGACGAGTTATTAGCTGGTATTGATGAAGAATTATTAAAAGTTCAAAACGAATTAATTTCTGAAAGAGATTACCAAAAACTTCAAAATCAATTTGAAAATAACTTTGTAAACTCTAACTCTAGCGTTTCTGGTATCGCAAACTCTTTAGCAAGATATTATATGTTATATGATGATGTAAACTTAATTAACAACGAAATTGACATTTACCGTTCTATTACAAGAGAAGAAATTCAAGCCGTTGCTAAAAAATACCTAAACCCTAACCAACGTTTAGTATTAGAGTATTTACCAGAAGTTAAAGAAGAAAAATAATAAAAAACAGATCACTATATTTTTAAAATAATTTTTTTTAAAAAGAATTATGTAAAAGTTTATTGAAAAGTTTTAAAAAACAAATAATACAAATGAAAACAAAAATAACAGCGATAATAGCCTTGTTTTTATTATCAATTTCTGTAACTGCACAAATTGATAGATCTAAACAGCCAAAACCAGGACCTGCTCCAAAAATTACATTGGAAGTACCTGGAGAATTTGAATTAAAAAACGGATTAAAAGTTCTTGTGGTTGAAAACCATAAATTACCTCGTGTCTCTTATTCATTAAGAATAGATAACAAACCTGTAGTAGAAGGAAAAATAGCAGGTGTTTCTGGTATTTTAGGCGCAATGCTTGGAAACGGAACCACTACAATATCTAAAGACGAATTTAACGAAGAAATCGATTTTCTTGGTGCTAGATTAAGCTTTGGCTCTTCTAGTGCGTTTGCAAGCTCTTTAACAAAATACTCAGAGCGTATTTTAGAACTTATGGCAGATGCTGCAATGAATCCCTTATTAACAGAAGAGGAGTTTCAAAAAGAAAAAGAAAAAGCAATTGAAGGCATTAAATCTAGTGCTAAAAGTGTAGATGCCATTGCTAGTCGTGTAGGTAGTGCATTAGCTTACGGTAAAAAACACCCTTATGGAGAGTTTGTAACAGAAGAAACTTTAAACAATATTACATTAGACAATGTTCGTGCTTTTTATCAAGCAAACTTTAACCCTAATAATGCTTACTTAGTTGTAGTAGGTGATGTAGATTTTAGAACTGTAGAAAAACAAGTAAAAAAATACTTTAAAAACTGGGAAAAAGGTATCGATGTAACTAAAACAATACCTGAACCATACAAAAATGTAAATGCTACAGAAATTGATTTTATAGACATGCCTAACGCAGTACAGTCTAACATTTCTATTACAAGTAATGTAGATTTAAAAATGGGTGATGAAGATTACCATGCTGTATTAATTGCTAATAAAATTTTAGGTGGTGGTTTTAACTCGTACCTAAACATGAATTTACGTGAAGAGCATGGTTATACTTATGGCGCACGCTCAAGTGTTGGTACAGATCGTTATGGAGCATCTCGTTTTACTGCTGGTGCTTCTGTAAGAAACGCTGTTACAGATAGTGCTGTTGTACAAGCATTAAAAGAGATTAAAAGAATTAAAACAGAACCAGTTTCTGCCGAAGATTTAAAAAATGCCAAAGCTAAATATGTAGGTGATTTTGTATTAGCTTTAGAGCGCCCACAAACTATTGCTAACTACGCATTAAATATTAAGTTAAACAACTTGCCAAAAGACTTTTATAAAACATACTTATCTAAAATTAACGATGTAAGCACAGAAGATGTTAAGCGTGTTGCAAACAAATACTTTACTAGTGAAAAAGCAAGAGTTGTTGTTGTAGGTAAAGGCAGTGAAGTTATACCAAACTTAAAGAAAACTTACATTCCAATTAAATATTACGATACTTATGCAAGCGAAACTAAAGAGCCTGTTTTAAATATTGAAATGCCAAAAGATGCAAGTGTAGAAAAAGTACTAAACGCATATATTGATGCTATTGGAGGTAAAGCCGAATTAGCAAAAGTAAACTCGGTATTTATGACTGCTGAAGCTGAGTTACAACCAGGTGTTGTAATTAACTTAGAGATGAAGCGTACTACTAAAAATCAATTCTCTCAAGTAATTAACGTTATGGGTCAATCTCAAAAACAGGTTTTAGATGGTGATACAGGTTACTCATCTGCAGCTGGACAACGTAAAGACATGACACCAGAAGAAGTTAAAAAAGCTCAAATTGAATCTTCTCCTTTTCCAGAAGTTAACTGGTTAAATGGTGGTGCGACTTTAGAGAAAATTGAAATGGTTGATGGTGTAAAAGCCTACAAAGTAAAAGTTTCAGACGAGCAATCTAATTTTTATGCTGTAGATTCAGGATTAAAAATTAAAGAAGAAAGGACGTCTCCAGCAGGAACTCAGTCTACTTTTTATTCAGATTATAAAGAAGTTGCAGGTGTTAAGTTTGCTTTCAAAATTGGACAAACAATGGGACCTCGTAAATTTGACTTTAATGTTAAAGACATAAAAGTTAACCAAGGTGTTAGCGATGCAGATTTTGACTAATTAGTAAACACACTAATTAAATACTATTAAACCAACTTGAAATTAAATTTTAAGTTGGTTTTTTTTGTGTTAAAACTTTCTTTTTTCTGTTTGCTAAATACACACCAATTAAAATTATTAAAGTAGCAACACCTTGTAAAAGCGTGAATTTTTCGCCATCAAGCGTTCCCCAAATAAGTGCTACAATTGGCATTATATATGTAACTGAAGAAGCGAAAACAGGTGTAGAAATTTGAACCAAAGTGTTAAATAGTACTTTAGCTATTGCCGTACCAAAAAGAGATAATAAACTCACATAAAAAACCGAAACACCTAGTGTTGGGTTGCTAAAATTTTCAGTAGTAAAAAAATTAGTGAAAATTAAAACTATTAGCGCAGGTATAATTATAGCAACATAATTTCCTACTGCAATTGTTAACGGTTTTACATCTTGCAAATACCGTTTAATAATATTTACATTAGCAGCATACATTAAAGTTGAAGCAATTATAAAGCCAGCAAATAAATAATTTTGATCTGGGTTTAACTCGGCACCTTTTAAAATTAAAATTGCAGTACCAATAAAACCAACAACCACTCCTAAAATTTGACGTTTAGTAGACGTTATTTTGAAAACCGCCATTCCCATTAAAACTGTATTTAATGGCACTAGTGAATTTAATACAGAAACCACTGTACTATCTATTTCGGTTTCTGCAATTGCAAAAAAGAAAGCCGGTATAAATGAGCCTAAAAACCCAGAAACAGCAATCCATTTCCAATCTGTTTTTTGTATTGTTTTAATACGTTTGTATCCTACAATAAATAAAAAACATCCTGTAATAAGAGTACGCAATGCACCTAATTGAAACGGTGTTAAACCAATTAATGCTTTTTTAATTAAAATAAAGCTTGTACCCCAAATTATAGACAAAAGTATAAGGTATGTCCATTTTGATGCTTTCATAGGCGAATAAGTTGTTTTGATAGTGCAAAAATGGAATTTTTAACGCAATAAATAGATATAATTATTAGTTTTGTAATCTATATTCTAATAATTATAATTTATCCAAATGAAAAATATAAAACACTTAGTATTAATTGCGGTTATAGCATTAACAGCATTTAATTGTAAAAATGAAGCGCAACCAGAAGTAATGACGGTTGAAACTGCTACAGAAACTACTAAAACCGAAACTAAAGCTGCTTTAGATCCTAATGCAACTTATGCTAAAGCAGAATTTAAAATTGAAGGTATGACATGCGCAATGGGTTGTGCTAAAACTATTGAAAAGAAAATGGCTAAAATGGAAGGTGTAAAATTTGCATCGGTTGATTTTGAACGCGAATTAGCAATGGTTGAGTATGATGAAGCTAAAGTAAACCCAGAAAGTTTAGAAGAAACCGTAACTAACGTTGCAGATACTTACAAGGTGAAAGACATGAAAACTGTTGATGCTTTTTCTAAAGAATAATAGCTTTTACTAAACATAAAAAGCAAAAAAGCTTCTTCAATTACGAAGAAGCTTTTTTTAATTAATTATTTTCTGCTCTACTGTTTTAGGTTTGCTTAAATAGTTGCTTTCCTTCCACTGCAAACTCTCCATTATACGCCTTATATCTTTTTGTAGGTAATGCGCTGCTGGTAAAATAGAATCGTAATTAGGTTTAGCATAGAAATATAATGAACCTGTTAAAAAGTGATTAGTACTATCTGTCACATAAAATTGCGATTGTGACGCTGCATTACCACCAACATCGTAAAACATACCGTAAACTTTACGCTCTGGATTCTCGTAAACAAACTCTTCTATTACATCTGCTTTTTGCGTATGTTCCTGTGTGAAATTTTGCGCATCGCGAAGAAACGTTTTCAAATGTTCTGGGCTTTGCTCTACAGCTTTATAGGTTAAATATATTGTGCCTTTTAAATTAGGGTATTCTATATTTACACCATAACTGGTAGTTTCTCCTTTTAACGTTTTTGTTCTAATATTTTTACCTAATGCATTACGATCAAAAGTAAAAGGCATTTTAGTAATATCTTCGGTTTTATAAACAGCATCAGGATACTCTAGTGCTAAGAAGCCTTTTGGTTTTGGTGTTGGGTCTTCTTTACAGGCAGTTATTGTTACTAATATTAATAGTATATAAAAGAGGTTTAATTTCATAATTATTTTTAAAAACAGAACGCTGTTTTTTCAGTGTGATTATATTTTATGGTAACGTTATTTTTACGCGTTTTATTCTTTTTTTGTCAAGTGCTTCAATTGTAAAAATATAATTCTCAAATTTTATTTTTCCGCCTTGTCTTGGAAAACTTCCTGATATTTCTAAAATAAATCCTGCTATAGTTTCTGCTTCACCTTTATTGTCTTCAAAAACAGTGTCTTCTTCTAATTTTATAATTTTATAAAAATCTTTTAAGGTTGTTTTTCCTTCAAACACATAGTTTTTTTCATCTAATTTAGAATAATGCACATCTTCATCGTCAAACTCATCGCTTATATCTCCTACTATTTCTTCAATAATATCTTCTAAAGATACTAGGCCAGAAGTACCACCATACTCATCTACTACAACTGCTAAATGCACTTTTTTCTCTTGAAACTCTGCCATTAAATCGTCTAGCTTTTTATTTTCTGGAACGAAAAAAGGATCTCGTAAAAGGCTTGTCCATTTAAAATCATCTTTTTCTATATGTGGCAACAAATCTTTTACATATAAAATACCTTTAATATTATCTACATTATCTTCGTAAACTGGTATTCTAGAAAAGCCATTGGTAATTAACTCTGGTAAAATCTCTGCATAAGTTTGCGTTATATTAAGCGCAAAAATATCTAAACGTGGTCGCATAACCTGTTTAGTATCTGTATTGCCAAACGAAACAATTCCTTTTAATATTTTTTGCTCTTCTTGTGTTGTGTCGTCTTCACTTGTAAGCTCTAATGCTTGTGATAGTTGGTCTACACTTATATTTGATTTTTGTTTTCCTAACTTATTGTGAATTCCTAAAGTTATAGAACGCATTGGCACACTTAAAGGCGAGAATACAAAGTCTAATACACTTAATGGATATGCCATAAATGAAGCAAATTTTAAGCTATTTCTACTGGCATAAACCTTTGGTAATATTTCACCAAATAATAATATTAAAAAAGTTACTACAACGACTTCTAAAATAAACTTAACAATATCGTTTGTAACACTACCAAACATAAAGTCACCCAAATATGCAAAGAGAATTACTATTGCTATATTTATAAAATTGTTGGCTACTAATATTGTAGCTAGTAATTTTTTAGGTTTTTCTAAAAGCTTAGTTATTATTTGTAAGGCTTTAGGCGTGTTATTTTCTTCGGTTTCTAAATGTGCTCTAGTTAAAGAAAACAGTGCAACTTCTGCTCCAGAGATTAATGCTGAGCAAAAAAGCAAAACAAATAATGCTATAAAGCTAGGTATAACCGAATAATCGAATGAGGTAAATAATATAATTATGGACGTGGGTTCCGGATCCAAATGTGTGTGTTTTAGTTAATATTTAAATTAAAAAGGTAAATCGTCATCACTTGCCGCTTTACCTGGAGTTGTTGGTTTGGCTACTTCTGGTTTGGCTTGTGCGTTTGCACTTGCTGCTTCACTTTCTTTTTTTGTTGTTAAAAAAGTAAATTCGTTAGCTTGAATTTCTGTACTGTAACGATCGTTTCCAGACTCATCTTGCCACTTTCTAGTTTTTAAACGGCCTTCTATATATACTTTATCGCCTTTGCTTAAGTATTTTTCACAAATTTCAGCCGCTTTATTTCTTAATACAATATTATGCCATTCGGTATTTGTTACACGCTCGTTAGTAGACTTATTTGTATAGGTTTCGTTTGTTGCCAACGGAAAACGGCCAACACATCCACCACCTTCAAAATAATGCATCTTTACTTCATCTCCCAAATGCCCAATTAGCATAACTTTATTTAATGTTCCTGACATATTTTTTTATTTAATTGTAATAACAAAATTACATTTTTAGCAATTGATAATCTTAAATTTAATAAAAAAAGAAAACTATTTTACTTTAAAAGTCTAAAAATTAAAACTTTCAATAAAATTTTCTATTAATATAGGTACAGGAAAATCGTGAATCTCTTTTGTTGCTATTCCTTTAGGTAAATTTTCGTTTAAAGTTACAATCCAAAATTTTGTAAATAAATGTTGATGAGACAATTTATGTACTATGGGCGTTTCATTATACAAACTTACATTATAAACTTTTTCCTTAAGTTTAGTAAAGCTTTGAAGTTCTATCTCTATACTTTCTGTATTTATTTCTTTTGGCGTTTCAATTAATGGAAATTGGTATAGGTTTTGCCAAATACCTTTCCCTTTACGCTGCTCTAATAATGTTCTATTGTCTTTAGAGATAATAACAACAAAATTAAAATGCTTTTTCTTGACTTTAGCAGCTTTTACCTTTACAGGTAACTGTTCAATTTTATTCTTCTTTAAAGCTAGACAACTATTATTAAAAGGACATACTGTACAATCTGGACTTTTGGGTTTACACTGTCTTGCACCAAATTCCATTATTGCTTGGTTAAAGGTAGCAGGATTTTTTTTATCTATTAATTCTTGAGCTAAGGCTTTAAACACTTTAAAACCTTTACCTGTATTAATAGGTGTGTCTATATCATAAAGTCTAGCTAATGTTCTATATACGTTACCATCTACAACAGCGGTAACTTCATTAAAACAAATAGACGCAATGGCACTTGCGGTATAATCACCTACTCCTTTAAGTTTAATAATTTCTGAAAACGTATTAGGAAACTCTCCGTTTAGCTCATTCACTATATGCTTTGCAGAAGCATGTAAATTTCTAGCTCGTGAGTAATAACCAAGTCCTTGCCATAACTTTAACACTTGAGTTTCATTTGCGTTTGCTAAATCAAAAACAGTAGGAAAAGTAGAGGTAAATGCGTTGTAATAAGGAAGACCTTGCGTAACTTGTGTTTGCTGAAGAATAATTTCTGAAAGCCAAATATAATAAGGATTTGTAGTATTTCTCCAAGGTAAATCTCGTTTACTAACTAAGTACCAGTCTATTAATTTTTTTGTAAAATTCATTTAAATAATAACATTCGTCTACAAATGTAAATGTTTATAGCATTAAATTTTAATGAATTAGGTTTGAAATATTGAATAATTAATCCCTATATTTGCGCACCCTTAAAAGAATTATAAACGCAAATAAGAAAAGAAAATGACTAAAGCTGATTTAGTAGCAAAAATTTCTGAGAAATTAGGAATCGAAAAAGGAGATGTTCAGGCGACTGTTGAGACATTCATGGAAGAAGTAAAAACATCTTTAGAAGCTGGCGATAATGTATACCTAAGAGGATTTGGTAGCTTCATAATAAAAACAAGAGCTGAGAAAACTGGTAGAAATATTTCAAAAAATACAACTATTAAAATTCCAGCACACAACATACCAGCATTTAAACCTGCAAAAGTATTTGTAGAAGGTGTAAAAACAAATGTTGACGTAAAGTAATTATAACATAAACGAATTATTAATTTAAAACCCAAAGATCTTATGCCAAGTGGTAAAAAAAGAAAAAGACACAAGGTTGCAACGCACAAGCGCAAGAAAAGAAGACGCGCTAATCGTCACAAAAAGAAAAAATAATTCCAAAAAGTAGTTTTATAACTACTTTTTTGGTTTATTAAAAACAATGTTCTTTGAAAACGAACTTAATAAATAACACTTATAACCTTGAGTGTTAGTTAAGTTCTTCGGATTTTTTTATAAAATCCTGTGAATGCCTTAATATATTTAAGGCATTATTGCCTGGTAATATCTATCAGGCAAAAAAAGTATAATCCATCTGTTATTCTTTTATAGAATAATGGATTAAAATTAACAGTATGAACAAAGAATTGATTATTAGATCTAATTCAGACGGTGTTGATTTTGCCTTATTAAAAGATGGAAAACTAATTGAATTACATAAGGATGAAGATAGTAACAACTTTGCTGTTGGCGATGTGTTTATAGCCAAAATACGTAAAGCTGTTCCTGGACTTAATGCTGCATTTGTAAATGTAGGTTATGAAAAAGATGCTTTTTTGCATTATCATGATTTAGGCCCAAAAATATCTTCTCTTTTAAAATTCACAAAAAGTGTAAGCACAGGTAAATTAAATGACTTTTCTTTAAAAGAATTCCCATTTGAAAAAGATATTGATAAAGACGGTAAAATAAACAACGTCTTAAAATCAAATCAATCGATGCTGGTACAAATTGTAAAAGAACCAATATCTACCAAAGGTCCTAGAATAAGCTCTGAGCTTTCTATTGCCGGTAGATATATTGTTTTAGTTCCTTTTAGCGATCGTATTTCTATCTCTCAAAAAATAGAAGACAGAGCCGAAAAAGACAGACTTAAACGTTTGGTTAAAAGCATAACTCCAAAAGGTTTTGGAGTTATTGTACGCACGGTAGCCGAAGGCAAAAAAGTAGCCGAATTAGACAAAGATTTACAAAATTTGCTTGGTCGTTGGACTGCAATGTGTAAAAAATTGAATAAAGCACATCACCCTACTAAAGTATTAGGAGAATTAAATAAAGCCTCTTCAATATTAAGAGATATTTTTAATGATACTTTTACAGGAATAGTAGTGGATGACGAAGCACTTTACATTCAAATTAAAGATTACGTGCAAGAAATTGCACCAAAAAAAGAATCAATAGTCAAACTACATCAGTCTAACGTCCCAATTTTTGAAAAATTTGGAGTAGAAAGACAAATAAAAACCGCTTTTGGCAAAACGGTTTCAATGGCAAAAGGTGCCTATTTAGTAATAGAACATACTGAAGCACTACATGTTATTGATGTAAACAGTGGAAATAGATCTAATAAATCTAATTCACAAGAAGACACAGCCTTAGAAGTAAATTTAATCTCTGCAACAGAAGTCGCTAGACAACTAAGACTCCGCGATATGGGAGGTATAATAGTAGTAGATTTTATAGACTTAAACAAAGCTGAAAACAGAAAAAAACTCTACAATCATCTTCGTGATGAAATGAAAGATGATAGAGCCAAACACAAAATATTACCGCCAAGTAAGTTTGGATTGATTCAAATTACAAGACAAAGAGTAAGACCAGAAATGAACATCAAAACCAGAGAGGAAAACCCTAATGGCAATGGTGGCGAAGAGGTCGAAGCACCAATTGTATTGGTACAAAAAATTACTCAGCAACTTGAACAACTATTTAAAAAAGACTTTAAAAAGGTGACTTTAAACACACACCCTTTTATAGCAGCCTTTTTAACAAAAGGTTTTCCATCTATTCGTTCAAAATGGTTTTTTGAACATAAAAAATGGGTCAAAATTCAACCTAGAGATGCTTACACATATTTAGAATATCATTTTTTTGATAAAAATGGTAACAAAATTAAATAATTAAAAAGCCGCAACTTACGTTGCGGCTTTTTGTTTTTAGTTGATTTAGTGTTTTAAACACTTCATTTCTTATTTACACTGTTATTTTTTAGGTCCACCACTTAAAATTTTAAACTCACTTCTACGGTTTAATTGGTGTTGCTCTTCAGTACAATTAGTACCACAGTCTACTGCTAATTCTCTTTCTCCTTTTCCTGCTCCAGAGATTCTTGTAGCGTCTATGCCTTTTGATATAATGTATTGTACTGTTGTTTTAGCTCTTCGGTCTGATAATGCATCATTATATTTGTTTGATGCTCTTATATCTGTGTGAGATGTCGCG
>NZ_MPCX01000001.1 GCF_001874145.1 Lacinutrix sp. MedPE-SW | reverse complement strand
ATTCCTACTAATATTTTAAACTATTGATTTTTAGTGTTTTAAATTCGAATTAAAGGAGTTTTAATTTTGTTGTTTTTTAAATAAAAAAAAATAAATCATATTTTTATATTTTATTATATAGCTGTTTTTCTAACTATACAGTTATACAACAAAATTGTATATTGCATTTATACATTATTATGAAAAGATTACATTTATTTTCTATAAAAACCCTATTATTACTAGTCTTTTTCCATTTTTTTTCTTTTTTGTTTGGGCAAGAACAACCGCCAATAAGTACATATACACCACAACAATATCATGCAGAAAATCAAAATTGGGATATTTCTCAATCAGACAATAAGTATATATATATAGCTAATAATTTAGGGTTATTAGAATTTAATGGTGCTAAATGGCAACTTTATAATTCTCCTAATGAAACAATAATGCGATCAGTGGAAGTTGTTGGTAATAAAATTTACACTGGATGTTATATGGAATTTGGTTTTTGGGAAAAAAATAGTTTTGGTAAACTTGAATATACTTCACTATCAAAAACATTAAAAATTCCTTTAGTAGAAGATGAACAAATTTGGCAAATTCTAAACATTAATAATTGGATTTTATTTAGATCTTTAAATAGAATTTATTTGTATGATAGTTTAAATAAGACTTTAAAAATAATTAATTCTAAAACCAGAATTACTGGTATGTTTCAAATTGATGATACAATATATTATCAAGCAATAAATTCTGGAATTTATAAACTTATAAATGGTCAATCTGTTTTACTTACAAATCATATTGATATAGTAAATAAAAATGTTGTAAAAATTTTTAAAGCACAAGGTGGATTACTCTTTTTAACACAAGAAAACGGCTTTTTTACTTATAATAATTCACTTTTAAAGCCATGGAATAATAAAATAAACTTAAACCTAGAAAATTATAGTGTTTACAGTAGTATAAAATTAAAAAACGGAAATTATGCTATTGGTACCATATCAAATGGAGTTATTTTTATAGATGAAAATGGAAATTTTATTGAGAAAGTTGCTCAAGAAAATGGATTAACAAATAATACGGTATTATCGCTTTTTGAGGATATAGATTCAAATATTTGGTTAGCATTAGACAATGGTATTTGCAATATAGATATTGATTCTCCAATTAGAATTTTTAATGATGTAAAAGGAAAATTAGGTACAGTTTACGCTTCTTCAATATTTAATAATAAGCTCTATTTAGGTACAAATCAAGGGTTGTTTTATAAACCTTTAAATGCTAACGAATCTTTTAAATTAATTTCGGGTACTAAAGGACAAGTTTGGTGTTTAAATTTAATTAATAATGAACTTTTTTGTGGACACAATTTAGGAACTTTTATAGTTAAAGAAAATACAGTAGAAAAAATTTCTAATGTTCAAGGCACTTGGTCTATAAAACCATTAGGTAATAATCAAAATAAAATTATTCAAGGAAACTATAACGGTTTAAATATTTTAGAAAAAATAAATAATAAATGGAGTTTTAAAAATAAAATTGAAGGATTCGATATTTCCTCACGTTTTTTTGAATTTATAAACCCTAATCAAATATTAGTTAGTCATGAATACAAAGGCATCTTTAATCTTACCATTAATAACAACTATAATAAAGTAAGCCAAATTACTAAAGATACTACACTAAAAGGAATACACTCTAGCTTATTTAAATACAATAAAAAGATTTATTATGCTTATAATAATGGTGTTTTTAAATATAATAGTGCCTCTAAAAATTTTGAGAAAGATAGTTTGTTAAGTAAAACGTACAATTCTAAAAGCTATGTGTCTGGAAAACTAATTGTAGATGATTCTACAGGAAAATTATGGAGTTTTTCAAAAAACAATATTAATGTAATAACCTCAGGAACATTAAGTAGTACTCCATCTATTAAAAAAATTCAAATCTCTAATAGTCTTAGAAAAGGAGTACCTAGCTATGAAAATGTTTTAAAATTAAACGATTCTAAATATCTTTTTGGCTCGTCTTCAGGTTACTTAACAATAGATTTAACGAATGTTAAAAAAGAGACTTATAATATTTCAATTAATTCTATTGAAGTAAACACCTTAGAAAATAAAATTTCTAAATTAAAAATTGAAGAAAAAGAAATTTTAAAAAATTTCGAAAATAATTTAAGTTTTGAGTACAGTGTTCCTAAATTTAATAAGTTTCAAAATGTTGAATATCAATATCAATTAGTTGGTTTATATAATATGTGGAGCGATTGGTCTTTAAATTCAAAAACACAATATAAAAACTTACCACCAGGAGAATATATTTTTAATGTAAGAGCAAAAATTGGAGAAAATTTAACTAAAAACATTTCTAGTTATACTTTTGAAATAGAAAAGCCTTGGTATTTATCTTCTGTATTTATTGCAATTTATATTATAATTGGGTTGCTATTAATATTGTTAACTCACAAACTATATAATCGCTACTACAAACGTGAAAGAGAAAGATTATTGAAAAAAACTACACGAGAACTTGAACGTAAAGAATTAGAAAATGCACAGCAAATTATGCAATTTCAAAACGAGAAACTTCAAAAAGACATTGAAACAAAAAATAAAGAGTTAGCAAGTTCTACAATGAGTCTAATTAAAAAGAATGAATTTTTAAATAACCTTAAAAAAGAATTAAATGCCGTAGCATTAGGAGATAATATAGCACCAGTTATTAAAATAATAGATAAAAACATAAACAATACAGATGACTGGAAATTATTTCAAGAAGCTTTTAATAATGCAGATAAAGGCTTTATGAAAAAAGTAAAAAGTAAACATCCTAATTTAACTCCTAACGATTTAAAATTATGCGCTTATCTTAGGTTAAATCTATCATCCAAAGAAATAGCTCCATTATTAAATATTTCACCTCGAAGTGTAGAAGTAAAACGATATCGTTTGCGTAAAAAAATGGAGTTACCTCGAGAAACAAGCTTAACAAACTATATTATAGAGTTGTAGCAATGCAACAACTTGTTAAAAAAACCAAACATTACCACTACAACATAGCATTTTTGTAATAAATCTATAACGGTTTTTTAAATTTTAAAATAAAGTTGTATTTCCTACTATTATTAGCTTCTGCAATGATTATTTGACAATTTTAGCCCTTAAAAAATATGATGTATGTTTTTTGTAGCTTAAAATTTTGTTAAATAATCAATTATGTGTCTTAATTTTGAGAATAAGACAAATTAATTCCTATGAAGTTAAAATTAACTACATTATTTAGCATAATATTTTGCTGTTTTTTAAATGCACAAAATATAGATATCTCTGGTACTATATTAGATCAATCAGATAATATGGCTCTAGTAGGCGTAAACATTTTAGTAAAAAATACTAATAAAGGTGTAGTATCAGATTTTGATGGTAACTTTTCAATAAATAATGTTCAAACAGGTTCTACACTTGTCGTAAGTTATGTTGGGTATTCAACTAAAGAAGTTAAAGTATTAAATGCTAATAAACTTAATATTTTATTAAGTGAAGATGCAGCTAAATTAGATGAAGTTGTTTTAGTAGGTTATGGTACACAAAAGAAAAAAGAGATAACAGGTGCTGTTTCTTTAGTAAATTCTGAAACTATAGAAAATTTAAAGCCAACAAGAATAGAGCAAGCTTTACAAGGTCAAGTTGCCGGTGTAAATATAACATCTCAATCTGGTGCTCCAGGTAGCGCGTCAGATATTAGAATTCGTGGTATATCAACAAATGGAGATAATAGACCTTTAATTTTAGTAGATGGTAATGTAATAGAAGATTTAAGTGTAGTAAATCCTGGAGATATAGAAAATATAACAGTTTTAAAAGATGCAACAGCAGGAATATACGGTGTTAGAGCTGCAAACGGTGTTATATTAATAACAACTAAAACAGGAAAAAAAGCAACACCTTTACAATTTGTATACGATGCATATGCTGGTTTTCAACAAACAACAAGACAATTACCATTATTAAATGCAACACAATATGCGTTACTTAGAAATGAAGCAGCTTCAGCAAATGCAGATCCATTACCATTTCCAAATGCAGGTGGTTTAGGTCGTGGTACAGATTGGCAAGATGAAGTGTTTGAAACTGCACCAATATTTAATAATAACATTAATATTAGTGGTGGTACAGAAAAATCTACCTATTCTTTTGGAGCGTCTTTATTAACACAAGATGGTATAGTTGGAGGTAGTAAAGCAAACTTTACACGTTATACTTCAAGATTAAATTTTGGTACAGATATATTAAAAAATTTAAAATTAAAAAGTAGTTTAATCTATACAGGAACTGTTAGAAAATCTCTACCAGAAAATGGATTAGGTTCAGTATTATTTAACGCCGTAAATATAGACCCAACTTTAACAGTTAGGCAGAGTAATGGTAGCTTTACACGAGCAGAAAATTACCCAATAGAGGTAATAAACCCTTTAGCTCAAATCGAATCTATAAACAATAGAACAAAGGTCGATAAACTTAGTGGCGTTTTGGGTTTAAATTATAAGTTTTTAAATCACTTCTCAGCAGAAGTAAATTATCAATGGAACTATTCTGAAGTAAGAAGTAAAGGCTTTTTTCCAATAGCAGACTTTGGAAATGTAGGACCTAGTACAGTATTCGACCGCGACGTAAGCGTAGTAACAGATAGTGAAAATTATTTTAGAGACTACACATTTGATGCTTTTGTAAATTTCGATAAAAGCTTTAAAGACATACATAATGTTAAAGCAACTATTGGTACATCTGTATTTAAAACAACAGGAGATGCTTATGGTAGAACTGGAGTTAATGTAATGGCCACAAACATATCTAATGCTAGTGTAGATGATGCCGAGATAATTACTAATAATTTTATTAATGTAAGTAATAGAATTTTCGATTCTAGATTACTATCTTATTTTGGAAGATTACAATATAATTTTAAAGGTAAATACTTACTCTCAGCAGTTTTAAGACGTGATGGGTCAACTGCTTTCGGACCAAAAAATAAATTTGGCTGGTTTCCATCTACATCAATAGGTTGGGTAGCATCAGATGAAACATTTCTTCAAGACAGTAATACTATAGACTTTTTAAAATTTAGAGGATCATACGGTATATTAGGAAACGATAGAATTCCAGCATTTGCTTTTGAGTCGCTTTTAGATGGCGAAGGTGTTTATGTATTTGATGACGAATTACAATACGGTACAGCTATAGGACGAATTTCAAACCCAGAAATACAATGGGAAGAACAAAAAACATTCGATTTTGGTATTGAAACACGATTATTTAATAATAAAATAAATATTACTGCAGATATTTTTAATAGAAAAACCGAAAACTTATTACTAGTAGTAGAATCTTCAAGAATTTTAGGTAATAGTGCACCAGGAGCAGCAAATCCTGTAGCAAATGCAGGAACTGTTCAAAATAGTGGTTTTGAATTCCAAATTGGATATAATGATAATATTACCAAAGATTTAAAATTTAATGTAAGTTATAATTTTACAACTCTAAAAAATGAAGTATTAGAAGTTAATAACGGTGTTGGTTATGAAGTTGGTGGCTCTTTTGGTATTGGTCAAGCAAATCCACCATCAAGAATGGAAGTAGGACAACCAATAGGTGTATTTTATGGACTTCAAACAAATGGTATTTTTCAAAATCAAGCCGAAGTTGATGCACATCCTTCACAATTAGCATTAGGAGCAAATGCCCAACCAGGAGATATTAGATTTGTTGATGCTAATGGCGATGGAGTTTTAAATGAGGATGATCGCACTTATATAGGTAGTCCAATTCCAGATGTGACTATGGGCTTAAATCTTCAATTAGATTATAAAAATTTCGATTTTCAAACGTATTTATTTGCTTCTATTGGTAACGATATTGTTAGAAATTATGATAGAAACGATCCGGTTACTAATAAAACCACCTATGCTTTAAATAGATGGACAGGTCCAGGAACAACAAATTCAGATCCTAGAGTAACAACCGGCGCTACTGCAAATGGTGTGTTTTCAGATTATTTTGTAGAAGATGGCTCTTTTGTTAGAGCTCAAAATATGCAATTGGGTTATACATTTAATAAAGAAAAATTAGAAAATATAGGATTAAAAAATATTAGAGTTTATGTTTCTGCAAGTAACGTTTTTACACTTACAGAGTATAGAGGTTTTGATCCAACAGCATCTAATGGTGCGCCAATTGGTGGTGGTATAGATCCAGGTTTCTATCCAAACCCAAGAACATTTTTATTAGGAACAAACGTAAAATTTTAAGCTAAGAATAAAATGAAAAATTTAAAATATACAAGTCTATTAATTTTAGCTGCTTTATTTGCTATTTCTTGTAGCGACGATTTTGTAGATGTAAATTCTCAAAATCAAAATTCAGAAGATTATTTCAACTCTGAAGAAGATTATCAAAACGCATTAATTGGAGCATACGATATGTTGCAATCTACATACATGAATGTTTTGTTAGGTGAAATAGCATCAAACAACACATTAGCAGGTGGAGAAAATGCAAATGATGTTCCAGGAATACAACAAGTAGATGATATGATTCACACACCAAATAATGCACAACTTCGTGACATTTGGGGCTGGATGTTTTCTGGTGTAAATAGAGCTAATTATATATTAGAATTTAAAGATAAAATAGATTTTAATGGAAAAGAAAATGTCTTAGCTCAAGCCAAGTTCTTAAGAGCTTATTATTATTTCGAATTAGTAAAATGGTTTGGTGATGTACCTTTAGTAATTGATGAAAGAATTTTATTTGGCACTCAATTTAATGTAGATAGAACACCTAAAAATCAAATTTATGCACAATTAGAAATTGATTTGTTATCTGCAATAGATAATTTACCAGTTGTTCAAGATGAAGTTGGTAGAGTAACAAAAGGTGCAGCTCAAGCACTTTTAGGTAAAATATACTTATATCAAGATAAATTTACAGAAGCTGCTAATGTTTTAGGCACTTTAATAGAAACAGGACCATACGATTTAGTGACAGATTATAATACACTTTTTGAAAACGATAACGAAAACAATATTGAGTCTGTATTCGAAGTACAATACTCAGATTTAGAAGGTGCAGGATTTGGATGTTTACAATGTAGTGAAGGTAATGTAGCTGTTGGTTTTAATGGTATAAGAAACTATTCTGGACCATTATTCGATTCTGGATTTAGTTTTAATGTACCAACTCAAGAAGCTTTTAATGCATTTGAAACAGGTGACTTAAGACGTGATGTAGCAATATTAGATATAGATGCCTGGGCAACAACAACTGGAGCAACATTTGGAACAGGAAACGAACATACAGGATATTTTAATAGAAAATACATTGCTCGTCAAGGAGATTCAAATATTGGAGATGCAAACCTAACAAATCCTAATAATTATAGATCTATTCGTTTTGCAGACGTTTTACTAATGGCAGCCGAAGCAAATAACAGAGGTAATATAAGCGATTCTCAAGCTCTAATTTATTTAAATAGAGTAAGAGAAAGAGCTTTTGGTAATACAGATAATAATATTTCTGCAACAGGTGCAGCACTTACTACAGCAATTTATCACGAACGTAGAGTAGAATTAGTTGGCGAAGGTCATCATTTTTTCGATTTAGTTAGAACAGGTCGTGCATCATCACAAATAGATGGTTTTATTTCAGGTAAAAATGAAGTGTTTCCAATACCATCAATCGAAATAGAATTAACAGGAAACCGTTGGTCTCAAAATCCAGGGTATTAAAAAATAGAAATTATAAAAATTGAAACTATGAAAACAATTAAAAACATATTCAGTTTAATATTACTAGTCACATTTGTAATTAGTTGTGTACAAGACGATGATTTACCAGATGTAAATGCATTACCTGCACCAACAAATGTTTCGGCTTTAGTAACTGTAGCACAAGACAATTCAGGATTAGTTACTATTACACCTTTAGGAGAAAGTGTTGCTAGTTTTAGGGTAGCATATGGAGATAATTCTGGAGAAAACTCAGGAGAACTACAACCAGGAGAAAGCACGCAACATATATATAGCGAAGGGACTTATACCATAGCTATATCGGCTAGTGGAATAAATGGAAAAACTACAACGGTATCTCAAGAAATAATAGTCTCGTTTCAAGCGCCAGAAAACTTAATGGTAACCATAGAAAATGATGCTTCTATATCTAAACAAGTTAATGTAACTGCTAGTGCAGATTTTGCAATGTCTTTTGAAGTAGATTTTGGAGAAATGGATGCTTCTCCAGTAATGGCTAATATAGATGAAACCGTATCATTTCTTTATCAAGAAATAGGAACTTATACTATAACAGTAACAGCATTTAGTGCAGCTACAGAAACAGCAGTATATACTGAAGAGTTCGTTGTTACAGAAATTTCACAACCATTAACTGCAGCACCAACTCCACCAAGTCGAGAAGATGCAGATAAAATTTCTATGTTTAGTAACGCCTATACAACAGATGTTAATGTAAGTTCATGGCAATCAGATTGGAGTACAAGTACATTAACAGATATACAAATTGATGGTGACGATGTAAAATCTTATGTTGATGCAGATTTTGTTGGAGTAGAATTTTATGGAGCAGATGCAGTAGATGCTACTAATATGGAATTTTTCCATTTAGATGTTTGGACTAATAATGCAGAAACTTTTAGAGTAAAATTAGTAGACTTAGGAGGTACCGCTACAGAAGCCGAAATTAGCTTCGATGGGATAACTCAAGGTGAATGGGTTTCTTTAGATATTCCTATGGCAGATTTTATTGCAGGAGGTATGAATGCTACAAATTCAATACAACAATTAATTTTTTCAGGTCTACCAACAGGGACTTTCGACTTTTTTATAGATAACGTTTACTTTTATAAATTACCTTCTGCAGGAGGAAATACATGTGCATCTATAGAAGATTTTGAAGGCGTGGCACCAGTATTTACATCATTTGGAAATATTGCAGATACTCAAGTCGTAATGAATCCAGATATGTCTGGAGAGAATACTACAACTAATGCAGCGCAGTTTACAAAAACTGGAGGATCAGAAGTTTGGGCTGGTTCATTTTTCGATTTAGCAGCTCCATTAAATTTATCTTCTTGTACACAATTAAGTATTAAAACTTGGTCACCAAAGCTTGCAGCAGTAGTAAGATTAAAACTAGAAAATAGTGCAGATAATTCTCAGTTTTTTGAAGTAGACATGAATACAACTGTAACAAACTCTTGGGAAGAATTAGTTTACGATTTAAGTAGTGCACCAGCATTTAATTATGATAGAATTGTTCTATTCTTCGACTTTGGAGTAAGCGGGGATGATAGTGTTTATTATTTCGATGAAATTAATTTAGTATCTCAATCTAGTTCTGGTTCAACACCATTAGTATTTCAAGATTTTGAAGGTTCAGCACCAGCATTTACTGTATTTGGTAATATAGCAGATACACAGGTAATTACAAATCCAGATATGTCTGGTGTAAATACCACAGCTAATGTTGCTCAACTAACAAAAACAGGAGGCTCAGAAGTTTGGGCAGGTACTTTTTTTGATACCGCATCACCTTTAGATTTAAATACTTACACTAAAATTAGTTTAAAATCATGGTCACCAAAGTTAGGTGCAGTAATAAGATTAAAGCTAGAAAATAGCGCTAATAGTGGCGAATTTTTCGAAACAGATATGAATACTACAGTAGTTAATCAATGGGAAGAATTGGTTTTCGATATGAGTGCAGCTCAAGATTTTAATTATGATCGTGTTGTAATATTCTTCGATTTTGGTGAAGCAGGAGATGACTCTGTATACTATTTTGATGAATATACATTGACTAATTAATAATAAATGCTATGATTAAAATGAAAAATATATATAAAATTAGTCTGTTACTTGTGGCAGTAGTAACCTTTTTTAACTGCCAAGATGAAGATCAAAAATTTGGAAATGTAGTAGCACCAACAAACCTAATCTTAGATTTTGAAATTCAGGGAGTTGATGCTGCTAATCCAAATGGAGATGGAACAGGTATTGTAAGTTTTATTGCTAATGCAGATAATGCAATCACCTATCAATTTAATTTTGGAGACGGTACTAGTGTTGAAGCTACAACTTCTGGAGAAATAACTCATCAATTCACTCAAACAGGAATTAACACCTATAATGTAACAGTGTCGGCATCTGGATTAGGTGGATTAAAAACAAGTACAGCTTTAAACTTAGATGTAAAAAGTGATTTTAATGATCAAGAAGCAAAAGACTTATTATCTGGCGGAGAATCATCATCTAAGGTATGGTATTTGGCAGGATCACAGCCAGGACATTTAGGAGTTGGCGGTACTATAGATATTGCTCCAGATGCTTTTTATTTCCCAGGATTTTATGCTGCAACACCGTTTGAGAAATGTAGTGATGGAATTAGCGATTGTTTATGTAACGACGAGTTAATTTTTTCGCAAGATTCAAATAACCAATTAACATACAAGTTAAATAATAAAGGTAGAACTTTTATTAATGCAGCGCATCAACTTAGTGCTGTAGGTATGGAAGAAGGTCAAGATGCTTGCTTTGAGTTTGATACATCAGGAATTAGTAATGTGTCTTTAGCACCATCAACTACAGATTATTCTACAGTTGCAGATCCAGCATTTATGCCAAGAGGAACAGTTTTAAATTTTTCAGATGATGCATTTATGGGATATTATGTAAGTTCATCTTCTTACGAAATTTTAGAAATAACAGACGATTACTTATATGTAAGAACAATAGATGGTTTAAACCCTGTTTTAGCCTGGTATCACAAATTTGTATCGAGTGGTTGCTATGGTGACACGGGTGATGATATACCAGCAAATAATAATGTTTTGGTTTGGGAAGAAGAATTTAATGTAGATGGTGCACCATGTAATTATAATTGGCAATTAGAAGAAGGAACAGGAGATAATGGTTGGGGAAATAACGAATCGCAATATTATACTAACCGTCCAGAAAATGTTGTTGTAGAAAACGGAATATTAAAAATAACAGCAAGAGCAGAATCATTTATGGGAAGTGATTATACTTCTGCAAGAATGATTTCGCAAGGACGTTTTGAATTTCAATATGGTAAAGTAGAAGTTAGAGCCAAACTACCAGAAGGTGCTGGTACCTGGCCTGCTATATGGATGCTTGGTGATATGAGCGAAGCAGACCAATGGCCAGATATTGGTGAAATAGATATAATGGAACATGTTGGAAATAATCAAAATACTATATTTAGTTCATTACATTATCCAGGTAATTTTGGTGGTAATGCAAACACAGGTAGTACTACCGTACCAACAGCATCATCAGAGTTTCATGTTTACTCGGTAGAATGGGATGCAAATACTATTAACTTTTTTGTTGATGGCACACAATTTCATACGTTCAATAACAGTAGTGCTGTACCTTTTAATCATGAGTTTTTCCTAATACTTAATGTTGCAATGGGTGGTAATTTTGGCGGACCAATAGATCCAGATTTTACAGAATCTACAATGGAAATTGATTATATAAGAGTATACCAATAATGAGATATATTATAAAAATATTAGTCTATACTTTTATTATTTGTTTGTTTACTTGTAAAGAAAACAACAATAATGTATTAGCGGTAAATGAAGATAAAAACAGGCTGTCTAATGACATTGAAAATAAAGTAAACAACCTATTAAACAAAATGACCTTAGAAGAAAAGATAGGTCAAATGAATCAATACAACGGGTTTTGGGATTTAACAGGACCAAAACCCAAAGAAGGAGCTGCTGCTAAAAAGTACGAACATTTAAGAAAAGGTTATGTTGGCTCTATGCTTAATGTTCGTGGTGTAAAAGAAGTAATGTCTGTGCAAAAAATAGCAGTCGAAGAAACCCGTTTAGGTATTCCATTAATTATTGGTTTTGATGTTATTCATGGATACGAAACTTTAAGTCCAATTCCTCTAGCAGAATCTGCAAGTTGGGATTTAGAAGCTATAAAAAAATCTGCAGCAATGGCAGCAGAAGAAGCTGCAGCCGCAGGTATAAACTGGACATTTGCTCCAATGGTAGATGTTTCTCGTGATGCTAGATGGGGAAGAGTTATGGAAGGAGCAGGTGAAGATACTTATTTAGGAAGTAAAATAGCAGTAGCAAGAGTTCAAGGTTTTCAAGGAGAAGATTTATCTAGCTATAAATCTTTAGCTGCATGTGCAAAACATTTTGCAGCTTATGGATTTGCAGAATCTGGACGAGATTATAATACTGCAGATGTAGGTACCTCAACATTAAACAATGTTATTTTACCTCCATTTAAAGCCGCAAAAGAAGCAGGAGTGAGAACATTTATGAATTCCTTTAATGAATTAAATGGAATTCCTGCAACTGGAGATAAATACTTACAACGAGATGTATTAAAAGGACAATGGAATTTTAATGGTTTTATTGTATCAGATTGGGGATCAATAACCGAGATGATTGCTCATGGACATGCAAAAGATGGAAAGCATGCAGCAGAACTTGCTGTAAAAGCTGGTTCAGATATGGATATGGAATCTTATCTCTATGTAGAAGAATTAGCAAAGTTAGTTAAAGAAGGTAAAGTTGAAGAAGCTTTAATAACAGATGCCGCTAGACGAATTTTAAGAGTAAAATTTGAACTTGGTTTGTTTGATGATCCTTATAAATATCTTAATGAGCAAAGAGAAAAAGAAATAATTGGGCATCAAAAATTTCACGAAGCCTCATTAGATATAGCTACAAAATCTATTGTATTACTTAAAAATGAAAATAATTTATTGCCACTAAAAAAAGAAGGCCAAAATATCGCAGTTATAGGTGCTCTTGCTAACGATAAAACTAGTCCTTTAGGCAGTTGGAGAATAGCAGCAAAAGATAGTACAGCTGTTTCTGTATTAGAAGGCTTGAAAAACTATCAAGGTAACACTATTTATTATGCAAAAGGAGCAGATGTATCAATAGGTAAGCAAGAATTTGCAACAGAAATAGAAGTTAATAACAATGATAAATCTGGGTTTGAAGAGGCAATTAATGTAGCAAAAAATAAAGACGCCGTAATTATGGTTTTAGGAGAACATGGTTACCAAAGTGGAGAAGGAAGAAGTAGAACTCAGTTAGGGTTGCCTGGAGTGCAGCAAGAATTATTAGAGGCTGTATATAAAGTTAATAAAAATATTATTTTAGTACTAAATAACGGAAGACCACTAGCTATTAATTGGGCAGATAAACATATTCCATCAATAATAGAAGCTTGGCAATTAGGATCTCAAAGTGGAAACGCAATAGCAAAAATTTTGTATGGTGACTATAATCCTAGTGCAAAATTACCAATGTCTTTTCCTAGAAGTGTTGGGCAAGTTCCAATTTATTATAATTATAAAAACACAGGCAGACCCACATTACCAGCACCAGATGTAGTTTTTTGGTCACATTATCAAGACGAAGCAAATACACCGTTATATCCTTTTGGACATGGTTTAAGCTATACAAATTTTAAATACGAAACTATATCTGTACAAAACAGCTATTCAACTTCGGGAAATGTTGAAGTTTTAATAAAGTTAACCAATACAGGAACTTTAAAAGGAAAGGAAGTTGTACAGTTATATATTCAAGATACTTATGCAAGTGTTACAAGGCCAGTGAAAGAATTAAAAGGCTTTCAATTAGTTGAGTTAGAACCAGGAGAATCTAAAAATATAACATTCACATTAACAGATAAAGAGTTAGGTTTTTATAATAATCAAGGAATATATATTGTAGAACCTGGAGATTTTAAAGTATTTGCAGGAGGCAGTTCTAACACAGTTCTAGAATCAAAATTTGAAATTGTAAAATGAAAAATGCTGTCTTCATTTTAGTATTAATTTTTTTTTCATGTAAAAATGAAAATCAAGTAATTTTTGAAGACAATTTTGAATCAAACGAAATAAATTTAAAATATTGGAATTTCGAACTAGGAAACGGATGTCCTAACCTTTGCGGTTGGGGAAATAATGAGAAGCAATTTTATACGAAACAGAATGCTTCAATAAAAAATGGAAAACTAGTAATAAAAGCCACTAAAAACGATAGTAATTATTACGCATCAAAACTTACAACAAAAAATAAAATAGAATTTCAATATGGTAGTGTAGAAGTAAGAGCTAAACTACCACAAGGTAAAGGGTTGTGGCCAGCAATATGGATGTTAGGAAGTGATATAGACTCTAAAACATGGCCAGCTTGCGGAGAAATAGATATAATGGAATATGTTGGTAAAGCACCACATAAAATTCACACAACTCTTCATACTCCAGATAGTTTTGGGAACTCAAAAAACACAAAAATTACTACAATTGAAAACATAGAAAATGGTTTTCATACTTATAAAATAAATTGGACAAAAAACGATATCACTTTTTTTATAGACGATAAAGAGGTTTATGTGTTTGCTCCAAAAGAAAAAAATGATAAAACCTGGCCTTTTAACAAACCGTTTTATATCATTTTAAATTTAGCAATAGGAGGAAATTTTGGTGGGCCAGAAATAGATAACTCTATATTCCCTCAAGAGTTTATTATTGATTACGTAAGAGTAGTCAAGCTCAAATAATTAATTAATACCTTTTATTATGAAAAAAATTACTTTTTTAACTATTCTATTAACTATGTTTTTAGGATACTCACAGCAGCAAGTTTATACTTTAGGATTCGAACCTTCAGATCCAGACGGCGATATTAATGCTTGGACTACTTTCGATCCACCAGCACCATCTTTCGAAATTATAGATAATCCTATGCCTAATGGAGTAAATACTAGTGCTACAACAAAAGTTTTAAAACTAAATATGGTAGGAGCAGCACCATGTTATGCCGGAGCTACAAATTTTAATGGAACTCTTGGTTCTTGGGAGCTAGATGCTACTGTATCAAGTAATTTAACTTTAAGTATGGATGTAAATAGAAGCAGTACTAATGGTGTTGTAGGTGTGAAATTTGCAAATGCTACAAATGGTACTGTTTTTGAAATTACAGACGCACAAGGTCAAGTATCTGCAGCTAATACGTGGGAAACTTTAACATGGGATATATCTGGCGGTGCAATAAGCGCAGAAAATTTAAATATTGAACAAATAGCAATATTTATAGATTTTACCTGTGGAGGAGCAGATACAGCAGAAGATGTAGAACTTTTAGTAGATAATATTACTTGGGGAGCAAATAAAATTTCAGAAGCAACAGAACCATTTAATGGTGTTATAAATGTAGATGCTAATGCTGCTTGGGGAGGATTTATGAATGTTTTCGAAACTCCTACAAATGGAGGAGCATATGTTTTTGGTAGTGGCTGGGGAGTTTTAGATTTAAAAACGGTATTAGACACTGGTGCAAATACAATAACTTTACAACCAAATTTTAATACTTATCTAGACAATCCATTAGATCCTTTTTGGGTAGATCAAACAACACTTTTAGGAAATAAGGAAATGGAAGCTAGTACTGTAATTCAAGATAATTCATTAGTTGGAGAATCATTTACATTTACAGGAAATGTAGCATCCAATACATTAAGTCCTATGTATAACGAATATGCTTTTATTAGAATCTTTGATGCTGGTTTTGGTTTGTTAGAAGAAATAACTTCTCCATTATCTGTTGGTACAGATTTTTCTGTTAGTTATAATAATACACAACCTGCAGCGGCTAATATTCAATATGGTTTTACAGTTAGAGGTGTAAATGCTAACCCTTCTAATGAAACGGCTTTAGGTAGTGTAGTAATTCAACCTTCAGTTTTAAGTTTAGAAACATTTAATGCAAATAACTTTACAGTATTTCCAAACCCAACATTAAATAATTGGACCGTAACAGCAACAAAGCCTATTACTAATATTAAACTTTATAATGTATTAGGAAAACAAGTTAGTATTGTAACAGCTAATGCAAAAACAGTAAGAATAAATGCTAATAACCTACAAACAGGATTGTATTTTGCTAAAATAACAACAAGTCTAGGTACTAAAACTGTTAAACTTATACGAAAATAGTTTTACTTTGTAATTATCTATAGAATATTAAGTGCGCTAAATGTTTTATAGCGCACTTTTTCATTTTAAACCTAGTAATAATGATAACTTTAAAAAAGATAGCTGAAGAATTACAAGTATCTGTGTCAACTGTATCTAAAGCATTACACGACAGTCCGGAAATTAGCGATGTAACAATTGCAAAAGTTAAAAGTATAGCAGAAAAATATAATTATAGACCTAATCAAAGTGCATTAAATTTAAAAAAACGTAGCACAAAAACCATTGGTGTAATCATTCCTAATATTTTAAATTATTTTTTTGCAAAAGCATTGCTAGGTATTGAAGAAGAAGCTACCAAACAAGGTTATAATATTATTACATGTTTAAGTAATGAATCTATTGAAAAAGAAAAAAAGACACTCGATTTACTTTCAAACGGAAGTGTGGATGGTTTTATTCTTTCTGTAGCAGAAGAAACCCAAGTTAAAAAAGATAAATCTCATTTTAACAATATTATAAATCAAAAATATCCCTTAGTAATTTTCGATAGATTTTTTGATGTTATAAATTGTAATAAAATAATTGCAGATGATTATGAGGCAACTTATAATGCAACAAAACATTTAATTGGGGAAGGAAGAACTAGTATAGCCTTAGTAAGTAATATTAGTGGTTTAAATGTAGCTAATTTAAGAATTAATGGTTACAATGAAGCCTTAAAAGAAACTCAACAAGAACCAATAATATTAAATATAAAAAATCCAGATAATCAAGAGCAAGAAATTGAAGATTTTATAAAGGCTAATAAAAATAAGGTAGACGGTATAATTGCTATAGATAATACGTCTGGTGTAATTATATTAAATAAAGCTTTAAAATTAAATATAAGTATCCCTAAAGATTTATCTTTAATTGGCTTTTCAAGTAATAACGTATTAAAATTCACAAATCCTAAACTATCTACAATAGAGCAAAATCCAGAGTTATTAGGTGCAGCATCTGTTAAAAAAGTAATAGAAATTATAAATAGTAATACTAAAATTAAACCAACGACTAGTATAATAAAAACAACTTTAGAATTGAGAGAAACTACATTATAAATAGAAGTTTCTATGCAACTACATAATTTACCTGGTAAGTATAATATTATTGGTACAAATCAAGACCAAAAAGAAGCCACTTATAAAGGAACTTTAGAATTATCATTAGATGATAATAATAGAGTTTTAGCTAAATGGCTTATTAATAATAACCAGAAGCAATTTGGTAAAGGCTTTTTTCATGATAATATTTTAGTTATAAATTTTAATTATAAAGGCGAATCTAATGAAGTCTTAAAAGGAGTGGTAGTTTACAAATGTATTACTAAAGATATTCTTGATGGATTTTGGTCAGAAAAGCATGGCAATCCATTATATTTAGGAAAAGAACGTTGCTTTAGAATTGACAGCCAGATAAATAATTTAAATTAAATTTTATACTCTTAAACCTCCGGGTTATGAACTAATTTAAGAAAAAAGAAATCGCCTGTTTATAGGGGTTTCCAAGCTTCGTGTATTCAAAACCGTATGCAAATCGTATGCAAATCGTATGCAGTTTAACCTTTTGGTTAAAAAATATTGTTAACTGCAATTTAGAAAATAAAATCAAATTTTATAGCGTGTTTTAGGAGAATGTTTTAAGTGAAAATTATTGGATGATTTTAGTGAAATTTTAATTCTTAAATTAGAAAATATAACAACTAGTTTTCCAATGTTCTTATGGAAAACAGTATCCAAAAAAAGAAACATGACATTTGTCATCTTATAGGATATCTTCTTATTCTAAATTTGTCTCAATCAAACAAAGTACTATTAAAGTTTTAAAGACTTTTATTGGTAATAAAAGGTCACACTTTTAATTACTTATTTAAACCATTCTCCTTTTATAAGTTATAATTCATGGCAGTCTTTTTTATTCCAATAGTGTTTTTAAAGGTTATTTAGGTTTACTATTTATAGAATAGTTTAATCGACTATTTAATGTTTCAAAAAAAATAAAAAATAAAAATGGACAGCACTTTAATATCAAAATATAATGTAGCAGGACCAAGGTATACAAGTTATCCAACAGTACCTTATTGGAATGTAGATTCTTTTTCTTTAAAAAACTGGAAAACTTCATTAATAAAAAGCTTTGAAGAAACTAATGATACAGAAGGTATAAGCTTATATATACATCTTCCATTTTGTGAAAGTATGTGTACTTTTTGTGGCTGTCATAAACGCATCACTAAAAATCACGCCGTAGAATTGCCATATATTGAAGCGCTTATAAAAGAATTTAAGTTATATAAAGCTATACTAGGCAAAAGGCCAAATATAAAAGAATTACACCTTGGAGGAGGCACACCTACTTTTTTTAGTGTAGAAAATATAAGAACACTACTTCAAACTATTGACAGAATTGGAAAGTTTAGAGACGATTGTGAATTGAGTTTTGAAGGTCATCCAAATAACACAACAAACGATCACCTTAAAATGTTTAGTGCTTTCAATTTTAAACGTGTAAGTTATGGAGTACAAGATTATAATTTAAAAGTTCAAAAAGCAATACATCGTATACAACCTTTTGAAAACGTAAAACGCGTTACAGAAGCCTCACGAAATATGGGCTTTACTTCTGTAGGACATGATATTATTTTTGGTTTACCGTTTCAAACCGAAGATGATGTACGTAATACAATATATAAAACTATAGAGCTAAAACCAGATCGTATTGCATTTTATAGTTATGCACATGTACCGTGGATAAAAGGTAATGGGCAACGCGGTTTTAGTACTGAAGCTTTACCATCAGCTTCTCAAAAAAGCAGGCAGTATCAAATAGGAAAAAAACTATTATTGGATGCAGGATATTTTGAAATAGGGATGGACCATTTTGCTTTACCAACAGACACTTTGTACAAAGCACAAAAAGAAGGAAAGCTTCACAGAAACTTTATGGGTTATACCGCTTCTAAAACAAAATTAATGATAGGTTTAGGTGCATCATCAATTAGTGATAGTTGGTATGGTTTTGCTCAAAACACTAAAAATATAGAGGCCTATAAAGACTTAGTTAATAACGATATTATTCCTGTATTTAGAGGGCATATATTAAATGATGAAGATTTAAAAATAAGACAACATATTCTTAATCTTATGTGTAATTTTAAAACCAATTGGGAAGACGATGCTTTAAATTTTAAAGAATTAAATGATGTTTTAATTAAATTAAAAGAATTAGAAAAAGATGGTCTAATTGAAATAGGAAATAAACAGATTGTTGTTACCGAAAAAGGACAACCATTTGTAAGAAACATTTGTTTACCATTCGATTTAAGATTGCAAAGAAATAAACCTGAAACCAAACTATTTTCTATGACAATTTAACTCATCTATTTTAAGGGTATAATGTAAAAGGAAATACTATTAAAACAGTGATTTCCTTTTTTTATAGAGGTATAGCTAAAAAAAGCGTTATTAATATTTTTAGTGGCAATTATATTTTGCATTTACTTGTTCAATAGTAACCATTTCAGAAGGAGATAAATACGGGATATCCAAGCCTAAGCCTCTTAAAATAAAGAAAAGTCCAATTATAATAACAAAAATGGGAATTACTTTTAAAACACGACCCTTAATTTTGTTTGTTAAAAAATTGCTTAAATATATGGCAGTAGTCATAAGTGGTACAGTACCTAAACCAAAAATAGCCATATATAAGCTGCCTTTGTAAGCACTTCCAGTAGCCAGTGCGCCAAAAATAGCCATATATACTAAGCCACATGGTAGCAATCCGTTTAGATAGCCAATAGTAAAAAAAGTACTCTTTTTTTTGTTTTTTAATTCTTTACCCATTTTAGTTTTTACTCTAGAAACTAGCTTATAAATAGGTTTAGAAAAGTTATAACGATTAAATATGTTTGACGGAATTAATATAAAAACAATCATTAAAACTCCAATGACAATAGATATTTGTTGCTGGAGACCAAACAAATTTAAACTTTTGCCAATTACACCAAAAAGTAAACCCAATACAGAGTAAGTAAGAATGCGTCCTGAATGGTAACTTAATAATTGTAAAATCCGATTCGTTTTATTTTTTCTATCTAAAGGAAGTAAAAAGGCAATGGGACCACACATTCCTACGCAATGAAAGCTTCCAAGTAAACCAAATATAAGTGCCGAGTAAAGCATTAGTATAAAATTTGTTTTTTATACATATACTTTGTTCCATCATATTCCCAGTCTATAGTAATGTTCCAACGACCGTCTAACATCTTATTGTCAGGTATGAGCAAATTAGAAGATGTTAGATTCAACGGCATGTTGAAATCTAACTTTTCGTTAGACGGTCTATACAGGAACACTTTTCCTTTAATTTTAGAAGGTTCTAATTCTTTAGGAAACTCTAATAACCAACCGTTATTAGTCTTAGTGTTTTTAATTTTTTCTTTTAAGTTGTAAGTGTTTGTTTCTGCATCAATCTCTCTTTGGTAAAGCATTTCCTTTTCATAATACTCTTCAGTTACCAAATCATGACTATATTTTTCATTTGTACTCATAGTAATAACTAAGTATAATATAAAGCTCATAAAAGCTAACATTCCTACTACAATACCAGTTCCCCAATTCCATTTCATAACTTTCAATTTTATGTTTTTTTATCTATAACTTCTTGGTCCTAAAAAAGCAGTAGTTGTTGTTTCAATTAAAACATCACCACTATAAACACCTATTTCTAGTCGGTTTTTATCTGCTTTTAATTCATTTGCATTTAAATCAATAAATAATGTACCTTCTGCGAGACCTTGCTCTTTAACTATAAAATCATCATGAGAAACTAATCTAATTGTGCCTTGATGTGATAGTAGTTTAAAATGAACATTATCTATATCTTTCGTTGTTTTATTTACCAATTTATAAGTGTATACATTGCTAATAATATTATTTGCTTTTCGTTCGTATAATTGACCTGGTAATCTTAATATTTTAGCTTCAATATCATTTCTTAAAAAAAGCATCCCAATAAGTACTGCGATTAAAATAGCTAGGACAGAAACATAGCCTTTAAGTCGAGGAGTAAATTTAAATTTCTCTTTTTTCTCAATATTATCTTCACTAGCATACCTTATTAAACCTTTAGGAAGGTTTACGGCTTCCATCATGTGATCGCAAGCATCTATACATGCAGTACAGTTTACACACTCTAATTGTGTGCCATTACGAATGTCTATTCCTGTTGGGCAAACATGAACACAGGCAAAACAATCAATACAATCGCCTTTACCAGTAGTTGATCTGTTTTCATTTTTTTTAAATTTTGCTCGACCTGTTTCTTTTTCTCCGCGTTTATGATCATAAGCAACTATTATAGATTTATTGTCTAACAATACACCTTGGAGACGTCCGTAAGGGCAAGCAATTATGCAAACTTGCTCCCTAAACCACGCGAATACAAAATAAAATACGCCAGTAAATATTAATAAAGAAACTAAAGTACTAATATGTTGTGATGGGCCATCTGTAATGTATCTTATTAGTTGATCACTACCTATAAGATAGGCTAAAAATACATTGGCAATAGCAAAAGAAATAAGAAAAAAGATAAACCATTTTAGCACTCTTTTTTTTATTTTCTCGGCGTTCCATTTCATTTTACTAAGGCGTAATTGTTTACCTCTATCACCGTCAATCCAGTATTCAATACGTCTAAAAACCATTTCCATAAAAATAGTTTGTGGGCAAACCCATCCACAAAATAAACGTCCAAATGCCACTGTAAAGAGTATAACAAATACAACACCTACAAGCATTATAATAACAAACAAATGAAAATCTTGTGGCCAAAAAGGATAACCAAAAATATTAAAACGGCGTTCTAAGACGTTAAACATTAAAAACTGGTTACCATTAATTTTAATAAAAGGTGCAGAGAATAAAAAGATAAGCAATACGTAACTTACATATTTGCGATACTCGTACCATTTACCATTTGGTTTTTTAGGAAACACCCAAGCACGCTTTCCTTCTTCATTTAGCGTGCCAATGGTGTCTCTAAAATTATCTTGACCTTGTTCTGCCATTTATTATTTAATTGTTAGTTCTGCAGTTATTGAGTCTTTTTCAACTTCTGGAATAGCTTCTTGAGTATCAATAGGAGCGTTTGGGTCTATCCATAAATCACCTTCAGCAGCTTTAGGTTCTGCAGGTATTGTACCTTGAAATGAGAGTACATAACTTGCTACTTGAGCCATTTCGGCTGGTTTTAGGTCTGATTTCCAAGAAATCATCCCTTTTCCACTACGTCCACCTTCAGAAATGGTATTAAATACGTTTTTAATTCCACCGCCTAAAATCCAATATTTATCGGTTAAGTTTGGGCCAATGCCGCCACCACCATCTGCTTTATGGCAAGCAATACAATTTGTAGTAAATATTTTCTTTCCTATCTTTAAATCTGAAGCGTCTGTTAATAACGTTACAGTATTTACATCTACTAAGTCTTTAGCTGTTTTTTTCCATGCTTCAATTTCAATTTTGGCTTCTGCGATTTCAGCCTCATATTCTTCGGCTTGATTATAGTCGTTAAATACTTCAAAACGAATAAAATAAACTAAAGCAAAAATTATAGTAGCATAAAACATATATACCCACCATGGTGGCAAGTTGTTATCCAATTCTTGAATACCATCGTAATTGTGATCGAGTATTATTTCGTGTTCTTCTTCTATAGCTTTACTACCTAATAGTTTTTTATAGGTATCTCTAAACCATTTAAATTGGTTGTCTTTTCTTAAGGCTTCTTTTTTCAGGTAAGTATCTTGTTGTTCTATTGATAATGTTCTAAATAAGATAGATTTTAATGCTTCAATGCAAATTTCAAAAGCAAAAGCAAAAAGCATAACTGTACCAATAATAACCCAAAAAAATGGTTGGGTAAACATGGCCCATTCTTCATTTGTTTCATAAACCCATTCTATGGTAGTTATTGATAATATGAAAAAAAATAAGAGTCTTAAAAATGATGCTGTTGTTCTCATAATTAGTTGTGGTTGGTTTTAATAGTATCATCTTCTAGCGGAATATTACTAACTTCAGATATGTGTGATTTTTTGGCTGTAAAAACCCACCAAAATAGGAGTGAGAAAAAGATAAAGAATATTAATAATGAAATTATTGGATAGACTTCTACGCCATCTATTTGTTCTAGATTTCCTTTAATATATTTTAACATAACTATTCGTTTTTTTGAAGTGCAGTTTTTTCTGCAGTTGTAATTTTAATATCTGTTCCTAATCGTTGTAAGTATGCAATTAGTGCAGTTACTTCGCGATTTCTCATTTCAATAAAAGCTTCATTGTTTTCTTTGGCATATTTTTTATCTGCCTCGTATGTTTTTGCAAAGTCAGGATCGTTATATAGATTTTTTTCAATGGTTGTTCCTTGTTCATTCATCCATTGTTGTGCTCGAGAAATGTCCTCATCGGTATATGGCACGCCTAAACTTTTCATGGCTTTCATCTTGTTTTCAGTTAAACTTTTGTCTAACTTGTTTTTAATAAGCCATTTATATGAAGGCATTATAGAACCTTCAGATGTTGTTTGTGGATCGTAAAAATGACTTAAATGCCAATTATCACTATATTTCCCTCCAATACGCATTAAATCTGGTCCTGTACGTTTACTACCCCAAAGGAAAGGGTGATCATAAATGTATTCACCTGCTTTAGAGTATTCTCCATAACGTTCTACCTCACTTCTAAATGGACGAATCATTTGAGAATGACAAGACACACAACTTTCTCTTATATAAATATCACGTCCTTCTAATTCTAGTGGCGTGTAAGGTTTTACACTTGAGATAACAGGAATATAATCATCTACCATTAGTGAAGGTATTATTTGTACCATACCACCAATAAGTATTGCTATAGTAGCGAAAATGGTTAGTTTAACTGGTCGTCTTTCCAACCAAGTATGATAACCTTCTTTATTAGTACGTTTTTTTGTTACTTTTTGTAGTGGAGCAGCTTCGGCTAATTCATCAGTAACTTTGCTACCAGATCGCGCTGTCATAATTATATTATAAACACCAATTAAAGCACCAATAATAAACATTGTACCACCAATCGCACGCATCCAGTACATTGGTATAATTTCACTAACAGTTTCTAGAAAGTTACCATAGGTTAATGTACCATCTGGATTAAATTGTTTCCACATAGAGGCTTGTACGAATCCCGCAACATACATTGGTAGTGCATATAAAATAATACCTAATGTACCTATCCAGAAATGAAAGTTTGCCAATTGTATTGACCATAGTTTTGTTTTAAATAGTTTTGGAACCATCCAATAAACCATACCAAAAGTTAAAAATCCATTCCATGCTAAGGCTCCAACGTGAACGTGTGCTATAATCCAATCACTAAAGTGAGCAATGGCATTAATGTTTTTAAGAGATAGCATTGGGCCTTCAAAAGTTGCCATACCATAACCTGTAATAGCAACAACCATAAACTTAAGCACTGGATCTGTACGAACTTTGTCCCATGCACCTCGTAAAGTTAATAGTCCGTTTATCATACCTCCCCAAGAAGGTGCTATAAGCATAATGGAAAAGGCAACACCTAAGTTTTGTGCCCAATCTGGAAGTGCAGAATAGAGCAGGTGATGTGGTCCAGCCCATATGTAAATAAAAATTAGTGACCAAAAGTGAACAATTGATAACCTATAAGAATAAACAGGTCTATTAGCAGCTTTTGGAACAAAATAATACATTAAGCCTAAAAATGGAGTCGTTAAAAAGAATGCTACAGCATTGTGGCCGTACCACCATTGGACTAAGGCATCTTGTACTCCAGCATAAACCGAATAGCTCTTTAAAGCACTTACAGGTATTTCAATACTATTTACAATATGAAGGACAGCTACTGTAACAAATGTTCCTAAGTAAAACCAAATAGCGACATAGAGATGACGCTGTCTTCTTTTAAAAATTGTACCAATTAAGTTAGCACCAAAAACCACCCAAATTAATGCAATTGCAATATCAAAAGGCCATTCTAATTCTGCATATTCTTTTGATGTAGTGTAGCCTAATGGAAGTGTAATTGCAGCACCAACAATAATGGCTTGCCATCCCCAAAAATTTAGTTTACTTAGCCAGTCTTTCCACATTCTAGCTTTCAATAGACGTTGTGTAGAATAATATACACCTGCGAAAATGGCATTACCTACAAAGGCAAAAATTACGGCATTAGTGTGTAGTGGACGTAAACGACCAAAACTTAGCCATGATATGCCATCTGTTAGGTTAGGGAATAAAAACATGAAGGCTAATAATAGCCCAACAGACATGCCTACAATTCCCCAAAACATTGTCGCTACAATAAAATGTCTTACAATTTTATTGTCATAATAGAATTTTTGTACTTCCATAGTTACTTTAGTTAATCTTTTAATTGGTTTGGTTTTTAGGTTTCTTTTTATTTGAATCTTTATCTATTACAAGTTCATCGTCAAAAAGCATGCGTATAGATGGTGTATATGTGTCATCATATTGTCCTCTTTTTACAGACAAAATGAATGTCACAAAAAAAATTAGCGCCACAATAACGCTTATTGCTAAAAGCATATAAATGATGTTCATACCTGTTTAAATTATGCTGTAAAATTACTGTTGCACTATTTTAAAAAAGATGACTTTTATCAGTTTTGTAAAATTTATCACGTATTTTTTATACTAAAACATAGAGTCCTAAAATTGAAATAGACTTTTTTATTTCTTGTGTCGAGTGTGGTTGATTTTTTAAGAGGTTTGATTGACCTAATTTTTCTAATGCTTGAAATTTTGAATGTAATTGATGGTATTGATTTGAGATGTAATTTTTCATAACAGAACATTCATTACAAGTTTGGTTTAATGCTACAGCTTTTAAATGTTCTATTTCTATAGATATATTTTGTGTTTCTTTATTCATGGTATATTGGTTTTTATCTTTAGTTTTTTTCCAATAAAATGGGTTGTGAGAGTTGTAAATATTACAATGCTTATTGAGCTTAGTGGCATTAAAATAGCAGCTACAACGGGCTTTAATTGACCAGTGATTGCAAAACCTAATCCAATTAAATTGTAGAATAATGAAAAGATAAAAGCATATTTAATAATCTTTATTCCCTTTTTTGAAAGGGATAAATATTTTGGTATATGTTTAAACTTTGATGCGTCTAAAATACCATCGCAAGCAGGTGAAAAGATGTTGACGTTTTCTGAAATAGATATACCTACATTACTTTGTGCTAATGCTCCAGCATCATTGAGTCCATCTCCTATCATTAATACATTAAAGCCTAACGCTTGTTCTTTTTTAATATAATTAAGTTTGTCTTCTGGCTTTTGGTTAAAAAGTATGGTTGTATTTTTGGGAAGCATTGCTTCTAAGTATGCTTTTTCGCCATCATTATCACCAGAGAGAATGACTATTTTATACGTGTTACTTAACTTATTAAAGACTTCTTCTACGCCATCTCGGTACTCGTTAAAAAATGCATAGCAACCTTTATAAGTGTTTTCTGTGCTTATATGTATAGCAGTTCTATTATGTGTTTTTAAGGTTTGTTTACTTTCTTTATTATTCACATAATTAAATGAGCCAACTTTAATTTTTTGATGATTAATAATAGCAGTAATACCTTGCCCAATATCTTCTTTGTAATCATCTAAAGTGCAAATGTTATTTTTATCTAGGATAGCATACAAAGATCTGCTTAAAGGATGATTAGAGGCACGTAGCGTACTTGTTAATAGGGATTGTTCTTCTTTAGTTAAAGAAATACCTTCATATACAATAGCATTTTTTTTACTTGTTGTTATTGTTCCAGTTTTATCAAATACAATAGTATTAATATTTGCCATCTGTTCTATTACAGAACTGTCTTTTATATATAATTTATGACGTCCAAAAATGCGTAATAGATTACCAAGTGTAAAAGGAGCAGCAAGAGCAATAGCACAAGGACATGCCACAATTAAGACTGCTGTAAATACATTTAATGCTAAATATGAATCTATAAATAACCAAAAAATTGTCGCGATTAGAGCTATAATAATTAATGTAATAGTAAACCGTTTGCTAATACTATCAGTTAGAGTTTCAAAAACATTACGACTGTTTTTTTTGAATATATCGTTAGACCACAGCTGTGTGAGGTAACTTTGTTCTACAGTTTTTAAAACTTCAACTTCTATTGGGCCTGCTTGTTGTCTTCCTCCAGCAAATAATTGATCGCCAGATGTTTTTGTAATAGGCTCTGCCTCACCAGTTACAAAGCTATAATCTATGAGTGCATTGCCATTTATTAATACAGCATCTACAGGTAGTAATTCTAAATGTCTAATAAGTAATCGGTCACCTTTTTTAACATCGTAAATCTGAGTTTGTTCTTCTAATTTTGAAGAGTCTTTTTTTATTAATCGAGTTACAGCAATAGGAAAGTAAGATTTGTAATCACGCTCAAATGATAAAAAAGCATATGTTTTTTGCTGAAAGAATTTACCAAGTAATAAAAAGAAAACTAAACCAGACATGCTATCAAAAAAACCTGATCCATAATCCATGAGTATTTCTACTGAAGACCTAATAAATAATACAGAAATCCCAATGGCGATTGGCACATCTATATTTAAGATTTTTGATCGTAGTCCTTTATATGCAGAAATAAAATAATCACTACTAGAATAGAGTAAAACAGGAAGAGCGAAAGCAAACATTAACCAACGAAAAATGTGCTTAAATTTATCAAGCCAAAATTCATCAACCTCAAAATATTCAGGAAAAGAAAGAAACATAATGTTACCAAAAGCAAAACCTGCAACACCTAATTTGTAGATTAGGCTTCTGTTTATTTTAGGCTTACTTTTGCTAGCATCTTCTAGAGAAATGTAAGGTTCGTAAGCTATTCTAGAAAGCAAAATAACCAAGTCTTTTAATGTCATTTCTTTCGAAGAAAATGTGATTCTAACTGTTTTTTTTGGAAAATTTACTTGTGACGTTTTTACAGCAGCATTTAATTTATTAAGGTTTTCCAATACCCATATACATGAACTGCAATGAATAGTTGGTATTAATAAAGAGACAACTTGTATATCTTGCTCGTTAAACTCTAAAAGTTTACTAACTATTTGTTCATTATCTAAAAAATCAAATTTGCCTTCTTGAATAAAAGGTGTATTACCAGGTGTGTGTTCTAAATCATAATAATACGAGAGATCATTATCATTCAAAATATCGTAAACAGTTTTACAACCATTACAGCAAAAGCACTTGTTGTCATGCTTTATTTTATTTGTTTTGCATTCATCACCACAATGAAAACAGTTATCCATAGTTAATTAATTTACTCATTATACCTATGGCAAAGGTTATTATACGCAAATTATTAAACCATGACTTTTGTCATAGTTAATAAAAAAGATTATTTAAATTTTAAGTCAAGAAAACGTATTTAATTATATTTATAACGTGAACAAAAACCAACAAAAACATAGCAGATGCGAGAATTGCATCATAAAACAATTAAACGTTTTAAAAGTTTTAAAAAAGGAAGAGCTTAAGCGAATATCAGATAGTAAAATCACAAAAACAATAAAAAAAGGTGAAGCTATTTTTCAAGAAGGTGAAAAGTTAAATGGTGTTTTTTGTGTTCGTGATGGTGTTTCTAAATTGTCAAAGATGAGTGACAATGGAAAAAGTCAAATAGTAAAAATAGCAGCGAAAGGAGAAGTTTTAGGACAACGTTCTGTAATAACTTCAGAAAAAACAAACCTTACTGCTATAGCTATAAACGATATGGAGGTTTGCTATATTCCTAAAAACCACCTTCATGAAAGTGTTGATAATAACGTAGAATTTACCAAAGCTATATTAAAACATATGGCTAAAGATTTAAAATTTGCAGATGATGTTATTGTAAACATGGCACAAAAAACAGTGAAACAACGTATTGCAGAAACACTACGGTATCTTGAAGATAATTTTGGTAAAGACAATGAGGGCTATATAGCTGTAATATTAACTCGTGAGGATATTGCTAGTATTGTAGGCACAGCAAAAGAAGCTTGCATTAGAACATTAACTGTTTTTAAAAAAGAAAAATGGATTACTACAGATGGTAAACGAATAAAGATAACAGATAAAAAAGCCCTCTACAAATTAATAGAAGGCTTGTAGTAAATTGTATTTATTATTGAATAATAATCACTTCACTAGTACTTTCTAAAAAAATGAGCTTAATCTTTTGCCTATGAATAGAAGTTACAACACAACCATCTTTATAATCACTACATAATTATTTAAAATACATAAAACCATATAACGAGGTTTTAAACTGTGCGCCAGACTAGTACATCATATTTAGAAACAGCATTATAATTTTTTTTAAAATTTACGATTTTATACAAATCAATTCTTTAAAAAAGGTTTTATATTTAAAACCTCTCATACCAAGATTTTCGCTTAAATTTATTGGTATTCGCTTATTTTTAAGCAAAAGAGGCGCGCTATTAAAATTTTTATCTAACTAATATTAATCAATAACATGAAAAAAACTATTTTAATTCTAATTGCATTTCTATGTTTTTTACCTCAAAAGATTGAAGCTCAAAAAGACGGAGCTGCGGCTGTAGCAGGAATACTAGCCATTGGAGCAGGTATTGCAGCTGTAGAAGAAATGAAAGAACAAGCAGAATTAACAGCAACACAATGGGTTTTATCTAACCATCCAGAACTTACTAGCTTCTCATTAAAAACTTTAGACTTTAATGGTAAAAAGTTAAAAGATATGTCTTCAGTATCTGTAATGACTTTTAAAATTCAAGAATTTACTCCAGCCGATAAACCAGAATTAAATGGTAAAAAACAAGTCCTTTTCGGCTTTACTTCCGCAGGATGGATAAGTGAATATGGTATTAATTTCGATAAAGTGAGCTGGTATTTAATAGATGATACCGAGTGGCTTAACATGATGGTGTCCTATGTAAAAGTGTCTTCAAATATGGAGAGTACTTCCGAAATTAAAAGCACTTTAAAAGAAGGTAAAGTGGTTAACAAAGGTGTAAAGGTAAATAGTAAATTAGTAATACCTTTTTTCAAACTATCAGGAGATATGTATGTAGTTACAGATTACTCTCCAAGTATGAAACTACTTTATAACGAGCGCTCCTTAGGCATCTTTTTAAAAGACACGCAAGATCTGGTTCAAATAAGTCGTGGTGGAATTATCGATATTCACCAGTTCTTTTTTGATGAAGATTAAATTCACTTTTTAATATATTTAAAATATAACAATTCTTTAAAAAGGTTTTATATTTAGATGCTCCTTAAAAATATAGTAACTAAAGTTATTATTAGTAATGCTATATAAAATTTCGCTATTTATGAATAAAAAACAACTTACAGAAAGAGATATTTGCTCCAAATTTATAAATCCTGCATTACAAAAGGCAGGTTGGAATATAAGAACTCAAGTAAGAGAAGAAGTTTCTTTTACAGATGGACGAATTATCGTCCAAGGAAATATGCACACCAGAGCAAAAAATAAGCGAGCAGATTATATACTATATTACAAATCAAACATTCCTATTGCCATTATTGAGGCAAAAGACAATAAAAAAGCTGTTGGACATGGTATGCAACAAGCTTTAGAATATTCAGAAATATTACAAATCCCATTTGTATTTACTTCCAATGGAGATTCTTTTGTATTTCATGATAAAACAAGAATAGATGGAATTTTAGAAGAAGAGTTAACTTTAGATAACTTTCCATCGCCAGAAACTTTGTGGAAAAAATATTTAAAGTATAATAAAATTGAAACACCACAAGCACAAGAAATAGTAGAGAAAGACTATTACGCAGATGATAGTGGGATGACACCAAGATACTACCAGCAAAATGCAGTGAACAGAACCATAGAAGCAGTTGCTAAAGGACAAGATAAAATTATACTTGTCATGGCCACAGGAACTGGAAAAACCTATACAGCATTTAATATTATTTGGCGCTTATGGAAAACTGGTGTTAAAAAAAGAATATTATTTCTAGCAGATAGAAATGCATTGTTAACACAAACTAAAAATGGCGATTTTTCTCCTTTCGGAAATGATATCATGCATATTATTAAAAATAGAAAAATTGATAAATCCTATCAAATATATTTTGCATTATACCAAGGCTTAACAAGTAATGACGAAGATAAAAATGCTTACAAAGAGTTCAGTCCAGATTTTTTCGATTTAATAGTTATAGACGAGTGTCATCGTGGAAGTGCTTCTGAAGCATCTGCATGGCGAGATGTATTAACGTATTTTTCTTCAGCAACCCAAATAGGATTAACTGCAACACCTAAAGAAACTAAAGATGTTTCTAATATGGAATATTTTGGAGAACCTGTGTATACCTATTCTCTAAAACAAGGTATAGATGATGGATTTTTAGCACCTTACAAAGTAGTAAGAATTACTACAAGTGTAGATGATGGCTGGAGACCAACCGCAGGTTTAATAGATAAATATGGTAATGAGGTTAAAGACCGTATTTACAATTTAAAAGATTACGATAGAACTTTAGCAATTGACGAACGTACAGAAGTTGTAGCTAAAAAAATAACAGAATACCTTAAAGCTACAGACCGATTTGCAAAAACTATTGTGTTTTGTACAGATATTGATCATGCTAATAGAATGCGTCAAGCACTAATAAATGAGAATGCCGATTTAGTAGCCAAACATTGGAACTATTGTGTTAAAATAACAGGAGATGATGAGGTTGGTAAGCAAGAGTTAGACAATTTTACAGATGTAGAAGAAACCTTTCCTGTAATAGCTACTACCTCAAAAATGTTAACCACAGGAATTGATACTAAAATGGTCAAGTTTATTGTTTTGGAATCCAATATACAATCGGTTACAGAGTTTAAACAAATAATAGGTAGAGGCACAAGAATTCGTGAAGCAGAAGGAAAAGTATTCTTCACAATCATGGATTTTAGAAAAGCCACTAATATATTTGCAAGACCAGATTTTGATGGTGATCCTGTTCAGATTTATGAACCACAACCAGACGATCCAGTTGTACCACCAGATGTTTTAGAGCCAATTGTTTCAGAACCAGACAATCCTAGTATTCCTGATGTGTTTCAACCCACTAATCCAGATATTATTATTGGCGGAGAAGATGAAGAAGTTAAAAAATTCTACGTTAATCAAATTCCTGTTTCTGTAGTGCACGAACGCGTACAGTATTATGGAAAAGACGGAAAGTTAATTACTGAATCTTTAAAAGATTATTCTAAGAAAAATATTGAAAAAGAGTTTGCTTCTTTAGATGATTTTATTCAACGTTGGAATGAATCCGAAAAGAAAGAAGAACTCATAAAAGAGCTTGCAGAACATGGTGTTTTACTAGAAGCACTGCGTGAAGATGTAGGTCAAGATTTGGACGATTTCGATTTAATTTGCCATGTCGCCTTCGACCAACCTGTATTAACAAGACAAGAACGTGCTAATAACGTGCGAAAGCGAAATTACTTTGCTAAATACAGCGAAACTGCACAAAAAGTATTGAATAGTTTATTAGATAAATACGAACAGGAAGGTATCACATCTATAGAACAAGGTTCTATATTAAAAGTACAACCCTTAAACCAAATGGGTTCTGCTGTAGAATTAGTGCGCGCTTTTGGTAAAAAGAAAGACTTTGACCAAGCCATTAAAGACTTAGAAAACGAAATATACAATATTGCCTAATGTTTACTTATAAAGATATACAATGGGTGCGTAATGTTAAACGCGATGGTGGTGATACTTGGGCATATTTTGATATAGATAATGATGAAATGATTTTGCATTGGTCATCTTCGTACGTAAATCAACCAACACATGCAATGAAACCAAAAATAGGTGATATAGTAGTCTTGTTTCAAAAGATTAATAGTGATGGAAAAGTTTATTTTACCCATTTGTTAACACCTATAGATAATATTGAATTAGATTGTATAAAAACAAACCCCAAGTATCGTTGGGGACGAAAAATGAAGGTTCTTGCTAAAACTAAAAAATTGGGTAAACCATCAAATTTCAATTTAAAAGCAGTAAACCAAGGACATACGTATTCTGTCGATTTACTCGATAATAGCCTAAAAAAGAATACTATTCAAAAAATACTTTGGAACGCATTCATTCCATTTTTTAATGAAGATGCTTATCAAAAATATATTTCTCAACTCACAAATTATATTGAAGATGATGAAATCGATTCTTCTGGCAGTTCAGAAGGGAAGATAAATTACATACTGCACAAATTAAGAGAAAGAAATAATAAATTAGTGCGAGAAAAAAAAGCGTCTGTTATAAACCCAACATGCGAATGTTGTAATTTCGATTTCTCAAATACCTATCCAAATTTAGGAAACGGATTTATTGAGTGTCATCATAAAATTCCGATTAATCAAGGAGAAAGAATAACAAAACTAGAAGATTTAGCATTAGTCTGTGCCAATTGTCATAGAATGCTTCATAGAAAAAATAAAGAAAACGAATACTACACAGTAGAACAGTTAAAACAAATTATAATTAATGAGTAACATAACAACCAACATAAAAGGCATACGCGATATTATGCGTAAAGACACAGGAGTAGATGGAGACGCACAACGTATCTCGCAAATGGTGTGGATGCTTTTTATGAAAATATTTGCCGATAAAGAAGAAGAATGGGAAATCACCATAGATAATTATGAAAGTCCAATACCAGAACACCTAAAATGGCAAAATTGGGCAGCAGACGATGAAGGTTTAACAGGTGATGCCTTAATGGAGTTTATAGAAAACGAGTTATTTCCAACCTTAAAAGAGTTGGATATTACTATAAGTCCACAAGCAAAAATTATACGTTCGGTATTTGATGATACCTATAACTTTATGAAAAACGGAACACTCTTCCGTCAAGTAATAAATGTGATTAATAAGATTGATTTTAATGACTCTAAAGAGAGTCATGTGTTTAATGATATCTATGAAACTATTTTAAAAGAACTACAATCAGCAGGCTCTTCTGGTGAGTATTACACACCAAGAGCTGTCACGCAGTTTATGGTAGATATGATAAATCCGCAATTAGGAGAAAGCGTATTAGATCCTGCTTGTGGTACAGGTGGATTTTTAACTTGTACTATTGATCACGTTAGAAAACAAGTTAATGATCCCAAAGAACGAGCAATTTTACAACAATCTATACGTGGTGTCGAGAAAAAACCATTGCCACATTTACTATGTACTACCAATTTAATGCTACATGGTTTCGATTTACCTGCTGTACGCAGAGACAATTTACTAAGTAAACCCTATGCAGATTGGGGAGCAAAAGACAAGCTAGATATCATTTTGTCTAATCCGCCTTTTGGTGGTGTAGAAGAAGATGGTACAGAAACCAACTTTCCTAAAAAGTTTAGAACCAAAGAAACCGCCGATTTATTTTTAGCTTTAATTATTAAGTTATTAAAAGACAAAGGACGCTGTGCAATCGTTTTACCAGATGGTACTTTATTTGGTGAAGGAATGAAAACACGCCTAAAAGAAGAGTTACTAACTAAATGTAATTTACATACCATAGTACGTTTACCAAATGGTGTTTTTAACCCTTATACAAGTATTAAAACCAATTTGTTGTTTTTTGAAAAAGGCAAACCAACTAAAGAAATTTGGTATTACGAACACCAATACCCAAAAGGTGCCAAAAGCTACAATAAAAGCAAACCCATTAACATTAAAGAGTTTGATGTAGAAAAAAAATGGTGGAACAAACGTGTAGAAAATGAATTTGCTTGGAAAGTTTCTATTGAAGATATTAAAAAGCGTGGTTATAATTTAGATATTAAAAACCCACACCAAGAAGCCGATACTTTAGAAAGCCCTGAAGTTATTTTAGAAAAATTTAGAGCCACTGAACAAAAAATTTCTACCATACAAGACGAAATTATAAATGTGTTAACCGAAGCTTTAAAATAATATGCAGTTACTACAACATTTTAAAGAACTTACGGTTAGACCTAAAAATGCCGAAGAATTAAAAGGCTTGATTTTGCAATTGGCAATACAAGGAAAATTAACTACGAATTGGAGAAAAGAAAATCCAACGATTAAGTTGAATAATGAAAAACTGACAGGCATATCTGAAAAGGCTTTAAGTTTTTTGAATAAAGAAAGTGAAAGTATTAATCAGCTTGATGTACCTTCTACTTGGTTGAAACTGAAATTTAGAACTTTATTCGAAATGCAAGGAGGTTCACAGCCACCAAAATCTAAATTTTCATCAACTGAAAGGGATGGATATATTCGTCTTTACCAGATTCGTGATTTTGGAAAAAGCCCTGTTCCTGTATATGTGCCAGAAGATAGTGTTTCTAAAAGATGTACAGAAGATGATGTAATGATAGGAAGATATGGAGCTTCGATAGGTAAAATTTTTTATGGAAAAAATGGAGCTTATAATGTTGCCTTGGTTAGATTAATTTGGAGCAGAGAATTATTAGAACAAAATTTTGTTTATCAAATTTTCAGTTCTTATTATATGCAGGAATTTTTTCAAAATTGTACACGTTCAGCTCAAGCAGGTTTTAATAAAACAGATATGGGAAAACTTAATATCCCACTTCCACCACTAGAAGAACAAAAAGAAATCGTAAAAGTAGTAGAAACCCTTTTTAAAGAAGTAGCACAATTAGAGCAATTAACAGTAGAGCGTATTGGTTTAAAAGAAGACTTTGTAACGTCTGCTTTAAACCAACTCACTACCAATAAAGCTAACCAAGAATGGACTTTTTTACAAGACCATTTTAAACCTTTCTTTAATGAAGCCACAAACATTAAAAAGTTAAGAGAAACGGTTTTGCAATTAGCAGTACAAGGTAAATTGACGAGTGAGTGGCGCGCTAATCATCCAGATACAGAAGATGCTTCTGTTTTACTAAAACGCATACAAAAAGAGAAAGCACAACTTATTAAGGATAAAAAAATAAAAAAGGAAAAAGCTTTACCAAAAATTACTAAAGATGAAATTCCTTATGAGTTACCTGAGGGTTGGGTTTGGTGTCGTGTAGGTGAAATTCTGAATGTAAAGTCAAGTAAGCGTGTATTTAAATCTGATTACGTAAAAGAAGGTGTGCCTTTTTTTAGGTCGAAAGAAATTGGACAATTAGGAAGAGGGCAAGAAGTCACAACCGAATTATTTATTGAAAGAGAAAAGTTTGAAAAGTTCAAGAACGATTTTGGAGTAACAAAAGCAGGTGATATTTTAATAGCTTGTATTGGAGGTTCAATAGGAAATACTTGGCTAGTTGATGATAGAGAGTTCTACTATAAAGATGGAAACTTAGTTCAATTGGATTCAATCCCTGAAATTGATAGTTTTTACTTGTTAAAATATTTAGATAGTAATGTTTTTTATGACTCTGCTTTGGGTAGAGTTTCTGGTTCTGCTTATAATGCCTTAACTATTGAGAAAATAAAAAAGTCTTTATTTCCCCTTCCAAATGAATTAGAACAAAAAGCCATTGTAGAAAAAGTAAATACTTTAATGGGTTTATGTGATAGCTTAGAGCAAGAGGTAGAGCAAAGTCAAGAACATCGTGAGATGTTAATGCAGAGTTGTTTGAGGGAGGTTTTTGAGGGAGAACATAAAACAGTTTAGGTATGAGTGAAAATAAAGGACTAACTAATTTAGAGATAATTTTAATTATTGTAGTAATTATCCTTGTTTATGTTATGACAATAGGCTATGTAGATCTTATAGACAGACTAGAAGAGAAGGAAGAAAGAGCGGAAATAAAAGAATTAGAAAAGAATGAAGAAAAAATCCCACTTTCTAAGTTAAAATATAGGCATACAAGAATTAAAGATATAATATCTAAAAACGAAGCGGTTAATAATAAACTTAACAGAAGGTTTAAACTAATATATAATAGTGTTAAAGTAATAATGGTATTACTGTTTTTTGGTTTTGTTTTTACACTATATTTTGGCTTTGGAGTAACTGATTTAGGTCAATTACTTACTTGGCTTGGTGGAGTTACAATTTTATTGGGACTAGCTTCTTTTATAGCTTTTGGTACGTTAAATGGTGTTTCGGATTTTATTAACAGTATAAAAATGAAGTTAGAATCTTCAATACGCTCTAAATGTCTTTCTATAGAAGAAAAGCTACCAATTTATAGAGAAGAAGAGAAGATGTTGGCTGAAGCTATAACTTTAGAAGAAAAACAAATATTAATATCTAATAAGACAGTTGTTGAAAATGAGGTTTTTATAGATAATAGAGATGAGATTGTTTAAGAAAAGTATATGAACAATGAAAAATGAATCTGAAATAAGAGAAGAAATAGTTTTATATCTAGAAACTCTTGGATATGGAAAAGAAACTATAATGCACGAAGTGCTTATAGATTCTCATAGAAGAGTAGATTTAGTAATTACTTCTGGTGATAAAAATTTAGTAGCAATAGAAATAAAATCTAATCCAATAATATTTAATGACATTAGCGATATTGGTTTCAGCCCAATAGCTAGACAATTGCAGAAATCTGCTCAACACTTAGGTGCTGATTTTTATATGATTTCAAATGGTATTAAACATTTATGGTTAAAAACTAATGAAATAGGAAGGCCTACTGAAATTGCGCCTATACATAGAAAAGATTTTGGGACCAAAAAACTCACGAATAAAGAGTATTTACAGTCTTTGTTTTATAATATTTCATCCTTCCTTCAAAATTTTCCAATAACAGGAGATTTATCTTATGATTTGTCTTTAGTAATACATAGGAAAATTCTAAAGGATTTAGGCATTAGTTATGATGATAGTTTTAATGAAAATTATAAAGTTAACAATACTTCTGGAAAAAAAATTGAACAAGTTTTAGAGCGATGGGAAGATTTAAATTTTATTGACAACCAAGAGTATATATTAAAATACATAGATGATTTCTTATTAAAATCTAAGTATGATTGGCAAGTACCACGATGGTTAGCAAATTTTATGGTTAGTTTATATCCAGATAGCAAACCTAAAAATGAACTGTTAGATATTTTTGCAAAATACGGAACATTAATAAGTAGTGCGCATAATAATAACTGGAAAAATGTTGAAAGCTTTTATTTCAATAAGAATAACGAGTTTTGGATAAAATCACAGCAATTACTTACTAGTAAAAAGTTGTCAAAACCTGTGTTTTCTCCAGATTTATTGGAGGATAATCTTTTTGGTATTTTCAGTGATAGATTTGATTGTGTTTTAGTTGCTCCTCCTTTTGGTTATAAGGTTTTACCAAAGTATGGATCTGGTAAAATTGATAGTATAGAATTGTTAATTTCAAAAGGTTTAGATAGGTGTAAAAAAGATGGTTATGTTATTGCTATAGTTTCAGATGGTGTTTTATTATCATCTTCATTTAAAAAATTTCGAAATGAGCTATTTAAAAAGTATTCAATTAAAGGAATAATTAATTTAACTCCGGATACTTTTAAACCATATTCGGCAGTTTCTACTAGTGTAATTGTTATTCAGAAAAGCAACCTAATTAATCAAGAAACCTTTTTCGCTTCACTAGATGATATTCCAAAAACAGATGATGTTTCTAATAATAGTATTTTAAATAATTGGAAATTATTTATAGCGAATAAAAAAATTGATAATGAGCGAATTGGATTTATAAGTAGCAACCTTAATATTGATAATTTTCACTTTTCAAATTATTGGTATCGTGATTTTCAAAATGATAACCTAAATTCAGGATTTCAAGCAATTCCTTTAAAAGAATTGGTTCATTTAATTAAAAGAGGTAATACCTATAAAAAAGATAAAAAAGAAGATATACCTTATTTAGCACCAGCAGCAGTAAGAAATATGAAACTTTTAGAAGAAGGGCTTTCATTTACCTCTACAGATAAGGTTCCTAATAAATTGATAACTGCTGAAATAGATGATATAATAGTTAATATAATAGGAACTCAAAAAGGTAGTGCAGCTATTGTTACAGATACTTTTAAGGGTCTAGGTTTAAATCAACATCTTGTATTATTACGTCCAAATTTAAATATTATTAAACCCTATTATTTAGTTATTGCTTTAAATAGTGATTATGTTCAAAAGCAATTTGAAGATGGTTCTACTGGTAGTGTGATTCCATCTTTAAGTCTAAAAAGTTTTGAATCTGTATATATTCCAGTACCACCATTTATTGTTCAAGATGAAATTTGTGAAAAGTACAATCAAAAGATAAGTATAATTCATAAACAAGAAAATTTATTAAATAAAGAAAAACAGGAATTGAAAAAAATGTTTTCTGATTTAGGAAAGGAGGATGATTTATTATGAAATCTTTCCCTATAATTAAAAGAAGAGTTTTAGAAGAAACCTTTGATTCTTTAGTTGATCTTTATTCTTCTGAAAGAATAAAAATTTTAAATGCTGCCAGTTTAGCATTAACCACAGGTCCTAGTCCATTTGTTATCAATGCTGGTCCTATTGATCCACAATTAGCAACGTTAAGACATAAAGTTAGACTCACTGGAGGTAATCAAGGTAGAGATGCTTTAATTCTTTTAGTTGAAGCTTTACATAAAGACTTTATTCAACATGGCGCTATTGGTGTAAATGCAAATGATTTTTGCGAGGTTTTAGTGTTTAAAATTAAAGAAGGTTTTGAGTTAAAATATTTATCTAATGGTTGTTGGAATTTAGAATGGATGTTACATACACCACAAGGTGATGAATATATCTCAATACCTTTAAGAAAGTCTTCAATTTCTCAAAACGACATTGTACCACATTATTTAATTCAGTATGTAAATCAGGCAATAATAGCCTATGAGAATGAAAATTACTTAACAGCTTTATCATTAATTTCTATTGCATTAGAAGGAACTTTGCGTGATGCATTAGCATCTAAAGGTTATACTTACACTTATGGTTTACCTACTAATGATAGTTATGAAATTAAAAGTGCTGAAATTTCTGCAAGTCAAAATGGATATAATATTGATTTTCAGGATGCGATGCCTAGAGCTAATAATGATTTTCTGAGTGAAGCTAACCAAAACGCTCCACATATGGTTAGGGTGAAAAGAATTCAAAAAAACACTAATTGGTTTTTAGAAATAAGGGATGCTGAATATTTAAAAGATTTTTGGTCTTCAGATGTTATTAACCAACAAGGACAGGTAAATATTACTGGACTCGGTGCTGCTTTGAGAGTGGCTAGAGACGTTCATGGTGCAAATATCTTAGATGCTATGATTTTAGCAACAGATATTGATGATGTCATTCAACAAGTTCGTAATAATTTAATTCATTTATCAGGTGATGCAATTACTAATACTATTCCTGCTGTTGGAATGTCATTAGAAGATTTTGCTTCAGATCAAGCTAGAGTTTTTGATACTATTTCATCTATAAGTGATGCAATTGATAAATTGTATTCAAAGATTGCAGATGGTACAATTTAAAATTAAAAAATGACTAGACCACAAACCATACAGATATTTTTACCAGACGGTTCACCTACCAGTATTCGTGAAGCAGAACTCACTAATAGATTGGTGAAGGCTATTTTGTTTCCTAGAAATAAACTACAAGAAGTTGCCAAACGTGAGATGGTACATTTTACTGGTGTTTACTTTTTATTTGGTAACACAGAAGATGGTGCAAAATCATTAGTTTATATTGGAGAAGGAGAAGATTGTTTTACACGTATACAGTCGCACAATCGTAAAAAGGATTTTTGGACACATTGTGTAATCATCACCACCAAAACAGACGAGTACACTAAAACAGATGGAAAGTATTTAGAGCATTATTGTTTAGCTAAAGCCAAAGAAATTGGTCGATATATTACCGATAATGATACAGGTTCTAAAAAGCCATCTATAAGCGAAAGTAGAGAATATGATTTGTTAGATAATTTTGATACTGCCAAGATATTATTAGCAACTTTGGGTTATCCCATTTTTGAAGAAAAACGAAAAGCAAAAAGTAACAAAGAGTTGTTTTATTGTCAAGGCAAAGGAGCTTTAGCAAAAGGAGAATTAACAGATGATGGCTTTTTAGTTTACAAGGGAAGTACGTCCAGTATAGAAGAAACTAATAGTATAACAAAATGGATTGGTGTTCTACGTAGACGTTTGTTAGATGATGAAATTCTTAAGGAAGAAAACCAAGTTTATGTTTTGCAACAAGATTATATATTTAACTCACCAAGTGCTGCTGCAGCAACCATTTTAGGGCGTTCTACTAATGGTTGGACTAAATGGAAAGATAAAGATGGGAAGACTTTAGATGAGTTGAAAAGAAAGTAATAAGATTTAACTGTCAGTATCTAGAAACAGCAAATATTAGTGGTGTAGTTTTGTATTATTATTAATTTAAAAACTAAATATTATGAGTAATCAAAACAATCACAAAGCAAATCAATCTAATCCAAACAAAGGTACATCTGGTAGTAATAACGCTAATAGTAAAGTACATGGTAATAGAGGTGCGCAATTAAACCCTAATAGAAGTTCTAAAAAGTAAGATTGTAATTTATTATATAGATGCCAAAAGAAAAGTTAAATCAATGGGCTGAGTTATTGATGGCTATAACTCCTAAAGGTCATAAATGGAAAGATTTTTGGCATCTATGTAATGTGTTAACTGGTTATTTATGTAGTGATAGTTTTAAATCATCTAGACGTTGGTTAGTATATGTTATGCATATTTCAAATTGGATAGATTTAAAAGAAACGCCATATAAAACGTTAACTAATCAAGATTTAGCAAACCTTTTTGATAGTAATGTAAATATAAAAATTAGTCAAGAAGAAATTTACAGCTTATTTAATACAACTAGAAATACTTTTAAGAAGAATTTTAAAAATTATTTAGAGTTACCAAAAGAGGCTAAAATGGGTAAGATACTTCTAGCTTATATTACAAAATGGCAAGATTCTAGACATTATTTGGTTGAGCCAATTAGTAAACAACAATTAGCAGATTTATCAGGGTTATATCATAAAAAAATAGCTACTATGTTTGTTGAAATTCCGCAAGCTCAAGATTATTTTGAAACAGTAGAACTACCTTATGAAAAAATAAAACAATTTCCACCTCGCTTAGTAGAAATATTTTTTGAAGAAATAGGAGAGCCGGAACGAATTGATGAATTAATTTCAATAATAAAACTAAATGAAGATTAATTATTCTAAAATTTTTTACTTGTATTTGTAAAATTATCACCCTTTCAAATAAACAACACTTTTAGTTTCAATATCATAGTAAGGCCTATTACCAAATTGATCAATTTGCATGTTATTAATAGGTAAATATCTAGAAGTAAGTAAGTTTTTTAATGCATCTAAATCGCCTTTAGTAGCAGGCTTGTTTTTATTAGAAGTAGCAATAGATTTTATTCCATCTGCTATTAAATTACCAATTGCAGCATTGCCAATCCCAGATGTGCTCATTGAGTCAATTTTAGTTTTAGATGGAGTAGAAGGTAAAGGTGGTGTTGTAGAAAGTTTATTATTTGTAGTGATTTTGTTATTTTCAGATTTACGTTTGTGGTGTGCTTTAGATCTGCAAGTATTACTACAATACTGTTGCACTCTTCTACGGGTTGGTTCAAATTCTTTATAACAATATTTGCAGGTGTAAAGTTTCATAAAAATATAATTTAGCGTCAAACTAACGTTTGTTTGACGCTAAATATAATATTTATTCATCAATATTAAAAATAGATTTCAGTATCATTTTTCTAGCTTCTTCTTCAGTTACTAAAGGCTTTTTCTTTACTTTTTTCTGTTTATTAGTTTTTTCAACAGGAGATTGTTCAGCTTTTATTTCAGTTGGTTCCTTTTTATTGTTGTCTTTTAAATTTCTGTTTAGTTTTGGTAAAGGACTTAGGTTTAATGGTTTCTGAAATGTTTCGAAATTAGACTCAATTATTCTAAGTGTATGGTGATTATTAAATGCTATCTTTTTCCTATCAGGATAAAATTGTTTAATTATTTCATTTAAATGTTTCTTGTATAGAAAAAGTTGAATTTTAAATAAGCCAGTAATTGATGGTGTAATCTCTTGAATGCAATTAATGTTATTGTTTAGCCAGTTAGAAATGTGTAGTACACATTCAGTTTGTTCAAAATATTTATCTATTAAAAAAGAAAACTCATAATCTTTCAGCTTATTTTTCTCTTCAATTAATTCAAAGGTTAGTTCATTTAATTCTTTAGTTTTTTTTACATATCGAATATTATCAATTTCGGGATCATAGTAAAATGCGCCATATTCAAAATCAATTACCGATAGTTTATTAAAGAGTATCTCTTTATAATCTTTGAAAGGAGTTTCTTCTAATAATTCTAAATCAAATATTTCTATAGGAATAAAAAAGAAAAAGTTATTCCAAAGTTTTATAACTAATCTAGAATGTAAGTCTTGTAATTCTTTACTAGTCATTTTTATTTTTTAAAAGTTCAGAATAATCAGCAGGAAGCTCTGCATCAATATCACGTAAATATTTTTCTAGAGCAGACATCGTTGAATGTCCTGTAATTAACATTAATTTACTTTTAGCTTCAAACGGTGATGATGTTTTAACTAAACCTCTATAAAGTTTAGTAATGTAAGTGTGCCTAAAACTATAAAGCCCGTAATTAATTCCTAAATTAAATTTCTCCTTAACGTTTCTTTTAAATCGTTTAGAATAAAAGTCGCGTTTGTTATTAAGCTGCGTTTCCCAAGGTCCTCCAATTATATCTCCTGCAAATAAATAATCATCTGGCTTATACTGCGTAAGATCTGGTAACTCATTCCACAAAATTTCAGGAATTATCTTTGTTTTTAATGGGCTATTTTTAGCTTTAAATTGAACTGTTCTATTCTCTATATTAATATCTTTAATCTTAATCCTACACACCTCTAAAGGTCTTAAAAAATTAAAGGCAATAAACTTAATGTATAATAGTAAAACTTTGTCAGTTTCTCGCAGGTGGTTAAATATAGCCTCTTGTTGTTTCTGTGAATACGTTTTATTTCTATTAGGTGTAGATTTTAAAATAGGTATTTTCTTTACAAAGTTTGTAGTAATAATTTCATTATCTTCTAAAACCTGTATAATACTGCTCAACTCGGTTCTATAGTTATTTCTATTTCTAGCACTTGTTTTATATAACACATCATTTAAAAAATCTAAAAGATGCTTTTTCGTTAAATCATCTATTGTTTTAATTTCTGGACGATTGTTATATATCCAATTCAAGAAAAAATCAACTCTATTCTTATAACTTCTAAAAGTGGTAACGCTAACAATTTGTTTTTTAAAATTTATAGCAAAATTAAAAGCTTCGTCAATTTTTAGTTTAGGTTCTTCAATTGTTTCCTCAACAGGCTCAATTTCAGGTTCATTTTTAGTTTCAACAATAGGAGTTGTTGGGATAACAATTTTAGGTTCTGGTGTTATAGGTTGTGCAGGAATTGAACTAGCAACCTTTTTGGCATTAATTATTTTATTATGAATTTCTGTATTATCCTCAAACGGACTATAACCTTGATTTAATATTTTTAAAAGTACTTTTCGATATTGTATTAAAACTTGCAAACGATCTTCTTTAGTTGTGAAGGTATTTGCATTTCCATAGTAAGGTGTTACTCTTTTTAATTTACCTGTTTCAGGATGTCTAAAAGAAAAATAAACATACCATCTTTTAGATAAATCTCCATTGGCATCATAAATTTTAGGAGCAGAAAAATTTTTTTTCTTTGTCAAATCGTATGCATTTTCGTATTCATAATCGTATGCAAAAGTAATTACTTGTTTAAAATTAAGCATAAAAAAAACGGTTTAGAAAGGCTAAACCGTTTATTTTCATACTATTTACTTAGTAGCGAGAGCGGGGCACGATCCCGCGGCCTCCGGGTTATGAATCCGACGCTCTAACCAACTGAGCTACCTCGCCATTTATTTGTGGCTGCAAATATATAAACAAATTGATTGTTAGCAAACATTATTCTGAAATAAAATAATTATTTAAAAATTTCTCAACTTATTAATTAATGTATATATTGAGCAAAATAATATTTTTACACAACCAATCAAATGAACGAAAAAATCAAATACGAATTAGAATTTCCTATACACGCCTCACCTTCATTACTTTATCAATATATATCAACACCTTCAGGATTGTCTGAATGGTATGCAGATAATGTAAACTCTCGTGGTGAACTGTTTAAATTCATTTGGGATGGAGCAGAAGAGCAAGCGAAACTTTTAACTAAAAAAAGTGGAGAACGCATAAAATTTAGATGGATTGACGATGAAGATGAACCATATTATTTTGAAATTAGAATTCAAGTAGACGAAATTACTAAGGATGTTTCTATAATGATTACAGATTTTGCAGAAGAAGATGAAGTAGAAGAAAGTAAAATGTTATGGGAAAATCAAATTTCAGATTTAAAACAAGTTTTAGGTTCTGCCTAAACAAATACATTTATAAAACTTATATTTGCGCTGAAGAAATTCAGCGCTTTTTTTATGATAAATGTTAACGGAAATATTACAGAAAACAATCAAATTTTAACTCCAGAAAATAGAGGATACAGCTATGGTGATGCTCTTTTTGAAACGATAAAGGTTTCTCATGGAAAAATATTATTTCTTGAAGACCACTATTTTAGGTTAATGGCATCAATGCGTATTATGCGTATGGAAATTCCTATGCATTACACTATGGAGTTTTTTGAAGAAGAGCTAAATAAAACAGTTAGTGCAAATAGTTTAGAAAATGCTTCGGCCAGAGCAAAAATACAAGTACATAGAAATGTTGGTGGTTTATATTTACCAACAAATAAAGAGGTGAGTTTTATAATTTCGGTTAAAAAATTAGAAACAGATTTTTATTTATTAGATGAAACACATTACGAAGTAGATTTATTTAAGGATTTTTACGTTGCTCCAGGATTACTTTCTACTTTAAAATCTAATAATAAAGCAATAAATGTTGTTGGTAATATTTATGCTAAAGAAAACGATTTAGATAATTGTTTACTTTTAAATACCAATAAAAGTGTTGTTGAAGCGCTTAATGGTAACTTGTTTTTGGTAAAAGGAAAAACCATAAAAACGCCACCTTTGGCAGATGGTTGTTTAAAAGGTATTATGAGACTTCAAATACTTAATATTTTAGAGCTTTTACCAGAGTATACTGTAGAAGAAGCTTCAATTTCGCCATTTGAGTTACAAAAAGCAGATGAATTATTTATTACAAATGTAATTACAGGAATCCAGCCAATAAGTAAATACAGAAAAAAGAAATTTGGTAACGAAGTAGCTAAGCTATTACTTCAAAAATTAAATGTAAAGGTAAGATTAAGTTAGGTGCTTAATTGTAGCTTGGGTTTTCTGGAGCGTTAGACCATATACTATAATTACCACCAAGTTCAACCATTTTTTCTTTCCAGAAAAACTCGTAATCTTTTTCAATTATAGCTTTTTTATGAATGTTTTTAGTAACTACCCAAGCATTAGATTTTAATTCTTCTTCTAATTGGTTGCATTCCCAACCAGAATAACCTAAAAAGAATTTTATATCTTTTTCGCTTATTTTATTTTCGGTTATTAGCTTTGAAACTTCACTAAAATCGCCACCCCAATAAATACCTAAAGATATTTCTATACTGTTTGGTATTAAATGTGGTACCTTATGGATAAAGTATAAATTATCCTGTTCAACAGGACCACCATTATATACCTTAAACGGAGTTTCTATCTCTGGTATAAGGTCACTAATAGTATAATCTAAAGGTTTGTTTAATATAAAACCTATAGAGCCTTCATTGGAGTGATCTGTTAATAAAACAATAGAGCGGTTAAACGATAAATCTCCTATTATTGATGGTTCTGCGACTAACAAATCTCCTTTAGTTGGTTTAGTTAAAATCATAAAAAAAGAAATTTACATAATAAATGTATACTTTATTTTTATAAAAAACAACAGTTTCCATGGTTTATAATTGGTTTAAAAAGAAAAAAGCCTTCTTTAACAGAAGGCTTTTTGTATTTATGATGTAGTAAATATTAGTTTACTGCATTTGCTAAATCAGAACCAGCTTTAAACTTAACTACGTTTTTAGCTTTGATTTTTATTGTTTTTCCTGTTTGAGGGTTTCTTCCGTCTCTAGCAGCTCTTTTTGATACTGACCAAGATCCAAAACCTACTAATGAAACTCTGTCACCTTTTTGTAAAGCGCCTTCAATTTCAATTAACGCACATTCTAAAGCTTTCTTAGAAGCTGCTTTAGTAATTCCTGCGTGTTCTGCCATAGCATCGATTAAATCTGTTTTGTTCATAATTTTAATTTTAATTATTAATAAATAGTTGGTAACAAATTTTATTGTTAAATCCTCTACAAATTTATACGGATTATGCTACTATGCAAGTAATAGCAAGGGAAAAACCTTAATTTGTTAATAACTTCACGCATTTGTTAATAAAGCAACTGTTTTTTATTGCTTTTTTCGCTTTATCAATAAACACAAGGCTTTAGAGCATTTTAGAGTCTTTTTCAAAAGTATATCCATTTAAAAGCGATTTTATATCCATAGTTCGTTTTCCTGGAAGTTTAATATCTATTATCTCAATGTAACCTTCTTTTACAGCTACTTTTACTTCTTTTTTTGTTGAAATTATTAAACCTGTTTCAAATTGGTGTGTTGCTATTTCTTTTTTTGCACTATAAATTTTAATATCTATAACATCATCTCCGTTTTGTAATTTACACCATGCAGCAGGATATGGACTCAGACCTCTAATTTTATTATATATAGTATTAATATTGGCTTCCCAATTAATTTTGCAATTGTCTTTATTTAATTTATAAGCTGTTTTAGAAATGGCATTTTCTGGTTGTGGTGTGGTTTTTACGTTACCGTTTTCAATAAGTTTTACGGTATTAATAACTAGTTCGCTTCCTAGATGCATTAACTTATCGTGAAGGCTTCCTGCGTTTTCATCACTTTCAATTTTAACTTCTTCTTGAAGTATCATTTCTCCTGTGTCTATCTTTTCATCAATAAAAAATGTTGATACACCTGTTTTTGTTTCTCCATTAATTATAGCCCAATTTATTGGTGCTGCACCTCTATAATTTGGTAATAAAGAGGCATGAAGATTAAATGTACCAAGTTCTGGCATTTGCCATACTACTTTTGGTAACATTCTAAAAGCGACAACTATTTGTAAGTTAGCATTTAGGTTTCTTAGTTCTTTAATAAAGTCTTCACTTTTTAAATTTGTGGGTTGTAGTATGTTTAAACCTTTACTTTCTGCAAATTCTTTGACGGCACTTTTATTTAATTTTCTTCCGCGTCCAGCTGGCTTATCTGGAGCTGTAATAACGCCTACAATATTATATTCTTGTTCTAATAATTTATTTAAAATAGTCACTGCAAAATCTGGAGTGCCCATAAATACAATTTTTAATCCCTTTTTATTACTCATTATATATGTGCTAATTTATAAGTATTTGTATCTGTAATTTTAATAATGCCTTGTTCTAAAAATTCTTGTAAAGCATTTTGTATTTGAGACTCGGCAATATTGGTACGCTCAAATAATGCTCTAGATGATAACTCTTCGTGTTCTAAGGCTTTTATTATTATTTGCTTAACCATTTTTAAATCAACTTGCTGTTGTGGTTTATTTTTAATGCAAACCGAACAAATACCACATGGTTTAATATCTGTTTCACCAAAATAACTAAGCAATTGCATGCTTTTACAAAGGTCATCATTATTTATATAGTTTAAAACGGATTGTATTTGTTTTTCTTTTAATTGGTTTTGTTGTCTAATTATATTGGCTATTCTATTTATTGTTTTATCATCTTCTCTAGGTTGTAAATAGGTGATTTGTGCATCGGTTTTAGAATTTTTTAAAGTTATAATTTCAGCTTTCTCTAATTTTTGTAATACAGCAAAAACCACATCTTCTTTAACAGAAGCCTTATCTGCAATTAAATTAGAGTTTACTTTTGTCTCTTGTTCAAAAATACCACCATAAGAGCGTAGTATAGATTTTACAATAATGTTTACCTCTTTATGTGTTTCTAAAAAATTGAATAAAGCGGCATTACTAACTATAAATTGAACCAATAATTTTTGATTAAATTGTTTTGAAAGATTAATAATACTTGTTCTATCTAATAGTAATAAGGCATTATAGGTAAGAAGTGGATTAAAATTATAAGCTTTACAAAAGGCATTAAAATTAAAGTCGAAAGTTAAATCTACACCTTCGCCATAAGAGACTTGAAAATAACTACTAAGTTTTCTGTAAACCGTTTTTATAAAATCTACTGTGGGTAACACATTTAAAAATTGATTTTTTACAAGTGTTTCGTCACTATTATTCTTTAATATTACAGCAAAGGCTTTATTGCCATTTCTTCCGGCTCTACCAGCTTCTTGAAAGTAACTTTCTAAACTTTCGGGTAGGTTTAAATGTATTACAGTTTTAACATCTGCTTTGTCAATACCCATACCAAAGGCATTGGTTGCAACCATAACTTGTTTTCGGTTTTGCATCCAATTATCAAGCGCTTCATCTTTTTCAATATTTGTTAGTCCGCCATGAAAATATGAAGAACTAAATCCTCTACTTTTTAAAAAAGAACTTATTTCTAAAGTTGCTTTTCGGTTTCTAACATAAATAATTGATGATTCTGGATTCTTTTTTAAAATAGCTTCTAGTCTGTAATATTTATCATCTTCATGAAAAACCATATAAGATAGGTTGTTTCGCAAAAAGGATTGTTTAAATATTTTAGGACTTATAAAATCTAATTCTTTTACAATATCTTCGACCACATTTGGGGTTGCACTAGCTGTTAAAGCAATAACGTTTACGGTAGGTTGTAATTCTCTAAGTTTGGTAATGTTTTTATAACTTGGTCTAAAGTCGTTTCCCCATTGGCTAATACAATGTGCTTCATCTACAGCAATTAAGTTAACATTCATTTGTCTTATACGAGCTTGAACAATGTCTTGTTGTAAACGTTCTGGCGAGAGGTATAAAAACTTATAATTTCCGTAAATACAGTTATCTAATAGTGTGTCTAATTGGTTATAAGTTATGCCACTGGTTAATGCCATTGCTTTAATGCCTTTAGCTTGTAAGGCTTGCACTTGGTCTTTCATTAGTGCAACCAAAGGAGAAATAACAATACAAATACCATCTTTTACTAAAGCAGGCACTTGAAAACATACAGATTTTCCACCGCCAGTAGGTAATAAAGCAAAGGTGTCTTCGCCTTGTAATACAGCATTTATAATATTTTCTTGTAGTGGTCTAAATGAAGTAAAATTCCAATAGCGTTCTAATATGTCTATTGGATGTTGCATTACAACGCCTTTACTATATTAATAATATGTTCTGTTCTAGCTTCAATAGAACCAAAAGGAACATCAATTAAATCGTAACCACAATTAGTATAAGTTTCAACTAATTTTTCATGAATCTCAATAGCTTGATCAAAATTTTCATACCGTTCACTATCGCTAGTAAAAATTTCTTGCCAAGGTGCTAAAATAAATACAGCGTCATATTTATTTTTTAAACAAGCATCATTAAATACATCTGGATACTCATCACCTTTAAAATCCATATAAGCAGGAATATCTGGAATACCGCGATCTAAAAAAACAAACTCATTATTACTTTCAATAGCTTTGTTGTATTGTTTTATGCGTCCATCTAACAATAATTCGCTAAACTGTAAAGGGTTAGTTAAAAATAATTGCTCTATGCCATCTTCTCTGGCTTTAAGAGTTATTTGTCTAGAAATTTCTTCGAAGCATGTAAAATGTCTGTTTGTTAACTCGTTAATAACAGAAGTTTTCCCGCTTCCAGGACCGCCGGTAATTACTATTGTTTTTGTATTCAATTAAGGTATAGTTTAGATTGTAAAATTCGCAATAAAATTGATATAAAAAAAATCGAAAGTATAACTTATCTTTGTAGCTTATAAATAATACTATGAATAAAGAACAAAATCCTGAAGCATTTTATGCAAAATTAAAAACTCAATTGCAAGATACTACGCTTTGGCCTGCAGAGTACTTGTATAAGTTTATAATAAAATCTCAAAATAATAAAATAGCTAAAATTGAAGCCATTTTTAATCATTTAGGAGCTGTAATAAAAACAAAAGAGTCTAGTAATGGTAAGTATACTAGCGTTTCAATAAATGTTAGAATGAAAAATCCCGATGCAGTTATAGAAAAATATAAAGAAGTCGCCGATAAAATTGAAGGTGTAATTTCTCTATAATTTTCACTTTTATTTGGCAAAAACTCTAATTTCTTTTGTATTTTGCGAAAGCAATACAAACTACAATTGCACTTTATAATTACTACACATTTTTTATTTTGATAGACGATATAGAATATAATACAGAGCGAGAGCATTTAATAATTCCAGAATATGGACGCCACGTTCAAAAAATGGTAAATTACGCCATAGAGCAAGAAACTAAAGAAGAACGTAATAAGGTAGCAAAAGCCATTATATCTGTAATGGGTAATTTACAACCACATTTACGAGATGTTCCAGATTTTCAGCATAAGCTTTGGGATCAACTTTTTATCATGTCTAATTTTAAATTAGATGTTGATTCTCCATACGAAAAACCCTCTAAAGAACTTTTAGAAGAACGACCAGAACCTTTAGAATACCCTCAAAATTTTCCAAAATATCGTTTCTACGGAAATAATATTAAAACAATGATTGATGTTGCTGTATCTTGGGAAGAAGGCGATTTAAAAGAAGCCTTAGTTTTCACTATTGCAAATCATATGAAAAAGTGTTTTTTAAATTGGAATAAAGACACCGTAGAAGATGAAGTGATTTTTAATCACCTATACGAATTATCTAAAGGTGAAATAAACTTAAAAGGCTCTAAAGAAGATTTAACAGATGCGGCAAGTTTATTAAAATCTAACTCTAAAAAGAAGTATTCAAATAATAAAAAGGGTACAAAGAAAAATAATAACAACCGAGGAAAAAAAAGATACTAAAATAGCAAATGGGTACATTTATTATTGAAGGTGGTCACCAATTACAAGGCGAAATACAACCACAAGGCGCAAAAAACGAAGCATTACAAATATTATGTGCAGTTTTATTAACTCCAGAAAAAGTTACTATAAACAATATTCCAGATATAATTGATATTAATAAGTTAATTGTATTATTAAGTAATTTAGGAGTAAAAGTAGAAAAACTTAATGAAGGTACTTACTCTTTTCAAGCAGATGATTTAAACTTAGATTATTTAGAATCTGCAAAATTTAAAGAAGAAGGTCGCGGTTTAAGAGGTTCTATAATGATTGTTGGACCATTACTAGCAAGATTTGGTAAAGGTTATATACCAAAACCAGGAGGTGATAAAATAGGAAGAAGGCGTTTAGATACCCATTTTGAAGGCTTTATTAACCTTGGAGCTAAATTTAGATATAATCGTGAAGATTATTTTTATGGAGTAGAAGCAGAGCAGTTAGTTGGTACAGATATGTTACTTGACGAAGCTTCTGTAACAGGAACAGCAAACATAGTAATGGCTGCTGTTTTAGCAAAAGGAACCACTACTATATATAATGCAGCCTGCGAGCCATACTTACAACAATTATGTAAGATGTTAAACCGTATGGGAGCAAAAATCTCTGGTGTTGGTTCTAATTTATTAACCATTGAAGGTGTTGATACTTTAGGCGGAACAGAGCATACCATGCTTCCAGATATGATAGAAATAGGAAGCTGGATAGGTTTAGCTGCTATGACTAAAAGTGAACTAACAATAAAAAATGTTAGCTGGGATGATTTAGGACAAATACCAAACGTATTTAGAAAATTAGGAATTACTGTTGAAAGACGTGGTGACGATATTTTTATACCTAAACATACAGATGGTTACGAAATACAAAATTACATTGATGGTTCTATTTTAACCATAGCCGATGCGCCTTGGCCAGGATTTACACCAGATTTATTAAGTATAGTACTGGTAGTAGCAACACAAGCAAAAGGAGAAGTTTTAGTACACCAAAAAATGTTTGAAAGCCGTTTATTTTTTGTAGATAAAGTAATTGATATGGGTGCAAAAATTATACTTTGTGATCCACATAGAGCAACAATAATTGGTCATGATTTTAAATCTCAATTAAAAGCAACAACCATGACGTCGCCAGATATTCGTGCAGGTATTTCTCTTTTAATTGCTGCATTATCTGCCAAAGGAACATCTACAATACATAATATTGAACAAATAGATAGAGGTTACCAACATATTGTAAAACGATTACAGCGTATTGGCGCTAAAATTACAAGAGTTGATAGTTAATAATTTTAAATAATTATATAAAAAAAGCTTCAGTTTAAACTGAAGCTTTTTTTATTATGGCATACTATAAAAATATTGTTCACTGGTAATTTTACCATCTTTTACCTCATAAACACAAACTTCTTCCATTTTCTGTCTGCCGCCTTCTTTAAAAGTACAATCAAAACCCATTTTGGCAGTAAAAAAATTACCTGCAACTACAGGTTCTCCAATTTCACTAGCGTGAACACTTTCTACGCTATCTTCCCATGCTTTACTTTTATTCCAAACATTTTGTTTACCAGTAGTAACTTCGTTTGGCATTCCAGGCATTTCTCTGCTTACAATATTTTCTGCATATAATTGTTCAATACATTCAAGGTTTTTACCTTGTTCGCACATAGTTTTCCATTGGTTAGCAACATCTTGTGTATTCATACTATTTGTTTTTTGGTTGGTTTATAAATATACAAAAAACTAATAATGAATAAGTTAAGAAATTATTATTTATGCTACAGCGTCTTTGTAAACTTTTAAACAGCGTTCTCTAGCTTCTTTATGGTCTACAATTTTTTCTGGGTATTTATCTGTACCAAATTCTGGAATCCATTGTTTTATATATTTTTTGTCCTTATCAAACTTATCTATTTGCGTAGTAGGATTAAATATTCTAAAATATGGAGATGCATCTACTCCAGATCCAGCAACCCATTGCCAATTACCTACATTACTAGCCATATCGTAATCATGAAGTTTTTGGGCAAAATAAGCTTCGCCTTTTCTCCAATCTATAAGTAAGTGTTTACATAAAAAACTGCCAACTAGCATGCGTACACGATTATGCATAAAGCCGGTTTGATTTAATTGTCTCATTCCAGCATCTACTAAAGGATAGCCAGTTTTTCCATCGCACCAAGCTTTAAATTCTTTATTATTGTTTCGCCATTTAATATTATCGTATTTAGCTTTAAATGCATCTTTATGTGTGTCTGGAAAATGCCATAAAATTTGCATGAAAAATTCTCTCCATATAAGTTCCTGCCAGAAAATCTCGTTATTTTCTGCAGTTGCTTTTTTTACCATTTTTCTAATGCTTACAGTGCCAAATCTTAAATGCGGACCTAAACGTGAAGTGGTATCTTTGGCTGGAAAATTTCTTGTAGCTTCATAATCTCGTATCAAAGTAGGAGTTACAGTATAGTCTTTAATATCCTGACTAGATTTTTTAAAACCTATATCGCTTAAACTTAAATTAGGTAGCCTTGTATTTTCAATTAAATTATTTAAAAATGTATTGGTATAGTAAATTTTTAAATCATAATCTTTAAATTTAGATTTCCATTTTTTCATGTATGGAGTGTATACTACATAAGGTTTACCGTCGTCTTTTACTACTTCGTTTTTTTCAAAAATTACCTGATCTTTATAAGTTTTAAAGTTAATTTTATTTTCTTCTAAAAACGATTGTATTTCACTATCTCTTTCTTTTGCGTATGGCTCATAATCATGATTGGTGTAAACAGTATTAATGTTATAATCTTTAATTAAAGACTTATAAATATCTATTGGTTTACCGTAAAACATCGCTAGACTGCTATTATTTTCATCTTGTAATGTTTGCCTCATGTTTTGCAATGTTTCAAAAATAAAACTTACACGGGCATCGTTTTCTGGTAATTCATCTAATATTTCAGAATCAAAAATAAAAATTGGCAGTACGGGATGTTCGGCTTTTAGTGCTTCAAAAAAACCAACATTATCATCTAATCTTAAATCTCTACGAAACCAAAAAATGTTTACAGTTTTACTCATAGTTTAATATTTGCCAAATAATTCTTCTAGCTTATTTGTTCTATAATTAAATATTTCTTCTAATTTAGGTTTTACTAAAATAGGATGAACTAATTGCCCTAGAAAACCCATAGGTAATTTGTAATCTATTATATCTTCCATTTCAACGCCACCATCTATTTCTTTAATAAAATGTTTGTGATGCCATAAAGCATATGGACCAAAACGTTGTTCGTCTACAAAATATTCGCCGTCTACAACATGTGTAATTTCTGTTACCCATTTTGTTTTAATACCTAAAACTGGTGTTACTATATATTGTATTATTTGTCCTGCAAACATTGGTTTGTCTCCGCCAGAAAGAATATTGAAACCCATATAATCTGGAGTTATTGTTTTTAAGTTTTTAGGACTTGATAAAAACTCCCAGGCTTGAGATTTGCTTATTGGTAAGTTTTGTTTTTTATGTAAACGGTATATTTTCATATTAATATTTTGAGTACTATTTATTTAAAAGATTGTTGTTTTATTAAATTTTAAAACTAACAATACCACAATCCATTTTAAAAATTTGACCAGAAATTGATGCAGCTTTGTTTGATATTAAAAAACTTGCCATTTCTGCTATTTCGTCTGGTTGCAAGAATTTTTTTAATGGGTGACGTTCATTCATATTGTCAATCATTTTTTCATTGCGCAATAATTTTGAAGCTAAATCTGTATCTGTAACTGTTGGTGCAATGGCATTAACTCTTATAGTTGGTGCTAACTCTGCGCCAAGAGATTTTGTTAAACCTTCTACAGCAGCTTTAGAAGCGGCAACACTGGCATGATAAGGCATACCTAATGCCGTTGCTACGGTACTAAATAGTAGTATTGATGGCTTATTTCCTTTTTTTAAAATTGGTAGATAATGTTGTATGCTTTTTACAGCGCCTAAAACATTAATGTCGAAATCTGCTTTAAAATCATCTAAGCTTAACCTAGAAATTGGTTTTAAATTTATACTTCCAGGACAATAAATTAAGGTGTCTATGGCTTCAATTTTTGGAAGTTCATCTTCTAAAACATCTGCACTTATATGTCTTAAATTTTTATGAGATAAAGCAGGAGTAGAGCGACTAATATTTATAATATTATTAGTATCTATTAGTTGTTTTACTATGGCGTTTCCAATGCCTTTGCTTCCGCCAATTATAAGTATATTTTTCATTTTAAATTTGTTTAATGTAATGCAAAAGCGCTAGTTACCTTTTACTTATTTTATTATGTGTAATTTGTTTTTGTCTAGAACATTTAAATCTTCCTTCCTGAAAATTTCTATTTTTTGCGTGTTTGGTTTTTCTACCTTGAACTCTAGCGCGCCATAATCTAAAACTACTAGGTTTCATTTCTCGCCTCATTAACTCAATAACTTCTTGTTCTTTTATGCCAAATTGAAATGTAATAGCATCAAAAGGTGTTCTATCTTCCCAAGCCATTTCTATAATTCTATCTATATCTTCTATAGTAAAAACCGCATTAGGTTTGGAAATTATATTGTTCATCGAATTTTATTTTTTGATTCATTAATTTATTAAAAAAACCTTTGTTTTCCTTTAAAGTTTTATTGTTTCTAAAATGAATAAATTTTCCTTGAGCATGAATGCTAGAACCATTTGTTTTATAAATTACAAGTTGGTAATATGGTATTGCCCAAGTAAAGTTTTTTAGTCCTTTATTTATATGAATTAAAATTCCTTTTGGTCTTAATTCTATATTAGCATAATTTACATCTGAAATTTTATTGAGATATTGTGCAATATTTGGACTAACATTTTCTATTATCATTCGTTTAGAACCTACACCTTTTAATTTGATAATTTGCCTGAAACTAAAAGGTTTACCAACAACATCTATTAAAAGTCTTTTGTTTTCTTTGTTAGTATGTGTTGTATTTAAAATCATATAATAAAGGTTTGCTCTATGATTTCAAAAATACAAAATGTTTAATGTTTTTGAGTTTTAATTAAACAAAAATTAACAAAAATATTAGTAACTAGTGATTTGTTTTAAAAGTTATCAGGATTACTAATTATTTTTGAAGCTCTTTTTTTTATTTTATTTAAATCTTCGGGCTTCATTTTATCGAGCAAGCTATACATCATTTTCATTCTAAAATTTGCGCTAAGCATTTCTCTTTTGTCGTCTAAAAAGTTCCAATACAAACTATTAAATGGGCAAGCATTATCGCTTGTTTTTTCTCTATTATTATAAGTACAATTTTTACAATAGTTACTCATTTTGTTTATGTAACTACCACTAGAAACATAAGGTTTTGTTGCTATTTTTCCGCCATCTGCAAATTGGCTCATGCCTCTAGTATTTGGTAATTGAACCCATTCTATAGCATCTACATATATACCTAAATACCAAGCATCGACTTCGTCTGGATTTATTTGCGTTAATAAGGCAAAATTTCCAGTAATCATTAAACGTTGAATATGGTGAGCATATCCATTATTTAAAGTGTTTTCTATAGAAGTTTTAAGGCAATTCATTTTTGTTTTTCCTGTCCAATAAAACTCAGGAAGTTTGTTATGGTTTTCTAAAGTATTTAACAATTTATAATCTGGCATTAAAGCCCAATACATACCGCGCATATATTCTCTCCAGCCAATAATTTGCCTAATAAAACCTTCAACTTGAGAGATACTTATATGCTTACCGTGAGTTCTCCAATAGTTTAAAACGGTTGTAATTACTGCATTTGGAGAAATAATTTTACTATTTAAAGCAATGGATAGCCTAGAATGGTACAAATAAGCTTGATTTGTGTGCATTGCATCTTGGTAATCGCCAAAGTGTTTTAGTAAATGCTCGCAAAAGTATTTTAGTTGATTTAAAGCTTGAGATCTATTTATGGGGTATTCAAAATACTCGGTATTAAACTTACCAATGGTTTCTATGTTTTGAGACTCTATTAAATTTACTATATCTACTACGTTGTTTTTATAAGATTTATACTTAGGAATGCTTGTGTTTTCATTCCATTTATTTCTATTGCTTTTATCATAATTCCATTTGCCGCCTTCTGGTTGGTTAGCGACTAATAAAATGTTATGTTTTTTTCGCATATCTCTATAAAAACTTTCCATTAACCATTGTTTTTTACCTTTAAAAAATAATGCTAAGTCTTTACGGTTGGTATAAAAATGTTCTGTACTAACAGCTTTAGTATTTATATTTAATTCTTCACAAAACTCTACTAATTGTTTATCAAGTCTATATTCATCTGGTTCTTGATATTCAAACGCTTCTATATTGTGTTTTTTAATTAAATATTTTAAATTTTCAACTAGATTTTGAGTATTATTTTTATGGTCTAATGTGTAATAAATTACCTTACAGTTATTTTGTTCTAAAACTGTTTTAAAGTCTCGCATGGCTGCAAAAAAACCTATTATTTTTTGTATGTGATGCTTTACATAATTTGTTTCTTGACGCATTTCAAATAAACAATATATGTAATTAGATTGGTCTTCTTTGTACCAAGAGTGTTTGCTGTTTAATTGATCGCCAAGTATGAGTCTAAGTGTTTTCAAAATAATTTAAAATAAAGTGTTTTGTAGCCATATGCGTTGGTATTTACCGTTAGCATCGTAGCGTTCTGCTTGTAATTTTATATTAAATTTTCTATTTCTTGGATCATTACCAACGCCAGAAACATACATCCAGTTCCCGTAATTACTATGCACATCGTAATCTATTAATAAAGACTCAAAATAAGCAGCACCAATGCGCCAGTCGAGTAGGAGTTCTTTTGCAAAATAACTAGCAACATTTTGTCTGCCACGATTACTCATCCAGCCAGTTTTATTTAATTCGTTCATGTTTGCATTTACAAAAGGCTCGTTTGTTTCACCATTAATCCATTTATTTACGGCATCTTTATTATCTTTCCATTGATACGTTTTATCTAAAATACCGCCAATTTTAAATATTTTATTGTTGTTTTTTTTAGATACATACTTAAAATAATCTCTCCAAATGAGTTCGAAAATTAACCAATATGTAGATTGGTTTTTAAAATGAAGTGTTTCGAATTCTTTTACTTTCCAATAAATGGTTTTTGCACTAATACTTCCATTTGCCAGCCAGGCAGAAAGTTTAGAGCTATAATCTGTGCCAATTAATCCGTTTCTTGTTTTTTTATAAAAGCCAAGTTTTTTTTCTTGAAAAAAATAATTTTCTAATCTTTTTAAAGCTTCGGTTTCACCACCTTTAAAAGGAAAGGCAGATTGATTATGAATTTTAAAATCACTAAAACCTAAATCTTTTAATGTAGGTACTCTTGTTTCGTTTTTAAATGTATAACTACTGTTTGCCGGATTTGCAGTAGGAAGTAAAGTTCTAACTAAAATATTTTTTTCAAGATTTTTTCTAAAATCGGTAAAAACTGAAGGTAAAGATTCAACATTAAAATTTAAATCTTCAGGGTGAAATAAAAATTGATTGTATTCTTCATGAATTTTTACATTTGGGTTTAGTTTCTTTTTAACTAAATCTAAGATCTTATTTTCTTCTGTAGTCCATTCTTTTTGAAGGTACAAAGCATCAAAACCATAAGTGTTTTGAAGTATTTCTATACTATTTTCTGTATAATCACAATACACAAACAAAGGGATGTTTAACCCTAGTAGTTGGAATTTTAAATCGGTTACTGTTTCTATTAAAAATTTGGCTCTAAATTTTTCGGTTTTTTTAAAGCCGAATTTATCTTTTTTAAAATACCTGTTATCAAAACAGTAGATAGCGATAACGGTTTCACTTTCGTTTACAGCGTTTAAAAGTGTTGCGTTATCATTAATCCTTAAGTCGTTTTTAAACCAGACTAAACTGGTTTTATTTTGTTTATTCGGCATTTTTTACTGCAGTATTTTACATCGTTCCAATTTGTTTTCCATTTTTTTCGCCAGCTAAAGGGAAGCTTGCAGGTTTTACAAATTTTTGTAGGTAAATTTTGTTTTTTTATTGATTTAGGCATTGGCAAGTTTATTAATCATGCCATTAAAAATTAAGCCATGAAACGGTAAAACGCTATACCAGTATAGTCTTCCGGCTAATCCTTTTGGTCTAAAAATAGCTCTTTGGAATACTTTTCCATTTTCAACTTTAAACTCTAACCAAGCTTCTCCGGGAAGTTTCATTTCGGCAAAAAGAAGTAATCTTTTATGCTCTGGATCTGCGAGTAATACACGCCAAAAGTCTAAAGCATCACCAGTTTTTATTGTATGTTTATTTGTGCGACCGCGTCTTAGTCCAATTCCTCCAAAAAGCTTATCTAGATAGCCTCTAATTTTCCATAAGGTATTACCATAATACCAACCATTTTCGCCTCCAATAGCACAAATTTTGGCAAAAGTTCTTTCTTCATTTTTAACTTTTCGCTCTTTAATATCTTTAAAGCAACCATACTCTGGAACATTAATGTACTTTGTAGAAACGCGTTTTTTTTGGCGACTACTTACCAAAGCATCTTTCCAGCTTGAGAGAATACTATTTTGCTCTATTTTTTTGAATGCTAACTTTATGGCTTGATCATAATTTATTGGTTTTATGTCTAGTAAAGTATTAATATTACTAGGCTTACCAATAATTTCTACACCCATACTATTAACCAATGTTCTTGCTAATTTATATGATGTAGAGGTTACAAAATACAACCAGTAGCTTGATAAATTTGGAGTCATCACAGGAACTGTAATGATGCTTCTTTTTAAGTTTCTTGCTTTAGCAAAACGAAGTAATAACGCTTTATAGGTTAAAATTTCTGGCCCAAAAATATCATGAGATGTATTATATAAACGTTGGTCTCCAAGACTTTTTGTTAAAAATGAAAGCACATCTCTAATGGCAATAGGTTGCGTTTTTGTGTTAAGCCATTTTGGAGCAATCATTACAGGAAGTTTTTCTACTAAATCTCTAATAATTTCAAAAGATGAGCTTCCAGAACCGACAATAATTCCGGCTTTAAAAACCGTTAATGCATATGTACTAGATTGTAATGCTTTTTCTACATTTTGTCTAGATAATAAGTGTTTTGATAATTTTGTGTCGTTTGTAATGCCACTTAGGTAAATTACTTGTTTACACTGGGTTTGTTGTACAGCAAATTTAAAATTTACAGCACATTCTTTTTCCATTTCTTGAAACTTAGAAACAGAGTTAGACATGGAGTGAATTAAATAATATGCTGCATCAATATCTTTAGGGATATTTTTAAGAGTGTTTTTATTTAAAAAATCTACTTCAATGACTTGTACATTATGCTCGTCGTTGTATTTTTTTTCGGTTCTAAGTTTGCCTCGTACCGCACAAACTACAGTATGACCTTGCTCTATTAATAAAGGTATAATACGTTTCCCAATGTAACCAGTAGCACCTGTAACTAATATTTTCATGTTCTATTTTTTAGGTCGTTGGTACGGTAGTCGTTCTTTTAATTCTGGAAAAGTATAAGCATCTAAACCATTTATAGCTGCAATATTCGCTTTAGATAAATTAATAAAACCGTCTGTCTCTAAAATACTATTATTAATGTACATTTCTTGTATTTCTCCTAAAACTAATATGGTGTCATTTTGGGAAATATTGTATTTTCCTACGTATTTCATTTTAAGTTGTACAGGAGCATTTTTTACAAATGGTGCGAAACTATCATTTTTATATTCAGGAGTAAGATTTGTTTTATCGAACTCAGAAATTGTTTCATCATATTTAGCTGAAGTATGATGAGCATCTTTAAAATTTAAATCATGAATATGATTTATAGTGTATTCCTTTGTTTCTTGTATGTTATTAAACGTATTTCTTAAAACAGTTGTTGGCCTGCAAAAGAAACCTAAAATTGGCGGATTTGAGCCTACATGAGTCACAGAGCTAAATACTGCAACATTTTCAATACCATCTTTAGATTTTGTGGCAATAAGGTTTGCAGATTTAAATCCAGAGCAACTATTAATAAGATTTATTTTATATAAATGCTCTAATGCGTTAATGTCTTTTAAGCTAAAATACTGCATTTATAAATTTTGAAAATTATTAATTTTAATGTTTTTTGCTTTTAAGTCGAACATTAAATTATATAGCCCAAAGAACGTACGGTTAATGTATATAAAGTGTTTAGAACCACGATTACCATTCATTTTACGTAACTCTGTACTTTTACTATATTTTTGACCTAAGGCTGTTATTTTTCCAAAAAAAGCTTCATCTGAAAAATCAAAAGTATCAACATGAAATGGTTGAGTAAAAAGACTTAACATTTTGTGAAATAACGCTGAAAAGAATTTTAGTTCTTCGGGAGAATCGTCTTCACGAAGTATTTCTAACTGAAACATTTTCTCGTTAAAAATCTTAGGATCATTTATGCTTTCTTTTTTAGCAAGCTCAAAATATGGTGTGTAAAAATCTTCTGGTATAGTTTTCATACAACCAAAATCTAAAGCAATTAATTCGCCTTTTTTAGAAATTAAAAAATTACCAGGATGTGGATCTGCATGTACTTTTTTTAACTTATGCATTTGAAACATATAAAAATCCCATAAAGCTTGACCAATGTTATTTGCTTTTTCTTGATTGGTATTATACGCTGTAAATTCACTTAAATGTTCGCCTTCCATCCAATCCATTGTTATTATTCTTTCAGAAGAAAGTGCTTCATAATAATCTGGGAATTTTAAATTTGGAATATGTTTACATGCAGCAGCAATCTCTTTACTTTGTTTAACTTCTAGTATGTAATTTGTTTCTTCAACCAGTTTAGTTTCAACTTCTTTAAAGTATTTGTCACTATCTTTGCCCTTAATATTAAACATTTGAATGGCAATAGGCTTAACCATTGCTAAGTCGCTAGAAATACTTTCTGCAACACCAGGATATTGAATTTTTACAGCTAGTTTTTTACCGTTTTTTTCGGCTAAATGTACTTGACCAATACTTGCAGCATTTACAGATGTTGCATTAAATTTATCAAAGATTTCGCTAGGTAACTTTCCAAAATATTTTTTAAATGTTTTTGTAACTAGTGGAGCAGATAATGGTGGTACAGAAAACTGTGAAAGTGAAAATTTTTCTACATAAGCTTGTGGTAAAATACTTTTTTCCATGCTTAGCATTTGTGCAACTTTTAATGCGCTACCTTTCATTTTTTTTAATCCATCGTAAATATCTTCGGCATTATTTTCATTAAGTCGAGACTTTGCTTCATCTTCGGTCTTGGTTAATTTGTCACCGTAGTATTTAAGATAATTAACACCAACTTTAGCACCTGTTTGTACAAGTTTAGAAGCGCGTTGAATTTTAGATGTAGGTATTTTGTCTATCGTTTTCAATAGTGTATTGTTTTAATTAATTCATTTTTACTTTCTCTTTGAAAATAAATTTGCCAAAGTCTATTAAACTTTTAAGTGGCGCAACGTTAAGCACGTCAAAACTGGTATTTACAGATTTTTCTATAAATACATCTGTTTTTTCAAAACTTGAAGAAGTATCATCCATCCAAAACTTCATTGTAAGTAAAAGCTGTACCCAAGCACTTTCTTTTAATCCGCGATTTTGAATTTTATCTAGACGTTCTTCTTTTATATCTATTAACTCAATACCTAAGTTTGAAATATAAGCAGTAAAACTGTGCTTTAATTCTTTTAATACACTGTAATTTTTAAGGTTATTTTTATGTTTGTTTAATGCATAAACAACGTAACTTCTGTTTGCTGTTAAGTTTTCGAAAAAAGTAAAGTAATAACTCAATAACTTGTTTCTTGGTTCGAAATCATGATAATCTTCACTTTTATTTAGTACGGCAATTGTATTATCATGAAAAGCTTTAAAAACATGTTTTTCTATGGCATCAAATGATGTGAAATATTCGTAAAATTTAGATTCATCAAAATTATTATGCTTTGCAAAAATGTATACAGATTTAGGTTTCTCGTCATATTCTAATACATAATCCATATAAAATGAAGTGATATTGTTTTGCGTAATGTTTTTCTTTTTTGCCATAATTTTCTCTATTAGTGGCATAAAGATACAAAATGTTTAATCATTTTTTAAAATAGTTAAACAAAATTAACTTTCATTTAATAGTTAAGTAATTATCTTCAAACTTATTTTAAGTTTTTCTTAACGTTTTAAAGATTTTCTAATTTGTAAATTTACTTTCGAAAATTTAACACTAACACATTAAAAATATTATGAAAAAATTATTGATGATTGCTTTAGTATTTGTAGCCTCTTTTGCTGGAAATGCACAAATAGAAACACCACAACCTAGTCCGTTTTCTAAGGTTGAACAAAAAGTAGGTTTAACAGATATTACAGTAGAATACTCAAGACCAGGAATGAGAGGTCGTACTATTTTTGGTGATTTAGTACCTTACGATAAAATGTGGAGAACAGGAGCTAATGCTAATACTAAAATCACTTTTAGTGATGATGTTGTGATTGGAGGAAAAACTGTTAAAGCAGGTTCTTACGCAATTTTTACAAAGCCAGGAGCTAAAACATGGGAAGTTATTTTTTATGCCAATACAGATAATTGGGGAACACCACAAAACTGGGATGAAAAATTAGTAGCAGCTAAAGTAAATGTTGATGTTATTGATGTGCCTATGAATATTGAAACATTTACTATAACTTTTGATGATTTAACTAACGACTCTGCTTTGTTAGGTTTATTATGGGAAAAAGTATATGTAGGTGTTAAAATTGAAGTACCAACAGCTAAAAAAGTATCTGCTAGTATAGATAAAGTAATGAATGGTCCTGGAGCTGCAGATTATTTTGCTGCTGCACGTTATAACTTAGAATCTGGTGGAGATATTAATAAAGCTGTTACTTGGATTGATAAAGCTATTGATATGACAAAAGATAATCCTCGTTTTTGGTATTTACGTCAGCAGTCATTAATTCATGCAAAAGCAGGAAATAAAGCAAAAGCTATTGCGGCTGCAAAAGCATCTTTAGCTGGAGCTGAAAAAGCTAAAAATGCAGATTATGTAAAAATGAATAAAGACTCATTAAAAGAATGGGGAGCGATGTAGAATTTGCTACAACAATTTTTATATTTTAAAACAAAAAAAAGCGCAATTTATAGATTGCGCTTTTTTTGTTAATATATTTATTTTAAATATGTTGGTCTACTAAAATGGCATTACCATCTGGATCCATAACAACAAAACTTGCAGGTCCAGATGTGTTTTCGTCTGCTTCTTTAGTTATTGCAATACCTTTAGATTTTAAATGTTTTTGTATGGTTCTAACATCATCAAAATCCTTTAACGTGTTTGCATTCTCGTCCCAACCAGGATTAAAGGTTAGAATATTATTTTCAAACATACCTTGAAACAAACCTATTAAGGTGTTTTCATTTTTCATGATTAGGTAATTGTTTTCTAAGTTACCGGCAAATACTTTAAAACCTAAAGTTTCGTAAAATGCTTTGGATGCTACTAAGTCTTTAACGGCTAGACTTGCAGAAAATGCGCCTAATTTCATAAGTGAAAAATTTTAGTTTTTTTACAAGTTACGTATTTAATTTTTTTTCAATTTTTAAAATTGTATTCCAATTTCGGGTGGTTATATTTTTGCTGAATTCTTTTTCTAAAACAGCCATAGCTTTTGGTGTTTTAGATTTTGAAACATCAAGCAAACTTATAATAGCATTAGCTTTTAAACTTAAAATTTGAAACGATTGGTCTTCACTTTGCCATGGTAATTGAAATGGAGCGTTTGTTTTAGTTTTTAAAAAGGAAATATAAAACCTTAAATCTTTGGTTAATGTTTCGCTTTTAAAAGGATTTGCTTCAACTATTTCTATAATACTTTTAGCAGTTTTAATTATTGTTGGTATTGCAAAGCTAAATGCACGCTCTAAGTGATTTGCCATTTTTTCTTCAAGATTTTCAATACTATCTTTTGGTGCTTCAAAAATAATATTGCCAGAATTTAAAAGTGTTTCAATATTACTAAAACCAATAGTTTTTAAGCTTTCTTTTAAAATAGCCATTGGCACTTTTTTATTGCCACCAACATTTATTCCTCTTAAAAATGCGACATAACGTATTGTTTTAGTTTCATTTTTCATTTTATGAAGATTGTACACTCAAATCTTTTCCTTGAGTTGGATTTAAACCTTGTATTAAACAAGCAATTGTAATAACAATGACGCAGCCAATAAAATTAAGCCATAAAAATGGTAGGTTTATATATTCGAATTCGTTTAATAAAAATAGAGCGATAACAATAAACTGTGTTATAAATGCAGCTATAAATACAGCATTTGCTCTTACAAATTTGAAGAAAAAAGCAAGTAAAAATATACCTAAAACATTTCCATAAAATATAGAACCAATAATGTTTACAAGTTGTATTAAATTTTCGGCTAAGTTGGCAATACAGGCAACACATATTGCTAGAATTCCCCAAATAAGAGTAAACCATTTAGAGGTTTTTACCATTTGAGTTTCGGTTTTTTTACCAACTCTGTGTTTGTATAAATCTATAGTTGTTGTACTTGCTAACGCATTAAGTTCACTGGCTGTACTTGACATCGCTGCCGATAATATAACGGCTAACAATAGGCCTATTAATCCCTTAGGTAAATTATTAAGTATAAAATGGATAAAAACATAATCTTTATCGTTACTCTCAACTTTTAGGTTTTTGGCTTCGCCAGCTTTCTCTATTAAAATTCTAGCTTTTTCACGTAGCGCATCATTTTTAGAATTTAATGCAGCGATAGTTGTTGTATTTCTATCTGGATTTGAAGTAAAAGCATTTATAGCATTTTTCTTTTCTGTAAATAATAGTGTTTGTTCTTCTTGAATGGCCTTATACTCGTCGGCAAATTGTGAGTTTAAAACCACTTCTGTAGCTGTTGGATTAAAGTTTACTGGTGCTTGATTAAACTGGTAAAACACAAAAACCATTACACCAACAAACAGAATAAAAAATTGCATTGGTACTTTTAAAAGCCCATTAAACATTAAGCCTAATTGCATTTCTTTTACAGATTTTCCTGATAAATAACGTTGTACTTGGCTTTGGTCTGTACCAAAATATGAAAGCATTAAAAAAGTGCCGCCAATAATACCACTCCAAAAGGTGTAACGATTATTTAAATCGAAAGAAAAATCAAGCACTTCCATTTTGCCACTAGCACCTGCAATTTCTACAGCTTTAGTGAATGAAATATCGTCTGGTAATTTGTTAAAAATTAAAACAAAGGCAATAATCATTCCTGTGAAAATTACAACCATTTGGTGTTTTTGGGTAACATTTACAGCTTTAGTTCCGCCAGAAACGGTATAAATTATTACAAGTACTCCAATAATAACATTAAGTAATAATAAATTCCAGCCAAGTACAGCAGAGAGTATTATTGCAGGAGCAAAAATAGTTATTCCTGCTGCTAGACCACGTTGTATTAAAAATAGAATTGCGGTTAAGGTTCTTGTTTTTCTATCGAATCTATTTTCTAAAAACTCGTAAGCTGTATATACCTTTAAACGGTGATATAATGGTATAAAAACCATGCAAATTACAATCATCGCAATAGGAAGTCCAAAATAAAACTGAACAAATCCCATACCATCATTAAATGCTTGACCAGGTGTTGATAAAAAGGTTATAGCACTGGCTTGTGTTGCCATTACAGATAAACCAATAGTCCACCATTTTGATGTATTGCCGCCTTTTAAATAGTCTTGTACATTTTTACTACCTCTAGTTTGTATAGTACCATAAATAACTATAGTTAATAATGTGCCTATTAAAACAATCCAATCTAATGTCTGCATGCTTAAAAAGTGTTAGTAATTATATAGAATGCAATAATGTAAGCTGTATTAGCAACTAATATTAGTGTGTAAAGTTTATTCCACTTGTATTTTGGTTGATCTTTCATAGTAAAATTGTATTTAAACTTAGTATTGTTAGTTATACTAAATTAAATTTTAGTGTTTTAGTTTTTAATATCTAAGGTATTAGAAATGTCTCCTTTACCAATACTTAACATATTTGCAAATAGGCGATAAGCACCAGAAACACCAGCAGGAAATTCTCTAAAAAAACTTAATCCAGTATAGATATAATGGCCTTTTCCATGTTTTGCTACTAGTAAGCTTCCTTTTTTTGTAGATTCTCCTTTATCACTCATAGCAAGCATAGGTGTAAATTCTTTTGCCCATTTGTTAGGAAAATATAAACCACGCTCTTGAGTCCAACCATTAAAATCTTTAGTAGTGATTTTGTTAGGATAATTCATTAACTCGTGCTTTGGTTCTAATAATTTAACTTCGGCAAACTCATCGGTTACACGATCGCGAGAAAGAGTTAAACTGTAAGGCGCGATGTTTTTTACTTTTACACGATGGCTTGTATTATACTGCACAATCATGTTGCCTCCATTAGCAACAAAATCGAACAAAATATCTTGCTTAAATTTTAAAGCTTCAACAGTATTGTAAGCACGAATTCCAACAACTACTGCATCAAAATTACTTAGTTTTTCTGTTGTAATATCTTCTGGTTTTAATGTTATTACATTATAACCAATTTGCTCTAAACTTTCTGGAACAACATCTCCGGCACCTTCAATGTATGCAATGTTTTCGCCTTTCTTTTTAATATCTAAACGTACAATTTTACTTTCGCTTGGTAGTAAAACGGTTTGAAATGGGATGTGTTCGTAATCTATTTCAATTAATTCTTTGTTGTAGTCTTTATCACCAATAGTTACAATTGGAGATAAAATACCTTCACTTTGATTTTTTGGTGGAATTACAGTAAAAATTACAGTTTGTTCTTGGCCTTTATTTGCAATTTCTATTTTTTGTTGTTTTGGGTAAACATTCCAGTCTTTTGGGTAATCCATTTTTATTACGCCTTCAACATTATCACGACCTGCGCGAACTATTACAGGAATTTCCTTTTGTTGGTCGTTTTCAAAAATGATTACTTTTTTAGATACTTTTGCAGAGACTTCTGGAATAATTTCAAAAGGTCTGTACAATTCGCCTTTATCTGGTTTAGAATATCTGTACACTACATTTTTTGTAATGGTAAGTGGTTTGCCGTTTATTTTTAAGTTAAAATCTACAGTTAAAGCCCTTGGCGTTTCTGGCTTACCAATTAAGCTTTTGTCTTCTACAGTGTACATGCCTAAACTTCCTTTTTGTTCTAACCAATAAGGAGTTGTTGGTTTTGTTTCTTCAGAAATACTAACAGTTTCGTTAAAATTAAATTTTTCGTTAGTATTTAATTTTTGAGCTTTTAAATTAGCTGTTTTATTGGTTGAAATTAAATATGAAGTTAATTCTATATTTGAAGCACTTCTATTTAAAACTTCTAAATTGATTTCAATTTGTTCTCCTGGACTAGATGTTGGAGCAGTGGCAGAAGCTTCTAAATATAATCCAGCACAAGCTTCAATTATTGCGTCTATTTCTTTAGTTTTAATTGTTTTCCAATGCTCGTTATCTAAAGTTTGTATTAACTCACGAGCAGACATTAATTCGCTTAAATGTGCTGCAGGATTTTGAAAATTAAACTCTGTCTCAACTTTATTTAATACGCTATAGATAAAGTTTCCGTTTTTAACGCGATTCCAAGATGTATCTATGCCATCAAAAATATTCGATTTGTCTTTTGGTAAATCTCCTTTTAATAATTCTACATATTCTGTTTGCGATCCACGTTGTGTTAAACGCCCAAATCCTTGGCATAAATGTTTACTGCTTGCTAATGCTGCAACTTCGTTGTTTGAAAGACCTTTTGATGGGTAATATACACCAACATCGAAGCTTAATAAGTTTGATTTATCTGCTGCGTCAAATTTTTCTTGACTACCATAAAACCACCACGATGTATTAAAAAATTCTCGTTTTGGTTGCCAAGCACCATATTTTTTAACTTGTTCTGGGTATATGTTTTTATTGTTTGCTAAATCGAAAGCTTCAAGACTTAACATTGCAGAACTGGTGTGATGACCGTGTGTGCTTCCTGGATTTCTATGATTAAATCTATTAATAATAATATCTGGTTTAAATTGACGAATGGCTAAAACAACGTCGCTTAAAACCTGTTCTTTATTCCATATAGCTAAGGTTTCGTCTGGGTGTTTAGAGTAACCAAAATCGTTGGCTCTTGTAAAGCGTTGCTCGCCACCGTCGGTTCTTCTTGCTGCTAATAACTCTTGTGTTCTAATTACACCTAAAAGTTCTCTTATCTCTGGGCCAATTAAATTTTGACCACCATCACCACGTGTTAAAGACAAGTAAGCTGTTCTGGCTTTTACATGGTTAGACATGTAAGAAATTAACCTTGTGTTTTCATCATCTGGATGTGCAGCTACATATAAAACAGAGCCTAAAAAGTTAAGTTTTTGTACAGCATGGTGTATTTGAGATGCATTTAATTTGTCTGGTTGTTGAGCAAAACTATTTATAAAAAAAGCGAATATAAATAGGAGAGAAGCGGTAATTTTATACATTGTTTTTATTGAATTTATCTCGGGAAATTGACGAGTACCCAAATATAAACAATCACTTTTTTAATTACGGATTTTAGGTTTTCTTTAACTTTTTATTAAAAATCACTGGTGATTTAAAGCCATTTTTTACGTTTAAAATAATACATCATCCCTATAAAAATAAGAATCATTACCAACCAAACAGTATGGTAGCCGTATTTGTAGTGTAGCTCTGGAATGTTATCAAAGTTCATCCCGTATACGCCAGCGATAAAAGTTAATGGAATAAATATAGTTGCAATTATAGTTAATACTTTCATGACTTCGTTCATTCTATTGCTAATGGTCGTCATATACATATCCATTAATCCCCAAATCATTTCGCGATATATATCTATAGTGTCTGATACTTGAATTATATGATCGTATACATCGGCAAAATAATGTAAGGTTTTACTGTCTATAAGTTTGCTTTCACTTTTATCTACACGATTTATTATTTCACGAAGTGGAAAAATAGCACGTCTTATTTTTAAAACTTCTCTTTTAAGTTCTTGTATATCTGAGCTAATTTCTTCTTTAGTTAAGCCTTCGAATAAATTATCTTCTAGATCTTCAATTTTATTACCCATTGTTTCAATAATAGCATAATAGTGATCTACAATAGAATCTATTAAAGCGTACAATAAATAATCTGGACCTAAACCTCGAATTCTACCTTTAGATTGCCTTATGCGTTCTCTTAAAGCATCGAAAACATCACCTTCTGCTTCCTGTAAAGAAAGTACATAATTTTCGCCAAGTATTAAACTTACTTGTTCAGAAACTATAGTTTCAGACTCATCATAATACATCATTTTAAGTACTATAAAAATGTAATCATCATACTCATCAAATTTTGGACGTTGACCAGTATTTACAATATCTTCTAATACTAATGGGTGTAAATCGTAATGCTTACCAAGAGTTTCTATTGCATCAATATGGTTTAAACCATTTAAATTAATCCATGTTACAGAGTTAGAAGATTTAAATTGAAAAGCTTCTTCTATGTTTAATAATTCTTTTTCAATAACAGTATCTATGTTATAATCAAAAGTTTCAATAAAAAGTTTTTGTGTTTCTTTTTTTCCAGTATAAACAAGTGCTCCTGGTATTTGACCAACTTGTTTTTTATAATTTTGAGTACGTTTTTTGTGTTTACGTTTAGCCATATTGAGAATTAATTAATGGAAGTCTCCAAAATCTTCCATAGCATCTTTCTCGACTAAAGTTACAGCTTTTTGAAGAATTAAATTGTTTGGGTAAGTTACTAAATCGCCATTATCTAATCTTAAATGAAGTTGAAAAGCTCTAATATCTTCAATTATAGCTTCTATTGGGTAATCTTTGTCATGAATTTTTATTTTATCTCCTACTTTATATGGAAATGAAAAAAACATGATGATGCCCGAAGTTACATTACTTAGTATAGACCAAATTGCGAAAAGACCAATACCAATTACAGCAAAAACTGAAGAAAATATAAGCGAAATATCTCTAGGTTCAACACCAAAAATAAAGGCCTCAACCAATATAAAAATTAGTAATAATGTTACTGTAAAATAGCGAGAAATTAATTTTACACGAGCATCATTAATTACACTTTTTTGACCAATTTTTTTTATAGTCATTTTTCCTAAAATTCTAATAACTATAAATATAGCTAATACTATTAGCGTGTTTATTAATGGTATTTGGTGTGTTTCCAATAGTTTTTTAATTATTTTAATTGAAGCTTTTTACGTAAAATACTATCCTTTTTCGTTTTTTTATTCCAATAAGCAGATTTTATTGTTTTTAATTTTGTTGCTTTAATAGACTGTTCATTAAAAGTTTCTTGCCAAGAAATTACTTCGTATGGGAAATTTTTATTGAAAGTAATACTTAAATTTCTATTTAACTCTGGAAAATTTAATGAATATTTATTTTCTTCTAGTTTAGCAATTACATTATATGCTTTAATGGGTTTGTGGTTTAAAGTGGTGAACTCTAAAGACGGAATAACTTTAATATCACCAATAGGTAGAGATTTTGGGTTTATACGAAGTTTAGTCCATAACTCGTTCTCTAAAATGGCTTTATCAATATTGTAAAATTTGTCTCCTGTAGTTTCAAAATAGGAATGCTGTTTGAGTTCAAAGTTAATTCTATTATTTAATTGCACGTATTGTTGGCCACACCATTCTTGTACAGAGCTTGAAACTTTTATTGCGTGTTGGTTATTGGCTATAGGATAAAATGTACTTTGCATTATAGAATATGGGTAAACACCTGTAACAAAATTTTTAGTTGCATTAAGTTTTAATACCGAAATATTTGAAGCATTATTTTGGTCTGCTTTTACTTGTTTGTCTTTTAAAAAAGGTTCTGTAACATAAACCAAAACAGCTGTACCTTCACGTATTTCGCCATATCTGGATTGCAATAATTTAAATGATGTAATCTCGGCTTCTCCACTATACCAGTAATCTTTAAAATTTTGATTTGGTTTAAATGCCTTAGCTTTAGAAGTTGTTTCAGGTTTTATTTCTTCAAGAATCTCTCCTGTTATGTTTTTTTCATTTTTACACGAAAAAAAGGTACATAAAAAAAGGAAACTTAATATAAGTTTAAAGGCATTCAAGTTCTTCATTACTAACTGTTTTAGATGTAAAGTTAGCTATCTAACAGTGATCTGCAATATAGTTTAACGTTTCGTAAACTAAATGTGTAGGCATTCCCATTACATTAAAATAGGAGCCTTCTATTTTCACAACACCTATTTGTCCTATCCACTCTTGAATACCATATGCGCCGGCTTTATCTAATGGTGCGCAAGTATTTATGTAATGCCATATTTCTTTATCTGTAAAGGCTTTAAAAGTAACTTTTGTTACTGCGTTTACAGTTTTTTGAAACGTTTTTGTTCTAATACAAACCGAAGTAATAACTTCATGTGTGGCATCACTAAGAGATTTAATTATTGCAAAAGCTTCGTCATTGTCTCTTGGTTTTCCTAAAGCAATATTGTTATGCCAAACAATGGTATCGCTGGTTACTAAAATATCATTATCCTTTAACTCATTTAAATAAGGTAAAGATTTTAATTGTGCTAAATAGTCGCTTATTTCAAAATGAACTAATCTATTTGGGTAATCTTCTTTTATGGTTTTAAGTCTAACTTCAAAATCTAAACCTAAATCTTTAAAAAACTGATGTCTTCTAGGAGATCCTGAGGCTAATATTATATTATGATTTTTAAGTTTATCGTTAAGCATAATTTAATTATAAAATAAAGTAGTATAATGCCATTGCGAACATGCCGGTTATCATAACCAATTTAAGCATTAAACTAATATGTTTAAACTCTTTATTATTTTCTGCCATAAATAATTTTATGGCAATGTAAATTAAGGGCGCAATAACTAATATTAAAAAGTAGATAATTGCTTCTATATGCATGTAAACAAACGTACCAATATAGTAAGCAATGATAAGTATTAAAAGACACGTAAGAGCAAAGGCTATTTTGGCTGTTCTAGTTTTGCCAAATAAAATTGGTAAAGTTTGCATACCAGATTTATGGTCGCCATCTACATCTTGAATATCTTTTACAATTTCTCTAATAAAATTAATTGAAAAAGCAAGTATGGCAAAGTCTGTTAAAACCTCAAACATACTAGATTGTACTACTTGATTTCCTGAGTTAATTGCAGGAATTAGTTCAAAAATCCCAACAATTAATAAACTTAAAGCAACTATTGCAGATACTACAATATTACCAACTACAGCAATTTGCTTTAAGTAAGTAGCATAAATATAAAGTAAACCAGATGTGGCAAGAAAAACAATAAAAAATGGAGGTCTGCCAACAGAATTTGATAGGTAATAGCCTAGACCAACACCAATAACAGTAAATAAAATATAGAGTTTGTTGGCTGTATCTTCGCTTAAAGTTTTACCTACAATTAATTTATTTGGTTTGTTTACAGCATCTGTCTCTATGTCGTAAATATCATTAATAACATATCCACCAGCAGCAATAAAAATAGTAGCAAAAACCAATACAGCAAAGCCAATACCGTTTAATGTAATATCTACAGCAAAAGCAGGGAATAAAGCATATTTAATTAAGAGTTGCACAATGGCAATCATGATTAAATTTTTATATCTAATAAGGTTTAATATTTTCAATGGTTTAAGTTTTTAAAGTTTTTATGTAGTGGTTATCTATAAAGAAGCATCATAAAAACCTTCCCAGTTTTTACGGACTTTTAAAACTTGCTCTATAACATCTCGAACACTACCGTTACCACCTTTTTTATGTGAAATATATTTTGAAACAGCTTTAACTTCTTTTACAGCATCTTGCGGGCAAGTAGCTAAACCAACTAATTGCATAACTGGAATATCTGGTATGTCGTCTCCCATATATAAAACATTTTTAGCTTCAACATTTTTTTTAGCTATATAATCTTCAAATTGTTCTATTTTATTGTGTGCGCCTAAATAGACATCTGCTACGCCTAAGTGTTCTAATCTTTTACGAACACCTTCATTAGTTCCGCCAGAAATAATGCAAACATTGTAACCATTATTTAAAGCATGTTTTATTGCATAACCATCTTTAACATTCATGGTGCGAAGCATTTCTCCAGTTGTTGTTATTGTTAATGAACCATCTGTTAATACGCCATCAACATCAAATATAAATGTGTTAATGTCGCTTAAATATTCTTTATAGCTTTTATCAGTCATAATATGCAATTCTTATTTTTTTGGTTTTCTAGAAAACCCATGAGTTTTCTGTATAGATTTTGTTAACAAATCGTAAACTGCAATATGGTGATCGCTGTCTAATTGTTTTATATGCCTGCGAATGGTTTTTTTGTCATTACGTTTGGCAGGTCCAGTTTGTGCCATAAATGGAGACAAACTTTCAACTTTATTAGCTGTTTCTTTAATTAAAGGTTTTAAAATATCGAATTCTGCACCATTAGCTTCGGTAATTTCATGCGCAATGCGATATAACTGATTTGCAAAATTGTTTACAAATACAGCTGCTAAATGTAATGCTTGCCTTTGGTCGCTATTTACTTTATAACTTTTACTACCTATAGCTTTAGCTAACTGTTTTAAAATAGGTAAATCTTTTTTATTTAAAGCTTCTACACAAATAGGTACTTCACTAAAATCTACATCTGCATCTTTAGAGAATGTTTGTAAAGGATAAAAAACACCGCGTTTTTGTTTCATATCTACAGCGTATAAACTTGTGCTTCCAGAAGTATGAACCACCAAGCGGTCTGCAAATGGCAAGGCTTTAGATAAATCTTCAATAGCATCATCGCTAACCGCTAAAATATAAATATCTGCTAGAGTTAATTCATTTAAATTATCTGTAATTTTAACCTCGTTTTTATACGATTCAATAGCTTTTAAACTACGGTTATACCATTGTTTTACAGTAACTTCATCTGTGTTTTTAAAAGCTTTATATAAATGTGACGCTACATTTCCAGCGCCTAATAGTACTACTGTTATCATAGCGCTAAAATAAGTATCTATTTAATGATATAAAAGGTGTTTAAACTATCTTTGTAAACAATGTGCAAAATTGATATTAATTCTCGAGAAGATATTTACTTATTAGTTTCTAGTTTTTATTCTAAAGTTAGAAAAGATAATCTCTTAGGTCCTGTTTTTAATAATATAATAGAAGATTGGGAGTCACATTTAGAACACCTTACAACGTTTTGGGAGTCAAGTTTGTTTATGTCTCGAAAATTAGAAAACAAATACCAAGGAAATCCTTTGCAAGTACATATAGATGTAGATAAAGCTAGTAATAGTAAATTAACCCAAACCCATTTTGGTATATGGTTGCAGTACTGGATTCAAACTATAGACGAATTATTTACAGGAGAAATTGCCGAAAACGCTAAACGCCGTGCCCAAAAAATGAGCACATTTATGTACATGAAAATTTTTGAAAATCGCACAAAAAAGAACTTATAATTTTAACAGTTTTTAACGGTATTTTCAATAAAGAGAAACAACCAAAAACCCTTATCTTTGCACGAGCTAAATATAGCCTTGATTCTTATGCAAAATAAACTCGCAAAAATTCTCTTCTCTACTCGTTTAACTGCTATTTTATTTGTTGCTTTTGCCCTAGCTATGGGTATTGGTACTTTTATGGACGCAGGACAAGATACATCTCCAACTCCATATTCTCGATACTGGATATATAATACCTTATGGTTTGAAGCTATAATGGCGTTTTTTGTAATCAATTTTATTGGAAATATTTTTAGATTTAGATTACATAAAAAAGAAAAGTGGGCAACTTTAGTATTACACTTATCATTTATATTTATTCTTTTAGGTGCTTTTGTAACACGATATATTGGTTACGAAGGTAAAATGCCAATTTTTGAAGGCGAAACAGAAAACACTTTTTTATCTGAAAAAACCTATGTTTCGGCACTTGTAAATGGTGATTATAAGATAGATGGTGTGCCACAACGTTTACGTATAGAAGAAAAAGTAGATTTTTCTGAAAGATTAAATAATTCTTTAAGCATTAATACAACTTATGGTAACACACCAATAGAAATTACTTTAGATAAGTTTATTGAAAATGCCGAAGAAGATATTATTCCTAACGAAACAGGAGAAGAATATTTAAAATTAGTTGAAGCTGGAGAAGGTACACCACACAACCACTTTTTAAAAGCTGGAGAAGATCAATTAGTACACAACGTAATTTTTACATTAAACAACCCTAAAAAAGGAGCGATTAATATTTATAACGATGAAGAAGGTTTGCGAATAGAATCTCCTTTCGAAGGTGAGTACCTTCAAATGGCAACCATGAATGAAGGTAAACTTATAAAAGATAGCATACAACCACTAATGTTACGTTCTCGTTATGTTATTGGTAACATGCAAATGGTGTTTCCAAAGCCAGTAATAAAAGGAGAGTTTGATGTAGTTAAAAAATCTAAACTTCTTAAAAGCGATGAAGATGGAGTGGTTTTAAATGTAACCGCAAACGGAGAAACTAAAAAAGTAAACCTTTTAGGTGGAGTAGGCACTAATAACCAATGGAAAAAAGTAAACGTTGGCGGTCTAGATTTCGATTTAAAATTTGGATCTAAAGTATTAGAACTTCCTTTTAAAGTAAAACTTAATGACTTTGTAGCAGATAAATATCCAGGAACAGAAAATAGCTATTCTGCCTTCTCTAGTCAGGTTACTATTTTAGATGAAGAAAAAGGTGATTTCGATTATAAAATTTATATGAACCACGTACTAGATCATCGTGGATATCGTTTTTTTCAATCTGGTTTCGATAATAACGAACAACGTACCATACTATCTGTAAATCATGATCGTTGGGGAACCTGGTTAACCTATTTGGGTTACATGTTATTATATTTTGGTTTAATGGCTATTTTATTTGATAAAAACACACGTTTTGCCGATTTAAAAAAGATGTTAGAAAAGGTAAAAGCCAAAAAAAGTAAGTTTACAACAATTCTTGCATTATGTTTTGCATTGTCAGGATTTGCACAAGATCAAGAGCATAACGAACATGATGGGCACGACCATAGCGCTCATAGTAGTAAAACAGAACAAATTATAGAGCAGCAAGTAGAAACTACTAATATAAAAGAAGAACCAACCCAAAGCATCTCTTTTGCAGAAAGTAAAGCACAAGTAGATTCTATTTTAAAAGCAAATGTTGTTAATAAAGCTGAAGCTGAAAATTTCGGAAAACTAGTAATACAAGATATAGGCGGTAGAATGATGCCTGTAAATACTTATGCTTCAGAATTTTTAAGAAAACTAAGCAAAAGTGATACTTACGAAGGTTTTACTGCAGATCAAATATTTTTATCTATACAAGAAAGTCCTTTATTATGGTATAACGTACCAATTATCTATTTAAAACCTAAAAAGGGAGATTCTATTAGAAAAATAATAGGTTTAGATAAATCTGAAAACTATGCAACATTAGCACACTTTTTTACAAACCGTGGCGATTACAAACTATCTCCATATTTAGAAGAAGCTTATAGAGCGCAAATACCTAGCGGTTTTCAAAAAGAATTTAAAGAAACAGACTCTAGAGTAAATTTATTATATAATACAATAGATGGTAAGTCTTTAAGAATTTTTCCTGTTCCAAATGATGAAAATAACAAATGGATATCTCAACCAGAATATAGAAAAGAAGGTTATAGAGAACAAATAAAAGATTCTACTTACCGTGGATTTATAGATAATAGCTTTGGCTTGTATTTGTATAGACTAAATCAAGCAAAGCAAACAGGAGATTATACCGAAACAAACAAATTATTAGAGGCTTTCAAGAAAAATCAAAGAAAGTTAGGAGCAGAAGTTATGCTTAGTGATGAGAAAATTAATACAGAAATTCTTTACAATAAGTATGACATTTTCAAAAAACTTTTTAGTTGGTATATGTATGCTGGCTCATTACTATTTATATTATTAATAGTCCAAATTTTTAAAGATAAAAGCAAAGCACTTACAATAGCTGTAAAAGTTTTAATTTGGATTATTGTAGGTTTATTTTTGTTACATACCTTAGGTCTTATCGCACGTTGGTATATTTCTGGTCATGCACCGTGGAGTGATGCTTACGAGTCTATGATTTATGTAGCTTGGGCTACAATGCTTTTTGGTTTAATTACTGGTATTAGTAAGAAAAAAGAACCAAAAACAGCAACTAACGAAAATAAAAAATCTGGATTATTAAAGTTAATTTCAGGAAAACGAGAAACCAGTGATTTAACAATTGCTTCAGGTGCTTTTGTAACTTCTATGATTTTAATGATTGCGCACTGGAACTGGATGGATCCTGCAATTGCAAACTTACAACCTGTTTTAGATAGCTATTGGTTAATGATTCATGTTGCTGTAATTGTAGCAAGTTACGGCCCATTTACTTTAGGAATGATTTTAGGTGTTGTAGTCATGCTTTTAATGATTTTAACAAATGCAAAGAACAAAGATAAAATGCTACTTAGCATAAAAGAGCTTACCATAATTAACGAAATGGCTTTAACCGTAGGTTTAGTAATGCTTACTATTGGAAACTTTTTAGGAGGTATGTGGGCAAATGAAAGTTGGGGACGTTATTGGGGTTGGGACCCTAAAGAAACTTGGGCGTTAATTAGTATAATGATTTATGCCTTTGTTATTCACATGAGACTAGTGCCAGGATTACGTGGTCGTTGGTTTTTTAACCTAATGTCTATTGTTGCATTTGCAAGTATAATGATGACCTATTTTGGAGTAAACTTCTATCTTGCTGGTTTGCATTCTTACGCAAGTGGAGACCAAATAGTAAGTGTTAAATTTATTGCTATTGCAGTTGGTATTGTAGCTGTTTTAGGGTTTTTAGCGTATTTAAAATATGCTAAATATTATAAAAAATAAAGTATTGAATATTTATTTTTTATAACTTAGTCTAAATTATCAACTATAGATATGAGTTTTTTAAAAAAATTGGGTTTAGCTAACTTCTTAATGCTATTATTATGTTTAATAATATTAATTTTTGCAGAATACTTATTTCTATCAGGTGAAAAACTTAGCGGAATCTTTTTAGGTCTTTGGGTTCCAACATTATTAGGTTTAATGATTTATTTAAAACTAGTTGCAAATGGAGATAAATAATGCAATTTTTTGGTTTTCGATATTTGTTTTCTTTTGCGTTGTAGTTTGGGCTATTATTATGATTAGAACTTATAATAAACGCTTTAAATAGTATTTCTTATATTTTATTTTTATTTAAAATCAGAATTAATTTCTAAACAATTTTCTATGCAGTTTTTTAAAGAGTTTAAAGAGTTTGCCGTAAAAGGTAATATGATGGATATGGCCATTGGTATAATTATAGGTGCTTCATTTAACAAAGTTATTGATGTATTAGTAAAAAAGGTTTTAATGCCACCATTATCTTTAATGAGTGATGGTATTAACCTCCAGGATAAAAAAATTATATTAAGAGAATCATCTACAGATCAAGCAGGAGCAATTTTAGCAGAAGAAGTTTCAATACAATATGGTGCGTTGTTAGAAGCTTTTATGGATTTTATAATAATTGGTATTACAGTATTTTTAGTAGTTAAAGCGATGAATAGATTGAGAGATAAATCTCAAGATACTAAAGATAAAACAGTAAAAACACCAAAGGATATTCAATTACTTTCAGACTTAACAGAGTTAATGCAAGAACAAAACCGTTTACTAAAAGCGAACTCCAGTACTAAGTAATTTAAAAACTAAGTAAATTAAAAAAAGCAACAAATAGTGGATTTTGTTGCTTTTATTATAACCATCTATAAGTAATATTTTATAGCTTGATTAATGTTTTATTTAAATTTAAATCGTTCAACATATCGTTGGTAAACTTATAATGCCCACGTTTAGTTATAATTCTAAATCGGTTATCATTCATTCTACTTAACACATCAAGAAAACGCCATTTTGTTTTAAGTAAGCGTTCTTTTTCGCTTTTTAAACCAATTTCAAAATAATATTTTTTACTACGCCTAGTTGCTGTAATATCGGGTGTTATTTTAATATCACCTTCTTGCTTAACGTAAGACTTTGGAGACTCAAAACCTTCAACATCAGCCTTGATATTTTCAAAACCTAACTTTTCGAGGTATTGAACAGACTCTTTTATAAATGCTTCGTTTTCTTTTTTATCAGTGTGTATCATAGTGACTCTAAATTACAATAAATCGATTTTATATCTTGTTAATAGCATGTTAAACCAATATGTTTTTAACTTATTTTAAGAAAAATTCTGTCGTATATTTGTTCAAATACAATTTAAATATTTTAAAGAATGAGTAAAACTAAATTAGGTTTAAACACTATATGTGCTCACGTTGGCGAGATTAAAGATGAGCAGTTTAAAGGCGCGGTATCACCAATATATTTATCTTCTTCTTACGAGTATTTAGATGTCGATATTAAACGTTACCCACGCTATTTTAATACACCTAATCAAGAATATTTAGCAAAAAAAATCGCAGCTCTTGAACATAAAGAAACAGCAATGATTTTTGGTTCTGGTATGGCAGCAATAAGCCACATGTTTTTAGCATTTTTAAAAGCAGGAGATCATATTGTAGTACAAAATACCATATATGGAGGCACAACAAATTTTATAAGAGAAGAGTTTCCAAAACTTGATATAGAATTTACATTTACAAATGGGTATAGCAAAGCAGATTTTGAGGCTGCAATACAACCTAATACAAAACTTATACATATAGAAACACCATCTAATCCTTTACTAACAGTAACAGATATTAAAGCAGTAGCTAAATTAGCAAAACGTAAAAAAATAATAACAAGTATAGATAATACTTTTGCAAGTTCTGTAAACCAAACTCCAGCAGATTTTGGTATAGATTTAATTATGCACTCTGCTACAAAATATTATGGTGGACATAGTGATATTTGTGCAGGAGCAGTTGCAGGTTCTAAGGAGCATATGGATAAAATCTGGAACGTTTCTAAAAACTTAGGTGGCAGTTTAAGCGACTTTACTATCTGGATGTTAGAGCGCAGTATGAAAACGCTAGGTTTACGTGTTAAAGCACAAACAAAAAATGCTTTAAAAATGGCGAAATGGCTGGAAAAACAAGATTTTGTAAAACACGTTTATTATCCAGGTTTAAAAAGCCATCCAGAATATGAATTAGCAAAAATGCAAATGAAAGGTTTTGGAGCTATGCTATCCTTTGAATTACAAGATGAATTAGATGCGGTAAAATTTCAAAAAAAATTAAAACTAATTAAAGCATCCATGAGTTTAGCAGGTGTAGAAAGTACAGTTTTAAACCCAGCACAAACGTCGCACTCATTATTAACACAAGCCCAACGCGATGCTTTAGGAATAAGCGATGGACTAATACGTTTCTCGGTAGGTATTGAAGCTGTAAAAGATTTAAAACAAGACATTAAGCAAGCCATTAAATCTCTATAAGCTTTGCATAAAAATAATAAACACAACGCACAGTACGATTTAGAAAAACTTGTAAAAGTACTTCCTGAATTACAACCACATATTTTTGTAAATAAACACGGCAATAGCACTATAGATTTTGCTAACCCAGAGAGTGTAAAATTATTAAATACGAGCCTTTTAAAGGCATATTATAATATAGACTATTGGCAATTTCCAGAAGGTAATTTATGTCCGCCAATACCAGGAAGAGTAGACTATATTCATTATTTAAACGATTTAATAAAAACACTAAATATAACAGGTGTACCAAAAATTTTAGATGTAGGTACAGGTGCCAATTGTATTTATCCTTTACTTGGTAATGCCGAGTATAATTGGCGTTTTTTAGCTTCAGATTGTAATGAGAAAGCAATCGCTTCTGCGGAAAACATAATTGCTAAAAATAATTTAAAAGAAGAAATTAAATTAATTTTACAAAAGGATGAAAATTTAATTTTTAAAGGCATTTTAAAACCTGAAGATACATTTGAAGCCACGTTGTGTAATCCTCCTTTTTATAAAAATGAAGCTGAAGCAATAGCAGCAACAACTAGAAAATTAAAAGGCTTAGGGAAAAGTACAGATACCGTAACAAGAAATTTTGCAGGACAAGCTAATGAGCTTTGGTATAAAGGCGGAGAAAAAGCTTTTTTACATAATTATTTATACGAAAGTTCTCTGTTTAAAACACAGTGTTTTTGGTACACCATTTTAGTGTCTAATAAAGATCATGTTAAAACAATGAAAACATCTTTAACAAAATTAGGTGCAACCACTATAAAAGTAATAAATATGAGTCTAGGTAATAAGCAAAGTAGAGTAGTAGCCTGGACTTTTTTAAATAATAAAGAACAAGAACTATGGCAAAGTAAATAGCCAATGTTTTAAAATGTAATAACAATATGAAATTAGATATATTAGCTTTTGGTGCACATCCAGACGATGTAGAATTAGGAGCTGGAGGAACACTTTGTAAAGCAATTGCCCAAGGTAAAAAAGTAGGTGTTGTAGATTTAACACGTGGCGAATTAGGAACTCGTGGTACGGCAGAAACTAGAGATCAAGAAGCAGCAGATGCTGCAAAAATTATGGGAGTTGCAGTTAGAGAGAATCTTAATTTTGCCGATGGTTTTTTTATAAATGATAAAACACACCAACTAGAAATTATAAAAATGATACGAAAGTATCAACCAGAAATAGTACTGTGTAATGCTATAGATGATAGACATATAGATCATGGTAAAGGCAGTAAGCTAGTAAGTGACGCTTGTTTTTTAAGTGGACTAATTAAAATAGAAACATTTATTAATGATGAGTTACAGGAAAAATGGAGACCTAAATTAGTTTACCATTATATACAGTGGAAAAATATTGAGCCAGATTTTGTTGTTGATATTTCTAACTTTATAGAACAAAAGCAAGAAGCAGTAAATGCTTATGGTACACAGTTTTTTAATAGCAAAAGTAATGAGCCAGAAACGCCAATAACTAGCAAATCTTTTATAGATAGTGTAAATTATAGAGCCAGAGATTTAGGCAGATTGGTAGGAGTAGAGTATGCAGAAGGTTTTACGGTTGAGCGTTACGTAACTGTTGATAGTCTATTTGATTTAAAGTAAGGGAGTTAAAAAAAATATTTTAAAATGTTTGAAAAAGTTTTTGTAGTAAAAAGGATTTCAATTACATTTGCACACGCATTGTAAAAATGCACACAAATGGTGGTTGTAGCTCAGCTGGTTAGAGCGTCGGTTTGTGGTACCGAAAGTCGCCGGTTCGAACCCGGTCTTCCACCCAAAAGCAAAAAGCCTTCAATTTATTGAAGGCTTTTTTTGTTTTCAATACTTTTTCAATACTAAAAAAAAGAAATGCAGGAATTTAATTCCTGCATTTCTTTTTTGCGTTAGCGATAGAACGGTTTGTTTGAGCTCCTCGCAGAGAGCGAGTAGTGATAGCGCGACCTATTGGTAACGCCCAAATACTGTTTTACTCGGTTGCTTTGTCTACAACTATTCTATTTTCTCTATTGGCTAATTCCCATGCTGTATAGAATACTAAGCGTGTGCGGTTTTCTAATAAATCGAATTCTATTTTTTCTACTGTGTCACTTGGTTTGTGATAATCTGCATGTGTACCATTAAAATAGAATATTACTGGTATGTTGTTTTTTGCAAAGTTGTAATGGTCACTTCTATAATAAAAACGGTTTGGGTCGTTTTCGTCGTTGTATTTGTAGTCTAAGTCAATATTCATGTACTTGGTGTTTACAGCTTCTGAGATTTCGTGTAACTCTGTACTTAACTTATCGCTACCTATTAGGTAAACATAATTTCTGTTTTTCTTTTCACGTTTTGGATCTGTACGTCCAATCATGTCTATATTTAAATCTGCAACTGTGTTTGCTAATGGAAATATTGGGTCGTTGTCTGTATAGTGTCTTGAGCCTAATAGACCTTTTTCTTCTCCTGTTACGTTTAAAAATACTATTGAGCGCTTTGGGCCATTACCATCTTTTTTGGCTTTAGCGAAGGCTTCTGCTATTTCTAATACGGCTACTGTTCCAGATCCATCATCATCTGCACCGTTATATATTTTACCATCTTTTATTCCTTCGTGGTCTAAGTGTGCAGAGATTATTATGTACTCGTCTGGTTTTTCGGTTCCTTTTATTACTGCTGCTACATTTTCTGATGAGACTTCTTGTGATTTGTTTGTAAAATCTAAGCTCATATTTGTTGCTACTGCTTGTGTTGTAGTGTTTTTGCTTATGTCTGGAACTAGACTTGTTGCTAGGTTTTCGTTTATCATGAAATAATAAAACGAATCGTTGTTTTGGGCTAACGATAGTCTACCAGATGATGCTCCATATCTAAAAGCAATCATTTTGTAAACATCTGGATAGTAAAAGAATACTGCTGCTGCACCACGTTTTTGTGCTGCGTCTTTTTTTGCTGCAAATTGTTGCCTGAAGTTAGACCATTTAGACTCTTCGTTTGTTCCTGAGATTACAAAAGTTCCGTCTTCGTTTTTTGGTTCACCGTTTTTTATTAAAACTATTTTACCGGTTAAATCTTCCATGTTTGTATAGCTTGAGTAGTTCTCATCGTCTATACCGTAACCTGCATAAATAATTTCGGATGTGTTTATTTTATTTGTATCTCCACTACCTACAGATACTATGTCGTCTACTTGCTTAAAAGTTTTACCATTTACTGTTACCGTAATATCTGGCGCACTCATTAATTTTAATGGTACATTTTGAAAATAATCTCCATCTTTTTTTGCTGCTGGAACACCGTATTTAATATAGTGATTTTTTAAAAATTCTACTGCTAATTTTTGTCCTGGTTGTCCTGTTTCACGACCTTGAAACTCATCTGACGCATATTTATAAAGCGCTGTTTTTAAGTCTTGAGCAGTGATTGTGTTTGCATAAGTTGTTGGGTTAGCTTCAACTTTTTCGCTTACAGTTTTAGTGTTATTGGTTGTTCCGCATGCTAGAAATAATGTTGCAATTGAAAACAGAGAAATTACTTTTTTCATATAATTTAAACGTTGTTATTAAAGGTCTAAAATACGAGAAAAAAACAGAAAAAACGTGTCTTATTTTCTTTTAGATTTATATATCTGTATTGTGTAGTAAAAAGTTTTCTCTATTTGCTAGTTGCCATGCTGTAGCAAAAATTAATTTTGAACGTTTTGCTAATAAGGGATAGTTTATTTTTTCTGGTGTATCTGTAGGTTTATGGTAATCGTCATGTGTACCATTAAAATAGAATATTACTGGTATATTTTGCTTTGCAAAGTTATAATGGTCACTTCTGTAATAATATCTATTATTATCACTTTCTGCATTATATTTATAATCTAACTCTAGGTTAGTAAATGCATTATTTGTTTTTTCGTTAATAAAGTTAAGCTCTTTACTAATGCGGTCTGCACCTATAACATATATATAATTAGGGTTGTCGCTATGGTGTTTGTCTACACGACCAATCATATCTATATTTAAGTTGGCTATGGTTTTACTTAATTCAAATTTTGGATTTTGGGTATAATATAGTGAACCTTGTAATCCAATTTCTTCGGCAGTTAAGTGTAAAAATAGTATGCTTCTTTTGGGTTTATGGCCTTCTTTTTCTGCAATTTTAAAGGCTTGAGCGATTTCTAATATGGCCATTGAACCAGAACCATTATCGTCTGCACCAAAATAAATTTCGTCATTGTCAATACCTAAATGGTCTAAATGTCCTGAGATTATTAAAACTTCTTCTGGTTTTTCTTCTCCTTTAATGTATGCAATAACATTTTCTGAATCTGTTGTTATTTTTTCTGGTAAAAAACTAGCAGGTACGGTTTGTAAGTTTACTTCTATATTATTTTCTAAATAAAAATCTTTTAGAAAGCTTGCTGCTTTTTTTTGTCCAGGTTGGCTAACACCGCGACCTTGAAATTCTTTTGAAGAAAACTTAAATAAGTTTTTTTCTAATTCGCTTGGTGTTATAGTTTTAGAATATTTAGAAATTAATGAGCTATCTGTAACTTTTACACTGTTATTTAAATTTTCAACTTTTGTTGAATATTTTGTTTCTGCACAAGAACCTACAATGGCAAAAACACTATATATAATAAAGAATTTCATTTATAATATTTTGAAATTCAAATATATATAAATTGTTTGAAAATGAAGTAATTTTCTTACTCAGATATGTCGATATCGTCTAATTCTTCTATAGATTCTTCTAACGAGTTGTCTTCACGTTGTTCTAATTGTTCTGTATCTCCAACCTCTGTGACTGTATATACAGATTTGTATGTGGCTAATGCAAGTGCAATTATTGTTAATAGAAATATAAGCTGTATTGTTGATTTTTTATGAACTCCTGTTTTAGATTTAAAAAATGCAATTAAGCCAAATATAAATGCTAATATGGCAGGAACAAATGCAAAGTTTGAAAATGGTAATGCTGCTAATACAACAGCTATTATTGAAAATATTAATCCTAAATATATTGCAGTTTTTCTCATGTTTTTTAATTTTTTAAACCAGTTGCACTTTTAATTTTTAATTCTCCACTTCCAACAGCTACTTTAAATTTTGCGTATACTGGTATTTTGTTTTCATCTGCCGTTAGCCATAATAAATTACCGCTACCTTTTAAAACATCACTATTTACAAGACTAATTCTAAGTTTAAAACATTCTTTTTTACCTAAAGCAGTATTAATAGTCTCTATACCTACTAAAGTAAATTTAAATTTTTTCTCTTCATTATCAAATAATACTGTAAAAGTATCACTATCTCCAATTGATGCTTTTTTAATATCTAAGCTGCGTAAATGATAAATTGTAGTTACAATATCTTTAGTGTTTCCAGAAATGCCATAATTTTTATTAACTTCCCAAATTGTACCGTTACTGCGTCTTTTTTTCATTTGACTTTTAATACTATTAGATATAGGATTGAAATTATATTTCATGTATTTATAATGTCCACCTTCATCAATTTCTCTTTTATATAAATATGGTGTTAGTGTTTTTGGGTTTACGTAGCTTTCATAAAGGTCTCTAATTTTAAAAAAACTGTCCCATTTAGAGTATGTTGTTGCTTTACATTTTAATCTTAATAATGTAGATTTACTTGTTTTTACGCTACTAGTTTCCATAGTGACTTGTGCAAAATCCGTCATTAAACCAGACATGTTATAGCCTGCTGTAAAAGTTAGTTTCTCGCCAGCTTGAAAAGCATTATTTTGTGCTTTTGTTAATAATGAAAAGCTAATTGCTAATAGTAAAAATAGATGTTTCATAAATAGAATTTAAGTTCAAATATAAATAATGTAAACACTAATTATGCCGAAGTATTGTGTTTACAATTTATTTTAATAATTTCTTTCTTAGTATATTTTGTATATCGCTATTGTCTTTTTGTTTTATAAGGAAATTTTCTAATTGACTTTCGTGTGTAATTTGTTCGCTTTTGTCTATAAAACCGTAACCTAAATAGTTTCCATTTTTTACCATTACAAATGCTTCTTCATTTTCGTTTCGGCCTTTTTCTTTTAAAATAGCATCTTTACTTGTATTAACTATTTCTATAATTGCATTGGTTACACGATTATTATAATTTTTTACAGTTTCTTCACCTTTACAAATCCCTTTACAGTTTTTTATTAAATAGTGAGAGCATGTCTCTACATTTTCTTGTAGATGGCAAAATTTTGGGCAGAGATTAAATGTATCACAAATTTGTTCTAAATATAATCTAGCTTCTCTAATACTATAAAAAGTAATTATTGGTTTTGGTGTTGCTTTGCTATTATTAATAGCTATATGCATAATGTCATTTCTGTCTTGATAGCTAAATAACGAAAAGCCTTTTGGTGTTTTTTTAGCAACTTTATTATATTGAGGATAATGGTGTTTTATAGCAGCATCTTCCATTAGTAAAGCAATAAATTCACTCCCAGACAGTTCAAAATCTATATGTGCTGTCTCTCTAACCATGTCTAAAGATTTTTGTGCTTTACTGTAAAAATGACTTAAGACTCTTTTTTTTATGTCTTTAGCTTTACCAACATAAATTATTTTGCCTTTTTTATTTTTAAAAAAATAAATTCCAGTACTGTTTGGTAAATTGTTAAAAACTTCACTTGGTAAGTTAGGCGGTAAGGTTGCTTGTTTACTATTTTTATTTAAAAATTTTAAAAATATTTCTTTTGCGTTTTCTTGTGCTTGAAGTTTTTTAAATAGAATAACTGTTGCTTCTGCATCACCACGAGCTCTATGTCTACCATTAATACTAATATTTAGGTCTTTACAAAGTTTACCTAAACTATAGCTACGGTGTCCAGGAAGGAGTTTACGGCTAAGTCTAACTGTACATAATTTTTTTCTTGAAAATTCTATATTTAAGTTTTTAAATTCATTTCTAATTACATTATAATCGAAATTAACATTATGGGCTACAAAAATACAGTCTTTTGTAATCTCTATTACTTGTTTTGCTATTTCACTAAATTCTGGTGCATTTGCAACAGTACCATTGTCTATGCCTGTTAATGCTGTTATATGTTCTGGAATGTAACAGTTAGGGTTTACCAGAGATGTAAACTCATCAATTATTTTATTGTCGTGGTATTTAAAAATTGAGATTTCTGTAATACGGTTAGTACGACCAGAAGTTTCAACATCAATAATTGTGTAGATCAAATTTATCTTTTTTAGCACGATAAAGATAGTGAATTGTCAACTTTTAAAATAGATAAAATAAAAACCCTTGAAAATAAAATGATTACCAAGGGTTTTAAAAAAACTACTAAAAAAAGAGTATTATTTGTTATTGCAAAAAGTGGGTTGGCTTATGATGCAAACTTTGTTTCAAAAATTAGCTTAAAATAGCTTGTTTTTTACTCAGTTCTTTGTTGTAGCACGTATTTTTCTTTTTTCAAATATTCGTTCCATTCCTCTTTCGTAAATCCATGTTTTCCAGAGCTTGTACCTTTTCCAAATTCAGAATCTTTCAAGTCAATTAATTCTGCACAAAATAATTCAGACATATTAAATTCAACAACAATTCCGAAAGCAGTAGTTAATTCAACCACGCTTTTCTCTGAATTCAGCTCAATATTTTGGATAAAATGATTGTCTTTGAAATTATTATTTTCTTTTGTAATCGAAACTGATTTTATTCCGCTGAATTTTAAAATTGAACTTTTTCCGTTGTATTTCGTTTTGGTTCCGCGTAAGTTTTTTTTACGTGTAACATTTTCAAAAGTTCGTCTTTCAATTGGATATTCTACAGAACCATTTTTCAATTCCGAATTTAGGTCAGAGTATTCAATTCTCGAATCAAAAATCAAAGTATTTAGAATATAAAGTTGATTAATATCAAAAGTGTACGTCATTTTTGTTATATGCACCACAACGGTTTTGTATATGGTTTGTTGCATGTTTTAAGCACCTAATTTAGCAAATACAAACCAAATAGAAAATCCGTGAGGATTTTAGTAAGTAGGCTTTTATTAGTAATGAATTATAAACGTCTTTAAATTTACAATCACATTGCTATAAATAAAAAACAATAAGATTTAGAATAAGAGTTTTTTAATAATCTACAAACATTTTCTTTTTTTAATTCTTTGAGCTTTCTCTCTTAATCTTGCTGTGAAATCTGTATTGAACTTATCAAAAAGATCACTAGGTGAATAATCATAATAGCTTGTAGACTCTTGACCTCTATATTCTAAAATTAATTTATTGATTTTTTGACTAACATCATTTCTTAATCTTATTGGTATAACTTCAAAATTTTGGTGTTTTTTAGGAAGTAATTCAAAACGTATGGATATAGAATCGATATCTTTAAGGTATGGGTATCTAGCTTTTTCTTCAAATTCATCACAAAGTACTAAAGTCTCTTTAATCTCATTACACGTAATAGCATTTTCATCATATTTTCCAGTTTCATCCTTTAGTTTTAACTCAAAACTAGAATACATACTAGTGCTTCTGTCTACAAGGTAATTATGATATTTAGTAAGATTTTCAAAACCAATATAGATTTTCATAATTTTATCTAAATCGGTCTCATTTTCAATTACTTTATTTGTACCAGTCATTTCGGTTAAATAAATAAAATTATTTTGAAAATTATTTACTTTCAAACTTTTATCATCTATAGATTCAATATGTTTTTGGAATAATTTATAGACAAAATTTTGAATTGATTGTTTTTCTAAACCAGCAGGTATTGGCTCTTCTTTAATTGAATAGTATAGCTTTCTTGTTTCTTCTAGCTGGTTATGCAATTTATTATATTGATTTTTAAACGCTTGTATTTTATCTATTTTAAATTTAAGTCTGTCTAAAGTATATAAGGCATTAACATTTTCTTCAAATTGTGGTCTTGTTTTTTGTTCTAGATTATTCCAAAAAGATTTAAAAATTGGGTTATCATCAGTTTGAGTGTAAGATAATAGTGGAAAAAGTAAGAATGTTACAAGGATAAAATGTGTGGTTTTCATAAGTTATTGATTAAAAATGTTGTGTGGTCTAAATGAGCTGTATTGAATAGGTGTTGATTAAATTTTAAGGATGTTAAATTTCTTCGTGAGCCTTTGTGGAACAATATTTTAAAATATCAAAACCGTCTTGATTTAATTGGACAAAATCTCCAAACAATTTTGATAACTTTATTAGAATGCTATAACCACAATTAGGTGATAAATAATTTAGCTTATTCATATTTTTAAAGTTTACTGTTATTATAGCTTACCTTGACTATTTCTTAATATAATAAACTTAAAAATTCACAATATATTTTGAATTTTTAAGTTTATTACGGTTCTCTGATGTTAAGATAATTAGAACTTGATCTATTTTATTTACACGCTCAGGTTTACTATTACTTTTTCCTTTCCATAGAGTTATATTCTGTTTTGGTCGATTAAGTTTTTCATTTTCTACATGGACAATTTTATCTTTATATTTATACTCAAGCCTAACATTTTTTATAATAGAATTTTTATAATCGCCTATTGATGTTTTTTGATTTATAGTAAGCTTAAATATTCTAACTCTTCTTAATATTGTGTCTGAGGGCATTTTGTAATTAATTGAATCTTGAGAGGAAAGGTTGCTATAATATTTGTGGCTAGAAACATCTCGTCTATAAAAAATACTTAAGTCTACCTTTAATGAACCGATTTTAGATTTAATTCTAAAACTTTCTAATGAGTTATTAGACTGAGAAGATATAGAGTGTGTAGTACATAAAAAAAATAATAACACAATTATATGCTGTATAGTTATAATTTTAGAATGTTTCATATATAACTTTGTGCTTTATTTATTCTTTGATTTATTTAAATTTACACTTATTTGCAATTAATTACGCTTTTGCGAAAGCGGAAAACATGAAAGACTCTACAATGAGAATTCTAGCTCAAAATTAGCTTAAAAGCCTATGCTGAGTGTGACCGAAGTAGAGTTGTTTTTTTATCTTAATTATTTGTTGGCAACTGCTTTTGTCTTAAATTTTTAAAATTAATCAATTTTATAAAACTTTTCAATTTTTCTTTAAAGTCTGTTTTTTAAAAAGATATGTTCTTAAAAACACATTTAATTCTATCTACAGTATCTAATAAAAGTAGCGATATCTTTAGAGGTTTTTAAACCTTGGTTTTCAGGAAAATCAATAATTTCACTAGCAGCACCGTAACTAATATTTACATCAATAATTTCATAGTAAAAATGTGAATTTATATCGTCATTTCTAATTCGATCGATAATCTCAACTAGTTCTTTATCAGAAATATTTGTTCTTTTAGGTGGTATTTGAGCTATATTTCTAGCTACATCTTCTATTTTTTCATATGCTCTAAAATTTTGGAAATATTGTTTGTCATAATTTCTGAAACTAAATTTATTAAGTTCATTAATTAACTTATTTACTTTGTTAGTATCGTTTAAATGAGTTTCAATTTCCTTAATTTTAGAGAGTACAAAATTGATTCTTTTATTAGAAGCATTTGGAAGTAACTCATCTCTTAATTTCATTTTATAGTTATATGTGATATTTGCTAACGGTTGAGCTATGATTCCGTTGCGGCGAAAATCCGAAGGATTTTCAGAGTAGGGATCAATCCATTTATTTTTTCACTAATTTAGGTTTTTGCATTAACATAGCAATGGATTATAGCCTTTGTTGTAAATAGTTTACTTACTTGGAAGAGATACTGATAAACTAATTTTTTCCAATGATTTCAATTCATACTTAATCATATTTCCATGAGTATTTCTTCCTTTTGCTTTTAATACAGTAAAATTATACGGAGCTTCTATTTTTTTAAGTAAAAAAAGTTCTGTCGCAGAGTGTTTAAAAATTTGGAAAAAGTTTTTTTTTGATTCTTTTATTTTGAATTTATAATTTCCAATTTTTCTTTTCTTTTCGTTTAAAATTTTAAAGATTATTTCTTTGTGATTTTTCTTTGTCTTTATTTCAGAAAAGTCAAAGTAATATTTTATATCATTTTTTACTATGTTTAAAGTTTTCAAGTATTTCAATTTCATAGAATCCGTACTGTCAACAAAAAAGGTATGAATTTGTTTGTTTTTTGTGTCATATAATCTTGATTTTAAGGAGTCATTTAGACTGTAAAACCTCATGTAGTAAGAGAAATCACTTGAATTAAAAAGATGAGTTCTTTCTTGATTAGGGAAATTTTGCGTCGAAAATGTGCTATTTGTTAGTATATCAAAATCATAATTTTGCCCACTACTAATATTAAAGGATAACATAGTGAGTAATATTGTTAAAGAATAAATTGATTTCATAAAATTATTTATAACGGTTATGTATACGAGTCGTACCGACTCATATCCAAAACTAAAGATAGTTTAAATAAATCAGACTATCTAAAACAAAAGACATGTAAGGTATAACTTGTATACGGCGTTCTGATAAGTTTTTTACAGCAAATTCAGCTTTTTAGCGGTAACCAAAAAAACGTAGTTTAACAAATTTAGTACCAGATATGCTATAGAAGCACACGTGATGATTTATAAGGTATAAGACAAGAAAAATAGAAAAGCAAAATCAGGTTGCTTTAAGTAATGAAGATTTTAGATCAATTTTAAATAAATCAAATTATTGTCTAAATGGTTTTTCTTATTCAAATATGCTAGTTATTCATCAGGAGAGAAATAATATGCTTGTACTAGGTGTTTGAGCCTAGTGTCTTCAAGTAAAAAAAATGAACAAATAAAATCATATACGGTAATCGATAAATTTATTAGGTTTATTTTTTCAGCAAAGAATGTCTATCCGTTATTTATAAAAATTTACAATGAAAAAAATGTAACCAGTATTTCTTTATAATGAATATATTCATAATTGGTTATCATCAGATTTCAATGAAAATGATATTAATGGTTTATTAAAGTTTACTTATCCTGAAGAATCTTTAGATGTATACTCACTCTATTATTAAGGAATTATTTAGTTCTAAAATATAATGAGGTGTTGTAACAATTACTGATGAAGTAAAATTTATTAATTAATTCAATATTTCACTATTTCATCTAAATTTAGGTGGTTAGATTCAATTTAATATAGATTAATTATAGTAAAACAGACGCCTTTATTGGTGCTAAAAAATAAAACCCTTGAAAATCAAACGATTAACAAGGGTTTTGCGGAGAAAGAGGGATTCGAACCCCCGGAGGTGTGACCCTCAACAGTTTTCAAGACTGCCGCATTCGACCACTCTGCCATTTCTCCTGAGTGCCTTATCAAGCTATTTGCCTGAATGCGGCTGCAAATATAGTGTCCTTTTTCTTTCTTTTCAAATAAATTTTGTGATTTTTTTAAAAAAATTAATTTAAAATAGGTATTGGCTTCATTTGTTCGTTGACAGCCACGAACTTAAAGAAACCGGTAACAGTTAATTCTCTTTCATAATTATACATGTTTTCCATAAAAATATCAACTTTTACTGTACAACTAGTGTTTCCAACTTTGTGTATTCGTGCAACTAATTCTACAATTGTGCCTTCAGGTATAGGTTTTTCAAAATCTATTTTATCAGTAGAAATAGTAACAACTTTTTTTCTGCTAAATCTTGTGGCACATATAAATGATGCTTCATCCATCATATGAAGTGCAGTACCTCCAAATAATGTATTGTAATGATTTGTTGTATTTGGAAATATTGCTTTAAAAATTTTAGTTTCAGAGTCGTTAATAAGTTCTTGAGTTGTTCTCATTTTTTAATTTTTATTGTAAATACTTATAGTTTTTAGCTTTATAACGAATGTAATCCTATTTTTGCATAAAGTATACTATTTTATGAATGTAATTGATGCGTTAAAGTGGAGATATGCAACTAAGGAATTTGACCCGTCTAAAAAAGTCTCTAACAAAACATTAGAAACAATTTTAGAAGCTTTTAATTTAACAGCCACATCCTATGGTTTACAACCTATAAAACTACTTGTTATAGAGGATAAAACAAAGCAAAAAGAATTGGTAGCGTTTTCTATGAACCAAGTACAGGTGGCTCAAGCATCTCATGTTTTAGTTTTTTGTATAGATACTTTAATCGATAAAAAATATATTGAAAGTTATTTTAATCTTGTTAAAAAAATAAGAAATACTCCTGATGCTATTTTAGATCCTTTTAAACATTTTTTAATTGAAGATTTTGAAAAGAAAGAGAAACAGGAAATTCTTAACTGGGCTGTAAAGCAAGCTTATTTAGCAATGGGAAATTTATTAACAGTATGTGCGTTAGAAGGTGTCGATGCTTGCCCAATGGAAGGATTTACAAATAAAGATTACGACAAAATTTTGAATTTGTCTTCTAAAAATCTTTCATCAGTGTTGGTTATGCCAATAGGCTACAGAGCAGAAAATGATTATATGTCTAAACTTAAAAAAGTACGTAAAGAACTTAAAGATAGTGTGATAAAGCTTTAAGTTAATAAGTTGGCAAGATTATTGTATATAATATTTTTTTTATAATATTGTACAGTTTATAAGTTTAAAACAATGAGAAATCTACTACTAATACTATCCATTTGTATATCTACAATTGGTTTTTCACAAAACGAAGAAATATCTAATCTAAATTGGTTGTTAGATTTAGAAGAAGCAAAACAAGAATCTGTTAGTTCAAACAAGCCAATATTAATTTATTTTACTGGGAGTGATTGGTGTGGACCATGTAAATTACTTAAGAAAGATTTTTTTAATACAGATGCTTTTGAAGAAAAAGCAAAACATTTTGTTTTATTAAAAGTAGATATGCCAAGACGTATAGATATAATAACTCCAGAACAAAAAGTTAAAAACAAAGTTCTAGTTAAGAAATATAATAAAAATGGAGGTTATCCAAATTTAGTTGTTTTAAATAAAAACTTAAATGTAATTGGAGAATTATCGGGTTATACTTTTCTTAGAGAAACAGATAGACATTTTGCTTTTATTGATGGAATTATAGAAAAGTATTAAATAAGTTATTTTAATATATTAAAAGCCTTTTAAACTTTGTTTTAAGAGGCTTTTTTAATTTTAGAAATAGAAGTATTTTTGAGAAAAATATAATAAAAGTTATGCCAGGATTTGAACGCTTTGGAGATTTAGAAAGAGAAGAATTACAAGATGTATTAGATAATGGAGTTTTAATGCGTTATGGTTTTGATGGTATGCGTAATGGACACTGGAAAGCTAAAGCCTTAGAAGCAGAATTACAAAAAACTTTAGAGAGCGATTATGTACAATTAGTTTCTAATGGAACCTCTGCTGTTTCTGTAGCATTAGCTAGTGCAGGTGTTGGAGCAGGAGATGAAGTTATTATGCCAACATTTACTTTTGTAGCTAGTTTTGAAGCTATTTTATTACTAGGTGCAATTCCTGTGCTTGTTGATATAGATGATACTTTAGGTTTAGATGCAAAAGCTGTAGAGGCTGCAATTACATCAAAAACAAAAGCTGTAATGGTTGTGCAAATGTGTGGTAGTATGGCTAATATGGATGCTCTATCGCAAGTTTGTAATAAGTATAATCTACTTTTAGTTGAAGATGCATGTCAAGCTATTGGAGGTCGTTACAACAATAAACCACTTGGAAGTATAGGAGATTTAGGTTGTTTTTCTTTCGATTTTGTGAAAACTGTAACCTGTGGTGAAGGTGGAGCGGTTATAACAAATAACAAACAATATTATATAAACGCCGACCATTTTAGTGATCATGGGCATGACCACATTGGTAATGATAGAGGCGCAGAAACGCATCCTTTTTTAGGCTATAATTTTAGAATTTCAGAACTACACGCTGCAGTTGGTTTAGCTCAAATTAAAAGACTACCAGAGTTTTTAGAAGTTCAGAAAAAAAATTATACAATTTTAAGAGAGACACTTGCTGAAATTCCAGAAGTTACTTTTAGAACTGTGCCAAAAGGAGGCGAAGAAAGTTATGCTTTTTTTAATTTCTATTTACCAGATTTAGAAATAGCAAGAAAAACAATTGCAGCTTTTAAAGAAAATGGAGTAGATGTTTGTTGGAATTATTACGATAATAATTGGCATTATGTTAGAAAATGGAATCATTTAAAAGACGCTAAATCTTTATACCCTTTATCTAAAGAAATAAAAGATTCTTTAAGTTTATTGAGTAAAAAAACATTTACTCAAAGTGATCATTATATTGGTCGAAATATTTCTTGCCTAATTAAATTATCGTGGACAGAAGAAGAGGTTAGAAGTAGAGCATTAAAAATGAAAGAAGCCATTTTAAATTCTCTCTAAAAATATAATTAGAGATTATAAATCCCTTTTAGACTTAGGTTTAAAAGGGATTTTTTTGTTTTATTTTTTTAACAAAAATGTTAACCTTTTAATTTTTGGGACATAAATAGGAAATGAATAGCTATTAACCATTTCAAAAAAACCAAAAATTATGACATTTTCAAAAAGTAACCATCAATTAAGGCAAGGTAATAATGACTTAATTCATAAAATTGTTTTAACATTATTAATTACATTTTTATTTCTACTAAGCAGCTATGCGCAAAATAGTATAAATTATAAAGCACTTGTAAAAGATGCATCAGGTAATATTTTGGCATCACAACCTATAAGTATTCAGTTTATAATTTATGAGGGTGCAGCTCTTACAAATAATGTTTATCAAGAAAGCCACACCATTAATACCAATGCTAACGGTATTATAATAGTTAATATAGGCGAAGGTGTTACAGCAGGTAATTTTTCTAGTATAAATTGGCAAGATGATGAGCATTTTCTTAATGTACAAATTAATACGGGATCTGGTTTAGTAGATTTGGGAACAACACAATTTAAAGCAGTTCCTTATGCTCTAGTTGCTAAAGATATAGAGAATAAAGTTTGGGACATTAATGGTAATAACACTTTTTATAATGAAGGTAATGTAGGTATTGGTACCAATTTACCTAATGCCAAATTAGATATTGTAGGTTCTGGAACAGATAATACGTCTGCTCGTGTTACATCTCCTATTGGTACTTCATCCTTAGAACTTTTTCACCCAAACCCATCGATAACAGATTGGTCTATTACTAGTGACGTTAGTAATGAATTTCAAATTACTAGCTCTAATAATGACTTAGTTTCTAGTGATGTTAGATTTAAATTAAAATCTAATGGAGATATTTTAATGGCAGAAAACGAAGGTCGTGTAGGTATTGGTATTGTAAATCCAATAAATACTTTTTCTGTATTACAAGCAACTGGTATCGAGAATACTGTTAGAATTGAAACATTTGATCATCCAACGGGAAAAGATTTGTTAGAACTGAAAGTTCCTGAAGGTTCTACATCAGGATCACAATTTATTGAAATGGAAAATGGAGGTTCTATTGTAGCAGCAATTAACTCTGATGGTTCTGCAGAGTTTAAATCTATACAATTTGAAGATAATACCACTCAAACAACTGCAGCTGTTGGACCAGTTGCTTATGGGTTTGTGATATCTAATGGTACAGTATCATCGGGTTCTGGAAACTTTAGTGTGATTTGGAATGCAAGTTTAAATAGGTATGAAATAACGATTTCTAATGTTGATTATTTTTATAGATCTTTCGCATCAAATGTAACGGCTTCTTCTTCTTCAATACACAGATGTCGTGTTAGCAGCCAAAATGGAAATATGTTGGTATATCTCTATAATTCAGCGGGAGCACCAATACAAGGCGAGTTTCAATTTACAACTTTTCAATAAAAATCATTTTAAAATTTATTATTATGAAAACTATAATTATCATTTTAGTTATCCTGATTTTACCATTTTTTGGAAACACTCAATCTATAGAAAGGTTTAGTATAGATAGCGGTGGCGCAAACTCTACAAGTGGAAACATTAATATGCTTTATACCATTGGAGAGGTAAATGTAGCAGAGCGATCGTCATCAACTATTCAAATTTCTGAAGGCTTTATAACTCGTGTAATAAAAATAAAAATTAATCCAAAAGTATTTCTTCAAGGCGCAATTATAAATTCTGAAACAACAGGATTAATGAATGATGATTTAAGAGATTTAGGTTTGTTACCTGTAGTTTCTCCTTTTGGAGATGGAAAAACGGTTGATGCAAATGTGTTTAATCTTGGAGGAACATCTAGTCTTGGTGCTTTTGAAGATGATATTGTAGATTGGGTTTGGTTAGAGTTTAGAGACGAAACAGATGTTTCTAATATTATAAAAGGCACATCTGTATTACTACAACGTGATGGAGATGTGGTTGCATTAGATGGTGTTTCAGATATTTCTTTAGGCATTATTCCTAAAAATTATTACATCGTTTTAAAACATAGAAATCACTTAGGTGTTATGAGTGCAAATCCTGTAGCGGTTACAGAAACTGGGACTGCTATAAACTTCACCTCAAATGCCACAGCTACTTATGGCAATAATGCCCAAGTTATACTTGCAAATGGCGATTTAGCATTATGGACAGGTGATACTAATTCTAATGGTCAAATTCGTTTTTCTGGTCCAAATAACGATGCTAATATTATTAAAGATGACATATTAAACGATCCATTAAACAGCTTTAATTCTGCAACTTATACATCTATTGGTTACTTGCTTATAGACGCAGATATGTCTGGCAGTGGTCGTTTTTCAGGCTCTAATAATGATAGTAATATTATTAAAGATAATGTATTACAGCATCCAGAAAATGGTTTTGCCTCACCAACATTTACAATAAATACAACTATTCCTGAGGGAAATTAAACAACATAAAACGCTATTAATTAATCCAAATAAAACAAAAATTATGAAAATTTTTTACTCAATTTTAGCATTATTATTTTTTTCAATTAATATTAATGCACAATCCTATACTTACGGTATAGTACATACAGATAATTATAATTTTAAAATTGTAGCTATACCAGATTTTGATGCTGGTACCGATGCTTCAGATATGGGTTTTACCTTAACAATGCCAGCAGGATCTGCAGATTTGATTAATGCAAATAGCTTGTTGCCAGGACGTGTTTGGAGTTTACAAGAATATGATGCAGCTTTTTTAACAAGTCAAGGTTTGGGAGATGGAAGTAGAGATGTGTTTCAATTTAATAATCCTCCAGGACAATCTTTAATATCTCATGTAAATGGTGAGCATATAGATTTAGTCTCATTTTCGGTTACTAATATGCCAAGTTCAGGAGAAATGACATTTTTAGATAATGCAGATCCTGTTGCTATTGGCGCTATGGGCGTTTTAGATAGTTTTTACAATTCTAATATAGATAATTCAACCACACAGGATTATTTTGGAGGATATGAACCTGGATATTCGTCTGTAATGTTTAGCACGTTAAGTATTGGCGAAATTGAAACAGAAAACATCTCGGTTATAGTTTATCCAAATCCAACAAAAAACTCTATTTCTATAAAGTCTAAAAATAATATAGCTATAGCTAAGCTTTTTGATGCAACAGGTAAACAATTAATGGTTATAAATAAACCTTCTACTTTGTCTTTAAAAAATTTACCATCAGGTATTTATATTTTAAAATTAATTACTTCTGGCACTACTGTGATAAAACGAATAATAAAGCAATAATGATAATATAAACGAGAATTTATATTATCAATTATTATATCTATAAAACCTAAAGTTAATTGTAAGGTTCTATGCCTTAATAACCAACATATTTTACAATCTCTAATCCATAACCAATAATACCAACTCGTTTTGTTTGTTGTGAGTTAGAGATTAATTTTAGTTTATGTATGTTTAGATCATGAAGAATTTGAGCACCAATACCAAAATCTTTACTATCCATGGCTATTGCCGGTGCTTTGGTAATTTTACCTTCGGTTTGTTTTTCTTTTAAAACATTTAGACGGTTAAGAAGATTTAAAGACTGAGATTGCTGATTAATAAATAAAATAGCACCTTTTCCTTCTTCGTTAATTACACGAAACATATCGTCTAATTTTTTATCAGCATTATTAGTAAGTGTACCTAATATATCATTGTTTACTAAAGTAGAGTTTACCCTAGTTAAAACAGGCTCATTAGTAGCCCAATCTCCTTTTGTAAGAGCAATATGAACTTGGTCGTTTGTAGTTTGTTGGTAAGCACGAAGTCTAAAACTACCAAAACGTGTTTCTATATTAAAATCTTCTTTTTTATTAATTAGTGAATCATGATCCATACGGTATGCCACTAAATCTTCAATAGAAACTATTTTTAAATCAAACTTTTTAGCAACTTCTATTAATTGCGGTAAACGTGCCATTGTACCATCTTCATTCATTATTTCAACAATAACACCAGCAGGTTGTAATCCTGCTAAACGTGCAAAATCTATAGCAGCTTCTGTATGTCCCGTTCTACGTAAAACACCACCTTCTTTAGCAACAAGAGGAAAAATATGACCAGGTCTAGCTAAATCAAATGGTTTTGTGTCGTTATTAACTAAAGCTTGTATGGTTTTAGAGCGATCTCCGGCAGAAATTCCTGTAGTAACGCCTTGACCTTTTAAATCTACAGACACAGTAAATGCAGTCTCCATTGGATCTGTATTATTACTTACCATCATGTGTAAACCTAAATCTTTACAACGATTCTCTGTTAATGGAGCACAAATTAAACCGCGACCATGAGTAGCCATGAAATTAATCATTTCTGGAGTTACTGTTTCTGCAGCGGCTAAAAAATCACCTTCATTTTCTCTATCTTCATCATCGACAACAATTATTACTTTACCAGCTTTTATATCGTTAATTGCTTCTTGAATTGTATTTAATTTAAATGCCACTTTAGATTCGGTTTTAGTCGTCATATTCATGCTTTTAATTATGCAAAGATATTGCTTATTTGTGGTTTTATTTTAAAAAGAGATTTGATTTTTACCTAGTAAGTAAAGAAAATATAGAACTATTTTGTGAATTTGTATTTTATAAAATAAAATACAGCTACAATTAAAGAAACAGCACTTAATTGTGTTGCTGCTACGGCAAATTCTGGTAGTTTGTTATTAGCAAATACAAAATGAAGAATTACAAATGCAACTAAAAGAAATAATGCTATAAATGCATTAACAGCTAAACCTTTATTTTTAAAAGTTTTTTTACTTGTTACTATATCTTTATTAGTAGCATCTATATTGTTTTTAGATTCGTTTTTTAAAGCTTTCTTTTTGTTACCAAAACGTTTTGTATACCAATTTTTTATTGGAACGGTAATATGGTCAAATTCAAAAATACCACGATCTGCAGTAGCTCTTCTGGTTAAATAAATACTAAGTGGCAACATTATTAATGTAGAAAACCAAGTGCCTAAAACAGGATTTAAAGTTCCATCTTTAGCACTGTTTTTTGCAAAAATTCCTATAAAATGATAGGTAAGAAAAAGTACAATTGCAATTACCATTGGTAAACCTAAACCACCTTTTCTAATTAAAGCGCCTAAAGGAGCACCAACAAAAAATAATATAACACAGGCAAATGCTAATGCAAATTTTTCATGAAGTGCAATAATATGTCTATTTAACCAATTAGATTTTGTTTTTAAATTAGCTTCTTTAGTTTGTATTATTTGTGTTGTACTCGAAGTAGCGTTAATGGCGTAATCTAAAAGCTGTATTTTTCTGTTGTTTTGAAATAGATCTATAATATTTCCATTATATGTAGTGTCTTTTTTGGGCTCAACAGATAAGTTAACAGTATTTATATTGGTTCGCTTTTCTAAATTTGTAGCAAAAAGTTCATAAACCTTTTGACGTTCTGTATGCAATGAATCTGTTGTATAATTTAATTGCGAAATATTAAGCATAGAATATTTATTATCTGTGCTTTTATCGTCTAAATCTACAGCATTTAATTGCGATAAGTCAATATTCATTGTGTACTTATCAAATATACTTTTAGCAAAAGGTTTCCTTAAGCGTTCTTTATAGTTTTTAGGTGGTGTATCATCATAATAATAACCATTAAAAAGAATTAATTTTAAAACATCAGATTTTTCTGCACTTACTAATTCTCCGTTTTCAGCTATTATTGTTTTAAAATTTCCTGGTTTTGATTTTTGACTTTGATGTATCACTACTTTTTCTAAAAACTGCCCGCGATCTCCAGTTTTTTTAGAAACTTTTATATTAAAACCTTCACCTATTTGGTTGAATTGGCCTTCTGCAATAGCCATTGCAGGTTTTACTTTGGCTATGTTTTTTCTTAAATTAAAGCTATTGTATTCTGCCCAAGGTATAACGTTATTACTAAAAAAGAATGTAGTAATACTTAATGCTACTATAAATACGCTTAAACCAGACATGGCTCGTTGTAGCGAAATACCTGTAGACTTCATAGCTGCAAACTCATAATTCTCTGCAAAATTACCAAATACCATTATAGATGCTAACAAAATAGTTAATGGTAATATTAAAGGTATTAAAGTAGGAGTAATGTAAAATAAAAATTTTACAACTGTTGCAGGATCTAAATCTTTACCAGCTAATTCTTTGATATACAGCCAAATAGCTTGTAATACAAAAATCAGCATGAGTATAACAAACACGCTGATAAAAGTTTTTAGATAAGAAGTTAATATGTATCTATCTAGTATTTTCACTCAAAGACTTAGTCTAATTTATTTATGTAGTAATCTTTGTACTTATTTTCGTCAAATGTAAACAAGCTTTTCGAGATAGGCTCGTTAGTTTTAAAAGAATTAACAGTTAAAGTTGTTTTTGTTCCGTTACGTCCTATTTCTATTAGGTTATAAATGTGTTTTGTTTCTGCATCAATACCTAATAATATGTATTTTATAGTAGCTTGAGAGTCTATAGGATTTAATTTTACATACTGAATTTTTCTGCCACGAACATTTTGAGTAATATCCATTTTGTAAGTAAATCCATCTTCGTAAAACGATAACATTTTACTAGGTGTAATTGTACCTTCTTCAGAGCTGTTTTCTGAAGAAATAGTAACTTCTTCATCTTCAGGGCTTATTGTGTATAATTTACTGCCATCAAAAACTCTTGTAATGCCAAGAATATTTAATTTAAATTTTTCACCTTGCATGGTAACATCTCCACGTGTTTCTTGTTTTATGTTTTCAGAAGCATTTTCTAAAACGTATTTAAAATCTATGGCTATATTATTATAACTTTTTACTTTTTGAGAAACTTCATTTAATAAAGATTTTGCTTTTGCATCATTTTGTGCAAATGTTGTGCTTGATATAATAATTGCTAATAATAGTATTACTTTTTTCATTTTTTTATATTAATAGTACTGTTTAAAATTTATTTACCTTCATTTTCTAATAATTGATCGAGAGCAACTAAATCTGGAACTAAAACTTGTCTTGCTTTACTGCCTTCAAAACCACCAACAATTCCGGCGGCTTCTAATTGATCTATTATTCTACCGGCACGGTTGTAGCCAAGTTTAAGTTTTCGTTGTAATAAAGAAGCAGAACCTTGTTGTGCTGTCACAATAATTTCGGCAGCTTCTTTAAATAGTTTATCTCTATCTGCAATATCTATATCAAGACTCGTGCCACCTTCTTCACCAACATATTCTGGAAGTAAATATGCGTCTGGATAGGCTTTTTGTGCACCAATAAAATCTACAATTTTTTCTACTTCTGGAGTATCTACAAAGGCACATTGTATTCTAGTAACATCATTACCTTGAGTATATAGCATATCTCCACGACCTATAAGTTGGTCTGCTCCGCCAGCATCTAAAATGGTACGAGAATCTATTTTACTAGATACTCTAAAGGCAATTCGAGCTGGGAAGTTGGCTTTAATAATACCAGTAATTACATTAACCGATGGACGCTGCGTTGCTATAATTAAGTGAATACCAATGGCTCGAGCAAGTTGTGCTAATCGTGCAACTGGAGTTTCTACTTCTTTTCCGGCAGTCATTATTAAATCGGCAAACTCATCAACAACCAAAACAATATATGGTAAAAATGCGTGACCATCATTTGGGTTTAGTTTACGTGCTTTAAATTTTTTATTGTATTCTACAATGTTACGACACAATGCATTTTTTAACATTTCATAACGGTTATCCATTTCAATACAAAGTGAATTAAGTGTGTTAATTACTTTTGTATTATCTGTAATAATCGCTTCAGCTTCATCTGGAAGTTTTGCTAAATAATGGCGTTCAATTTTATTGAATAATGTTAATTCTACTTTTTTAGGATCTACTAATACAAATTTAACCTCGGCAGGATGTTTTTTATATAATAAAGAGGTTAAGACAGCATTTAAACCTACAGATTTTCCTTGACCTGTTGCACCAGCCATTAAAAGGTGTGGCATTTTTGCTAAATCTATAACCATTGTTTCGTTACTAATGGTTTTGCCAATAGCAATAGGTAAGTGCATTTCAGACTTTTGAAATTTTTGAGATGCAATTACAGATCGCATGGATACGATTGTAGAGTTTTTATTTGGTACCTCAATACCAATGGTTCCTTTTCCTGGAATTGGAGCAATAATTCTAATACCTAAAGCAGCAAGTGATAACGCTATATCATCTTCAAGATTTTTAATTTTTGAAATTCTAATTCCAGCATCTGGAACGATCTCGTAAAGTGTAACGGTAGGACCAATGGTTGCTTTAATGGTTTGAATTCCTATTTTATAATTGTTAAGTGTTTCAACAATTTTATTTTTATTGTCTTCTAATTCTTGTTGGTCTATTTTAATGCCTTCAACATCGTACTTTTTTAATAAGTCTAATGGTGGAAATTGAAAATTACTCAATTCAAGAGTTGGATCAAATTGGCCAAAATCTGCAACTAATTTATCTGAAAGGTTATCGGTTTCAGATTTTTCTTCTTCTACTTTTTCAACTTTAATCTCTAAAGCTTCTTCCTCTTCAATGGTTTCCTCTTTTGGTATTTCTACTTCAAGTTTAGCTGAAGTTGAACTTGTATTCGTAGTATCTTCAACTTTAATAGTTTCAGTAGGTGTTTTTAATTCTTCTACTGTATTTGTAATATTAGGTTCTAATGTTGTTTCTTCTACATTAAAGGCTGTTTTAATGGCTTCAGCTTCTTCAGTTAAAGTATTATCTATAGGAACAAAAGTTTCTTTTGATGCATCTTCAAATTCTGTTTTAATATCTTTTTTTGCTTTTTTAAATAATGAAGCAATTCGTTGTGGAGTAAAATTAAACCTTGTGGCTAAATAGGTGATAAATCCAAAAATTAATAAGAGTACAACTCCTATTTTACCAATGTAAGCTTGTAAATATTGATTAAGTTCAAAACCTATAGTACCGCTTAATATACCATAAGTATCGCCTATAAAACCTAGTAAAATTGAAATCCAAATTACTATTATGGTTCCCCAAAACCAATGTTGAATAAGTTTGTTTTTCTTTAAATCTAATAAAGTGTAGATTCCAGATAAAAATATTAGACCTGCAAATATAAAGGATGCAATACCAAAACCACGATATATAAATAAATCACTCACCCAAGCGCCACTTTGGCTTGCCCAATTTTGAGTTTTTACAGTTCTAGAAGGTAATTCTTCTATTAAACTTTGGTCTGCTTTGCCTGTAAATAAAAAGGATAGGAAAGCAATAAAAATTAAAACACCTAAAAGAACTAGTAAACTTCCAAAAATTAACTTTTGTTGGTTAGATAGTTCTATACTTGGCTTTTTAAAAGTCCTTTTTTTCTTGGTAGTTTTAGATTTTGATTTTGCTTTTGCTTTGGCCATTTCTGGAATTTAGATTGCGTAAAAATACAAATTACTAACGGTTTTCCTAATGCGTAATTGTGTTTAAAAATATATTAAAATATTTTAGGTATGTAAATAATGCAACCTATTATTACAGCAGCTATTGCTACTATAAATACTGCGCCTGCAGCTAAATCTTTTATTAATCCAATTTTTGGGTGATGTTCTGGGTGTATAAAATTTGCAATTTCTTCTATTGCAGTGTTAATACCTTCTATCGCCATTATTAATGTAATTACTAAAATTTGTATGCACCATTCTGTAGCATTTATTTTAAAATAAAATCCAGCAATAGTCATAATTACACCAATAAAAAATTGAATTTTTATACTGGCTTCAGTAGTAATTAAAAGGTAGGCACCTTTAAAGGCAAAACCTACACTTTTAATTCTATTAATAATAAATGGTTCCTTTTTTTTATCCATTAGCTAATGCTTGCAAAGACGCTTCGTAGTTAGGTTCTTCGCCAATTTCCGGTACTTGTTCTGTATATTTTACCGTACCATTTTCATCTAAAACAATAACACATCTAGAATGTAATCCAGCAAATCCACCAGAAGTTATTTCTAGTCCATAGTTTTTACCAAAATTTCCATCTTTAAAATCAGACAGCATCATTACATTATCTAAACCTTCAGCTGCACAAAAGCGTGCTTGAGCAAAAGGTAAATCTCTAGAGATACAAAGTACTTTAGTGTTTTCCATTTCAGAAGCTTTTTTGTTAAATTCTCTTGCAGATTGAGCGCAAACTCCTGTATCTACACTTGGGAAAATGTTTAGCAAAACTTTATGCCCTTTTAGGTTAGATAATTCTTGAGTAGATAAATCACTTACTGTTAAATTAAAATTTGGAGCTTTTTCTCCAACTCTAGGTAAATTTCCTGAGGTTTGTATAGGTGTTCCTCCTAATGTAATATTAGCCATTTTATAAATTTTTTGTTTGATAAAAGTAGACATTCTCTTAATATAATAGACTTAACAAAATACTAAATTTTAACAAATAGAACTATTAAGGTTGGTTTAGTTAATTAATTGTTAAAGCACATCATTTTAAAAACCGTATAGATTGTGTTACCGTTTATATGGCAAATAACAAAATAACTTAAACTTAAAAAATTGAAAATTATGAAAACCAAAAACATTTTTAAATCAACTGTTTTAGCATTATCTCTTTTAGTTACTATTGGTGCGTTTGCTCAAGATAAAATGAAAAAAGAAAAAACTGTAATGGTTGGAGGTGCAGCAATGTATCCTTCTAAAAATATTGTTGAGAATGCTGTAAATTCTAAAGACCATACAACATTAGTAGCGGCAGTTAAAGCTGCAGAATTAGTTGATGTGTTACAAAGCGAAGGACCTTTTACTGTATTTGCTCCTACAAATGATGCTTTTGCTAAGTTACCAGAAGGAACTGTTGAAACTTTAGTTAAGCCAGAGAATAAAGAAAAATTACAAGCCATTTTAAAATATCATGTTGTAGCTGGAGATTTTAAAGCTAAAGATATTATGAAAATGATTAAAAAAATGAATGGTAAAGCCGAAATTAAAACTGTAGCTGGTGGAACATTAACAGCTTGGATGAAAGGTAAAGATTTATATATCACTGATGAAAACGGAAACGCTTCAAAAGTAACTATTGCAAATGTAAACCAATCTAATGGTGTAATACATGTTGTAGATACAGTTGTTCTTCCTAAAATGTAATTATATAATAATTAATTTATTTCCCTCAGGCGTCATTTCTTCGGAAGTGGCGCTTTTTTTTTTAAAACAATAGCTTTGTGTTATAGAGCTTTAAAATACGATAGTCTAAAACTATTATTAAATAGTAACAATCAATTTTTTAAATCTTAATTTTAGGTGATTTATAATTAATTTTATGTTCAATTAAAAATTTAAAAACGTTTTAAAAATGGAAAATAATCCGCACGGTAGTGCTCCTCAAGGTAAAAACTTCGACATCAACGAAAGTTCTGCAAAATGCCCTTTTTTAAGTGGTACAGTTAAACAAACTTCGGGTGGTGGAGTTAAAAATAGAGATTGGTGGCCAAATGAATTGAAGTTAAATATTTTACGCCAAAATGCTGCGAAATCGAATCCTATGGGTGATGATTTTGATTATGCAGAAGCTTTTAAAAGTTTAGATTATGATGCTCTTAAAAAAGAATTAAAGGCATTTATGACAGACTCTCAAGATTGGTGGCCAGCAGATTATGGGCATTACGGAGGATTAATGATTCGTATGGCTTGGCACAGTGCAGGAACTTATAGAGTTGGTGATGGTCGTGGTGGAGCAGGAGCCGGAAACCAACGTTTTGCACCAATTAATAGTTGGCCAGATAATGGAAACTTAGATAAGGCAAGATTATTACTTTGGCCTATTAAACAAAAATATGGAAATAAAATTTCTTGGGCAGATTTAATGATTTTAGCAGGAAACTGTGCATTAGAATCTATGGGATTCCCAACGTTTGGTTTTGCAGGAGGACGTGAAGATGTTTGGGAGCCAGAACAAGATATTTATTGGGGAAGCGAAACAGAATGGGGAGCGAATGAAGAAAGATATAAAGAAGGAGATTTAGAAGATCCTTTAGCTGCAGTAATGATGGGTTGGATTTATGTAAACCCAGAAGGACCAAACGGTAATCCAGACCCAATGGGTTCTGCTCACGATGTACGTGAAACGTTTGGTAGAATGGCAATGAACGATGAGGAAACAGTAGCTTTAGTTGCTGGTGGTCATACTTTTGGTAAAGCGCATGGAGCAGCAGACCCTAATAAATATGTAGGTAAAGAACCTCATGGTGCTTCTATTGAAGAAATGAGTACAGGTTGGAAAAATAGCTTTGGTACTGGTGTTTTAGACGATACGATTACAAGTGGAATTGAAGGCGCGTGGACACCAAACCCAACACGTTGGGATGCAGATTATTTTGATGTATTACTTAATTACGAATGGGAATTAACAAAAAGTCCAGGTGGAGCACACCAATGGAAACCTACAGCAGCATCTAACGCTAAAATGGCGCCAAAAGCTGGTGATGCAAATGGTAGACAAGAATTAATGATGACAACTGCAGATATTGCATTAAAAACTGATCCTAAATATTTAGAAATATCTAAGCGTTTTCATAAAGATCATAAAGCTTTTGAAGATGCATTCGCACGTGCTTGGTACAAATTAACACACCGTGATTTAGGTCCAACATCACGTTATTTAGGTCCAGAAGTGCCTAAAGAAGAATTATTATGGCAAGATCCAATTCCAGAAGTAAACTACACTTTAAGTGATTCAGATATAGAAACATTAAAAGGTTTAATTTCAGACTCTGGTTTAACAGTATCGCAATTAGTAACTACAGCTTGGGCTTCAGCTTCAACATTTAGAGGTTCAGATAATCGTGGTGGAGCAAATGGAGCGCGTATTGCTTTAGAGCCACAACGTAGTTGGGAAGTCAACAATCCAGAAGAATTAAATAAAGTTTTAAACGTTTTAGAAGACGTTAAAAATAAGTTTGATGGCGAAGTATCTTTAGCAGATGTTATTGTTTTAGCAGGAAATGTAGGTGTAGAAAAAGGACTAAAAAATGCAGGTTATAACCATACTTTAGAGTTTACTCAAGGTAGAGGTGATGCAACACAAGAACAAACAGATATAGAGCAGTTTGGTTATTTAGAGCCTTTAGCAGATGGTTTTAGAAATTATATAAAAAGTGATTTAAAAATTGCTGCAGAAGATTTATTAGTTGATAAAGCTAATTTACTAACACTATCTGTACCAGAATTAACCGTTTTAGTTGGTGGATTACGTGTTTTAGGTGCTAATTACGATGGTTCAGATTATGGTGTATTTACAGATAATGTAGGAAGCTTAACTAACGATTTCTTTAGAAATATTTTAGATTTCACTTACACATGGAAAGCGACATCTGAAGACGATAGATATTTTGAGGGTACTAATCGTAATACAGGTGAAGTTAAGTTTAAAGGAACAAGAGCCGATTTAATTTTTGGTTCTAATACAGAACTTAGAGCAATTGCTGAAGTTTATGGAGCAAATGATGGGCAAGATCGTTTTGTTAAAGACTTTATTGCAGCTTGGACTAAAGTGATGAATTTAGATCGTTTTGATGTTAAATAAATATCATTAATTTATAATTAAAAGGAATGGATTTTAAAATCCATTCCTTTTTTATTTAAAATCACGAATAAAAAAATAAAGTTTATATAAGTTTAAACACAAGTAAAATGGATAATATAGATAAAGTATTTAATAGTATTAGAAATAAAGATAACGCAACATTAAATACACTTTTAACCGAAAATCCAAAATTAGCGGAAGCTAAAGATCAACGTGGTTTTACACCATTAATATTAGCAACGTATTTTGATAATGAAGCAGCGACCAAAACTTTGGTAAAACACAATGCTCCAATAAACGATAAAGATGCTTCTGGAAATACAGCTTTAATAGGTGTGAGTTTTAAAGGAAATGTTGAATTTGCAACATTTTTAATTGAAAACGGAGCTAATTTAAATGAAGTAAATAATAATGGAACCACTGCATTGGCTTTTGCTACGCAATATGATAAAGTAGAGGTTGTAAAATTATTACTACAACATGGAGCAGATACAACTATAAAAGATAATGTAGGAAAAACAGCTTTAGATTATGCTGAAGCAAAAGGCTTTAATGAGATTATTGCGCTTTTAAAGTAAAAAATTCATTTATAAAAAAACCACTTTGTAATTACAAAGTGGTTTTTAAATTATTCTAATATTTTTTAATCATTTTTGGTAAAATAACCTTCGTTAGAAACAGCAGCTTCACTTACTTGTATACTTGCCGTTTTAAACCAAACTTCAGCATAGTTGCCATCTGCATATTGTTTACTTAAATCGCCATCATGAGTTTCTGCACCAGAGCACCAGTTTTTATTCTCTTCAGGCGATTTACCATTAGTTTGGTTGTAACAACCAAGTTTAAAAAAGCAGCCTTCTCCTGTGTAAGCTTCTGCACGCTCTACGCCATCTTGACCAATTGGAAAAAATAGTTTTTGTGTTTGTTCTGGTATATCTCCTTTTGTTATGTATTCAGATTCGATTAAGTTTTTAGTAAAGGTTTTAGTTTCGTGTCCTTCGCTTGTAAAAGTTAAATTCATAATGCCATCTTTTACTTCAATTTCATAACTAAATTCTTCACCTAAAGCAATCCCATCTTTTGGCTCTTCTGGATATGTGTTTGCATCTAGACCAACTACAGAAAAATCATCTCCCCAAACAGCATGAGAGTAATCCCAACGTTTAGCATTGTTATTTCCAGCAGTATTAATCTCGTAATGCCAAAACACAGAACCTTTAGTATGACCAGGAAATTTTTTGTAGAATATTTTTAATGGTTCGTTTTAAAAAGCATCAGCACTGTGTATTTGTCCAACAACTACTGCGTGTGTTGCAGCTACTCGAGCGTCTCCAGTTGCAGAAACATTCATTACTTTAAGTGTTGCTGTAAGTTTATCGTTCGCTGTTTTTGGATACCATTTTTTTGTTTGAGCTAATTCGGTTCTTGTGTTATTTGAAGTTCCATGAGTATCTCCTCCATTTGGTGTTTTAAAAACTACCCAATTATCTTTACCATCGTTTGTGGTGTAAAAGTAATCTTTGTTTTCAAAATTATTTGCAATTCCAGCGTTAGAGCCATCGTCTAAAATTAATTTCCAATGGTCGAAAAAGGGAATAACATCACTTGCATAAACGGTCTTAGCTGTCTTGGTTTGTTGTGTTGTAGTATTTTTTTGGGTATCGGTTTTACAACTGTTTAAAGAAAAAAAAATACAAAATAAAAATAGTGGAAACTGTAGTTTGGTAAGTTTTTTAATCATTTTTAGTTTAAAGATTAATTGCAATTAATTCGTTTTATAAAGTATCTAAGTTAAATGAAAATTGGTTAACCAGTTGATTGGTTATAAAAAAACCACCTTGCTAGAGCAAAGTGGTTTTAATAATGAATTTTTCTTTTTCTTAGGTTTACTTATCAATAGAACCTAAAACACGTTTCATAAAGTTATTTACAGCCTCTTTTTTAGGTGTACCATCTTTAATCATTTTATTAACTTCAATAGCACCATACATATTAGAGATTAATTCTCCAATAACGTCAAGTTCTTCATCTTTTAGTGATGGTACTTCGGTTAAAGCTTCAAGTGTTTCTATAGTTTCATTAACGTAATCTTCGTCGTTATCTTCTATAAATTGAGCTAAGTGTTTTATTACAGGTAATTTCATTGATAAATTTTTTCTTTATTAGGTTTTACGCAGTTTAAATCTTGCATTTAAACTGCGCTTAACCAAGTGTTATTTTTAAGCTACTTCGTTTACTAAGTCTTTTAAAACGTCAAATTTGTTAGTCTGTGTTTGGTTTACAAATTTTCCACCTTTAAAAGTTGCAAATGTTGGTAGATTATCTACAGTTGCTAATTGTCTTGATTCTGGAAATTTTTCTGCATCTGCTATAACAAATGTTATATTTTCTAACTCACCAGCTAATTTCTTAACTTTTGGTTTCATAATACGACAGTTACCACACCAAGTTGCAGAATATTGCACAACAACAGTATCGTTACTTGCAATAATTTCGTTTAAATTATCTTGACTTAATTCTTGAACCATAATTGCTTAGTTTACGTGGTTTGCTAAATACTCTGCAGTACCTAATCTATTTGCGCTCATTGCGTCTTTTCCTTCTTCCCAGTTTGCAGGACAAACTTCACCTTTTTCTTGTACGTGAGTTAAAGCATCGATAATACGTAAAAATTCGTTTACGTTTCTACCAATTGGCATGTTGTTTACACCTTCGTGTTGTACAATACCATCTTCATCAATTACGTAAGTTGCTCTATAAGTTACGTTATCACCTTCTACAGTTACAACACCAGTTTCTTCGTTGTATTTTTCGTTAGTAATATCTAAAATCCCTAAAGTAGAAGCAAGGTTACGGTTAGAATCTGCTAATATTGGGTATGTTACACCTTCTATTCCACCATTATCTTTTGGTGTATTTAACCAAGCGAAGTGTACTTCTGGAGTATCACAAGAGGCACCAATTACAATTGTATTTCTTTTTGCAAATTCTTCTTTTGCAGCTTCAAAAGCATGTAATTCTGTTGGGCAAACAAAAGTAAAATCTTTTGGGTACCAAAATAATACTACTTTCTTTTTATTATTTTTTGCTTCTTCAAGAACGTTTAATTTAAAGGTATCACCCATTTCGTTCATTGCGTCTACTGTTAAATCTGGAAATTGTTTTCCTACTATTGCCATTTGTAAATTTTTAAAGTTTGTGTTTATATTTTAAGTGCGCAAAAGTACTGTACAACTTTAAAAAAACAAGCCCAATAAAATTTTTAAATCTTATTGGGCTATAAATTTTTACTATTGAAAATTTAAAAAGGAATAGTTTTAAGTTATTTCTTAGAGAGTTCTTTTATTTTAATTGAAAATGCAGCGAATAAAAGTGTCATAAACGGACTTAACCAATTAAATATAGCAAAGAAGAAATAGTCTACAACCGGAACACCTAAAACACCAGATTGATAAGCACCACAAGTATTCCATGGTACTAATACCGAGGTTACAGTTCCTGAGTCTTCTAAGGTTCTACTTAGATTTTCTGGAGCAAGGTTTTTTTCTTCGTATGCTTTTTTAAACATTTTTCCAGGTACAACTAATGCTAAATATTGGTCTGATGCTGTTACATTTAAAGCTAAACAACTGGCTACTGTACTTGCAAATAAACCAAAGGTTGTAGAGGCTAAACTTAATAATGCTCTACTAATTCTAGATAATGCACCAATAGCATCCATAACGCCACCAAATACCATAGCACAAATAATTAACCAAATGGTACCAAGCATTCCAGACATACCACCTGCAGAAAATAAATCGTTTAATTCTGTACTAGAGGTTTCTACAGCAACATCTACAGTCATAGCATTCATTACACCTTTATATGCAGATTGAAAGGTTAAACTTTCTGCTCCAGCAATTGTAGTTACTATTTCTGGTTGAGCAATTACTGCAGCAATTCCGCCTAATAGCGTACCCACTAATAAGGCAACTAATGGCGGTGTTTTTTTTATAATTAAAAAGATAACAACTATTGGAACTATAAATAACCAAGGAGTAATATTAAATGCACCGTTTATAGCATTTAACTTATCAGATATATCTGGTGTACCTGTAGTATCTATATTTAAGCCAATAACTATAAAAACAATTAAAGTTACAGTAATTGTAGGCACTGTTGTATATGCCATGTATTTAATGTGTGAGAACAAATCTGCTCCAGCCATTGCAGGAGCAAGGTTTGTAGTATCACTAAGTGGAGACATTTTATCACCAAAATATGCACCAGATAAAACAGCTCCTGCTGTCATACCTAAAGATATGCCAAGTGTTTCGCCTATACCAATTAATGCAATACCAACAGTTGCAGAAGTCGTCCAGGAACTACCAGTTGCAATAGAAATTATAGCACAAATTATTACAGATGCTGCGAGAAATATAGTGGGATTTAAAATTTGTAATCCGTAATAAATCATAGTAGGTATAATGCCACTAATAAGCCAGGTTCCTGCTAAAGCGCCAACCATAAGTAGAATTAATAGCGCGCCAGAGGTAGATTTTACATTCTCGGCAACTTCATCTATCATTTGTTTATAAGAAACCTTGTTGTAAAAGCCAACAACAGCTGCAACTGCAGCTCCTAAAAGTAGTATAAATTGATTACTTCCACTTAAAGCATCATCTCCATACACGAAAAATACATTATAAAATAACATAATAACTAATGCAATTACAGGAATTAATGCTTCCCAAATATTTAGTTCTTTGTTTTCAATAATATTTTCGTCTTGAGGTACTGATGGTTTAATGTTTTGGCTTTCCATTTAGTATTACTATTAGTTTAATTTTATTTGAATGTAATGTTACGATTTTGTACGATGTTATGCAAATAGAAAAAAGGCTTGAAATACATCAAACCTTTTATTTTTTAATTAGGGATTTATTTTTTTAAACCAATTCTGGCTTAAGTATTTCTAAATCAATCATGCAGGCTTTCATTAGTTTAAAAGTGCGCTCAATATCGGCATCTAAACCTATAGAAAAACGTATTAATCCATCGCTTAGTCCCATTTCTGCTTGTTCTTCTTCAGGAATTTCTGAAGATGTTGAGCTTCCAGGTGCAGAAAATAAGGTTTTATAAAAGCCTAAACTCACAGCTAAGTAGCCCAAGTTTTTCTCTTGCATTAGTTCCATTAAAGCGTTGGCTTTATCTAAAGAACCAACATCTATAGTTAGCATACCACCAAAGCCATACTTATCATTCATCATGTTTTTAAATAGCGTGTGTGATGGATGTGATGCTAAACCAGGATACACTGTTTTTAAACCAAGTTCCTGAAATTTTTCAGCTAAATAAGTAGCATTTACACTGTGCTGCTGCATTCTAATGTGTAATGTTCTTAAGTTTTTTAAAATTGAAGCTGCACGGAGACTATCCATAGTAGAACCTAATAACATACAAGCACCATCGTTTACATTTCTTAGGTCATTAATAAATTCTTGAGTACCACATATAACGCCTCCAACAGTATCAGACGATCCGTTTATAAATTTAGTTAAGCTATGTATTACAACATCTGCACCTAATTGTGCAGGAGAAATAGATAAAGGTGAAAATGTATTATCTACCACTAATTTTAAATTATATTGTTTTGCTAATTTGGCTAAACCAGCAATATCTGCAACCTCTAATAATGGATTGCTAACAGATTCGCAATACAATACTTTTGTGTGAGGCGTAATTGCAGCTTCAACAACATCTAGTTTTGTAATATCTACAAACGATGTAGATACATTAAACCGCGGTGCAAAGTTTTTTAAAAAAGCGTAAGTGCCACCGTAAATCGTTCTACTAGAAACAACATGATCACCAGCACCACAAAGCTGCATAATAACAGGTGTAATTGCACCCATTCCAGAAGCTGTTACATTTGCTGTTTCTGTACCTTCCATAGCAGCAAGCGCTTCTCCTAAATATAAATTTGAAGGCGTAGAATGTCTTGAATATAAATAACAACCATCTGCATTACCTTCAAAAGTATCAAACATGGTTTTAGCAGAAAGAAAAGTGTATGTTGAAGAGTCTGAAATTGAAGGATTAACACCACCAAACTCACCAAAATATTGTAAGTCTTGTATATTATTAGCAGGTTTAAAAGCCATAATTTAATTTTTTAAGTTTAATTTTTAGTAAAAGTCATTTATTTTAGATTATTAATCAATATATTGTTTAAATTTTAGACTTTAAATCTATTTATTTTTGATTTAAGTGTTTTAAATTCTGAAAAAATAATAAATTAAATGTGTAAACAGAAAATTTTTCGATAATGACTTTTGATGCTATAGATACTAAGCTTATAAAACTATTACAAGAAGATAGTAAGCAAACAAATAAAGAACTTTCTAATAAGTTGAATCTCTCTGTTACTGCAGTATACGAGCGCATTAAAAAACTTGAAAACAATGGCGTAATTAATAAATATGTTACTTTAATAAATAAAGAAGTTGTTCAAAAATCTTTTGTAGCATTTTGTAACATTAAATTAGTGAAACATTCTCAAGATTATGTTTTTAAATTTGAAAAAGATGTAACTAATTTAGAAGAAGTTTTGGAGTGCTACCATATTAGTGGAGATTACGATTATTTATTAAAAGTATTAGTAAAAGATATGAAGGCTTTTCGTAATTTTATGGTAAATAAATTAACAAAACTAGATCATATTGGTAGTACACATAGTACGTTTATGATTAATGAAGTTAAACATACTACCGTAATAACAGTTTAGAAAATATGATGCAATCTACTATCTATAAGCTTATAGAGTTTTTTATTATTTTCATAATAATTCCAATAAGTTTTACAATAGATTTTGCATTATGGATTAAAGCTATAATTGCAATAACAGGTTTTATATATATAGTTTATTACTTACTTAGAATTGAAAAAAATAAATTTAAAATTGCTGCTAACTTAAATTGGAGTCGTTTTTTTAAAGCCACTTTTTTTAAACTTATACTAATTGCAGTAATAACTATAACTTTTGTTTTAATTTCTAATCAAGCAAGTTTATTTAAAGTAGTATTAAATAAACCATTATTGTGGTTGGTAATACTGTTTGTGTACTCTGCTTTTTCGGTATATCCTCAAGAGTTAATTTATAGAACTTTTTATTTTCAGCGTTATAAAAATCTATTTAAGAGCGAGCATCTTTTTATATTTATAAATGCCATTGTATTTTCTCTAGCACATATTTTTTTTAGAAATACATTAGTTATTTTATTAACCTTTTTAGGTGGTTTATTATTTGCATTTACTTATAATAAAACCAAATCAACACTATTAGTTTCAATAGAGCATGCTATTTATGGTAGTTGGTTGTTTACCGTTGGAATGGGAGAGATGCTAGGTTTTCCTTCTTAATTTTTTTTAAAAATTAAATTTTATTATTTTGGTATCGCTATTAACAACTAATTAATGAAACACCAAGAAATAAAAGAGGTTTATAAATCTATTTTTGAATCTTACACTAAACCATCGCTAGAAACACATATTAAAAAAATTATTGAGCTAGATACGTATTTGCCATACAGTTCTACTTTTTTCTGTTTAACAAATACCCAAGAGCTTACTTTTGAATATATAAGCAAAAACTTTACCTCTTGTTTAGGTTTAGATGCTACAGATTTAAAAGTAAAAGGAATGAAATACTTTTGGAGTAGAATTCATCCAGAAGACATAGAAATCTGGTTAGGCGCTTTAAATAGTTTAATGGAGTTTACTTTGGCCGAAATACCCGAAAACAAAAGAGAACTTGCTAATTATACATGGAATTATAGAATAAAAAATGCTAGCGATAAGTACGTAAACATTATACAAAACACTACACCATTGGCTTTTGATAGTGAAATGAAACCTATAATTGGTCTAGCGCATTATACCGTTTTAAATATTGAATTAAACTTGCCAATAACCGCAACGGCAAAGTTATTAAATAATAAAAATGAGTACGAAACTGTATATTATAATAACTTTTCTCAAAAATTATTACATGCAGGAATAAGCAATAGAGAACGCGATGTAATACGTCTACTAATACTAAATTTTACTAGTAAAGAAATTTCCGAAAAACTAAATATAAGTCCGCATACGGTAGACACACACCGAAGAAATATTTTAAAAAAATTAAAAATATCTTCAACTGGAGAATTAGTAGGTATGTTAAAAATGGATATGACTTTATTATAGCTAATTAAAAAAATACTCAAATTGAGTATTGTGTATACTTAATATAATAGTGATTTTTACAGTGCTATTAATCAATTCTAATACTAAAACAGTTCTAATCTAATAAAAGAGAATTACTCTTTTTTAAAGATAGAGCTGTTTTTTCTTTGCGGTAAATTTAAAAAATAAGCCTCTCATTATTTTAGTAAAAAATACATCATTGTACATTCGTAAATAAAATTACAAAATTGTATTTTTGCTATAATAATCAATAAGATAGTCTTAATACAAGATAAAATTCATTCTAAATATTACTTATGAGTAAATACGATGTAGCCATAATAGGCTCAGGACCTGGAGGATATGTAGCAGCAATACGTTGTGCACAACTAGGTATGAAAACTGCAATAATCGAAAAATATTCTACACTTGGAGGTACTTGTCTTAATGTAGGTTGTATACCTAGTAAAGCCTTACTAAGTTCATCTCATCATTACGAAGAAGCTACTAAACATTTTGAAGAGCATGGAATAGAAATTCCAGGTGAAATTAAAGTTAATTTAGAAAAAATGATTGGTCGTAAACAAGCCGTTGTAGACCAAACAACTGGAGGTATAGATTTTTTAATGAAAAAAAACAACATCGATGTATTTACAGGTGTTGGTAGTTTTATAGATGCTACACATATTAAAATTGAAGGAGAAAAAACAACAGAAATTGAAGCAAAAAACACCATTATTGCAACAGGAAGTAAACCTTCAAACTTACCATTCATAACACTTGATAAAGAACGAATAATTACATCTACCGAAGCTTTAAAACTTAAAGAAATACCAAAACACATGATTGTTATTGGTGGAGGCGTAATAGGTTTAGAGCTTGGTCAAGTATATAAACGATTAGGAGCAGAAGTTACTGTAATAGAATACATGGATAGAATTTTACCAACAATGGATGGTTCTCTATCTAAAGAATTAAATAAAGTCTTTAAAAAGGCTAAATTTAAAATGATGGTGTCTCACAAAGTACAATCTGTAGAGCGCAATGGAGATGAAGTTATTGTAAAAGCCGAAAACAAAAAAGGAGAAATTGTAGAAGTAAAAGGAGATTACTGCTTAGTATCTGTAGGACGTAAACCTTTTACAGAGGGTTTAAATGCTGAAGCAGCAGGAGTAAAACTTACAGAAAGAGGCCAAATAGAAGTAAACGAACATTTACAAACAAACGTTAGCAATATTTATGCAATAGGAGATGTTGTAAAAGGAGCAATGTTAGCACATAAAGCTGAAGAAGAAGGAACCTTTGTAGCCGAAACTTTAGCAGGACAAAAACCACACATAGATTATAACTTAATTCCAGGTGTAGTATACACATGGCCAGAAGTTGCAGCAGTTGGTAAAACCGAAGAAGAATTAAAAGAAGCTGGAGCAGAATATAAAGTAGGACAATTTCCATTTAGAGCTTTAGGTCGTGCTAGAGCAAGTGGAGATATTGATGGTTTTGTAAAAATTCTTGCAGACAAAAATACAGATGAAGTATTAGGAGTACACATGGTTGGTGCACGTTGTGCAGATTTAATTGCAGAAGCAGTAGTAGCTATGGAGTTTAGAGCTAGTGCCGAAGATATTTCACGTATGTCTCACGCACATCCAACATTTGCTGAAGCAGTAAAAGAAGCCGCTTTAGCAGCTACAGATGATCGTGCTTTACACGTATAAAACAATAACTTTTTAAAAAGTTAAATAAAAAAGCGAACCTAATGGTTCGCTTTTTTTAAATTGTAAACTCAAAAAAATAGATGTCTCAAGAAATTAAATTTGAAGAAAACGATGTTATTGGTGAAGCAACCTTAGATGTAATTGCAAAAGCCGATAAATTTAATAGATGGATGTACCAAACCATTAAACCTTATTGTAAAGGGAAAACTTTAGAAATAGGTAGCGGTATTGGTAATATATCAACATTTTTTCTTGAAGATGATTTTGAGATGGTTTTAACAGATATAAGACAAAATTATTTTGAAAAACTAAACCAAAACTTTAATCAGTATTCAAATTTTTTAGGTTCTGAAATCATGAACCTAACCGATGAGGATTTTGATAAAAAGTTTGAAAAACATTTAGGTGAATATGATACTGTTTTTGCTTTAAATGTAGTAGAACATATAAAAGATGATGTTTTAGCAATTAAAAATTGTAAAAAACTGCTAAAAGAAAATGGGCATTTAATAATATTAGTACCATCATACCAAACGCTTTATAATAAATTTGATAAAGAATTAGGGCATTACAGGCGGTATACTAAAACGTCTCTTTCAAACATTTTTAAATTAAATAATTTTAAAATTATACATAAGCAGAATTTTAATTTTATTGGTATTTTAGGTTGGTATGTAACAGGAAGTATTTTAAAAAAAGAAAGTATTCCTGGCGGACAAATGAAATTATACAATACTTTAGTACCAATATTTAAAATTATAGATAAACTTATTGCAAATAAAATAGGACTGTCTACAATAGTAATAGGTAAGAAGTAGGTTTAAATTACGCTAATTAAATCTTTTATTCTAAGCCTTTTATTATAGTTACTTTCGTTAGTTTCTCTAATAAAACATTGGCTACTTAGAATTCCTTTTTTTACTTTATTTATTAATTCTTTTGCAGTAAAAGGCCCAAATTCTTCAGATTTATTTATAAAATAATACAAATGATTCTGTATAATATTTTTTGCTTTGCTTAAATACTTTGCGTGTAAATAAGTGGTAATATCATCATAAGTATTTAAAATTTTATCACTTTTAGTTTCGTTTATAAAAACAGCAAGTTCGTTAGATTTTCTATCAATATCTAAGGTTAAAATGTCTTCATTTCTAAACGTCATTTTAATTACATTAATACTCCCATCTTCACCAGTAATACGAATATAATTTTCATTTACATAATGCCATTTAGCTTTAGATATTGTACCATTAGTAGTTCTTGTTAAAACATTATCCTTAGAAAAAACATAAGTTGTTTTTTCTTCTTTTATTTTATTTACTAAAAGCCAATTCTGGTTTACAAGAATGCTCACGATGTTATCGTGATAAAATGAATTATCGGCATCAAATAAAAGTTTAGGGATTTCACTCATCATTTAAATGTAAAAAATACACTGTATTGTTAAAAACAAAACGTGATTTTTTCGATAAACGTATAATTTTGAGTGTTTTATTGTAAATTTATAACTAAGCTATTTTCTTTTATTGCGCTTGTTGTAATTTTTGTCACCACGCGTTTTAGGTTTTTTATACTTAGCGGCAATTTTAAACTTGTACGAACCACCTAAATTTTCTTTAGAATTTTTTTCAGACTTCTCATGAAATGCTGGTCCAGGAGCGTCTTCATCTTTTCTGCGTTTATTAGGGTTATTACGTTCTTTAATTTGTGGTCTTTCTTCTTCTATAAGTTCTGTAGAAATTTCAACGGTATCTGGAATTTCTTCTACATTAATAGTCATATTCATTAATGCTTCAATATCTTCTATGGCTTGTTTTTCTTTTTCTGTAGTAAACACCAAAGCATGACCTTCGCGTTCTGCACGACCTGTTCTACCAATTCTGTGCATGTAGTTTTCTGGATATTCTGGTGTGTCAAAGTTTATAACGTGCGACACATTATCTATATCTAAACCACGAGCCATAACATCTGTAGCTACTAATATTCTATTAACGCCTTCGCGAAATTGTTCAATACTACGTAATCTATAATTTTGAGTTTTATTAGAGTGTATTACACAAAGCTCTTCGTTATATTCTTCGTCTAAAGCTTCAAATAAACGATCGGCCATTTTTTTATAAGCCACAAAAATAAGCACCTTATTATAGGTTTCTTCATCTTGCAATAAATACTTAAGTAAGTTTAGTTTTGTGTAAAAATTAGGCGCTTTGTAGCGTGTTTGTTTTATATTTTCTAGTGGTGTACCAGAAGTAGCAATAGATACTTTTTCTGGAGATTTAAAGAAATCTACAATTAAATCGTCTACATCTTTTGTCATTGTAGCAGAAAACATAATGTTTTGTCTACGCGTAGGTAATAAATCGAAAATATTAATAAGTTGATGTCTAAAACCTAAATCTAGCATAACATCGACTTCATCGATAATTAATTTTTGAATAGATTTTAATTGTAAAACTCTACTTAAAGCCAAATCGTATAAACGTCCTGGAGTAGCAACTAAAATATCTATGCCTTGAGCAATAGCTTGTTTTTGTGTATTAATATTTGTGCCACCATAAACACCCAAAACACGATTGTTAATGTATTTAGAGAGTTTTTCAATCTCTTCAACAACTTGTACAACAAGTTCTCTTGTAGGTACTAAAACTAATACTCTTGGGTTTTCTTGTTTAGAAAACGGAAGATTTCTAAGCACAGGTAGCATATAGGCAAAAGTTTTACCTGTTCCTGTTTGTGCTATACCAACCATATCTTTTCCACTTGCAACCACATTAAAAGCTTCTGCTTGTATTGGTGTTGGTGTAGTGTAGCCCAAATCGTCTAGGGCATTATATAATGGTGTGTTTAAGTTTAAGTCTCTAAAAGTCAAAGTAAATTATTTAAGCTACAAAATTACTATTTATATTTTGCTTACCCTAAATGATCCTCATGTATTTGTATACTGTAGGTTGCTGTAAAAGTTTCGCTTTCAGGTAATTTAATAATGCCCTCTTTTTCTTCTATTTTTTGATTTGTATTTTCATGATCTGCAACACCTAACCAAGGTTCTATGCAAACGTATGGTGCATTTGGTTTTGCCCAAATGCCTAAATAATTAAAGTCTTTAAAGCTTAAATTAAGTATTTCGCCATGAGTTTTACTTACTAATGCAACTTTTCTAGACTTTAAATCTTTAAAAATTAGTGCATCTTCATTAAATAAATCTGGTCTTAATTTTATGCTATTTCCAGATTTAAAAACGGTTTCAGTTTTATCTGTTACTAAACCATTTTCCATATTTAATAAATGAGTTTTAGAAGTTTCATCGTTTTCAAAAACTAAACTATAATCTGTATAGCTTTCATTTTGGTAAAATGGACATTTAAAAGCAGGATGACCACCAATGGAAAAGTAAATAGCTTTGTCGTCTAAGTTTTTTACTGTGTGTGTAATGTGGATGGTATTTTCTTCTAAAGTATATGTAATTATAAATTGAAATTTAAAAGGGTAAATTTTTAATAAATTGTCATTATACATTAAGCTAAAAACGAGACTGTTTTTAGTTTGTTTCAAAAGTTTTATATTTTTATTTTCTCTTACAAAACCATGTTTAGGAAGCTTAAATGTTTTACCATTATAGGTATAACTGTCTTCTTTTAGTGCACCAATAATAGGAAATAAATTAGGAGCAAAACTTCCCCAAACATCAGGATCTGCATGCCACATAAATTGATTTTTGTTTTTTATTGCTGAAATTTCACAAAGTTCTGCGCCTTTTGTTTGGACTTTAATTTTTAAATTATTGTTAGTTAATTCGAACATGATTTTATTAGTTTTCAACGTTGTTTCTTACTAAAATTTAAAGTTTTTCAAATGTAATAAACCTTAACTAATATGTTTTTAGTGAGACTTTTTTTATAAATTTTCGGCTTTCTTTTTAATAAGTTTTTCTGATTGCGCTTTCCAATTATCACTTAAATAGTTCCAATCTGTCAAGGTGGTATAAGTTTTAAAATCATGTTTTTGTGAGAGTTTAAAATCGGCTTTTACTACTGCTAAATAAGACTCTTCTGTGCCATCATAATCGTAAATTAATGCATAGGCATAATAAGTAACGTTATCTAATTTTAAAGTACCAAGTAAATTTCTTTTATCTGGCCATTCGTCTATTTCTTCTAAATATTGTTGTAAAGATAAGTTTGCAAACGCTGCTTCATTATAATATTTTTTTGAAACCTTTTTAAGGTTATTTGCCTTATGGTATGCTTTCATAATATTATAGCGTGTATCTAAACTATCTAAAAGGGTATTTGTTAACTGGTTTTCAAGTTTTAAATCGTGAAGAATTCTAATTTCTGAAGCTCTAAGCGCTAACCACTTGTTATTTTTAATATCTAATAACTGATTTGTAAAATTATCTATAGTTTGTGCTTGTTTGTTTTTAGGAAATGCCTCAAAATAATTTAGATAATTATAAATTATGGTTTGATGTGAATAGTTAAAGTCTTCTGATGCTTTTTGATTAATAAATGTTTTTAAATCTTTAGTATTATTAATGGTTAAGTTATTAAATAGTGAAATAATATTGCTTTTGTTTTTATAACTAGATTTTAATATTTGTGCTGATAAACTTAGTAGTTGTGATCTGTATTTTTTTGAGTCAATAAGTTTTAATAACCCATTATAATCTTCTATTGCCATTGGGATAGAATCAAAATATGGAGAAAAAATAGCGTAATTGTAATCTTCGGCTGCTTTAGGAGTATTATTTAAAAGTAACTTTCTATAAGTTGTTAAATTGTTGGGCGTTTTTAGTTCGGGAATTATTTGTAATATGCTTCTTTTTAAAGCTTCGTTTAAATTATAATTAGTGTATATTTTTTCTAAAAAAGCAACTGTATTATCATCTGAAACGTTATTAAATTCATTAATTATAGCTTCAATTACTTTTTCTTTATTTTCTGTTGTTGCATACTTAGCATCTATGGCTTTATAAAGTTTTGGTACATCATCTTTACTAAATTCATAATATGTAAATGCACCATAAGCTTGTTTAAATACTAAAGAGTCTTTAGACTTTAAATTGTTTAATAATAAATCTGTTTTAGAGCTGTAATAATTAAATGAGGTAGTATTTGTTTTGGGTAAATAACCGTACAATAGGTTGTTGGTTGTTTTACTGTCAATATTTTCTTTGCTTACAAAAGCCGACGTATAAATAAATTTATCTTTATCTAACCAAAGTAGGTACTTACTATAAATACTATCTTGTTTTTGCATAACAACAAATTCTACAGCTTCGTTATTATTAACTTTCACTTTTTTGCTTCTTACAATAGTATCTGTGTAATTAGTAATGTTTTCTTTATTTAAATCGTAAAATTTAGCTAGGGTATCTATTTTAAAATAAGGTTTTAATTTTGTAAAACCGAAGGCATAAATATCTCCTGATTGTTCGTTTTTAGTATAATAATCATAAGAATTATAAAAATACGTATCAGAATTATCATAATCTTCATCTTCTAAAATTTCACGAATATTTTTAAAGCCTTTAAATTTTACACCTTGTTTTTCATGAACAACAATAGGTTCTTCTTCAAAATCTGTAAGTTTAAAAGATTCAAAAAACGTATTGTTTGGGTCTGCTTTTAAACCTTTTTCAAGTCTTTGTGCAAGAAGTAAATACGTTCTATTGCCTCTAAAAAACAATCTGCAAATAGAATGAGAAATTCCTTTAATATAAAGTTCATATTCTTTACCAATATAACCGTTTTGGTATATTGTTTTTGGTGTGCCAATAATTTCGGCTTTACCAGTAAATGTTTCTGCCATACCTCTAAACGATGCCTCTAAATCATCAATTCTATAGCCGTTTGGTTGGTCGTTATATCGTATTATATAATTAGATTTGTTTTTGGCATCTATGGCCATAAACATATTAATTATGTAAGGTTCTGTAGTGTCTTCAAACGGACTTTCAATTTCTTTAGAACGATCTAAAGGTTTGCTTGGCATTTTTACTGTAAAGGCTCCTTTTTTATGTTTAAACTCATACCAATTTGGTGTTGGTATAGCTTTAGGTTTTGTGATTTTTATAGAGTTTACAAAACGTGACACCATTTTAGAGTTTAGTGAATTATAGTTTCCGTAGACTAAAAATTGATAAAAAACCCCATTTTTAAATACAAAAACAGATTTTACACCATCTTTTTTAGGATCACTTGGTTCAGGAATTTTTATGTCAATTTCATAACCTTGTGTACCACCAATAGTAATGGTTTTTTTGCTAACTATTTCTCCATTATATCTTGTAGTAGCATCTTCAATCATTTTTTCATAAAACATGGTTTTGTCTATTCCATTTTTAGATCTAAAATCTAAAGCAAAATAAGAATAGTTTGTGCCAGTAATTAAGTCTGTGTAGATATAAGCATCAAGTCCCTCGTTATTTGATTCTATAGCAGGAATTCCTGGTGTTTGCAATGTGTAGCCATAATCTTCACTATTAAATGTATGCCAAGACATTTTAGAAGTATCTATAGTATAATTTTTTGCAACTCCTGTAAATTTAGCTTCTACAGGCGTAACTTTATAACCTTTATCGCGAAGCATTTTTATAAGTCCCACATTTCCTGGTAAATGTGCTGCACCAACAGCCGAAAAAATAGAACTATTTTTCATTTGTTTTATAATACTATTAGTCATTACAATGTTTCTACTTTTCATTTCTTCTCCATAACCATCATAAGACATAATCATGGCGTCTATAGCATTAATATCGCCTGTTATATATACCTTTTTTAAGGCTTCAGTTTCAGTTTCATAAGTTTCTATGTCGTAAAAAAGCTCTTCTAAAAGTAGTTCGCGTTTTCTCTCATCTGTAGCATTTTCAAAATAAAATAATTGCGAATCTGTATCTTCTAAACCTACAATTTCTTTTTGCATGGTCTTAGCATGACCTAAAAGGTGCATGTCTACAAAAGTTGTTTTATCGGTTTCTTTTTCATCATCAGGACTTAGCATAGACATTAAAATACTTGGGTCGTAAAGTGTAGATTCTTCAATATCGTAACCATTTATAGCCTTAAACCGTTTGGCAATTTTGCTATATTCATCATCATTTAAAAGTTTTTTAAACTGCAAATAAGCAAGCTCAATTTTTGGTTTTGTAAACATTTTTATCACTAAAGAATCGGGCTGAATCTCTAATGCAAATTTCTCGGTATTTTCAATTGCTGGCAAAACAGCATCGCTAAAATTAAACGCGCGCTCGTCGCTAACATGCATTGTGCCAAATAAATAAGAAGGTTTAAGTTGGTCTTTACCTTCAATTTTCCATAATAAAGAATATTTAGATTTTTCTTGAGCAGATAATTGTAAACCGAAAATTAATAAAAGCAAAATGGTTAGTAAATGCTTTTTAAAATTAATAGAAAATAAAGTCATAAGATTGGGATAGTGAAACGTTTTATATATTATACTTAGAAAATAGTGAGATTCTTTATAAATTTGAAAAGGTTAATATAAGCACTTTAATTGAGAACAAGTAAAACAAAACAAATAGTTAATATTGAGGAATTTAAGAGAAAACTACTTTCTTGGGCACAACATTTTGATGATGTTGTTTGGCTTGATTCCAACAATTACTCACAAAAATATTCAAATTATGATGCCGTTTTAGCGGTTGATGCATTTACAGCAATACAAACAGATTATCATGATGCTTTTGGTAAACTTAAAGAATACCAAAACAATACTAACGATTGGATTTTTGGTTATTTAACTTACGATTTAAAAAACGATACCGAAAACTTAAAATCTAATAATACCGATGGTTTAGCTTTTGCAGACCTGTATTTTTTTCAGCCTAAAAAAATCTTTTTAGTACAAGGTAATACGGTTACTATAAAATATTTAAATGCTGTTGATGATGAGTTAGAAATAGATTTAGAAACCATAGAGAATTATAAATCTACTATTAATACTCAAGCAAATACAAACATAAAAATTAAGCTGCGTACAAGTAAAGATGATTACTTTGAAAAAGTAGCAAAAATGCAATGGCATATAAATAGAGGTGATATTTACGAAGCTAATTTTTGTCAAGAATTTTATGCCGAAAATACAACCATAAACCCAATAGAAACTTATTATAAACTTAACGAAATTTCACAACCGCCATTTGCAGCTTTTTTTAAAACAAATGATAAATATTTACTCTCTGCTTCGCCAGAGCGATACATAAAAAAAGCAGGTACTAAAATCATTTCGCAACCTATAAAAGGTACAGCAAAACGCGAAAGCGATGCTATATTGGATAATACATTAAAACATAATTTAATTACAGACCAAAAGGAACGTAGTGAAAATATTATGATTGTAGATTTAGTTAGAAACGATTTATCACAAACAGCCACAAAAGGTAGCGTTGAAGTCGAGGAGCTTTGTAAAGTTTATAGCTTTAAACAAGTACATCAAATGATATCTACAGTAGTTTCTCAAGTAGAAAACACTATAGATCCTATAGAAGTTTTAAAAACTACATTTCCAATGGGAAGCATGACTGGAGCTCCAAAAATTTCAGCAATGAAAATTATTGAAACTCTAGAAGACGCTAAACGTGGTTTGTATTCTGGTTCTGTAGGTTACATTACTCCAGAAAACGACTTCGATTTTAATGTTATAATTCGTAGTATTTTATATAACGAAACACAGCAGTATGTTTCTTATTCTGTTGGTGGAGCAATTACTGCAAAAAGTGAACCAACTAGCGAATACGAAGAGTGTTTATTAAAGGCAAAAGCCATGCGAACAGTTTTAGAAAACAATAATTAATAAGCAGTAACACATGTTTAATGCCTTTAAAAATAATATAGAGAATAATATGCCTTATTTAAAAAAGGCTAAAATTCTTATTGCGGTTTCTGGAGGTTTAGATAGTGTTGTTTTAACTCATTTGTGTTCAAAGTTAAATTTAAATATTGCGCTAGCACATTGTAATTTTAATTTACGCGGAAATGAAAGTGATACCGATGAAGCTTTTGTTTTAGAATTAGCAAAAACATTAGATATAGAAGTTTTTATACAACATTTTAATACAGAAGCTTATGCTAAAGCAGAAAAAAGCTCAATACAAATGGCAGCCAGAACATTACGTTATAATTGGTTTTTTGATTTAGCAAGGCAATTACAATTCGACTATATATTAACAGCACATCATGCAGATGATAATCTAGAAACTGTACTAATAAATTTTACACGTGGTACAGGAATTGAAGGTTTAACAGGTATTCCAGAGCGTAACGAAAATATCGTGAGACCATTACTTAAGTTTTCAAGAGAAAGTTTAGAGTACTATGCAAAATCTAAAAATATAACATGGCGAGAAGATAGTAGTAATGCTTCAACAAAATATTTAAGAAACAAATTACGACACGATGTCATTCCTATTTTAAAAGAAATAAATCCTACGTTACTTAAAAATGTAGAAACTACACTAGATAATTTAAAAGATACCAAAGCTATTGTTCAAGAAAGTGTAAGTGCAGTTTTAAAACGTGCAATTATACAACGCGATAGTGAAGCCGTAATTTATAAAATACAAGAATTTAAAAATCTAAAACAACCAAAAGCTTATTTATTTGAGGTTTTTAAAATCTATGGTTTTACAGATTGGAACGTACTTGAAAATTTATTGCACGCGCAAAGCGGAAAACAAATAATGTCTAACACCCATACACTGTTAAAAAATAGAGAAACATTAGTTTTAACAGAAAACACAACTGTTACTGCATTTAAAGAAATTACAATAGAAAAACCATCTAAAAGTATTGAAATTGCTAACGGTTTATTATCTATAGAACGCGTTGAAAAACTAGAGAAAAATACAAAATCTACTATTTATTTAGACCAAAAACTGTTAAACTTTCCTTTAAAAGTAAGACAATGGGAAAAAGGAGACTATTTTTACCCGTTGGGAATGACAGGAAAAAAGAAACTAAGTAAGTTTTTTAAAGACGAAAAACTGTCGTTACGAGCTAAAGAAAAATGCCTCGTTTTAACCTCAAACAATACCATAGTTTGGGTTATAAATTATAGAAGTAGTGCGTTGTTTAAAGCAACAAATCAAACAGATAACATATTAAAAATCACATATCAACAATGAAGCAATTTATAGCTTTTATCTTAGTTTTATTTTCAATAAATAGTGTAACAGCACAACTTAATCCTGTAAAATGGAGCACAAGTGTAGAAAAAATATCTGATACAGAGTATAACTTAATATTTAATGCAGATATAGAATCGAAATGGCATTTATACTCACAAACGTTACCAGAAGGTGGCGCTTTACCAACAGCGTTTACATATAATAATGAAGGTGAAGATTATAAAATAATAGGTAAAACAAAAGAGAGTAGAAGTATAACAAAACACGATAAGGTTTTTGATATGGATCTTACGTTTTTTGATGATTCTGCAACATTCACGCAACGTATAGAGTTGGTAAATAAAAATATTATTGCCATAGAAGCAGAGGTTAGCTTTCAAGCCTGTGACGATAAACAATGTATTTTTGAAAGTGAAATTTTAACCTTTCAATTACCAACACCAAACAATGTTGTAGGTAATCAATCTAATATTTTAGAGCCTGTAAAATGGACCTCGAAAGCCAATAAACTTTCAGATACAGAATATGAGATAGAATATAAAGCAGTAATAGATGGCGATTGGCATTTCTATTCACAAGAAAATAATGCAGACGATGGACCAATTGCTACAGAATTTACATTCGATACTGAGTCTAAAGACTATGAAGTAATAGGAGAAACTTCAGAATCAAAATCTAAAAAAGTTTTTGAAGACGTTTTTAATATGGATGTTAAGTATTTTGAAAAAGAAGCAACATTCAAACAAAAAATAAAACTTTTAAATCCAGAAGTAAAAGTTATAAAAGCAGAAGTGTTTTTTCAAGTTTGTGATAACGAAAAATGCCTTGCACCAGAAACCTTTGAGTTTCAAACATCGCTTTCTGGAGATTTATTAAAATCTTCTGGAGCAACACAACTTAGCGATTATGATATTGAACAATCTAAAGCACTTGCATTAGATATAAAAGGAAAAGAAAAGTTTGAAAAAGCAGAAGATGTAGAAGAAAAAAGTAACCTTACCATTTTCTTTTTAGGGTTTTTAGGAGGATTAATAGCCTTGTTAACACCATGTGTTTTTCCTATGATTCCTTTAACAGTTTCGTTTTTTACTAAAAGTGCAGGAAACTCTCAAAAAGGAATTGCAAATTCTGTAATGTATGGTTTTTTCATCTTTTTAATTTACTTTTTATTAAGCTTACCATTTCATGTTTTAGACTCTTTAGACCCAGAAATTTTAAATAATATATCTACAAATGTGACTCTAAATATTATATTTTTCGTCATATTTATAGCATTTGCATTCTCATTTTTTGGTTATTATGAGTTAACATTACCGCATTCGTGGAGTGCTGCTTTAGATAGTAAAGCAAATAGTGTAGGTGGATTAATAGGAGTATTTTTTATGGCGCTAACCTTAGCTATAGTATCGTTTTCATGCACAGGTCCAATTTTAGGAACTTTATTAGGAAGCTCTTTAACTAGCGATGGTGGCGCAACACAATTAACCATGGGAATGAGTGGTTTTGGTCTAGCATTAGCTTTACCATTTACTTTATTTGCTATGTTTCCAAAATGGTTAAATTCTTTACCAAAATCTGGAGGTTGGTTAACAACAGTAAAAGTCGTTTTAGGTTTTATAGAAATAGCTTTAGCCTTAAAGTTTTTATCAAATGCAGATCTTGTAAAACATTGGGGATTATTAAAAAGAGAAGTCTTTATTGGACTTTGGATAATTGTTGGTATTGGCTTACTATTATATCTATTTGGAAAAATAAAATTTCCACACGATGGTCCATATAAAAAGCCTACAAAATGGCGTTGGTCTTTTATATTTTTAGTTTTTGCATTTACAGTATATTTAATTCCAGGTTTAACAAATACTAAATATGCTAACTTAAAGATGTTAAGTGGTTTTCCGCCGCCATTATGGTATAGTATTTATGAAAAAGAATCTGAATGTCCTTTAGGTTTAAATTGTTATAAAGATTTAAACGAAGGCGTAGCAGCGGCAAAAGCATCCAATAAACCTATAATGCTAGATTTTACAGGTTATGCTTGTGTAAACTGCCGTAAAATGGAAGAACAAGTGTGGAGTGAAGACGATATTTATAATATTTTAAACGATGAATATATTATTATTTCACTGTATGTAGATGATAGAAAGGAATTGCCAGAAAATGAACAATTTAAATTTTTAAAATCTAATGGTAGTTTAAAAAGTATAAAAACTATTGGCGATAAATGGGCAACTTTACAAACAGTAACATTTCAAAATAACTCACAACCGTTTTATGTATTACTAAATCACGATATGGAAATGCTAAACCATACTACCGCTTATACTCCAAATGATGAAGAATATTTAGAATGGCTTAAAAAAGGTTTAGAGAATTTTAAGAAGAAATAAATTATTAAGTATATAAAAATCTTATTTATATAATTAAATAAAAAGAATCTTAAATATGTAATAAGATTCTTTTTTTTTACTGCGTTATAACGGCTTAAAACACTAATAAATTATGAAAATTCAAGGTCAAATAGTAGACATCCAAAATAAACGTATTTACAAAGGAGAAATAACTATTAAAGCTGGTAAAATAGCATCAATAGAAGAAAAAGACCATGACGTTAATCATTATATTTTACCAGGATTTGTAGATGCTCACATTCATATAGAAAGCTCTATGTTAGTGCCAAGCGAGTTTGCTAAATTGGCAGTACGCCATGGAACTGTTTCTACAGTTAGTGATCCTCACGAAATAGCAAATGTACTTGGTGTTAAAGGTGTTGAATTCATGATTGAAAATGGAAAGCAAACACCGTTTAAATTTAATTTTGGAGCACCATCTTGTGTGCCTGCTACAAACTTTGAATCGGCTGGAGCAGTTATAGATAGTGACGATATTAAAACATTAATGGCAAATCCAGATATAAAATACCTTGCCGAAATGATGAACTATCCCGGTGTACTTTTTAATGATGAAGAAGTACTAAAAAAAATAGCTTGGGCAAAACATTATAACAAACCAGTAGATGGGCATGCACCAGGCTTACGAGGTGACGATATTTCAAAATATATTGCCGCAGGAATTTCTACAGATCACGAATGTTTTACTTACGACGAAGCGTTAGAAAAACTACAAAAAGGGATGAAAGTTATTATTCGTGAAGGTAGTGCCGCTAAAAATTTTGAAGCTTTAATAGACTTGTTACCAGAACATTTTGAAAACATAATGTTTTGTAGTGATGATAAACATCCAGATGATTTATTATTAAATCATATAAATAAACTTTGTGTGCGCGCCATTGCAAAAGAAATAGACTTGTTTAAAGTATTGCAAGCCGCATGTATAAATCCTGTAAAACATTATAATTTAGATGTTGGTTTGTTACAAGAAAATGATGCTGCAGATTTTATAGTTGTTGAAGATTTAAAGCAATTTAAAACACTTCAAACCTATATAAATGGGGCGTTAGTTTACGACTTTGGGAAAGTAAATATTAAAGATGTTGCATTTAAAAATCTCAATAATTTTAATTGTGACAAAAAAGAAATTTCAGAATTTAGATACGAATCTTCAGCAAAAAAAATAAGAGTTATAGAATGCTTAGATGGCGAGTTAGTCACCAATCAAGTTATAACAAATAGCTTGATAGATAATGGTAATTTAATTTCTAATACAGAAACCGATGTTTTAAAAATTACGGTTGTAAATCGTTATAATAATGCAAAACCTGCTGTTGCTTTTATAAAAAATTTCGGATTAAAAAAAGGCGCAATCGCCAGTTCTGTTGGTCACGATTCGCATAATATTATTGCTGTTGGTGTAAGTGATGACGCTATTTGTAAAGCTGTAAATGCCATAATTGAAGCAAAAGGAGGAATTTCGGCGGTAAACAATTCTGAAACAAAAACAGTAGCATTACCTGTTGCAGGAATAATGAGTGATAAAAATGGAGAAACTATAGGTGAACAATACGCAACGCTTGATGCTATGGCAAAACAAATGGGAAGCAAGCTAAACGCACCATATATGTCGTTATCATTTATGGCTTTATTAGTAATACCAGCACTTAAATTAAGTGATAAAGGCTTATTTAATGGTAGTGATTTTAATTTTGTGACCGTAGAAGCAAACTAAAATTTAGTTTGTAATTATTTTATTTTTATAAAGTTTAAAGCTGTTCCTATTTATAAAGATTTTTTTTTAATATAATTTTTCCTACATTTAGTTTCTAAACTAATCAGTCCATGCTAAAAAAAGTATTTGGAAGCGCCGTTTTTGGCGTGGAAGCTACAACTATAACCGTTGAAGTCAATGTTGACTCAGGTATTGGTTATCATTTAGTTGGACTACCAGATAATGCTATAAAAGAAAGTAATTATCGTATTGCTGCAGCATTGCAAAATAATGGTTATAAAATTCCTGGAAAAAAAATAACCATTAATATGGCGCCTGCCGATTTACGAAAAGAAGGTAGCGCTTATGATTTAACATTAGCAATAGGCATTTTAGCAGCTTCAAAACAAATACAAGCACCAGATTTAGAACGCTATTTAATTATGGGAGAATTATCTCTCGATGGTAGTTTGCAACCAATTCGAGGCGCATTACCTATTGCAGTTAAAGCTTTAGCAGAAGGTTATAAAGGTTTTATTTTACCTTCTCAAAATGCTAAAGAAGCAGCTATTGTTGAGGGATTAGAGGTTTATGGTGTTGATAATATAAAACAACTCATTAATTTTTTTGATAAAAATGAACCTATTCAACAAACTATAATAAACACGAAAGAAGAGTTTGAAAAAAACTTAAATTACCCTGAATTTGATTTTAGTGATGTAAAAGGTCAAGAGTCTATAAAACGTTGTATGGAAATCGCAGCTGCTGGAGGACATAATATAATTTTAATAGGTCCACCTGGAGCAGGAAAAACAATGTTAGCAAAACGGCTGCCAAGTATTTTACCTCCAATGACTTTAGATGAAGCTCTTGAAACTACCAAAATACATTCTGTAGTTGGTCGTGTAAAAGCAGACTCAGGCATAATGGCTCAACGCCCATTTAGAAGTCCACATCATACCATTTCAAATGTTGCTTTAGTTGGCGGCGGTAGTTATCCGCAACCAGGAGAAATTTCATTATGTCATAATGGTGTTTTATTTTTAGATGAATTACCAGAATTTAAACGTGAAGTTTTAGAAGTCATGCGACAACCTTTAGAAGATAGAGAGGTGACTATTTCTAGAGCAAAATTTACAGTAACATATCCATCATCTTTTATGCTTGTTGCTAGTATGAATCCAAGTCCTAGTGGCTATTTTAACGATCCAGATTCACCAATAACTTCCAGCCCAGCAGAAATGCAGCGCTATTTAAGTAAAATTTCTGGACCATTACTAGATAGAATAGATATACATATTGAAGTCACTCCCGTGCCTTTCGATAAATTAAGTGATAGCAGAAAAGGAGAGTCTTCAATAACTATTAGAAAACGAGTTACTAAAGCAAGAGAAGTACAATCTAAGCGGTTTGCAGATTTTACAACAGTTCATTACAATGCCCAAATGAACACAAAACAAATAAATAAATATTGTGAATTAGATAATAATTCTAAGCAATTATTAAAAACAGCTATGGAGCGTTTAAATTTATCTGCTAGAGCATATGATAGAATATTAAAAGTCTCTAGAACAATTGCAGATTTAGAAGGTGCACAAAATATAAACGGAAACCATATAAGTGAAGCTATACAATATAGAAGTATGGATAGAGAAGGTTGGTTAGGTTAACCAACTATTAAATTAAAATTATTATTTTTAAAAATTATAACGCTATTAACCAAAACTAAATATTATGCCTAATCCAAGTGGGATTATTACTCCAAAACAAGCAAAAGAATTAAACGATAACTGGACAAGACTAAGAGCAAGTGCTAATAAAAGCTCTGCAGGACAAGATGATAATAGATCGTCTTGGTATTCTTTAGAAGACATGGAACAGTATATTGAATTAATTAAAAATGAAAATCCAAATGTAAACGGAATTAGATTCTATTTAGGAGTCGAAACAACAGAAACAGACCCAAAAGGTTTAACTACTATTTTCATGGTTCCAACTGAAGAAAAAGATGGAGAAAACGCAGATATAGCAGAAGCAAGTGGTATGGATAGAGGTGGAGTTGGCGGAGGTCGATCTTATCCTCAATAGTAAGTGATGTTAGAGTTTTTATTTAAAAACAATCACATAATTACTCACGGTTTACAATTTATTGCAGCCGTAATAGGTGTGTTTCATATAAAAAAATATAAAAATACATCAGCTACATTTTTTATAAGCATTTTAGTGTATCTATTTTTTATAGATGTGCTTGCTATGTATACATATTACTGTAATTCTTTTTCTTTTTTAAGTTTTATAGCAGGTACTAAGTTTGAAGCTAATTATTGGTGGTATACCTTATTTTTCGATTTTATAGCTGTATTACTTTTTGCTGTTTTTTACCATAAAATCTTAATTAAAAAAGAACATAAAAGGTATGTTAAATATTTAAGTATAACTTACATTATTGCTTTTATTGTAGTTGTTTTAAATGATTTTGAAAACCTATTTATAGGTACATATTCTCAAATTTATATAATTGAAGCAATATTTATATTATTGTGTACAACATTATATTTTATAGAAATCTTACAAAGTGAAAAAGTGCTAATGTTTTCAAAATCATTATACTTTTATGTGAGTATCACTATTTTTCTTTGGTGGTTAATTGTGACGCCAGTAGTATTTTTCGATAAATATTATATAACAGAAGATATCTATTTTAAACAACTAAAAAGAAGTATATACATATTTGCAAATATATTTATGTATTCTGTCTTTTCTATTGGTTTAATTGTTTCAAAACCAGAAAATTAAATTTTTTAATGGATTTTTTTCACTACATTTAAAACGCTATTAACTAAAATTACACTTTACAAAAAGAGCTTAACATTTTAGGCTTTTATGATTTTGAAAAAGTAATTTATAATAATTTTAATAACCAACAAATTAATCAAATCACAATGAAAAATTTTATTACCCTTTTATTAGGCTTAATTATTGGCGCACTTATTATGTATTTTATATGCAATAAAAACACAGATGAAGGTGCTGTAGAAGTTACAAAGCCTACAGGTGTTATAACACCTAGCGAAGCAAGAGTTTTAGACAAAGCTTATAACTCTAGACATGCACTTATTAGTAAAGATATTGTTAATAAAGCAGATAACCGTTCGGCCTGGTGGTCCTTAGAAGATATTCAAAATTATATAGTATATGCACAAAACCAAAGTAGTGATTTAGGTTTTGATATGAATGGTATTCGTGTTTACTTAGGTGCTTACCCTACTCAAGGTGAGGATGTTGGGTATACTACAATGTTTTTAGTGCCTACAGCTTCAGGAATAGGAGATAAAGGAGGTTCACAACTAGGAGGAAATAATGATATACCTGATGCAGATCCTTTAAATATGGGACAAGGAGGTACTCCTCCAGGAGCAAATTATCCTCAGTAGAATTTGGATGGAATCATTTATTCAAAATAATTTTACAAATATTACAAAAGGAATAGAAATTATTGCAGCTGTTACTGGTATTTTTTGTTTAAAAAAATATAAAGGAACAGCTGTGATTTACTTTATTTATTTTTTGATATATGCAGTATTTGTTGAAAATTTTGGAAACTATACAAAGTTAATTGGTAATTACGACTATCTTGATTCATTATCAAACTCCATAAAAGATACTGTTTTTATAAAGAATTATTGGTGGTACCAAATTTTTTGGATTATTGGCAGTCCACTTTTCTTTTCCTTCTATTTTTATAAAACATCAAAAAATATTGTTATAAAAAAAAGTATTAAAATAATCGCTTTTTTCTTTTTACTTACTTCTTTTTTACTATTAATATTTAAATGGAATGCCCTTAACTACGGATTTATTAAAATTATAGACTTGCTTAGTTTGGCAGTGGTATTGTTTTTAGTATTTAGCTATTTTTTTGAACTTTTAAGATCTAACCAAATATTATACTTCTACAAGCTTATAAACTTATATATAAGCATTGGTATTTTATTATTTTGGTTAATAGTAACACCTATGACATTTTATGAAGTTTATTTCTATGATGCAGATTGGAACTTTATTATTTTAAAATGGCAAATATTCTTATTTGCAATTCTATTTATGTATACCATATTCACCATTGGATTAATTGTTTCTAAACCAGAAAAAGCGATAAAACCAAACGAGAAATTAAAATATTGAAAGAATTTTTTATAGCATATTATTCCATAATAATAAAAGCACTTGAAATTCTTGCTGCTGTTACAGGAATTATTTGTTTTAAAAAGTTTAAAGGTCATCATGAACGGTATTTTATATACTTTTTAATTTATATTTTATTTGTTGAAAATATTGGGTCTTATACTATATATATAAATAAGTATGAAAGTTTACGTTTTATAAAAGAATTAGTTGCTGGTACAATATTTCAAAAAAATTATTGGTGGTATCAAATATTTTGGGTTTCAGGTTCAGCATTGTTTTTATGTTTTTATTATTATAAAATAGAAAAGAATAAAAACGCTAAAAAAAATATTTCCAGATTGGGTTATGTATTTCTATTAATTTCAATACTTTTAATTGTTTTTAAGAGCCAAACTCTAAAAAATAATAATATTGAAATTTTAGATGTATTAAGTTTTATTACAATACTTTTATTAATTATTAATTATTTTTTTCAAACTTTAAACACAGAAAAAATTTTAAAATTCTATTACAACTTAACGTTTTATATAAGCTGTGGTTTTTTAATTTTTATAATTTTAATAACACCATTAACTTTTTTTGAAAGCTACTTTAATACCTCAGATTGGAATTTTATTATTTTAAAATGGCAGATAATGTTTTTTGCAAATGTATTTATGTATAGTACTTTTACCGTTGGATTAATTGTATCTAAACCCAATAAATTAATAACATAAATAAACTAAGAATTAGTGGTAGATTTTTTAACTAAGTATTTCAATTACATAACTTATGTATTTGAGTTTTTTGCCCTAATTGTTGCCGTTTTTTATTTTAAAAAATTTAAATACACATCTACTAGAGTTTTTATTTTTTATATAGCTTATGTAATGTTTGTAGAGCTTGTGGGTATTTCATTTTTTTATTTTAAATCATTTCCTATCACTAAATATTTAATTAGTTTAAACTTTTATTCTACTGCGTGGTATAACTTAGCTTGGTTATTTGGAAGTGTAATATTTGTGCTTTATTATATTCAAAAAGTATTAGAAAACAATACAAACAAATGGATAGTTAGAGTTTTAAACGTTATGTTTTTAGTAATAATGCTTAGTCATTTTTTGCTTTATCCTAATGTGTTTTTAAAAGAACATCATCCATTATATCAATTTTTAGGAGCTTTTTCAATATTAATCGCTTGTAGTATATATTTTTTAGAGTTTGTAAACTCAAATAAGTTACTAAACGCATTTAGCACTTTTAGCTTTTATGCTTTAAGTGCATTATTAATTTGGTGGTTAATTATAACTCCAATTCTATTTTTCAATATTTATAATACCGAAGCAGATTGGGATTTTGCAAATTTAAAACGACGCATTTTTGTTTTTGCCAATATCTTTATGTATTCTTGTTTTGCTATCGGTCTAATTATCTCTAAACCAAAGATAAATAAATGAATAACCTTTTATTAATTTTATTTCAACAACCTAAAGTTTCTACAGCTGCAGAACGCTATTTATTAATTTATATGATAGGCGTTTTAATTATTGTAACCACTTTAGTTATTCTATTTTTTATTGTTTTTCAAAAACGAAAAAACAAATTATTAATTGATAAAATCAAACAACAACAAGCTTTTGAAGAAGAGTTGTCTAATGCACAAACCGAAATTCAAGAGCAAACTTTAAAAAATATTGGTTGGGAATTACATGATAATGTAGGTCAATTATTGGCAGCTGCAAGTATGCAAATGAATATTTTAAAAACACAAATTAGTGAAGAGGTAAAGGATAACTTCTCTGAGGCAGCAAGTACGGTAAAAGAAAGTTTAAAAGAAGTACGTATGTTATCACGATCTTTAAATAATGAGGTGATATTAAATATAGGATTTGAACAGTCTATTACTAACGAATTAAATAGGCTTAAAAAAATGAAATTCGCTTCGGCAGAATTACAAGTTAAAGGAGATGTTGTTCCGTTTGCAAATAAAAAACATGAAATTATTGTATTTAGAATTTTACAAGAATTCTTTTCTAATACAGTAAAATATTCTGAAGCTAAAAACCTTAGCGTAATTTTAAATTATAAACCAGAAAAGCTAATAATTACTGCTAGTGATGATGGCATTGGTTTCGATATGTCAACTATTAAAAAAGGTTCAGGATTACTAAACATGAAAAGTCGTGCAGAGTTAATAAATACAACTTATAATTTAACCTCTAAAGTTGGAGAAGGCACAATGTTAAGTCTTGAATACCCTTACGAGCACGTAGATTAATTATAACCACTTTAAAAACCTTTTTATTTTTTTTAATTTTCCGTTATACGGTGCGTAGCGTAGCGATATATCTAACCAATTAGCTTTTTTTACAACTGGTTTTTTATGTGAAAAAGTATCAAAAGATAGTTTACCATGATAAGCACCAATACCACTATTACCAACACCTCCAAAAGGTAACCTGTGGTTTGCAAAATGTACAACGGTGTCGTTAATACAACCACCACCAAATGAGAATTTTTCTATTAATTTTTTAGCATCGTTTGTTTTTGTAGTAAATATATACAGCGATAATGGTTTATTATAGCTAGTAATTATAGTTTCAATTTTGGTTTTATCTTTAAAAGAAATTACGGGTAAAATAGGACCAAATATTTCATCTTTCATAACTTCACTATCACGATTTGGCTCATCTATTACTGTTGGAGAAATGTAAAGCGATTTTTCATTTACTTCACCACCAATAATGCAGTTTTCATTTTCTAACATTTTAGTTAAACGCTTAAAGTTTTTAGTATTTACAATACGACAAAAATCTTTAGAGTTTTCTGGGTTTTTTGAATATGCATTTTCAATTTCAATTTTAATTGCTTTATAAAACGATGCTTTTACACTGTCGTGAATTAATATATAATCTGGAGCAATACAAGTTTGTCCTGCATTTAAAAATTTACCCCAAACAATACGTTTTGCGGTGAGTTTAATATTTGCTGTTTGATCTATTATACATGGATTTTTCCCGCCTAATTCTAAAGTAACCGGTGTAAGATTCTCGGCAGCAGCTTTGGCTACAATTTTTCCTACGTTAACGCTTCCTGTAAAAAAAATATAATCCCAACGTTGTTTTAATAATGTTGTAGAAACATCAACGCCACCTTCTACAACGGTAACATGTTCTGGTTTAAATACGTTAGATATTATTTGTTTTAATAGAGCAGAAGTATGCGGAGTCAATTCGCTGGGTTTTAAAATAGCAGTATTTCCAGCTGCTATAGCGGCAATTAATGGCGCCATTGCTAATTGGTAAGGATAATTCCATGGTGCTATAATTAAAGTTTGTCCATAAGGCTCTGAGTATAAAATATCTGTAGAAGGGAAATTAATTAAACTAGGAAGTACCCATTTTGGTTTAGACCATTTTTCTAGATTTTTAATCATATGGTCCAACTCTGATAGTACTACAGATGTTTCTGTTAAAACTGTCTCAAAAGCAGGTTTATTAAAGTCTTTGGCTAAAGCTTCAATAATTTTACTGTCTTGGTTTACAAGTTCAGCCTTTAATTGTTTTAAAGATTTTTTTCTAAAGGCTACATTTTTAGTTTCTTCGGTTTTAAAATAGCTTTTTTGAGATTGGAGTAATTCAGGAATCATAAAAAATAATTAGTACTCCTAAGTTAGTAAATATTTTATAAGGTGTAAATTATGTAGTGCTAATCTATACAAGCATTCCAAATTGCATCGTTAGGTAATGGCGCGGTAATATCTAAATCAATTTTAGAAACAGGATGTATAAACTTTATGTTTCTAGCATGTAAACTTATACTAGCATCTTTATTACTGCGGTCAAAACCATATTTTAAATCACCTTTAATTGGTGAGCCAATACTTGAAAGTTGCACACGTATTTGGTGATGGCGTCCAGTTTCTAAGTTAACTTCAAGTAAAATATAGTTATCTAAAACCTTAATGGTTTTATAGTGTAAAATTGCTTTTTTACTGTCTGGAACTTCTTTTATATGTGCTCTAGACTTATTGTTTTTAGGATTTTTTTTAAGCCAATGTATTAAAGTATCCTTTTCCTTTTTTGGTTTATTTTTTACTAAAGCCCAATAGGTTTTTGAGATATCTTTTGATACAAACAATTTGTTTAAGCGTGGTAAAGCCTTACTGGTTTTAGAGAATATTACTAATCCTGTTGTTGGTCTATCTAGCCTATGTACAGTTCCTAAATAGACATTTCCTGGCTTATTATATTTTTCTGCAAGATATTCTTTAACAACGTCGCTTAAAGGCTTATCTCCAGTTTTATCACCTTGTACAATATCGCCCGCACGTTTATTAACCACAATTATGTGGTTGTCTTCGTAAATAACTTGAAGATTATTTTTATTTGATAGTACTTTTTCTAAAAATTTAGTCACAAATACAAGAATAATAATTTGCTAACTGCTTAATATTGCTCACTATCATTAGGGAAATCACCAGATTTTACATCTTCACCATATTGTGTAAATGCATTGGTCATTTCTTCATATAAATTCATGTAACGACGTAAAAAACGCGGATTAAATTCATGCGTCATTCCTACCATATCATGTGTTACTAATACTTGGCCATCTACACCAGCTCCAGCACCAATACCAATTACTGGTATAGAAACACTTTGGGCAACTTCTTGTGCTAATTTTGCAGGAATTTTTTCTAAAACAATAGCAAAACATCCTGCTTTCTCAAGCATTAAAGCATCTTCTTTAAGGCGTTGAGCTTCTTGCTCTTCTTTTGCTCTAACGGTATAGGTTCCAAATTTATAAATAGATTGTGGCGTTAAACCTAAATGTCCCATTACAGGAATTCCAGCATGAAGAATACGTTTTATAGACTCTTTTACTTCTTTTCCACCTTCCATTTTTACGGCATGTCCACCAGACTCTTTCATGATTCTAATGGCAGAACGTAAAGCTTCTTTAGGGTCACTTTGGTAGCTACCAAAAGGTAAATCTACAACAACAAGTGCACGTTCTATAGCACGAATAACAGAAGATGCATGGTAAATCATTTGATCTAATGTTATAGGTAAAGTGGTTTCGTGTCCTGCCATAACATTACTGGCAGAATCTCCTACTAATATAACATCAATACCAGCGCCATCAACAATTTTGGCCATGGTATAATCGTATGCTGTTAACATGGAAATTTTCTCTCCACGTTTTTTCATATCGATTAAAGATTTAACGGTAACTCTTTTGTATTCTTTTTTTGCTACAGACATTTAATTTAAATTAAGATAGACTGTAAAAATACTAAATTTACGATATATAGCGCTATTTTTATTTAATTCTGAAAAACAGTACATTGCATTTATATATTTAATAATTATGAAATATCTACCTGTAGTTTTAGCTTTTTTTTTAATAACCAGTAGCAAGGCTCAATCTAAAACAGAGTCCAATTCAAATTTAGAAGTAAAACAAGTAATAGAACGTTTTTTTGAAGGTTTTCATAAGCAAGACACTACAATATTAAAATCTGTAATTTATAAACAGTTACAGTTGCAAACTATAAATAAAGATAATAATGGAGTCGTACAGTTGTCTACAACAAAATACTCTAATTTTTTAAAGTCAATAATGTCAATACCAGAATTTCAGGAGTTTAATGAGAAAATTTTAAATTATACCATAAAAATTGATGGTAATATGGCAAATGTTTGGACAGATTATGAGTTTTGGTTTAATGGCCAACTTAGCCATTGCGGTGTAAACTCATTTCAATTAATAAAAACAAGTGATGGTTGGAAAATATTTTATATAGTAGATACTCGCCGACAAAAGGGATGTAGTAACTAAAAAATAAATATCAAAAAATAAAATTAATAATATACCGTAATTTCTAAAATTTACTGTTAGTATTAACAATCTGCCATATTCACACGTATAGCCAAGCCACCTTCACTAGTTTCTTTGTATTTGTTATTCATGTCTTTAGCAGTTTCCCACATAGTATCAACCACTTTGTCTAAAGGCACTTTTACATTCTTAGGGTCAGTTTCTAAAGCAAGTTCTGCAGCATTAATAGCTTTAATTGCGCCCATAGAGTTTCTTTCTATACATGGTATTTGAACTAAACCACCAATAGGGTCACAAGTTAAACCTAAGTGGTGTTCCATTGCAATTTCTGCAGCAATCATTACTTGTTCTGGAGTACCACCAAGTACTTCTGTTAAAGCTCCAGCTGCCATGGCGCTAGACACACCAATCTCTGCTTGGCAGCCACCCATGGCGGCAGATATTGTGGCTCCTTTTTTAAAGATACTTCCTATTTCTCCAGCAACTAATAAAAATTGTTTAATATGTTTAAAATCGGCATTATGGTTTTCAATAACCATATAGTACATTAATACAGCTGGAATTACTCCAGCACTACCATTTGTAGGCGCAGTAACTACACGACCAAGAGAAGCATTAACTTCGTTTACAGATAAAGCAAAGCAGCTAACCCATTTTAAAATTTGACGAAATTTAACTTCACTTTGTCTAATAGATTGTAACCAATCTTTAGAGGTAACATAAGGCACTTCAATATTTAATTTTTTATGCATATCAAAAGCACGACGGCGTACATTTAATCCGCCAGGTAAAGTACCTTCAGTATGGCAACCAATAAACATACAGTCTAACATAGTTTGCCAGATGCGTTGTAGCTCATGATCTATAGTTTCATCATCTCTAAGAGAGCGTTCATTTTCTAAAACAATTTCAGAAATAGATTTGTTTTCGGTGTTACAAAAGTTTAAAAGCTGTGTTGCGGTGTGACTTGGAAAAGGAAATTCTTTTATTAATTCTTTATTTTCGGCATCAACAGTACGTTCTTCTTTTATAACAAAACCGCCACCAATAGAATAAAACGTAGATTGATGAATTTCGGTATTTAAGCTAAAAGCAGTAAATGTAATGGCATTAGAGTGAAACGGAAGAAACACACGGTTAAAAATAATTTCAGAGTTTTTATCGAAATCTATTATCTTTTCATTTCCTAAAACCAGTTTTTCTGTATTTTCTATAGAGGCAATAATAATATCTATAGTATCTGTAGGTATATATTCTGGATCGCTTCCGCTTAAACCTAACATTACTGCTAAGTCTGTGGCATGACCTTTACCGGTTAATGATAGAGAGCCATATAAATCTACCTGAATTCGTGTAATATCCTTAAAAACATCATCTTGTTTTAATTCGTGCAACCATCTTTCTGCAGCACGCCACGGTCCTAAAGTGTGAGAACTCGATGGTCCAACACCAATTTTAAGCATATCAAAAACCGAAATACATTCCATAATTTATGTTCCTTTTTATAATCCCGCAAATATAGGTTTTTGCTTTCTATCGTATTTTAAAATACTTCACAATTTTTTTAATTTCTGACAACCTGTCATATTTTTTTCAATGGCATAATCATTGACTTAATGCTACCGTAAATAATTAATAAAATTAAGTTTCGCTTTTAAATTGAAAACATTCAGCATTAAAGCGAAAAAACATAAAAACAAAACATAAAACTATGAGTAAGATTATTGGAATCGATTTAGGAACTACCAACTCTTGCGTTTCTGTAATGGAAGGTAACGAGCCAGTAGTTATCCCAAATGCTGAAGGTAAAAGAACAACACCATCAGTAATCGCCTTTGTTGAAGGTGGAGAAATTAAAGTTGGAGATCCAGCTAAAAGACAAGCAGTAACAAACCCTACAAAAACAGTTTATTCTATTAAACGTTTTATGGGTAACAAATACTCTGAGTCTAAAAATGAAGCAGAACGTGTACCATATAAAGTTGTAAAAGGAGATAACGATACACCACGTGTTGATGTTGATGGCCGTTTATATACGCCACAAGAGTTATCTGCAATGGTATTACAAAAAATGAAAAAAACAGCTGAAGATTACTTAGGAACTTCAGTAGGAGAAGCAGTTATTACTGTACCAGCATATTTTAACGATGCACAACGTCAAGCTACAAAAGAAGCTGGTGAAATTGCAGGTTTAAAAGTACGTCGTATTATCAACGAGCCAACAGCAGCAGCTTTAGCTTATGGTATGGACAAAAAAGGAACAGACCAAAAAATAGTAGTATTTGATTTTGGTGGAGGAACACATGATGTTTCTATATTAGAGTTAGGTGATGGTGTTTTTGAAGTATTATCTACAGATGGTGATACTCACTTAGGTGGTGATGATGTTGATGAAAAAATCATTAACTGGTTAGCAGATGAGTTTAACGCTGAAGAGTCTATGGATTTACGTAATGATCCAATGTCTTTACAACGTTTAAAAGAAGCAGCAGAAAAAGCTAAGATTGAATTATCATCTTCTGAGCAAACAGAAATTAATTTACCATATATTACTGCTACTGCAAGCGGACCAAAACACTTAGTACGTACATTAACACGTTCTAAATTTGAGCAATTAATCGATGATTTAGTAAAAAGAACGATCGAGCCTTGCCAAACAGCATTAAAATCTGCAGGATTATCAAAATCTGATATCGACGAAATTATATTAGTTGGTGGATCTACACGTATTCCAGCAGTACAACAAGCAGTAGAAAAATTCTTTGGAAAAGCGCCAAGTAAAGGTGTAAACCCAGACGAAGTTGTTTCTTTAGGAGCAGCAATTCAAGGTGGAGTTTTAACTGGAGATGTTAAAGATGTATTACTTTTAGATGTAACACCTTTATCATTAGGTATTGAGACAATGGGTAATGTAATGACAAAACTTATTGAGGCAAATACTACAATTCCTACTAAAAAGTCACAAGTATTCTCTACAGCAGCAGATAATCAACCATCTGTAGAAATTCACGTATTACAAGGTGAACGTGCAATGGCTGGAGATAATAAAACAATTGGACGTTTTCACTTAGATGGTATTCCACCAGCACAAAGAGGTGTACCACAAATTGAAGTAACGTTTGATATTGATGCTAACGGAATTATTAAAGTATCTGCTACAGATAAAGCAACAAATAAATCTCAAGATATTCGTATCGAGGCATCTTCTGGTTTAACTGAAGAAGAAATACAGAAAATGAAAGCAGATGCTGAAGCCAATGCAGAAGCAGATGCAAAAGCAGCAGAAAATGCTAAAAAATTAAATGAAGCAGATTCTATGATTTTCCAAACGGAAAAACAATTAGAAGAGTTTGGTGATAAATTATCTGCAGATAAAAAAGCACCAATAGAAGAAGCTTTAACAGAATTAAAAGCTGCTTACGAAACTAAAGATATAGCTGTAATCGAGCCAGCGTTAGAAAAAATTAACGAAGCTTGGAAAGTAGCAAGTGAAGAAATGTATAAAGCACAGCAAGAAGCTCAAGGTGGAGCACCTAATGGTGGACCAACAGATGCAGGCGCTGGAGCAAAAGGTCAAGCAGCAGACTCTACAGATGATGTAGAAGATGTAGATTTTGAAGAAGTAAAATAAGCAGAGAACCAATTTTGCTTAGCAAAACTGTGTGAATCGCTTATGCTCAGATTGACTGAGTAGCTCTTCAAGAGATATTAAATATTAAAAAACGCAATCATTAATTTGATTGCGTTTTTTTGTTAAAATCAATATTTAGTTTAATCGTTAATGTTTGTAAAAAACTATGCATGCATAATAAATTATTGATTATATTTGTTCAAATAAAATCAACAAAATGCAAACTAAACTCACACAACTTTTAAATATAAAATACCCAATAATTCAAGCACCAATGTTCCTGGTTTCTAATGTAGCAATGGTTACAGAAGCTATGAAAGGTGGTATTGCAGGCTGTATTCCAGCTCTTAATTATAGAACTTTAGATGAGTTACGTGCAGCAATTAGAGAATTAAAAGCAAATAAAGTTGAAGGTGGCTCTTTTGGGTTTAACCTTATTGTAAATAAATCTAATATTAAATATAAAGGACAATTAGAAGTTTTATGCGAAGAAGGTTGCGATTTTATTATTACTTCTCTTGGTAGTCCAGAAGAAACTATAAAACAAGCACACAAAGTAGGCATTAAAGTTATTTGTGATGTAACCGATTTACGTTTTGCACAAAAGGTAGAAAGTTTAGGTGCAGATGCAGCAATTGCTGTAAATAACGAAGCTGGTGGTCATAGAGGGAATTTATCTCCACAACAATTAACAAATCAATTAAGCGAAGCATTAACTATTCCGGTAATTTCTGCTGGTGGAGTAGGTTGCAAAGCAGATATAGATAAAATGCTTAGTTATGGAGCAGAAGGCGTTAGTGTTGGAAGTCCGTTTATAGCATCAGTAGAAGCAGGAGTTACAGACGAGTACAAACAAGCCTGTGTAGATTATGGCGCTAAAGATATTGTAATGACTCAACGTATTTCTGGTACACCATGTACAGTAATAAATACACCTTATGTTCAAAAAATAGGAACAAAAGAATCTTGGCTTGAATCTATTTTAAACAAAAATAAAAAATTGAAAAAATGGGTTAAAATGATTCGTTTTTCAATAGGTATGAAAGCTACCGAAAACGCTGCTAAAAAAGCAACTTATAAAACAGTTTGGGTTGCAGGACCAAGTATAGAGCATACCAAGGAAATTTTACCAGTAAAAGCGATTATAGACAATTTAGTAAAATAGTAGCTTGTTATATTTATTATTTAAACCTTCTTTTTAAAAAAAACAAATTTTAAATAAGCTAAAAACTCTTTAAATAGAACAATCATTTCTCAATCAAAGTTTTTATTTTTAGCCTAGCGATTAAAATAGACAATGAAAAAAATAGGAATGTTTTTTATAGTATTATTGGTAGTATTTATACTACTAGTATATTGGTCGTTGTCTAGTACAGATAAAGTTTTTGAAAAAGCCGATATATTAAATATAGATAATATAGAAACATTTAATTTTAAATCTATAGACTCTGTAGTTATTAGCGCTAGTACATTATACAAAGCAAACACTGTAAAAACAATCATGCAAGGCGAGCAATATCGTAAGGCATGGGAAACACCAATAAAAGTACCGGTTGTATTTTTAGACTCTTTAAAAGGAGGAATGGAAGTAATAAAAAAAGGTGGAGGAAAACAAACACACTCTTTAAAATTACAATGTGAAAATGGCGTAAAATATACTTTAAGAAGTATAAATAAAGATCCAAAAGCACTAATTCCAGACTTTGCTCGTACTTTAGGTTTAGAAAATATTGTTGTTGATGGTATTTCGGCACAACATCCATATGGTGCTGTATTAGCTTCAGAAATTGCAAAATCTGCAAATATTTTAAGTACTCAGCCTAAAATTGTATTTGTACCAAAACAAAAAGTATTAAAAAAATACAATAAGAAATTTGGTAACAGATTATACTTATTAGAATATGAGACCGATAGCCATAAAAACTGGACAGATTATAGTAGTGTAACAGAAATTGTTGAAACAGACGATTTACAAAAGCTAAAACTTAAAAAAGAAAATAAAGTTGCAATAGATAAATCTGCATTAATAAGAGTGCGCTTGTTTGATTTTCTTATTGGCGATTGGGACAGGCATGCCAAACAATACGGCTGGGTTATTAAAAAAGTAGAAAATAATTATACAGCAATACCATTAGCAGGTGATCGTGATAATGCTTTTTTTAAAACCGAAGGTATAATACCAAGCATTTTAGCAAACAAGCATATTGTTCCAGAGTTACAATCGTTTGAAAAAGAAATTAACTTCATGCCAGGTTTAGTTTATCCGTTTGATCGTTATTTTTTACTTAATACCAAAGAATCGCTTTTTATAACCGAAGCAAAATTTCTTCAAAATCAAATTACAGATAGCGTTTTAAACAATGCTTTAAAGATTTGGCCTAAAGAAATCACTGCTATAGATGGTAATGAAATTATTGAAAAAATAAAAGCCAGAAGAACAAATTTAGTAGCTTATGCTAAAGAATTAAAAAAAGTAATAGACGAAAAAGGTGTGGTAACAGAAGCTTTAAAAGGCTCTGAAAAATTAAATTTACCAGAAAACTTATTGCATTGTTTTGAATGTAAATAAACTTTTTTTTTGTAAATTAGAATACACTTAGTTTTATATACTATAGCATATAAGTGAGTTTTTAAATATTTTGTTTATGGATAATTTTTGGATGGCAATAACAGCATTATTAATTTTTGTAACATTTATTTTTCTGTATTGGAAACTTACACGAGAATATGGCAAAAATGAATTTGGCTCAAAATTATGGAGACATTGGCCAACACGACTTTCTTATTGGCAAGGCGCTATTTTATATAGTGTAGGTTTTACTTTTATAACTGTATCTGTATTAAAATGGATAAATGTTTTACCTTATTAATAATTATTTAGTTACAGTCTAAAAATAAATCGTTTTTAAGCGAATGCCATTCTCTTTTTAAAATACCATAGCAACAAGTACTGCGTCTAAAACCATCACTCATAATTTTATTTTCACGCAAAATACCTTCAAAAACACCTCCAATTTTTTCTACAGCTTTTCTAGATTTTAAATTTCGTTCGTCTATTCTAAACTCTACTTTTTCAAAATTCATGTTTTCAAAAGCATACTTTAACATTAAATATTTAATATTTTTATTTAATCCTGTACCTTGAAATTCTGTGCCTAACCATGTCCAGCCAATATGTAAAACTTTATCAGTATAATTTATTAAACCAAAACGAGTTGAGCCTGCATAAGTTTTAAATTTTTTATCGTAAATAATAAATGGTATCGCTTTTTTATTTTCATATTCTGCAAGAGCAATATCTACATATGCTTTGTACTTTTCAGGAGTCGAAATATCGCTTGGAGAATAAAAAATAATATGCTCTTGGTTTGCAATGCTCGTAAGTTCTTTAAAATTATTTAAAGTAAGTAAAGTAAGTTTTGCTCTATTGTTTTCTAAAATCATAGAATAAAAAAGTTTCTATAAAGCTAAAAAATTAAACAAGACTATTAATAATTTCTACATTAACAACATGTTTACCTTTAAAAGGAATAATATTTAAGTTGCTTTTAAATAGTGTTTTAGCGAATTTAGTTTCTTGAGCAATTCGTTCTTCATTTAAATATTCGTCTTCAGTACCATAAATTAAAGATACTTTAGCAGTTAAATGTTTAAAGTCTTCAGCAATTAATTCTTTAGGTATACCACCAGAATGTAAAACCAATTGCGCACAATTAAATTCACGATTTTTCACATATCTAGTTGCAACACTCACACCTTGAGAATACCCAAAAACAATAATATTTTTATCGCTAGGTATATTTTCTTCAGCTAAAATAGCATCAAAATATTCCATTATATTTTCAGTTTCGGCTAAAGTGTTTTCTTTTGTTAGCCAGCTTGCACCAACATGCTTAAAACCTTTTTGGTAGTATAAACTAGTAGCTTGTGGAGCAATAATATAATTTTCTTTTTCATTTAATCCATTAAAATAACGAATAAAGTATTTGCTTAAATAACCCATACCGTGGCAAACAAACCACACATTTTTAGTAGAATTAGTTAATGTATTTAAAGTAGCGTATGGTTTTTTTGTTGTGTAAATTATTTCCTTTCGGGTAGATTGCATTGTGCTTATGTTTCGTATTTTTGGAGTTGTAAAAATACAGTAAATAGATGAACTTATCTAAAGACGAAATACTAGCAAAAGCAAACATTGCCAGCAAAAATACCTTAATGGAAACTTTAAACATTGAAATGGTAGATTTTGGAGATAACTTTTTAATAGCAAGAATGCCAGTAACACCACGAGTACATCAACCAGACGGCGTATTACACGGTGGAGCAACAGCAGCTTTAGCAGAAAGTGTTGGTAGTTTTGCGTCGCATATTTTTATAGATACAGAAAAAATGTTTGTACGTGGTTTAGAAATCACTGCAAATCACTTAAAAAGTATAAAAGAAGGTTTTGTTTATGCAAAAGCAACCTTTTTACATAAAGGACGCACAACACAATTGTTAGATATTCGTGTAACAGATGAAGCCGATAATTTAATATCTATTTGTAGATTATCAACAATATCATTGCCTAAAAAAAAGTAGGTTTTCGCTTTCGCGGAAATATAAAAACTCTTGAAAATGTTAGACAAAGATTTTTTTGAAATAGCCCAAAATCATTTTAATGAAGCATTACCATTTGTATTGTACAAAAAGCCTAATGCAGCAATAGTAAAAGGACTTTTTCAAGAAAATGATGATATTTATAAGTCTATAGATTTATTAGAAAGTGGTTTTGTGTTTTCTCCTTTTGATAATGAAAAAGAGACTATTTTAATTCCTGAAAACAAGTCTCAAACCTTAGAAACAAATTTTAAAACAAAGGAAGAAGACGTTAGTAATAAAGACTTAGAGAATACTATAGATCATGAAGCAAAAAACAATCATGAAAATTTAGTTTTTAAAAGTCTGCAAAGTATAGAATCTGGTATTTTACAAAAAGTTGTAGTTTCAAGAAAAAAAATAATTCCACTTAAAGAAAAAAATGCAATAACATTATTTTCAAGATTATTAAACACATATCCAAAAGCTTTTGTTTACTGTTGGTATCATCCTAAAATAGGGTTGTGGCTTGGTGCAACACCAGAAACATTGTTAACAGTAACAGGAAATAGATTTACAACAATGGCTTTGGCAGGAACACAAAAATTTAAAGGCGATAAAAACCCAAAATGGGAAGCTAAAGAAATTGAAGAACAGCAATTGGTAACAAATTTTATAGTAGAAAATTTAAAAACTTCTGTAACTAATTTTAGCGTAGCTAATGTAGAAACAATTAAGGCAGGAAATTTATTACATTTAAGAACTAAAATTTCCGGTATTTTAAATTCAAACTTAAAAACAATTGTAAACGCATTACATCCAACTCCAGCAGTTTGTGGTTTACCAAAAGAACCAGCAAAGCAATTTATTTTACAGCATGAAAACTACAATCGAGAATTTTATACTGGTTTTTTAGGAGAATTAAATATAACCGAAAAAAAATCAAGAAATAACAATAGGCGTAACGTAGAAAATAATGCTTATACCTCTGTAAAAAAAGTTTCTAACTTGTTTGTAAACTTACGTTGTATGCAACTTACAGATGTAAATGCTACTATTTATGTTGGTGGCGGAATTACCAAAGACTCTATTCCAGAAAAAGAATGGGAAGAAACAGTTAACAAAACTCAAACCATGAAAAAGGTGCTGTTTTAATATGGTTTAAAATAGTGAATATTGTATTTTTGTAGTTAGATGAAATACCCAAAAATACCACTCGCACAAACCGTTGTTCAGCTTTTAAAAGCTAAAAACATACAACATATTGTATTATCTCCAGGTAGCCGTAATGCACCATTAACTATTGGTTTTACTTACAACACATTTTTTAAATGTTATAGTGTTGTAGATGAGCGTTGTGCCGCTTTTTTTGCTATGGGTATTGCACAGCAAATACAACAGCCTGTTGCAGTTGTATGTACATCTGGTAGTGCACTTTTAAATTATTATCCTGCCGTTGCAGAAGCTTTTTATAGTAATATTCCTTTAGTCGTTTTAAGTGCCGATAGACCTAAACATTTAATAGGCATTGGTGATGGGCAAACTATAAATCAAGAACATGTTTTTAAAAATCATATTTTATATTCGGCAAATTTAAAGCAGGATTTAAATGAAGAAAACAAGCTCGAAAAAGATAACTTACCAATAATTAAAAGTATTGAAAATAAAATAGAAAAATATCTAGAATTACAGGAGACCATTCAAAATTATAATGAAAAGGAGATTAATACAGCATTAAATATATCTATATCTAAAAATGGCCCAGTACATGTAAATATTCCGTTTAATGAGCCATTATACGATATTGTAGAAGAGCTAACTGTGTCACCACAGCTAATGCCTATTAAAGAAAGTAATTTAGAAATAGAAAATTTAGAAGCTTTCAAAACAATTTGGAAAGCTTCAAAACGAAAATTAGTTTTGGTAGGTGTAAATCAACCAAACAGTGTAGCGCAAAAACACCTTGATAGTTTAGCAGAAGATGATAGTGTTTTGGTACTTACAGAAACGACTTCAAACATTCATCACCATAAGTTTATTCCAGGAATAGATAAGTTAATAGGAGCTTTTAATCAAGATGATTTTAAAAAATTACAACCAGAAATATTACTTACTTTTGGAGGTTTAATAGTCTCAAAAAAAATAAAAAAATTTTTAAGAGAATTTAAACCCAAACACCATTGGCATGTAGGAGAACATAATGCAAACGATACCTTCTTTGTACTTGACAAAGTTTTTAAAACTTCGGTAAATACATTTTTTTCTAATTTTTTAGAGAATACAACCACAGTTAAAAGTGACTTCAATCCATATTGGTTAGCACAATTTAATAACCGAAGAAAAAATCATAAAACATATATGGAAGCAATTCCATTTTCAGACTTTCAGGTTTTTAATCAATTATTAAGTACAATTCCAGATAATTCAATTTTACAAGTTGGTAACAGCTCAGCAATTAGGTACACGCAGCTTTTCGACTTAAATAAGACTATAAAAGTATTTTGTAATAGAGGAACCAGTGGTATAGATGGTAGCACAAGTACTGCAATAGGTACAGCAGCCATAGCACAAGAACAAACAGTATTTATAACAGGAGATTTAAGTTTTTTTTACGATAGCAATGCACTGTGGAATAAATATATACCTAATAACTTTAGAATTATTGTAATTAATAATAGTGGTGGCGGTATTTTTAGAATACTACCAGGACATAAAAACACCAGTAATTTTGATGAGTTTTTTGAAACAAAACATAATCTAACAGCTAAGCAATTATGTAGTATGTTTAATTTTGAATACGCCCAAGCTAGTAGTGAAATAGACTTAACTGAAAATTTACAGCATTTTTATACAAAAAGTGAAAAACCTAAGTTATTAGAAGTGTTTACTCCAAGTAAAATTAATGATGAAATTCTCCTTAATTATTTTAGTAAAATAAAGTAGCTTACCGAAAGTTTTTTCTTTTTGTCGATATATTACTTATAATATATTGTTGTGTTAAAATTTTTAGATTAAAAAAATTGTATATTTAAAAGAAATTTAAAACAACTTAAAACTATAATTATGAGTAAAAGAGACGACCTTATTACTAAATATGCTGCAGATCTTAAAGACAAGTGTGGTGTAAATCCCGATATGGATTTTTTAACTAAAGTTACAATTGGTTGTGGTCCTTCAATTTATAACAGAGATGCAGCTACAGTTTCTGGATCTGATGAAAAAGAATTAGCGACAGTTAAAAACAACTTTCTAATTAAAAAATTAGGCTTAAGTGATAGTGATGATTTAGACAAAGCTATTGATTCTGTTATAGAAACTTACGGTCGATCTAACAAGACTAAGTATAGAGCTGTAATTTATTATTTACTAGCTAAGCATTTTAAAAAAGAGTCTGTTTACAAATAGAATTATCTTTATAAAATATTAAAAACGCTGTAATTCATATTATAGCGTTTTTTTTATATTTAAATTTCAAATTTTATAGATTAAAAAAAATCTAATTTGATTTTTAATATTAGTACTTTTGCAAAATGATTAATATAGGAGAATACAATACTTTAGAAATTCTAAGAGATACAGAGCCAGGATTATTTCTTGGAGACGAAGATGGTAACGAGGTGTTACTGCCTAACCGTTATGTAGAAGACGTGTTTAAAGTAGGAGATGATGTAGAAGTATTTATTTACTTAGATAATGATGAGCGCTTAGTAGCAGTAACAGATGAGCCATACATAACAAGAGGTGATTTTGCAGTTTTACGTTGTAATGCAGTTAACGATTACGGCGCATTTTTAGATTGGGGAATGGTAAAAGAATTATTTTGCCCATTTAAAGAACAAGCCTTTAAAATGAAAAAAGGAGGTTGGTATTTGGTACATTGTTATTTAGACGAAAAAACAGAAAGGCTTGTAGCGTCAAGTAAGACTAATAGGTTTTTAGATAATACAACATTAACAGTAGCAGAGTTTGATAAGGTAGATTTAATAGTCTCACATCCAAGTGATATAGGGATGAATGTTATTGTAAATGGTAAACACACAGGATTAATTTATAAGGATAATATTTTTCAGGAAATTAGTGTAGGTGATAGATTAGAAGGTATCGTTAAAAAAATTAGACCAGGAAACAAGCTAGATATTGCCTTAGGAGAAATAGGGTATAGAAATATAGAGCCTAATGCTAAGAAAATATTAGAAACTTTAGAAGACAATAGCGGTTTTTTACCATTACACGATAAATCTTCTCCAGAAGCAATAAAAGAGACTCTAGAAATGAGTAAAAAGAATTTTAAAAAGGCCATTGGTACACTTTATAAGCAAAAGCAAATCACTATTCAAAACGATGGTATAAAATTAGTTTAATAAATAAAAAAAAGCTGCTAGATAAAATCTAACAGCTAGTGTAGGTAGGGCAAAAAATATATTGGGTTACTTATTCTATTAAACTTTTGGTAACTGTTTTAAAAGTCCAGTTAAAAGCTTCTTTAAAATCTTTAGTTATAAAAAAAGGTTTTGATGTAAAACGTTTTTCTATTTCAACATTCATATTATCATATTCATTATTATAAGTAATAGAGCAAAAAGATTCTAAATTCTCTAATTTGTCACTATACTTTTTAATATCTAAAGGGTTTACAGAAAATCTATTAATTCTATTTGTAATTATTCCAAAAGCTTTTTTACTTGAAAAAAACGATTTAGATAAATTAATAAATGTTTCCGAAGCAGATAAATCAATATGTTCTCCTTCGTTAAATTCTGTAACTACAAAATATTCAAAGAAATAAATACTACCAATAGGTAAATGGTGTGTTTCTTCAATATATTTCGATAGACTAGAGTCAATTAGTCTCATCTTGAGGGGTTTATAAAATAGATTAATAACTCTACAAAGGTATTTTACAAATCATTATTTCTGTTTTTATAAAAACCCAAAACAATAAACATCGTTAAAAGGTGTTAAATAATCGATAAAATACATGTTTTAATAAGCAATTGGTTTTGTAATATTAAAAGCGATGTATAATTAAATTAAATAATTCTATTTTTTAATGTATAATTATAAGTTTAAAATTAGTACAGAACATCCTAAATTATGTATTTTTAATGCCGATTAATACAAAATAAAATATGAGCGAGATAACATGGACAAAGGTTAGAGATTATGAAGATATAACCTATAAAAAATCTAATGGTGTAGCAAGAATAGCATTTAATAGACCAGATGTGAGAAATGCATTTAGACCAAAAACTACAAAAGAACTTTACGATGCCTTTTATGATGCGCAAGAAGATACAAGTATTGGTGTAGTGTTACTTTCTGCTGAAGGTCCTTCAAGTAAAGATGGAATATACTCATTTTGTTCTGGTGGCGATCAAAAAGCTCGAGGTCATCAAGGTTATGTTGGTGAAGATGGTTACCATAGATTAAACATATTAGAAGTTCAAAGACTTATTCGTTTTATGCCAAAAGCTGTAATCGCTGTTGTTCCAGGTTGGGCTGTTGGTGGTGGTCATAGTTTACATGTGGTTTGCGATTTAACTTTAGCAAGTAAAGAACATGCCATTTTTAAGCAAACAGATGCAGATGTTACTAGCTTTGATGGTGGTTATGGGTCTGCATACTTAGCAAAAATGGTAGGTCAAAAAAAGGCTAGAGAAATCTTTTTCTTAGGAAGAAATTATAACGCTCAAGAAGCTTACGAAATGGGTATGGTAAATGCCGTAATACCTCATGATGAGTTAGAAACTACTGCATACCAATGGGCTCAGGAGATTTTAGAAAAATCACCAACATCTATTAAAATGCTAAAATTTGCAATGAATTTAACAGATGATGGTATGGTAGGACAACAAGTGTTTGCTGGAGAAGCAACACGTTTAGCATACATGACAGATGAAGCAAAAGAAGGTAGAGATGCGTTTTTAGAAAAACGCAAGCCTAACTTTCCAAAACAGTGGATTCCATAACAAGTAGTAAATGAAAAATATTTCAATTTGGTTGTCTGCAATCCGTTTAAGAACATTACCACTATCCATTTCAGGAATAATTGTAGCAGGTAGTTTGGCAGAGTATAATGGTGTTTTTGATGGCTTAATATTTACACTAGCAATTGCAGCTACTTTAAGTTATCAAATATTATCAAACTTAGCTAACGATTATGGTGATTTCGAAAAAGGTACAGATAACGACCAAGATAGAGTTGGGCCAACCAGAGCAATACAAAGTGGAAACATCACGCAATATGAAATGTTTCATGCTATTAGATTAAATATTTTAATATGTATAGTGCTCACTATATTTTTAATATTTACTGCTTTTGGTGTAAAACACTTATTATTATCGCTTTTATTTTTCTTTTTAGCTTTTCTCTCTGTTAGAGCAGCTATGAAATATACTATGGGAGATAAAGCTTTTGGTTATAAAGGGCTTGGAGATATTTATGTATTTATATTTTTTGGTTTAATAAGTGTTATTGGTTGTTATGTACTATTTGCAAAACAGTTTGATCATGTAACTATACTTCCTGCAATTACAATAGGTTTATTAAGTGCTGGCGTATTAAATTTAAATAATATGAGAGATGCTATTGGAGATTTAAAATCTAATAAAATCACTTTAGCTGTAAGGTTAGGTTTTGATAATGCAAAAAAATATCATTACTTTTTAATTTTAGGCGGCATAGTAGCATCTTTCTTTTTTGGAATGTTATACTATGTTTCACCATTTAATCTAATATTTTTTATAGCATACATCCCATTGTTTTTACATTTAAAAAGAGTAAAAGCAATTACAAATCCTGTAGATTTTGATCCAGAACTAAAAAAACTAGCACTGTCTACAGTTTTATTAGCACTTTTACTTGGTGCCGGACATTTACTATAAAATATGAAAGCAGTTTACCATAAACATATTTTAAATTTTAAAATGCCAAGCGGTACATCACGAGGTATTTTAAAAACCAAAGAAACTTGGTTTATAATAATAAAAACCGAAGAAAATACCGGTATTGGCGAGTGTGGTATACTTAGAGGTTTATCTATAGACGATAGGCCAGACTACCAGCAACAATTAGAGTATACTTGTAAAAATATTGATAAAGGTTTAGAGTATTTATTAGAAAAAAACTCAGCATTTCCTAGTATACAAATAGGTTTAGAAATGGCTTTTAAATCTTTAAAGGCTCAAGATAAATTTATACTTTATCCTTCAGCTTTTACCCAAGGTCAAGCAGCAATAAACATTAATGGACTAATTTGGATGGGTACAAAAGCGTTTATGAAAGACCAAATTAAAAACAAAATTGAATCTGGTTTTAATTGTATTAAGCTTAAAATTGGAGCTATAGATTTTAATACAGAATTAGAAATATTAAAAGATATTAGAAAACATTTCCGCGAAAGCGATATAGAGTTAAGAGTAGATGCTAATGGTGCTTTTAAACCAACCGAAGCATTAGAAAAGTTAAAGCAACTATCACAGTATAACCTTCATTCTATAGAGCAACCAATAGCTGTAAAACAGTTTGATGAAATGGCTACGCTTTGCGAACAAACACCTTTACCAATTGCTTTAGATGAAGAGCTAATAGGTGTATTTTCTAAACACGATAAAAAACAATTATTACAAACTATAAAACCTCAATATATTATTTTAAAACCTAGTTTTATTGGTGGTTTTAACGGTACAGACCAATGGATTGAATTGGCAGAAAATAATAATATAAATTGGTGGATTACAAGTGCTCTTGAAAGTAATGTAGGTTTAAATGCAATAGCACAATATACTTACAAAAAAAACACAACAATGCCACAAGGCTTAGGTACTGGCAGTTTATTTACAAATAATTTTGATTCGCCATTACAAGTAAAAAATGGTACATTGCAATACAATCCAAATTTACCTTGGAATTTTAATTTATAATTTATGTATATAGCTCAAGCATATAAAGTAATGCACGAATGGTGGCGTTACTTATTAGGAATAATTATCGCTGTAATTGGTGTATTTATATTTTCGCTTCCACATTTAGCAGCCATTTTTGTAAAAAAAATGGAAGCAAACGTAGATTTAGCAAGATTAGATGATACTAATTATCTATTAAGTCTTTTTGATGCTAATACAAATCTGGTATTTATTTTATTACCATTTGCTGGCGGATTAATTTTTCTATTATTAGCTGTGAAATTTTTACACGCTCAAACTATAACATCTCTAACTACAGCAAGAAAAAAAATAGATTGGAAACGTATTTGGTTTGCTTTCTTTTTTTGGGGAATACTATCTTCTGGAATGGTACTTTTAGATTACTTTTTATCTCCAGATAGTTATTTAAATAATTTTGAGTTAAATAGATTTTTAATTTTAGCAGTAATCGCAATTATACTAATTCCTTTTCAAACCAGTTTTGAGGAGTATTTATTTAGAGGCTATTTAATGCAAGGTTTAGGTGTTATAGCAAAAAACAAATGGGTGCCATTAATTTTAACTTCTGTTATATTTGGTATGTTACACATTGCAAATCCTGAGGTAGAAAAATTAGGTTACTCTATTATGGTCTACTACATTGGTACAGGATTATTTTTAGGTATTATAACACTTATGGATGAAGGTATGGAGCTTGCTTTAGGTTTTCATGCTGCCAATAATTTATTCACAGCATTATTGGTAACAGCAAATTGGACGGCATTTCAAACACATTCTATATTTAAAGATGTTGCAGAACCAGAACTTGGTTTTTTAGATTTAATATTACCTGTATTTATAATTTTTCCAATTTTAATTCTAATATTTAGTCGTCTTTATAAATGGACTAATTGGAAAGAAAAACTTTTTGGAAAAGTAATAGAACCACCAAAAGAAAACTATAAAATTTTAGATTAAAGTGGTACCACATTATACTAAAACACACGAAAACTTTAAACTTAACGGAAAGCATTACAATGCCCAAACATTAAAAACGCTAAGCGAAACATTTTTAAAAGGTGATGTTTTATATAAAAAAGATATAGGAGCGTTTCTTTTAAACTGGTTAGATAATAAAGACTTAATTGCATTAAAAACATCAGGCTCTACAGGAAAACCTAAAACAATAACTATTAGTAAACAACGCATGATTAATTCTGCAATTGCTACTAGAGATTTTTTTAATTTAAAACCAGGAGATAAAGCACTTTTATGTTTACCAGCGCATTATATTGCTGGCAAAATGATGTTAGTTAGAGCACTAATAATTGGTTTAGAAATAGATAGTATAGAACCCAAATCTAAATTAATAATAGATAAATCTAAAACGTATAATTTTGCAGCAATGGTACCGTTACAATTGCAAAGCAATTTAAATTCTATAGATAATATAAAAACCTTAATTGTTGGTGGAGCAAAAGTATCAACAGCATTAACAAGAACACTACAAGATTTAAAAACAACTGTTTTTGAAACTTATGGGATGACAGAAACGGTATCTCATATAGCCTTAAAGCAATTAAATAATTTTGAAGCGCAACAGGCTTCGGGCGTATTTAAAACGTTACCAGGAGTTACTATTTCTCAAAATGAAAATAATTGCTTAGAAATTGAAGCACCTTTGCTTTCTTCGGAAAAAGTAATTACAAACGATGTAGTAAAACTTCATACAAAACAGACTTTCGAGTGGTTAGGTAGGTTTGACAATGTTATAAATTCTGGCGGAATAAAAGTATTTCCAGAACAAATAGAAAATACACTTCAAGAAAAAATTAGTAATCGCTTTTTTATAGCTTCAGAAGAAGATGAAAAATTAGGAAACCGTATAATTTTAGTTGTTGAAGGAGAAAAGGATTCTATTATTTCTTCAGTGTTTAATGATTTAGAACCTTATAAAAAACCAAAATACATTTACTATTTAGATGCTTTTGCCGAAACTACTTCTGGTAAAATTCAAAGGTCAAAAACATTACAACTATTAAAAAAGTAGTGTTTACTCACTAAAAGTAACCGTTTACTCATTGGGTATTTTTTAAAACAAGCTTTGGTTATAGTTTTATTTTAAACTTTAAAACCATAGCATCATGAAATACATTCTAAACTTTCTATTTGTAAGCTTTTTTGTAATACAATTACAAGCACAACAAAAAACAATTTCTGGTATAATTACAGACGAAACAGGTATACCACTTCCTGGAGTTACAATAGTTGAAAAAGGTACCACAAATGGTACACAAACAAATTTTGATGGAAAATATACTATTAATGCAACAGCAGGTAATATTTTGTTATACAGCTTTATTGGTTATGTAAGAGAAGAACGTACTGTTGGTGAGCATTCTACAATTAGTTTTTCTATGCAACCAGATAAAAACAGTTTAGATGAAGTTGTTGTTATGGCATATTCTAATAAAAGAAGAAATCGTGCTAAACCAACTTCTGCAGCGCAATTAGTTGCCAATAATAACCATGTAGTTAATACACTTCAAGGTAAAGTGTCTGGTGTAAGCGTTCAAAATGCTTCAAAATCTCAAAAAAAAGATACTAATTCTATTGTTATAAGAGGCACTAATTCTATAAATGGTAATGTAGAGCCTATGGTTATTATAGATGGTAAACCTTCTACACAAGAAGCTTTAAGAAAACTAAAAGCTAAAAAAGTAAAAGAAATTAAAATATTAAAAGATGCTGGAGCAACAGCTATTTATGGAAATAGAGGCGCAAACGGTGTTATATTAGTAAGTACAAAAAAAGGAAACTATACCATGCCAGATGTGCATAAAATAGCTAACGAATCATATACTAAAATTCATGAAAATAAATTTAAATTAACAAACACATCTGCATTATCTACATTTTCTATAGACGTTGATAAAGCATCGTATAGTAATGTTAGACGCATGATAAATAATGCACAGCATATTCCGGCAGATGCTGTTAAAATTGAAGAAATGATTAATTATTTTAATTATAATTATTCACAACCAAAAGATGAACATCCTTTTGCTATTCATACCGAAGTAGCACAAACACCATGGAACAACCAAACCAAACTTGTTAAAATAGGATTACAAGGTAAAACCTATGAGAATAAAGAGCTTCCAGCTGCAAACCTTACTTTTTTAATAGATGTTTCTGGCTCTATGAGTCACGAATTAAAATTATTAAAATCTGCTTTTAAGCTATTAGTAGATCAATTAAGAGATAAAGACAAAGTATCTATTGTAGTATATGCTGGAGCAGCAGGCGTTGTTTTAGAGCCAACCTCAGGAAAAGATAAAAAGAAAATTTTAAAGGCTTTAAATAAATTACAATCTGGCGGTTCTACAGCTGGTGGAGCTGGAATAAATCTAGCTTATAAATTAGCTGAAGAAAATTTTAATAAAAACGGAAATAATAGAGTGATTTTAGCTACAGATGGTGATTTTAATGTTGGAGCATCTAGTAATCAGGCAATGGAAGATTTAATTGTTGAAAAAAGAAAATCTGGTGTGTTTTTATCTGTTTTAGGCTTTGGTTACGGGAATTATAAAGATGATAAATTAGAAACTTTAGCAGATAAAGGTAATGGTAACCACGCTTATATTGATACTATGCAAGAAGCTAAATTAATTTTTGGAAAAGAGTTTGGTGGTACACTATTTACCATAGCAAAAGACGTTAAAATTCAAGTAGAATTTAATCCTACAAAAGTTCAGGCTTATAGATTAATAGGGTATGAAAATAGATTATTAGCTAATGAAGATTTTATAGATGATACTAAAGATGCTGGAGAATTAGGTAGTGGTCACAAGGTTACTGCTTTATATGAAGTAATCCCGGTTGGTGTTGAAAGCAAATATATAAAAGGAGAAACACAATTAAAATATACAAAAACAGTAGAGCAGAAGCAATATTCTAATGAATTATTAACAGTAAAGTTTAGATATAAAAAACCAGATGAAGATACTAGTATAGAAATGGTACACGTAGCTACAGACAAAACAACAGAAGCATCAGTAGATATGAAGTTTGCATCGGCAGTGGCTTTATTTGGTATGCAATTAAGAGAATCTCAATTTGATAATAATTCAAATTTAGACACTGTTATAAAACTTGCAAAACAAGGTAGAGGTGAAGATGAAGATGGTTATAGAGCAGAGTTTATAAGGTTAGTAAAATCGTCTCAAAGTATATAAAAAGGCACAGTAAAAAAAGCATTTAATTTTTAAATGCTTTTTTTACAATGTTTATAAAATAAAACCGAAGCTAACGTACCAATCAACGAAAAACCACTCATAATAGCAAAAACATGTCTTAATCCCAAAGCTCCTGGGTTTTTATCTAAAAAATAGCCCATTAATGGTCCTGCAAATATATCTGGTGTGTAGCCTATAATAGAAACGACACCAACGGCAGTACCTGTAATTGCAATAGGAATTTTACTTTCTTCAAAAGCAGCAAAATATAAAACTCTAGCAGAATATACGCCTAAAGCCATTGTGCCAATTGAGAGTACGAAGAGTAATGTAAGATTTTCATTAATTATTCCGCTAGCAAAAAGCGCGCTTGTTAATAGCATTATAATAAAACCAATTACAATCCATAAAGATGCTCTGGTTCTATCGGCAAGTAAGCCTATAATCACACCAATTAGAGGTCTTAAATACAATAAGTAAGTACCAACTTTTGCAGCTTCAATTTTATTATATTTCATAACATCTTCTGCATATTGACTAAATAAATCTGTCATTTTATAACTAAAATAAGCACAAAGTATAATAATCATTAAAAGCCAAATGGCTTTAAATTTTAATACTTGTTTAATGTTTTTTAAAGTTGGCTGATTAAAGTTTTTGTTAGAAATGTTATTTGGTAATTTTCGTAATAGAAAAAACACTAATAAAGAAACAAGAACAACAGCTACAGAAAAATAAATTATAACTTGTTTAAACGCTAAGCGTCGCTCTGTTATAGAAGTAATCTCAATATCTGTAGAAATAAACATAGAAAAAACATAAACACCAACCGAACCAAACAAGGCGGCAACAAGTCCACGTCCACCATCTAAAAAGCCAAAAGCGAGGCCTTGTTTTTGTGTTCCTCCCCAAATTCTAGTAGCTTTAATCATTGCAGCCCAAAACAAAAAAATAGTAGTAAAACCCCAAAAACCATATAAAATATGGAGGTTAACTAAATCTGGGTATGTAGAAAGGTAAAAGCCTCCAAGTGCTGTTAGTAATAAAGCCACAGACATAAGTGTATGTGGTTTAAATTTATCTGCAATTGGTCCGCCAAATAAATAAGAAAAAAAAGCAACCAAACCGTAAACTGAAAAACAACTTCCTAGTTCGGTTTGACTTATATTAAAAGCCTCTAGAAACGTTGTTCTAAAGATCCTGACAATAACAAAAGGTAATATAAAAACTGCCTCACCAGCTAGTATAAGTAACAAGATTATAAAAACTGGTGATTTAGATTTCTTTTTCATAATATTAAACCTGTAAAACACCCATATTAAAAGGTTTCTCTATAGGAGCATGATTAGCAGCCTCAATACCCATAGAAATCCAGGTTCTTGTATCTAATGGATCTATTATAGCATCTGTCCATAAACGTGAAGCAGCATAATATGGAGAGACTTGATTGTCATATCTATCTTTTATTTTAGAGAATAACTCTTCTTCCTTTTCAGGTGTAATTTCTTCGCCTTTTTTTAGTAAAGAAGCTTTTTCAATTTGTAATAAAACCTTTGCAGCACTATTACCACTCATAACAGCCAATTCTGCACTTGGCCATGCAGCAATTAACCTTGGGTCGTATGCTTTACCACACATTGCGTAGTTTCCTGCACCGTAACTATTACCAACAACAATTGTAAATTTTGGTACCACACTATTACTTACTGCATTTACCATTTTGGCACCATCTTTTATAATACCACCATGTTCACTTTTACTACCAACCATAAAGCCGGTAACATCTTGTAGGAATACTAATGGAATTTTTTTCTGGTTACAATTAGCAATAAAACGAGTAGCTTTATCTGCGCTATCGTTGTAAATAACACCACCAAATTGCATTTCTCCTTTTTTAGTTTTTACTAATTTTCTTTGATTTGCAACAATACCAACTGCCCAACCATCTATTCTTGCATAAGCTGTAATAATAGTTTGACCATAGCCTTTTTTATATTCATCATATTCGCCATTATCTACCAATCTTGAAATAATTTCAAGCATGTCATATTGGTCGGCTCTTGATTTAGGTAAAATACCGTAAATGTCTTCAGGATTCTCTTTAGGTTTTTTAGCTTCAACTCTATTAAAACCTGCAGTATCGTGATCTCCAATTTTATCTATTAATCTTTTAATAGTATCTAAAGCATCCTTATCATCCTTAGCTTTATAATCTGTAACACCAGAAATCTCACAGTGAGTTGTAGCACCACCAAGTGTTTCGTTATCTATAGTTTCTCCAATAGCAGCTTTAACCAAATAGCTACCAGCAAGAAAAATACTTCCTGTTTTATCAACAATCAAAGCTTCGTCACTCATTATAGGTAAGTAAGCGCCACCAGCAACACAACTTCCCATAACAGCGGCAATTTGTGTAATGCCCATACTACTCATTACTGCATTATTTCTAAAAATTCTTCCAAAGTGTTCTTTATCTGGAAATATTTCATCTTGTAATGGTAAATAAACACCAGCACTATCTACTAAATAAATAATAGGTAATTTGTTTTCTATTGCAATTTCTTGAGCACGTAAATTCTTTTTACCAGTAATAGGAAACCAAGCTCCAGCTTTTACTGTAGCATCATTGGCAACTACTATGCATTGCTTACCACTTACATATCCTATTTTTACAACAACACCACCAGATGGGCATCCACCGTGTTCTTCGTACATACCATCACCTACAAAAGCTCCAATTTCAATACTTTTACGCTTACTGTCTAATAAATAATCAATACGTTCTCTAGCAGTTAGTTTTCCTTTTTCGTGATGCTTATCTATTCTTTTTTGGCCACCACCAAGTTTAACTTTTGCAAAGCGATTACGTAAATCTGAAACTAGTAATTTATTATAATCTTCGTTTTTGTTGAAGTTGATATCCATGTATTTAAATTTTTAAGCTAAAATACAAAGTTTAATCACAATAAAAATAGTTAATAAAGTATTAAACACCGCGACATTATATTCTATGGAAACTAAATTGATTATATTTGAGATAAACAAAAGTATTTATGAAAAAAGTAATTGCATTTGCAGGAAGTAATAGTAAAGCATCTATAAACAAACAGTTAGCAACTTATACAGCTAATAAATTAGAAGATATAACAGTAAAAATTTTAGATTTAAACGATTATAATTTACCGTTATATGGTATAGATTTAGAAAATGATCAAGGCATTCCAAAAGATGCACATTCGTTTTTAAAAGAAATAAAATCGTCTGATGGAGTAATTATCTCTTTAGCAGAACACAACGGTGCTTATACAACAGCATTTAAAAATACTATGGATTGGTTATCTAGAATTGAAAATAATTTTTGGGATAATAAACCAATGTTACTAATGGCCACATCACCAGGAAAACGCGGTGGACAATCTGTGTTAACTATGGCTAATGATAGATTTCCAAGACATGGCGCAAAAATTATAGAAACATTTTCTTTGCCTTCTTTTTACGAAAACTTTTCAAGTGAAGGTATAAAAGATCAAAATTTAAATGCAGAATTAGAAAACGCATTAACTAATTTTAAAAATAATATGTAATGGGAGATATTTCAAAAGAAATACAATCTTCATTTCCTAGCAACGATTTAAAAGCTTATATAAATATATTATATACAGCAAGTTGGATAAATAGTGCACAACAAAAGTTGTTAAAACCTTATAATATTTCTGCACAACAATATAATATTTTAAGAATTTTAAGAGGAGCAAAGAAACCTTTAAAAGTGCAAACAGTAAAAAGTAGAATGGTTCAACGTTCGCCAAATGTTACGAGGTTAATGGATAAGTTATTTGCTAAAGATTTAATAGATAGAGTATCTTCTACTACAGATAGAAGAGTTGTTAATATAAGTATAACAGCTTTAGGTTTAGATTTATTAGCAGAAATAGACAAAAAATGGAATCCAAAATTCCTTGAAAATTTAAATGAAGAGGAAGCAGGCCAGTTAAGTGATTTGCTCGATAAAATAAGATAAAACCTATAAAAAATAAAAAAGACTATTATGAAAACAATTCTACATAAAGCAAATAGTCGAGGTCACGCAAACCATGGATGGTTACAAGCTAATTACTCGTTTAGTTTTGCAAATTATTATAATCCTGATAAATTACATTTTGGAGCGTTAAGAGTTTTAAATGATGATATAATTGCTCCCAAAATGGGGTTTGGTACACATCCTCATGATAATATGGAGATAATTACCATTCCTATAAGTGGAGAATTAAAGCATAAAGACTCTATGGCTAATGAGTGGTTATCTGTTATTCCAGGAGAAGTACAAGTAATGTCTGCAGGATCAGGTTTACAGCATTCAGAAATTAACGGAAGTCTTACAAGTCATTTAAATTTATTTCAAATATGGATAATTCCAAATAAAAAAAATGTTACACCAAGATACGACCAAAAACATTTTAGTTTAGAAGGCCGAAAGGATAAGTTTCAAACCATTGTGTCCTCAATAGATAATGATGACGATGGATTAAAAATTCATCAAGATGCCAAAATTTCTAGAGTAGATATTTCAAAAGAAAAAACATTAGAGTATAAAACCATTTCAAAAAATCACGGTGTATATATAATGAATGTAAACGGAAGCATATCTATAAGTAACACAAACTTAAATTCAAGAGATGCAATAGCAATTTCAAATACAAATAATTTTTTAATAACAGCCAAAACTAATTCAGAAATACTTTTAATTGAAGTCCCAATGCTTTAAACAAGGTAATTAACTATTAAAAACACAGTAATTACGATGCTTTTTTTATAAAAAAAACGATATTTGTAATCCCTTTAAAATATAAAATATGGCAATGAATAAAAATACAGTGTTAGCATGGGCTACCACTATAATGATAATAGTAGGATTAGGTTTAATAGCAATGGGAGCTTTTAAATATCAAGAAGTAGCTGGTTGGGGATTCGCGGCAGTTGGTGTTGGTTTTTTTGCAATAGCCTGGGTTTTTAACGCTTTAAAAGGAAGAGTATAAATTATGAGTGACGATAAAAAAATAATATTTTCAATGTCTGGTGTAACCAAGACATTTCCAAGTGCAAACACACCAGTTCTTAAAAACATTTATTTAAGTTTTTTCTATGGTGCTAAAATTGGTATTCTAGGTCTTAACGGCTCAGGTAAATCTACCTTATTAAAAATTATAGCAGGAGTAGATAAAAACTATCAAGGAGACGTTGTTTTTTCTCAGGATTACTCTGTAGGTTATTTAGAACAAGAACCACAGCTTGATGAGAATAAAACGGTAATGGAAGTTGTTCGTGAAGGTGCAGCAGAAACTGTAGCTATTTTAGATGAGTATAATTCTATTAACGATCAATTTGCTTTAGAAGAAGTTTATAGCGATGCAGATAAAATGGAAAAGCTTATGGCTAGGCAAGCAGTGCTTCAGGATGAAATTGATGCCGCTAATGCTTGGGAGTTAGATACAAAGTTAGAAATTGCAATGGATGCTTTACGTACTCCAGATGGTGATAAAAAAATAGCAGTTTTATCTGGAGGAGAAAGAAGACGTGTAGCTTTATGTCGTTTACTATTACAAGAACCAGATGTATTATTGTTAGATGAGCCAACAAACCACTTAGATGCAGAATCTGTACACTGGTTAGAGCACCACTTAGCGCAATATAAAGGAACTGTAATTGCAGTAACGCACGATAGATACTTTTTAGATAATGTTGCAGGATGGATTTTAGAATTAGATAGAGGTGAAGGAATCCCTTGGAAAGGAAACTACTCATCTTGGTTAGACCAAAAGTCTAAACGTATGGCTCAAGAAAGCAAAACAGCATCTAAAAGACAAAAAACATTAGAGCGTGAGCTAGAATGGGTTAAACAAGGCGCAAAAGGAAGACAAACAAAACAAAAGGCGCGTTTAAAAAATTACGACAAGTTAATGAGTCAAGATCAAAAACAGCTTGACGAAAAACTTGAAATATATATTCCTAATGGACCACGTTTAGGAACAAATGTTATAGAAGCCAAAAATGTTGCCAAAGCGTATGACGATAAGTTATTATACGACGATTTAAACTTTAATTTACCACAAGCAGGAATAGTTGGTGTTATTGGTCCAAATGGTGCTGGTAAAACCACTATTTTTAAAATGATAATGGGTGAAGAAACTCCAGATAAAGGAGAGTTTATAGTTGGTGAAACAGCTAAAATAGCTTACGTTGACCAAAAGCATTCTAATATAGATTCAGAAAAAACAATTTGGCAAAACTTTAGTGACGAGCAAGAGTTAGTAATGATGGGAGGAAAGCAAGTAAATTCTCGTGCTTACTTAAGTCGTTTTAATTTCAGCGGAAGTGAACAAAACAAAAAAGTAAAGTTATTATCTGGTGGTGAGCGTAACCGTTTACATTTAGCAATGACGCTTAAAGAAGAAGGAAACGTATTACTGTTAGATGAGCCAACAAACGATTTAGATGTAAATACACTAAGAGCGCTTGAAGAAGGCTTAGAAAACTTTGCAGGTTGTGCAGTTGTAATTAGTCACGATAGATGGTTTTTAGATAGAATTTGTACACATATTTTAGCTTTCGAAGGTGATAGTCAAGTGTATTTCTTTGAAGGTGGATTTAGTGAATATGAAGAAAATAAAAAGAAACGTCTTGGTGGAGATTTAATGCCAAAACGTATTAAATATAAAAAGCTAATTAGATAATTATATTTATAATACAACAAAAAAAAGAGCAGGCTTTATATAAAGTCTGCTCTTTTTTTATTGGTATAAATGTCCGTCTGTGAAATCTTCGTATTTAGTAGAAGCTTTTTTCTTAAGTAAATTTAAACGTTTACTTTCTTTTTCAAGCTTTCTTTTTTGTTTTCTAATTTTTATTTTCTGTAATGCTACTCCTAAAATTAAAAATAAAAAAACAACAAAAACTCCAATTAGTATAGAAGAATTAGTTTGGAGGCTAATCATCATATTGGTTATTTCGTTTATTAAGTTTTTTTCTATTTCTTAAACTAATAATTAATAATAAAAATACCGCACATAAGGCTAGTGATAAAACTATAGTTATTTTTTTGGAAAAAATTTCCTCAAAAAAAGAGACAAGAAAAAATTGTAGGTCAAAAATTATGGATGTCATTGATAATTAGCGAATTGATTTCTCAAATATATAATAATTATCTTTAAAAACTATGTTTTTTTCGTTAAACGGTAATTTTTATTTCATTTTAATTATTTGAGTACCATTCTAATTGAGTGACTTTTATATCTTTATTTTTAGAATTAACTATAGATTTAAATTGTTCTACGTCACTATAGCCTTCTGTTCCTCTATAATGGTAAGGAAAGACCTCTAGAGGCTTAAAGCTTAAAACTGCATCCGCAGCACTTTCTACAGTCATTGTATATGGTAAATTCATACAAATAAATGCTTTATCTATATTTTGTAAAGCACGCATTTCAGGAATATCTTCAGTATCTCCAGAAATATAAACACGTTCTTTACCAAAAGTAAAAACATAACCGTTTCCTCTACCTTTTGGGTGAAATTGTAAAGCTTCTTCCCTTAAATTATACATAGGTATAGCCTCAATATTAAAAGTTTCAAATTTTTCTTTAGCACCATTAATCATGGTAGTTGTGATAGCTTTTATATGTTCTGGCAAATTTTCATAAACAGCTTCAGGAGCAATTACTTTGGCATCACCTAAATCTAAAGATTCAAGAGTGTTTAAATGTAAGTGATCGCTGTGAATATCTGTAATAACAACATAATCTGGCTTCTTAAATGTTTCAAAAGCGTCCTTTCCACCAGTAGGATCAATGTATATTGTTTTGTTGTCATACTCTAAAACCATTGTTGCGTGTTCTATTGGAGAAATTTTTAATTCAGGTATCTCTTCAACATCAATATCTTTATTATTTGTTTTTGCATCATTTTTACAAGCCATCAAACAAATGGCTAAAACAAGAATTAGGTAGTTTTTCATTTTGTATATATAAGAGTTATTAGATTTGTTAAAGATAATTTCTTTATTTCAGAAAGTAAAATTGTAACATTTAAATTAAAGTTAATACATATAAGTATGCAATTTTATTTTAAAAATAGATTTTTTTAACGAAATTGCTTAGCATAAAATGTACAACCTTAAAACTAAAAATACCTTATGTCTGACGATTTTGACTTACTAGAAACAAATTCAAACGAAAAAACAGAAAAAGTAGATGTTAATTGGGGAAAAGCTATAGATACCATGAAGTCTAAGCTTGCTCAAGAAGACGATCCAGAAAGCCGTCAAAAAATTCTTAACGCAACATTAGACGATGTTGTAAACATGGCAGAAAAAGATCGCACCACACTTTTAGATGCGATTAAAGACTTAACAGATTATCAAGATGAGGTTGGTATATTGTTCGAGCGTTTTTCTTCTTTAAACGAAACCGAACAAAAAGTAATAGACGATGCACAAAAAGCATTAGAACGAGCAAAGGTTGAACTTGAAGACGCACAAAACAAACCAGACACCTGGTGGAATAACCTTTGGGGACGTAAAAGCAAAATCGCAAAAGCAGAACAAGCATTAAAAGATGCAGAGAAAGTTAGAGCAGGAGCAGACAATAAGGCAAAAGCAATGTTTCAAGAGCGTATAGAAAGCGCAGATGTACAAACATTATTAAGCGAGTTATCATACAAATCTCAAGCAGCAGTAACGCGTTTAAAAAACCGTGAAGTAGAGATTAAAGAAGTAGAAGAAAAACTTAAAGACGCTATTGTAGAAGCATCTAAAAACCATACAAAAGCCTTAGAGAAAAAGAAAGAAACCGAAGCGAAGCTAGAAGAGCAATACGCTTTACTTAAACAAGCACGTCAAGCACTAGAAGAAATAGTAGATAAACAATCTGCCGAATACTCAGAAGCCTTATCAAAAGTTACCACTTTAGAGCAAAAAGTAGAAGAGTTAGAAGGACTTAAAAACGCTTACACAACACTAGCCGCTTCAAAAGACAGTTTCGTGCATAAACATAATTTAACCATTAAAGTATTAACATCTTTACGTAGTAATTTACAAACGCATCGTGCAAAATTAAAAAGTGATACAGACGAGCGTTTAAAATATTACGATGGTTATGTAGTGGCTTTAAAAGCAAGAACAGACCAAGAATTCGCAGCAATTTTAGAACATTTAGGTGTTAAAACCGATGAGCATATTGGAGAAACACTAGCATCTATGCATACCGCAAGTGCAAAAGCAAGACAAGAAATGATGGACAACATTCCAGTTCACGAAAAAGTAATGCAAGGCGTTTACGGTAGTTATGCAGAAGCTTTAAGCGAGATTCGTGCAAAAGATGTAGACATCCAAAAGAACTTTGCAGAACGTTACGGTATAGACATGAAAGAAATTTTCGAAGACTATTACGCAGCAGATGCAAACGCACCTTCAGGCGATGGAGATAATGCTCCAGCACCAAAAAAGGAAGACACAAGCAACGACGATTTGCTAGGATAAAATAATGATGGCGTTACCTACTTTTGCTTTTAATGGCAAAAGTAGGTCAGGCTTTCACTACTCGCTCTCTGTGAGGAGCTCAAACAAGCCGTTCAATCCTTAACGCATATGCGATTAAGTGTAAGGAAACAAGTAAGGACTTTTTACTTCTAACTATTAACTTTTCACTAAAAGAAATGTCAATAAACCACATAGTAACACCATTAGACTCAGCTGTTTTAGACAGTAAAGAACAATACGTGTTCTATCATAAAAAAGTAGATTTTGCATTAAAAGAACTCATTACAAGTGTGCAATTCAACACATTATGCACAGTACAAGAAATGACGTATTTTAAACAATACTGCGACCTACTATTATATTCTATCGAAGCCATGCGTGTAAAATACATGTACGACGATGAAGATAATATGAAGGTAGATTTAACAGATTCTGGTTTCCCAAACTACTTAGAGTTTCGTTATCTGTACAACGATTTATCGCTACGCGATAATTACTTAAATAAATTAAAAGACGTAAGCGAATTACAAGAAGAGTTTTTAACGCAATTAATGCATAAAAAGGAACCTGTAAGACGCGACAAACTCTTTCAAGCAGCATCCATTGTTTATTACACTTCTGTAGAACAAAAATATATATTCAATCGTTTTGTACAAGGTAAAATAATAGAAGCAGAAGCAGGAAGTCAAGCAGAATATATGGTAAGTTGGAGTTTTTACGACGTGGCATTAAACAGACCATTTATCTGTTTTATGTATTTCTATTACGATGGTAAAAACCCAGAAAGTATAAAAGAAGAACTTTACGATACACTAAAAAACGTTGCAGACAGAAAAATGCCGTTAGACACTATGGCTTATGGTATAGACAGACGATTAAAAGACGTAAAACCTAAACACATAAAACGTATAGATTTAGGGCCATTCCATAACATTTTTGCAAAAGACGAAAATATTTTAACGCACAGTATTTTAGAAAGCATAGCTAAAAAAGAAATACCATTAGAATCCTATGCATTATCTCTAAAAATAGATGAGGTTTTATCTGGTAGTGAATTTAAAGAAGGTGGCTATTTTAGTAAACAAACCTTACAGAAATGGAGCGATGTAATAAAGCAAAACTACGTGTTTGCACCACATCGTATCATTCAATTATTATACAACAAAAATCCTGAAATTATGAACAAGTTGGCAAAACCACCTTTTCAAGTAGCAGATCTTAAGATGAAATAAAAAAGTTTATGTGTAACTTCTGCTTTAATATAGAATATGAAAAATTTGCAACACAAATAGATTTTGTCGAATTTGATTTATTGTTAAATAAAAAGTTAGAAGCAAAAATATTAGTTGTATTAGGTCTAAGAGAGCATCGCAAATTAGTTTCAGATTACATATATAAGTGTACAAAGTGTGATGTTATTTGGTGTTTATCAAGTCCAGATAATGCGTGGAGAGGTTACTTCTTAAAAGAAAGAAATGCTAATAAATTAATAAAGAAACTAAAAGATAATCAAGAAAAAAAGGACAAAGGATGTTTAATGGTGCTATGCATTACAATTATTATCATCTTAATTCTTGCTTTCATATAATTTAAAAAACATGGAGCATAACTCTACTTTCCCTATAAAACAAAACGAATTAAACATGCTTCGAGACGAAGCTAGTGGTTACCTAAAAAGTATACAATGGGAACAAGGCGCAAGAGCTAAAAATAAAGATAAAGACGCAAAAGATGAATCTATTTTATTGTATTTATCTCGTGCCAATAATGGAAGTGGAGCGACTCAGGTAACTTCGGTGTCAAAAACCATATTAGCTTTAAAAAAGCGATTATTACCAGATTCTATTGCCATTCCTGTGCATTTAAATCAAACATTATACGCAGTTCAAGAAGGTATAGCATTAGGTATTTGGGTGAAAGATAGTTATTACGATGCTTCAGGTTTATCTGGTTTGCATGAGCGTAGAAGTGCTTTAGATAGTAACGGAAAACGAGAATACGAAAGTAAAATGCATACAGCAACAGCATTTATGCTGTTTTCTATGGCTTACAATGTGCTTCATAATTTAAAACCACATGCATCAGACGATTTATCTGTAATGAAACAAAAATTTGCTGGACTTCCAGAAGTTTCGTTTATGTCACCATTAAAAGGTATTGCGTGTAGTTTATTTTACTACGATAAATATTTAGGACATCCAGAAATAATAAAAACCGATAAAGATGTAGTAGATTTTACAGTGGTTTATTTCGAGGCATTAATAGATGAAATTCAACTACGTAAAAGCAGCTTAGAGTATACTGAAACCATTGTCGATAGAACCTATAAATTAGAAAATAGCGATTTTGCCATTTCAGGTTGGGACAACGTATTTGCAGGAACAGCAAAAAGCGTTGAATTTAATAAAATACAATTCGAACAAATAGTAGGAAACAGAGATGCAAAGCACTTTGCAAGACGTTTAACAGAACGTATGCTAAGCTACGATTTCGAGGCTAAAAAGAATCCGTTTCAAGAGCTTGGTGGTTTTATGCCAGTGTTTATGGGTTACGGTATTCCTGGAACAGGAAAAAGTATGCTTATTGCAGCCATTGCAACACGATTAAAAGAACATTGCGATAATTTAGATATTCCGTTTTTATTTCATCCAATGCCAGATACTTTAATAAGTACATTTCAAGGTGGAAGTGCAGAGAAAATGGTAGAATGGATGAAACCAATGCAAGATCCTTCAAAATTAATTTTTGCACCAATTGATGATGCCGAAAATAATTTACAAGAAAGAACAGCACAAGGTGTTTCGGCAGGTGTAAAAGAAGTTATTGGTGTTTTTCTGCGTTATACAGAAGGCGCTTACGCTGTAAATTATGGTAATAGCTCAATTGGCTTATTCACCAATTTACCAGAAATGTTAGATAAAGCGGTAATTTCTCGTGTACAAGGTCGATTTAAAATTGATGGTGCAAGAACAGAGCACGATTTCTTAGACCAAGACCACTTATGGTGGCGAAAACTTGAGCAAACCATGCCAGAATTTATAAATATGAAAAGCCCAAGTGATTACGAATATTTAAAAGCGCAAGGTTTAGCAAAAAACATGGGAGATATTTTAAATACTATAGAAAAACCAACCGAAGCTAGAGTTTTAGAAGCTTACCATAAAGCCGAAAAGCAAAACAAGGTTAACGAGCATGAATTTTTTGCTAATTTATATTTAGAGATTCAAAAAATATTTCCATTCTTTTCTTCAAGAGATGTTAGAAATATTCAATCGGCAATATCATTACGTTTAACCGATTTTGATTTAGAACAAGATTGGTTTGATAATCCAGAAATTTATTTCAAAAAAGATTACAATACCAAGTTAAATATGCTTCAGGAATTAATGAAGCAAAACATGAAAGGTTTAGATTTTTCTGAAATTAGAAGACAAGAAGTTGTACGTTATTTAGATAATGTGGCAACCATTGCAGATACCGATTTTAAACGAAAAGTTGATGCACGCGTAAATCAATTAAATATTGAAACCAAAGCAAGAGAACAGTTTGGGAAATAGAATAAAAAATATAACAACAAGAACCTTACATAAAGGTTGGGCAACTTTAAGCGAAATTTTTTTCGATTATAAAATGAGTTCTGGCGAATGGACGCATAAACGGAGAGAATCTTACAATCGTGGTGATGGCGCAACAATTTTATTATATAATAAAGAAAAGCAAACTGTAATTTTGGTAAAACAGTTTAGAGTTTCGGCATATTTAAACCAACATAAAACTGGTTTTATACTAGAAACTTGTGCAGGGATGTTAGATGACGATACACCAGAAACCTGCATAATTAGAGAAGTAGAAGAAGAAACGGGTTATAAATTACCTAAAGTCACCAAGATTTTTGATGCCTATTCATCACCAGGCGCATTAACCGAGAAACTTCACTATTTTGTTGGAGAATATTCCAGTGATATGAAAGTGAGCTCTGGTGGTGGCGTTGAAAGTGAACAGGAAGATATCGAAATTATAGAGATGCCTTTTAAAACAGCTTTAAAAAGCATTGAAACTGGAGAAATAGCAGATGCTAAAACCATTATTTTATTACAGTATTTACAAATAAATAATTTGTTATAGTTTGTATTTAATATAAAATAAATCCTTTGTGCAAATTAAACTTTGAGTAATTAAATTAAGATTACCGCTTTCGCGGAAATAAAATGGATAAATTAAAACAAGCAAATCTTTATAGAAGCGAACTTATTCCTATTAGCGGTAAGCTAGTAGAACGTTATAATAAGTGCTTAGTAAAACTTGGTTTTTTACCAACAAAACTCACTACATTTTCTATAGATGGAAAAGGTTGGAGTCCAGAAATAGCAGAAGAAAAACAAAATTTGCATTATCTTAATAATGGTGAGGCAAATATGCACGCTATTATAATTTCACCATTACAAAAAGGCAAACCCGTTTACGTACCATTTCACACGTTTGATCGTGAAATGATGCAACATGTATTTAGAACACACGAAGCTAAAATTAATAATATAACTCGAGACAGTGCAATTTGTTTAGATTTTGATCAAAATATAGACGCGTTTTACGAACCGTTAGATGTTTTAAAATACGATGTTGTTACTATAAATTTTCATTTAATAGATAATTTAGATACCATACAAAAAGACCAATTAGAGCTTGTAGCAAAATTTAAGCACGGTAATAATTTTATAGACGAAGACATTCATGCGCAATTACTAGAATCAGCTAAAAAATATGGCGATTTAAGAACACGAGATTTAAAGTTGCATGAAATTCAGTTTACAACAAGTTCATTCTACACAAAAGCTTTTGGCGGTGTTTATGTATTACGAGATTTTATAAAAGAAATTGTAGTTTTTGAAGATAAAAAATGGCATAAAGAAGCAATAAAAGATACAACTCATGATGTGTTAATATACCATATCTCGCAACCAGAATTAATGGATAAATTACGAGATCATATAATTATAGAATATGATTTAGAAAAAGAGATTAAAACACCAAGATATGAGCGTATAAAAAAGTTTGTTTTTGCCGAAGCTATAAAAGAAGCACAACATCCATTTACTAATATTTTAAACGATAAAGTGTTATATAAAAGCTATTTAAATAAGCTTAATATAGAAAGTAGAAAACGTGTAATGAGCGTAGAACGTTATCTGGAAAAATTAGAAGTAAGTAACGAATTTAAAATTGCAGATATTGTAGATGTTAAGTTTTTTGAGGCTTTACATAAACCACACTCATCTTTACACGCAAAGCATCAAGACTTAATATGGAAGCTATTAATAAATGTTTCTGCTAAAGATGTTTTATTTTTATATTGGTATGATAAAGAACAATTTTATAAAACATACGAGACTTGGAACGACTCTTTAAAAGATTGGGTAATAGAAGAAATTAGTAACAATATTTAATGTTTTGCTACTTATAAGTAAATAGATTTTACGTCATAGCGCAGAATAACAAAACATAATATCATAAAAAAACTACTCAAATGACAATAGAAATTATAATATTCATCGCATCAATTCTTTTTGGAATACTACTATATTGGAGAGAATCTAAGAGTAATAAAATTTATAAATTTTTCAATAAGCTGTTTTATTCTAAAGAGCTACAAATGAAAGACGATAGTAAAAAAGGCTTTTTATATCAGCAGTCCTTTTTAATGCGATTGGTTTATATTGGTGTTTTGTTTTTAATTGGTGTATTAGTTTTAAGATTAATAATTCCAATAGATATGTACACCATTCAACTATTTATTGCTAGTATATCTGGAACATTAATCGGTACGTATTTAGCTAATTTTGTCTTTAAATCTTCAGAAGTTATGGATGAAAAAGGAGATTCACTTTTCGATGCAGTAAAAGACACTGTAGATAAAGGTAAAGACTTTATTAAAGATCTTGAAACTAAAGACACAAAAGCAGTGCAAGAAGCAAAAAAAGAAATTAAGGAAGAACCAAAAACTCCTAAAAAAAGTGCAAGACAACGATTAAAAGATAAAGGACATTTGTAATTCTGTACTTGATTCTGAACCTATAGAAATTAAATAACAACTAAACAGATTCCTGCTTACGCAGGGAAATATTATGATAAAAAATTACTGGAATAAAGGCGGAAAACAAAAGCGAATAGTCATTGTACTAAGTCTAATAATTGTAGCATTATTATTCTTTATGCGTGATGATTACCAACCAGCATTATTATTTATTAGAAAATTTATTTTCATCATATTACTTTGTGCTATCGTGTTGTTTTTTGGGTTAAAAACATTTAGAAAGCAAGCCGAAACAGGAAAGCGTATTTTAATACTAGCTATTTTGGCTGTATTTTTTGGTGCGTTATATTTTGTAGGTTGGAGTATGCAGTTATACGATTATATGAAAACCTATAACGTGTTTAACGACTTAAATAAAATTGAAATACATGATTTACCATTAACACAAAACGAACGCATACAACCATTAAAAAATATCCATTCTATGGGAAACGAAAGTGTTGGTGAAACTAAAGATGTTTCTTTACCACATTTAGTTAGAGTAGATGGACAAAATAAATGGACCATGGCCATACAACCAACCGAGAAGTATTACTGGCAAGGTATGCGTGATAATACCGAAGAGGTTTTTGCCGTTTCAAGTACAACGCCATTTCCGCGTTTTTCTAACGAGAATAGAATACCAGTAACATTTTCTATTGGCGAATCGTTAAAATTTAGTAGAAACACTTACAATGCAGTTGTGCAACGTTTTAATCCTTGGATGCTTATAAATTATGAACCAAGCGATACGTATTACATGAAAAACGATACAGGTCAATGGGTTGAAGTTGTAAGTTTAATAAAATGGAAAGGTTTCTTTTTTCCTTATCCAAGTTTTGGTGGTGTTATGGTTATTGAAAACGGTGAGCATGATGTAAACGATTATATTGAACGTATAACAATAGGTAAAGGACAATACATTGCACCAAATGAAATGAAAAATTATCCATACCTAACAAAACAAAATACATTAGCAGAAAAAGTATCAAGACTTCAAGCAGAATCGCTTAAATTTTTAGGTGGTTTTAGCGACCCATTACCATGGAATATGGAAACTGCAGTTAAAATTCCAGATTTAGCAGACGACCAAAACCAACAACCATTTGTAACCGATTTTAATTTTGAAGATACCAAAATAGACGCTTATAGCGGTTTATACCATTGGTTCGGTTTAGAGCCAGTAGGCGATGAGCGCACAAGTTTAACATACAGTGTTTTTATTCCTGCCGATGGTACAGATAAACTGTTTTATTATGATCACGCAGCAAAAAAACAAGGTTATGCAGGAGTGTCTGCAATGCCATTAAAGGTTATAGAATCTCGTAAAGAATTTGATTGGACAGTAAATAAACCGGTAGAGTTTAGACCTTATATTAAGAATATTGCAGGAAGAAAGCGATTGTTTTTTCTAGGAACAATAGCCGCTATTCGTGAAGGATCAGATAATTTTGATGGTTCTGCAACACCAGATTTAGCCTTAATAGATAGCGAATATCGTGATGTTGTATGGATAGATGTTAAACATCCAAGCGGTTGGGAAAAAGAAGTTTATAACCAATTAAATGAAGCTTGGAGATCAAGCGAAGGTATTGAAGAATATTTTGTTGAAGACACTAAGATTATTGATGTTGTTGGAGATGAATTAGAATCAATTACTATAGAAAATTTAAACGAAGACAATACAGAAGAAACTGTTGAGTCCTTACAACGTAAAGTAGATTCTATTAAAAAACTAAAAAAAGAAGAAGAAATAAAGCGTTTAAAAAAAGAATTAGACTCTTTAAAAGGTATTTAAATTATGAAAAAAGCTTTACCATTTATAGTAATTTTAGCAAGTATTGGGTTAATATTTGTAAATATTTTAGACTCTGAAGCCTTCGATAAACAATTCTGGCTTCGCACCGTTTCTAGTGTTTTATTAATTGTAGCTATGATATTTACTATACGTTCTCAAAATGCATCAGAGGATTAATTTATAAATCGAAATATTCCATCTTTATATTACAACGTTCGTACGGGCAATCTTTTTCTACATCAATATCTTTAAAGCCAAATTTTCTATATAAATAGATCGCATTTTCAAGCTTTGTGTTAGAGTAGAGAAGGAGTCTGTTAAAATTATTGTTTTTAGCAAAATCAATACCATATTGTAATAGCTTTTGCCCAATTTTAAAACCTCTATGTTTAGGAGAAACAGCCATTTTTGTTAGCTCATAAGCATTATCTTCTTTTAAAGGCATTAAAGCAAATGTACCAACAATTGTATCTTCTATTTTAGCGAAAAAAATAAAACCACCTTTGTTAATTATATACTGGTCTGGATTTGTGAGTACTTCTCTATCAAAAGGTTCGACATAAAAAAAAGTTTCTAACCACTCTATATTTAAGGCATAGAAATCTTTTGAATAGTTTTTGTTAAAAGGAATAATATTAACGTCCATTAGCTCTAATAAAATCGGTTATTAAGTAAGAAATTAATTTTCCAACTTGAGTTGCTGTTTTATTGGTTGGTGCAGCTTCACAAATATGCAAATATTTGGCGTTTTTATCACTACCAAAAAAATGAACAAATTGTCGTGTTTTGTTAACAGAAAAACCAGAAGGTGTTTTAGCACTACTTGGTATATTAATTATAGCATCGCAATCTATTTCAATACCAAAACTACTTTTAGAAATAAATTTTAAAGCTTTTTTCATTTGCGGCTTAAATTTAAGTGTTTTTTCTACTTCTAATTCTTCAAAAGTATTGTATTTAATTCTTTTTTCGGCATTTAAAGCTGTATCAAAAATAGCTTGTGAAGTATAGTTTTTATGTAAGCCAAAAATAAAATACCTATTTAAAAAGCCTTCTGCGAAAGCGTAACTAAAACCATTTCCGCTATGTCTGCCTTCTAATGCTCTAAAATCTGTATGCGCATCAAAATTAATAACATTTATTTTTTTGTTTAATGCTAACGATGTGCCTTTTATGTTTCCATATGCGTTATTATGACCGCCACCAATTATTATAGGTTTTTTGCCTGCTTTAATAATTTTACAAATTATATCTGTTACATCTTTATCTATTTCTTCTGTTATTTTTGCTGCTTTTTTTAAATCTGAACTATTTGTATTTTTTAAATTAGAAATTAATTTTAACTCTTTTGAAAAATCTAAATAACCTAACAAAAGCACTTTTTCGGCATTATTTTCTTGGTTAAATTGAGTATTTAACAAAATTTTAATTGTTGCTTCCCATGCCTTATTAGTACCCGTATTTCCTTGGTTTGCAAATACTCCAATGTCTTCTGGTAAACCTAATATTACATATTTAACGTCTAAATTTTTTAACTCACCGTATATGTTATCATACGTGGATAAATATTTTATGCGTTCACCAAATTTAATTTCGCCATTGCGTTTATTAATAATGTTTTTAGCTTTGTTTGCTTTATATAAAACAAGTTTACTCATTTAATAATTGTTTTGAGAAATTAAAGTATTTTAAAAATAGAAATATAATTAATAATTAAAAGAATCAAAGATTATTCTTAAACATTTAAATTATGGCAAATTCAGGAAACACAGGATTAAAAGTAGCTTTAGGTATTGCAATTGCATTATTTATTGGCGTTGGCGTATTTTCATCTTCTTTATACAAGGAAAAACAAGAAAATGAAAAAGTATTAGCTCAAGAAAAAAATAAAGTTATAAAAGAACTTAATGAAATGGCAAATCGCTATGATGTTGCAATGAGCGAAAATACAGTGGCAAACCAAAATTTGGTTGAAGCAAAAGAGCGTATTGAAGGATTAATAGACTCATTAAAAGTTTCTGAAACGAACTTAAAAAGCTTATGGAAATACAAAAATAAATATCTTGCTTTACAAGATGAAATGACTGTTATTTTAACGGAAAACGATAAGCTAAAAGTTGAAAATCAATTACTAGCAACTGCGTCTGACAGTTTAAAAATACAATTAGAAGAGCGTACAACTTTTACAGATTCTTTATTAGTGCAAAACACAGCTTTAGCAGATGTTGTTGAAAGTGCAGCAGTTTTAACAGCAAATAGTATGAAGGTAAATGGAGTTATAGAACGTTCATCTGGAAAACAAATTCCTACAGAAAGAGCAAGAAGAAGTGATAAAATAAGAGTTTGTTTTACAGTTGCTAAAAATAGATTAGTAGAGGCTGGAGATAAAGAATTATTTGTACAAGTTATAGACCCAAAAAATAATATTTTAGGTTTAAATAGTCAGGTTAATTTTGGCGAAGAATCTTTAAACTATAGTTTAATTAGTAAATTTAATTACGAAAATAACAGCATAGATATTTGCGAATTTATTGCAAAGACAGATGAGGACACAGATTTTGAATCAGGTGTTTATAAAGTAAATGTTTTTAACGGAAAAGAATTAGTCGCAAATTCACAATTTTCTTTAAAGTAGATTTAGTCGCATATTTTTACTTAAAAAAACTGAAACTTAATAGTTTCAGTTTTTTTTTATTTTGATAATTGCTTAATACAAGCTTCTCTAATTTTCCATAAGGTTTCAAAAGACAATGACTTATTATTTATTTTCTGCCATTTGCTTATAAAATCTTTATGTAATGTTACTTTATAAGTTCCAATTTGATTAGGACTTATTTCTATTTCTTTAATTAAATCTTTTTTAAATGATGTATTAGATGTTTGAGTACTTGTAATATCTAAAATATTATTATTAACTTTTAAATAGGTATGCGCTTCTGGTATGTAGTCTAGATTAAAAGTATTTAAAATAGAACCAATGCCTTTGGTGTTATTTTCATTCATTTTATAAATGCCAATAAAGAGTTTTACGCTGTCTTGGTTGTTTTCTAAAGCTACGGCCTTTAAAAACGCATGTTTTGTTGAGCAAGTTCCTTTATTTTCTTTTAAAATCGCTTGATAATCACTTCGGTTTTTAGTTCTACCATACGGTAAAGCTTTAATAGCATTAGATAATGAATTAAAATCTGTAAGCCCAATTGATTTGCTTAAAAGTGAACAGGTGGCATTACTTTTAATGTTAAAATTAAATAAGTGATCCATTTATTATTACTTGATCTATATTATTTTCGCCAAAAGAATATGGTAAATAGTTATAACTAGGAACAGGTTTAGTTATAATTAAGTTTGCTTTTTTACCTTTTGTAATACTACCATAATTGTTAGCAATTCCCATTGCATAAGCTCCATTTATTGTTGCTGCATTAATGGCTTCTTCTGGAGTTAATTTCATTTTTATGCACGCAGTACTTACAACAAAATTCATGTTTCCAGATGGTGTAGAACCAGGATTATAGTCTGTAGCCAATGCTAATGGTAAGCCTGCATCAATTATTTTTCGTCCAGGAGTGTAAGGTATACTTAAAAAATATGAGCAAGAAGGTAAAGCCACTGGCATAGTTTCACTGTTTTTTAAAGCTTTAATGTCTTCATTATTTAATTCTTCTAAATGGTCTACACTTAAAGCATTATGTTTTACAGCTAAAGCAACACCACCAAAAGCATTAAATTGGTTAACATGAATTTTAGCACGCAAGTGATATTGTTTTGCAGCATTTAAAATTTGTGTTGTATCATCTAAAGAAAAATAGCCTTTTTCACAAAAAACATCAACATAATCTGCAAGATTTTGTTTAGCTATTTTAGGCAGCATGTCATTAATTATTAAATTAATATAATCTTGTTTATTTTCTTTATAAATTTTAGGAACAGCATGTGCACCTAAAAATGTTGCTTTTATTTTAATGGGAGCGTTTTGCTTTATTCTTTTAATAACGCGTAGCATTTTAATTTCGGCTTCTGTAGATAAACCGTAACCAGATTTAATTTCTAAAGCACCAGTGCCTAATTTCATTATTTTGTTTACTCTATCTATAGATTGGTTGTACAATTCATCTTCAGTAGTGTTTTTAAGTGTTTCAGCACTATTTAAAATACCGCCACCACGTTTTGCAATGTCTTCGTAGCTTAAGCCATTAATTCTATCTACAAATTCTTGTTCACGATTTCCAGCATAAACAATATGTGAATGAGAATCGCACCATGTTGGAAGCACTATTTTATTTTTGGCATCTATAACTTTATCAGCCTTAATACCAATTGAATCTTCCATTTTACCAAAATCTACTATAGTATCGTCAATTATTAAAACAAACGCATTTTTTATACTTGGCAGCGTTTTCATTGCTTCACCACTAACTTTGGTAACCTTTATATCTCTTACTTGTAAAAGTTCTTTAATATTTATTATAAGTGTTGACATGTTTTTTTAGAATTTAAGAGAAATTTAAGGTATATATTTTTACTGCAGCAAATACCATAAAAATAATTCCTGCTAAGCTAATTAGCCAATTGTATTTTTTAAAAATAAATCGAGATATAAAATAGATAATTAACGTAAATAATCCGATAAAAGCAGGTGTCCACTTCACTAATACTCCTTCTATACCAGTGTAGTTGTAATTAGCTGTAAATGTAATTGTTAAGGTAATTATCTCTGTAATTATAATAGCGATAATATTATGTTTAGGGTTATTAAGTAGTGTATTCATAGGATCAAATATAGATAAAATGCACATAATTGAACGTCTGTACAGTTTGTGTTTTGTATCGTTTATTGTATTGTTTACAACGAAAAATAATTTTTAGTGTCTATAATATAATTACATTGATAAAGTAAATGTGTAATAGAAATATAAGTTGCTAATATATTTCATAAAAATAAAGTATGAAACCATACTATCAAGAGAGTTTTGATTTTATAAATTCTTTTTCACCAATATCTGAATCTGTATTTGAAAGATTATATGATTCTGCTAAATACCGAGAAGTTAATAAGAACACTAAATTATTAAATTTAGGTAACATATCTCAAAAAATATACTTTGTGACAAAAGGTATTGTAAGGTCTTATATGAGTTTTGATAACGGAAAAGAAGTTACAAAAGCACTTTACGACTCTAAGATGTTTTTTGCTTCTTTTAATTCTGTTTTAAATAAAAAACCGTCTGATACAATATATGAAGCAATAACAGATTGTCATATTTTTGAAATAGATTTTGATTTTTTCAAACGTTTATGTGCAGAAAATGTATCAGTTTTAATGTTATATACTAAATTTTTAGAGTTTCTTATTTTAGAAAAAGAAAAAGTCTTTTTACAGGTTACAACTAAAACTGCGAAAGAACGCTATTTAGAATTAAGAGAACGTATTCCTGATTTAGATAATATTATGCCACAATACGAAATTGCAGCTTGTTTAGGAATTACTGCTGTACAATTAAGTAGAATTAGATCTAAACTTAATACTATAATTAACTAAGTTTAACCTATGTTAATGTGAGATAAATTAAAAAGTTTTAAACTTGTGTATTGATATTTATTATTATCCCTTATAATAACTAACTAATAAAACCAAAAAAACCAATTGAAGTAATTCAATTGGTTTTTTAAATTATACAGTTTTTTTCTATTTTAAACCGCTTACCATGTTTTCTGGTCTTACCCATTCGTCATACTCCTCGGCAGTTACATAACCTAAGTTTATAGCTTCGGTTTTTAATGTAGTACCATTTTTATGGGCTGTATTTGCAATTTCAGCAGCTTTATAATATCCAATTTTAGTATTTAAAGCAGTAACTAACATTAGAGAGTTATTTAATAATTGTGTAATTACTTCGTGGTTTGGCTCAATACCACTTGCACAATGCTCTGTAAAACTCACACAAGCATCACCAATAAGTTGCGCACTTTGTAAAATGTTAGCAGCCATCATTGGTTTAAATACATTTAACTCGTAATGCCCTTGAGTACCTCCAATTGTAACAGCAACATCGTTACCCATTACTTGTGCACAAACCATTGTTAAGGCTTCACATTGTGTAGGGTTTACTTTTCCTGGCATAATAGAACTTCCAGGTTCGTTTGCTGGTATAATTATTTCACCAATTCCAGATCTTGGTCCAGAAGCCATCATTCTAATATCGTTTGCAATTTTATTTAGAGATACAGCTATTTGTTTTAAAGCACCATGTGTTTCTACAATAGCATCATGAGCAGCTAAAGCTTCAAATTTATTTTCGGCAGTAATAAAAGGTAAGTTTGTAAATTTAGCAATGTATTTTGCTACAAGAACATCGTATCCTTTAGGTGTGTTTAATCCTGTACCAACAGCAGTTCCTCCAAGAGCTAACTCAGCTAAATGTGGTAATGTATTTTCTAATGCTTTTAAACCATGGTCTAATTGTGATACGTAACCAGAAAATTCTTGGCCTAATGTTAATGGTGTTGCATCCATTAAGTGTGTTCTACCAATTTTTACAACATCTTTAAAAGCTTGAGCTTTATCGTTTAATGCGTTACGTAATTTTATAACACCAGGAATAGTATTTTCTACTACTTTTTTATAAGCGGCAATATGCATTCCTGTTGGAAAGGTATCGTTAGAAGATTGTGATTTGTTTACATCATCATTTGGTTGTATAGTTTTTTCACCTTCGCCAATAGTTTTTCCTGCTATTTGGTGTGCTCTATTTGCAATAACTTCGTTCACGTTCATGTTAGATTGTGTACCAGAACCTGTTTGCCAAATTACCAACGGAAATTCATCATCATGTTTTCCTTCTAAAATTTCATCGCAAACTTGTGCAATTAAATCACGCTTATTATTATCTAAAACACCTAATTCTGCATTAGTATAAGCTGCAGCTTTTTTTAAATAAGCAAAACCATAAACTACTTCTAATGGCATAGAAGCAGCAGTGCCTATTTTAAAATTATTTCTAGAGCGTTCTGTTTGTGCTCCCCAAAGTTTATTTGCAGGCACTTTAACATCGCCCATTGTATCTTTCTCTATTCTAAATTCCATGTTTTTTGGTTTATTTTAGGTACACAAAATTACAAAATTAAAGTGTATTTTCGCTTAATAAATTATATCAATGAATATCGTTTTTTTAGTTTTTGGTACTGACTATAAAAATTACCAACAAGCTTTATTTTCTATGTTAACTTTTCTTTCTAAAATGAAAGAAGAAGACCATATTATAGTTTTAACAGATACTCCAGAATATTTTAAGGTAATTGAAGAGCATATAACTATTTCATTATTAAATGAAGAACTTCTTAACACTTGGAAAGGAGATTACAACTTTTTTTGGCGTATTAAAATTAAAGCACTTCAGTTAGTTGAAAAAGACTTTGGAGGCAAGCCTTTTATTTATTTAGATGCAGATACTTTTTTATTTAATGATTTAAATAAAATAAAAAAAGGTTTAGCTCAAGGTTATAACTTTATGCATTTAAATGAAGGTAAACTTAGTGAACTAAGTTCTAAAACCGAAAAGCGCATGTGGAAACAACTAAAAAACACTGTGCACGCAAATGTTTTGGTAGATGAAAGCTCATGTATGTGGAATGCCGGTGTTATTGCTATTGGTACAAAAATTAAAGAAACACTACAATTAAGTTTAGATATTTGTGATAGTATGTGTGCACAAAATGTAACACCACGACTAATAGAACAATTCGCATTTTCACTAGCTTTAAATAAAGAAAACAAGCTTATTGAAGCAGATGATACTATTGGTCATTATTGGGGTAATAAAATACAATGGAATGAGAAAATATCTGCTTTTTTTAATGAAAATTTATTGAAAAATATCTCTTTAAAATCTCAAATTAAATTACTTGATGATTTTAAATTTGATGCACTTCCTGTTAATATTAAAGTACCAAATACTAGAAAGCGATTAAACACAAAAATTGAACATTGGTTTCCTAATAAATATGAAATTTATATTAAAAGGTAAAACCAATTTTAATGCCTCCCCATTTTGCAGATGAACCAGAATTAAATTCCTTCGTTATAAAATAACGAGAATACTCAAAAAACAAAGTCCTTGTTTTTAATATAAAACCATAAGAATATTGTCCAGTTAAGCGTTTAACTTCGCCAGATGAAATTGTGTATGTGCTAGAATTATTAAACATACCACCTTGTAGTGTAGCATCGTAAACAACTGCAGTACCAATAGATTGCAAAAAGCCATAAAATTTAAATTTTTTAGCACTGTTTTTTATTGTAAACGGTTTATCTATAATGCCAAAAGTAGCATTTAAACCTAAAGATGCATTTGTAAATAATGTACCAGCTTTAATGTTAGATTGAGCTTGTAAAGACAAAAAAGAAGCTACTGTAATGATTTGTTTTTCTAAACCAATTTCATAGTTTATTACAATATCGTTTTTAATTTGATTTTTCCATCCTTTAGGAATTTTATTGCCAGTCCATTTATGTATTCCCACCTGCATATCTTCACCAAAAGCTGCAGGACCAATAATACCTAAATTAAATGAAGAGAAAAGTCTTAGTTTTTTATTTGTATTAACAGTAATAATCATACTTTTAAGCATGATTGCAGATGCAAATGGTCGATCTCCAAACTGAATGTTTTCACTTACATAATCATCTGGAGTAAAACCTATATGCTCTAATGCTAAACCGTATTTTTTTATTGAATTTTTTGGTTTGAAGAAAAGAAAATTAATAGGATTTTTTTTTAAGCTTTTTAAGAAGAGTTCAAAATTATAACCTTGTGTATAGTTTTCGTCTCCATTTGCAAAATAATCGTTTTCATAATTAAAACGAAAATAAGAGGCATTATCTATATCTCTAAAAGAAACTAAATTATCTATTTTTTGAGCATTACTAAATGTAAGGCACGTGATAGTAATTATAAAAAATGTAAATAGTTTTTTCATAATCTATTTACGGTTTTATAATAACTGTGGTTTTATTTAATTATTAAAATTTATATTTTTTATTATAAAATTGAATATAGTTAACAACTATGTTAATAATTACAAAGTTTATATTGTATAAAAAAACAGTTTAACTTATCTTTGCTGCAAGATTTAAAACAAGACACATCAATTATGTTCGAATTTGACCAATATTTAGGCTTTTTAGCATTTTTAACTATCTTAACCATAGGATTTTGGTTAATGATTTTTTTATTAACTTTTGTAATTCCTTATTGGATTGGAGGAAGTTTAATTGAGCGTCTTAAAGAAATTAAAGAAGAAAGAGACGCAAAGAAAAAAGCTTAATTAGCTTTTAAAATATAAAAAAAAGGGAAACTTATAAGTTTCCCTTTTTTTGTTTCCCAACGTTGGGACTTAAGTTTGAAAGCTATTAACCTTCAAACTCATCGCCACCAACATCATTATTTTGTTGTCTTTGTCTTCTGTCTTTTTTCTGATTGAATCTATAAGTAAACGATAAGTTAAAGCTACGTTCTCTCCATTGAAACTCACTCTCGCTCATAAATGTTGGAGTAGTAGTGGTTTGAGATCTTACTCGGCTATTAAATAAATCACTTACATTAAAAGCTATAGATGCTTTTTCGTTAAATAAATCTTTACTAAATGCTAAGTTTGCAGAGAATATACCATCTCTTTCGTTTTGGGCATCTGCACTTGGACCTCTATAAACTAAACGAGTTTGCCAATCTATTTGTCCTGGTAAAGTGTATTTGTTATTTAACCTAGCAAACCAAGATGTATTTGTGTTTCCTAAGTTTAAACCATTTGGTGTAATACCTTCAGTTTCATTTTGGAAAATATTAAAGTTAGCATTAATATTCCATTTTCTAGATGGTCTATACCCTAAAGTGAACTCGAAACCTAAGCGCTCTTCTGTTGCTAAGTTTATAGGTGTTCTATTAATTACAGGAAGTTCTTCTCCGTCAACAATAACAGTTTGCCCAGTATCAAAGCTTACAAAGTTAAAAACATCTGTTGCTCTTGAGAAATAAGCTGAGGCATCTAAAGTATATTTTCCAAAACGTTTTACATATCCAACATCTACCGTACCAGAATAACTTGGTGTTAAACTTGGGTTACCTTGAAATACACTAGTTACACTCGAACGTGATGGGAAAGGATTTACAAAACGAGATCTTGGTCTTCTTAAACGACGGTTATATGCTAATGTTACATTTTCGCTATCACTTAATTCATAACTAAGATTTACTGTTGGGAAAAATCCAGAATATTGATTTTTTACAAAACTACCAGATGTTGGTTGGTCTAAGGTAATTTGAGTATCCTCAAATCGAAGTCCTAATAAATATGAGAATTTCCCTATTTTACTTCCAAATTGTGTATAAAAAGCTGTAAGATACTCTCTATAATTAAAAAGGTTACTTAAGTTATTATCAACTTCAAATTGGTTTGTTGTTTCGTTTAAAAATTCTACTGTATAATCTGTACTTTGATTATTAAAGTTACCACGATATCCTATTTCAAATTGAGATTTTTCTCCTATAGGTAATACGTAATCTGTTTGTAATAAAATACGTTCTTGATCTTCTAGAGTTGCAACTTTTTCTGAGTCTAACCCATTTACATTAACTAAAGAGTTTTCATCTTCAGAGCTTTCTTCATATTGAAAATCAAATGTAAATTTATGTCCGCTAGTATCAAATTGCTTATCAAAATTAACAGCGTATTGTATTGTTTTATCATCTTCAAATTCTGGATCTAAACGTAGTGTAGAAGAGGTTAAGTTTCTATTACTATCAAATTGATTTAATAGATTTTCTGTATTACTTTCATTATCACTTTCACTATATAAAATAGAAGTTGTTAATGATGCAGAATCATTTATATACCATTCTACTCCAAAGTTTGTGTTAAATCCTTTTCTAATACGGTCGAACTCACTAGATTCTTCAACAAATGTATCTGGATTATCTACTATTAAATTACCATCATCATCAAACTCTTTATTAAAATTAGTTCTAGAATCGCTAGTGTTTCCTGGTATTTCTCTGTAATTATAACTTGTAGTATTAAATATATTTAAATCTCCAGTTCTATAGTTTATGTTTCCAGATAATCCTGCAGAAGGATTATAGCCTGCATTTGCTGTAATTGCACCATTTAAACCTTGTAATTTACTACGGCGTAAAATTATATTTAAAATACCTCCAGTACCTTCGGCATCATATCTTGCTGATGGTGAAGTGATAACTTCAACTCTTTCTATAGATTCTGCAGGTAACTGTCTTAAAGCATCTGTTGAGTTTAAACCTACTAAACCAGATGGTTTACCATTAATTAAAATGGTAACATTTTCGTTTCCTCTTAAAGCTACATTACCTTCAACATCTACAGATACAGATGGTACATTGTCTAATACATCACTAACAGTTCCGCCTCTAACCGTTAGATCTTTTCCAACATTGTATATTTTTTTATCTAGTTTTATTTCAACTGTTGTTTTTTCAGCAATAATTTCTACTTCTGCTAAAGCAGTAGCATCTTCAGATAAGTATATGGTTCCAAAATTTTCATCTTTTGAGATTACTTTCTTTTCAATTGTACTTGATTTAAACCCAATATATTCAAATGATATAGAATAAGTTCCTGTTTCGACTTCAACATTAAATTCTCCGTTTTCATTGGTAATACCACCAGTTGCTAATTTTCCTGGTATATTACTTTTAATAACTACAGTAGCATATTCTAATGGTGTTTTTGTAGCTTGATCTAGAATTTTACCCGTTAATTTTACTTCGTCTTGGGCATGTAAGGTAAATACACCTAAAAAAATAAATAGGGTGTAATAAAAAATTTTGTTCATAAAATTGGTAGTTTCTTTTGTGATTTTTTTAGTTAGATTACAAAAGTACCTCAAGGTTTAACCGCCTTTGGTTAAAACTTTGTTAAATAAAAAAACCTTGAAATAATCAAGGTTTGTTTATTGTTAAGATGATATTTCAAAAATTTTTTTTGATTGTTTTCCTATTACTGCTTTTTGGCCATTTATTACAATAGGACGCTCTATAAGTTCTTGGTGTTCTATCATAATCTCAATATATTCTTGGTCTGTAAATTCTACACCACTTTTAATTAAATGCTCGAATTTTTCTTTCCAAAGTGGCTCGTTAGTTCTTATAATTTCTAATGGAGAAATTTTTAAGATGTTAATTATTTTTTGAAGCTTAATAGCATCAAGAGGTTTGTCTTGATATTTTATTTTTTGTGTATCATGTTTACTAGTTTCTAAGATTTCTAAACATGAATTAGAATTTTTAGAATCTGGATTGTGATATATTACTATCATTCTGGTTTTAGGGATTAATTATTGCTATCAATTATTATAATGTTAGTTAAGGGTAACATTGTTTTATCTCATATAATAGTATTTATTAGTTCTGTTGGTCTTCCAATTACTGCTTTATCATTATTTACAACTATTGGTCTTTCTATTAATTTTGGGTGTTTTACAAGTATAGAAATAATTGCATCATTTGATAGGGCTTTGCCTTTAAAGTTTTCTTTCCAAATACTTTCGTTTTTTCGTACTAAATCTATAGGCTCTATCCCTAATTTTTTAATAATACTAGTGAGTTCTTTTTCACCAATATTATCATTAAGATATTTTACAACTTCAAATTCTTTATTTGAAGTTTCTAAAACGGCTAAACCTTGTCGAGATTTACTACATCTTGGATTGTGGTAAATTTTTATCATTAGTATTTTTTTTAATTGTTTTAAAGATATTACAAAAAATTATAATTGGTTAGAATCTGATGACTGTTGTCCCATAGACATTAAATATGATTTTAAAAATGGAGTAATGTCTCCATCCATTACGCTATCAACATTACCTGTTTCAAAACCTGTTCTAACATCTTTTACTAACTTGTAGGGATGCATAACGTAGTTTCTAATTTGGCTTCCCCACTCAATTTTCATCTTTGCAGCTTCAATATCTTCGCGTTGCGATAATTGTTTTTGTAATTCAATTTCATATAATTGAGATTTAAGCATTTGTAATGCTCTGGCTCTATTATCGTGTTGCGATCTTGTTTCGCTACATGAAATTTGTATACCAGATGGTTTGTGCGTTAATTGTACTTTAGTTTCAACTTTATTAACGTTTTGTCCGCCAGCGCCACTTGAGCGTGCAGTTGTAATTTCTATATCAGCTGGATTAATTTCAATTTCTATAGAATCATCTACTAATGGATATACGTAAACAGAAGCAAAACTAGTATGCCGTTTGGCATTACTATCAAAAGGAGAGATTCGTACTAATCTATGTACACCATTTTCACCTTTTAACCATCCAAAGGCATAATCGCCTTCAATTTCTAATGTCACAGTTTTAATACCCGCAACATCACCTTCTTGAAAATTAAGTTCTTTTACTTTAAAGTTGTTTTTTTCTGCATACATTAAATACATACGCATTAACATTTGAGCCCAATCACAACTTTCTGTACCACCAGCTCCAGCTGTAATTTGTAAAACTGCACTTAAACTATCACCTTCTTCAGATAGCATATTTTTAAACTCCAATTCTTCAATTAAAGTTTGCGCTTTTAAAAACCTATTATTTACATCTTGGGCAGTAGCCTCATCTTCTTTATAGAACTCATAAATAACCTCTAAGTCTTCTATAAATGTTTTTGCAGTATTGTAGTCTTCAATCCATTTTTTTTTACCTCTTAAGCTTTTCATTATAGTTTCTGCAGCTTTAGAGTCTTCCCAAAAATCAGGATTAAAAGTTTGTTCTTCTTCGTTGCTAATTTCTATTAGTTTAGCATCTATGTCAAAGATATTGCCTTAACAAAGTTAGGCGGTTTGAGAGATCTTTAATTTGATCTTGTGTTATCATTATTTTTAAAAATTTTAAAACAAAAATAGAATTATTACAATGATATGAAAATTATTACCTCCTTATTTTATAGTTTTATAAATTAAAAAAATAAAAATGATTATAGATTTAAGAAGTGATACGGTAACAAAACCTACAAAAGAAATGCTTGAAGTTATGTTAGAAGCAAGAGTAGGAGACGATGTTTATAAAGAAGATGAAACAACTAATGAGCTTGAAACTAAAATAGCAAAAATGTTTGGGAAAACCCATGGTTTATTTTTTCCAAGTGGTACTATGGCAAACCAAACAGCGATAAAGTTGCATACAAATCCTGGAGATCAAGTTATTTGCGATAAATATGCACATATTTTTAATTACGAAGGTGGTGGCGCATCTTTTAATAGTGGAGTTTCTTGTAAGTTAATAAATGGCAATCGAGGTATGTTTACAGCAGAGCAAGTAATAGAAGCCATTAATCCTCCAGATTTTTATCACAGTCCATTAACAACATTAGTTGAGATTGAAAATACAACAAATAAAGGTGGTGGTGCTTGTTGGGATTTTACAGAAATTTTAAAAATTAGAGAAGTTTGTGATACAAACAATTTAGGACTTCATTTAGATGGCGCTAGATTATGGAATGCATTAGTTGAAAAAAATGAAACTCCAAAAGATTTTGGAAATGTATTTGATACTATATCTGTATGTTTAAGTAAAGGGCTTGGGTGTCCAGTAGGTTCTGTACTTATTGGTGATGAGAAATTCATGAAAAACGCTATAAGAATTAGAAAGATTCTTGGTGGTGGAATGCGTCAAATTGGTTATTTGGCAGCAGCAGGAATATATGCTTTAGATAATAACTTTACTAGATTAATTAAAGATCATAATAAAGCCAAAGAAATAGCCTCGGTTTTAACAAATTGTTCATATATAAATAATGTTGAATTAGTAGAAACAAACATTGTTATTTTTAGTTTAGCTAAAGAAATTGACGAAACAAAATTTATAGAATTACTAGAACGAAAATCTATTCGAATTAGCAATTTAGGAAGTGGAAAAATGAGAATTGTAACGCACTTAGATTATACCGATAAAATGCATGATAAATTGCTAGAAACATTAAAAACTCTTAAGGTTGGTTAGTTGTAAATAATTGATTGTCATCTGGTTATTGAGTTAAATAAAATTTTAACGAGGTTTATTGCATTTCGTCGAAATATTAAGGAAACTTTAACAAATTAAATAAGATTCTGTTTGATAACATATAATTTTATCGGAAATTAGTAAACATGGCTGATGGTAAACATTAGTTAATTAATCTTTAAAATAACCATAAAACTTTCAAAAATGAAAAAAGTATTACTAACAATTTTATCTTTTGTAGTCTGCACAATTGCATTTGCACAAGATTTACCAACAAACCCAGATCCGGGAAAATGTTACAAGCGATGTGTGACGCCTGATGTATGGGTAAATCAAGATGTGACTATACAAGTTGCGCCAGCGTACAAAAAGTTAAAAGTTGTACCAGCACAGTATAGAACAGAAAATGAAGAAGTAGTAGTTCAGTCTGCTGGTCAAGAATTATCAGTAGTACCAGCTCAATACGAAACTCAAACTTTCGAAGTAGAAGTACAAGGTCCATCTCAAAGACTTGAAAAAGTTGCTGGATCTACAGATACTACAACTGAAGAAATGATTGTTCAACCAGGTTATCAAGAATTAACAGTAGTACCAGCAAAGTACGAAACTCAAAATTTTGATGTAACAACTTCTGAAGGAGGACAAACTTTAGCTGTAATACCAGCAAAATTAGGAACTGAAAACTTTGAAGTAGTTGTACAAGAAGCTAGTCAGAGATTAGAAGTAGTACCTGCTAAATATGAAACAAGAACAGAAACTGTAATTGTTCAGCAAGCATACCAAAAACTAGAATCTATTCCTGCACAATATGAAACAAGAACAGAAACTGTTGTTGTTACAGAAGCTGGACAGCGTATGGAAGTAGTACCTGCTAAGTGGGGAACAGAAACTGTTGAAGTTGTTGTGCAACCTGCATCTTCTAGATTAGAAATAGTACCAGCTCAATATGGTACAGAAACTGTTGAAGTTGTTGTTAGCGAAGCTAGCCAACGTTTAGAAGTTATTCCTGCTAAATGGGGAACAGAAACTTTATCTTATAAGAAAAGAGAATATGGTTCTACATTAACTGTAGTTCCAGCAAAGTTTTCTTCAGATTACCAAGTAATAGAAACTAAGCCTGCTACAGCTAAATGGGGTATGAGTGATACACCTGCTGCAGATTGTGCTTCAAGTGATCCTAATGATTGTAGATACTGGTGTTACAAAAATGTACCAGCTCAAAACATAACTGTAAATACAACTACTTTAGCAGCAGATGCTCAAGTAATTACTAAGCCAGGATGTGATACTGCTACTAATAATGGTGAAGATTGTGGTATGGGAACTTATACTAGAAGAGTTGTACAAACTCCAGCAACAACAAGAGTCATAGAAATTCCTGCTGTAACTAAAACAGTTAAAAAAACGGTTATGACTCAGCCTCCAACAACAAGAGTAATAGAAATTCCAGCTGTAACTAAAACAATTAAAAAAACTGTTTTAGTTGCTCCAGCAACAACAAGAGTAATTGATATTCCTGCAGTAACTAAAGAGGTTACAAGAAGAGTTATGGTAACTCCTCCAACAACAAGAGTAATTGATGTACCAGCGGTAACTAAAGAAGTTAAAAGAACTGTTATGGTAACGCCTCCAACTACAAGAGTAGTAGAGATTCCTGCAGTAACTAAAACAATGAAGCGTACTGTAGTTGCAACACCAGCAACAACAAGAGTAACAGAGATTCCTGCTACAACTAAAACTATGAAGCGTACTGTAATGGCAACGCCTCCAACTTCTAGAGCAATTGATATTCCTGCAAAAACAACAGTAATTAGAAAATCTGTTCTTTCTCCAGAAACTACAAGAGCAGTTGAAATTCCAGCAGTAACTAAAACAATGAAGCGTACAGTAATGGTTACGCCTCCAACAACTAGAGTAATTGAAGTCCCTCAAAAAACAGCTACTTTAAAGAAAACTGTTTTAGCTAACGATGCTAGAGTAGAAGAAGTAACAATACCTGCTGTTAACAAAACTGTAACTAAAGAAGTTTTACAAACAAAAGGTGGTTTAACAACTTGGGCTGAAGTAGATTGTAAATTAGTAGAGTATAACAGTCTTAATATAAACTGGGATTTAGGTTCTGCTACATTAACTCCAGCAGCAAGAGCAGAAATTGATAGAGTATTAATACCTGTATTAGCAGATGGTGTTTCAGTAGAAATTGCATCTCACACAGATTCTAGAGGTTCTAAAGCGTCTAACCGTTCTTTATCTGAAAGAAGAGCACAAGCAGTAACTAACTACTTAATTTCAAAAGGAATTAATTCTTCAAGAATTGTTTCTAATGGATTTGGTGAGTCTAGATTATTAAACAATTGTTCAGATGGTGTTTCTTGTACAGAAAGAGATCATAGAGTAAACAGAAGAACTCAATTTAGAGTTATTGATGCTAATTAAGATAAAGTAATCTTATTTCATTATAATAAAAAAGGAAACCGAAAGGTTTCCTTTTTTTATTAAATTTTTAACTACACTTTTTACGTTTAAAATCTGTGTAGTTTTTTTTTATTTAAACATATCCATACCTGGTATATTAGGCATACCTTCTTTAGTTACCGCAGCAATTTCAGTTTCATTAACTTCTGTAGCACGAGCAATGGCTTTATTTAGTGTAAGAATTAAATAATCTTCTAATTGTTCTTTATCCTCTAAAAGAGAATCGTCTATAGCTATAGATTTAATACTTCTATTGGCAGTAATAGTAACATTTAATAAATTATCGTTACTTTTTTCATCAATTAAAACACTATCTAAACGCGTTTTTGTTTCTTCAACTTTCTTTTGGGTTTCTTTTAATTTGCCCATCATTCCCATTAAATCTCCAAACATAATTTTCTTTTTTAAATTAATTTTAATACAAATTTATTAAAATCAATGGTTAATAACCAATAGCATATCTATTATAAAATTTAGAGTTTTTATTTCTATAAAACTTACTTTTGTAAATTCTAAAAATAAATTACTCATGATATTAAATAATGAAGCTTTAATAAAAGAACCAAAAGCTAAAAAAATAGAAAAAAAATTAGAATGTCATAATGATGTAAGAATAGACAATTATTTTTGGATGAATGATAGAGAAAATCAAGAGGTAATCGATCATTTAAACGCAGAAAACAACTACACAAAATCTATTTTAAAACATACAGAAGCCTTTCAAAAAGAATTATTTGAGGAGATGAAGGGTAGAATAAAAGAAGACGATACTTCAGTTCCATATAAATTAAATGGTTATTGGTACATAACTAAATATGAAAAAGGAAAAGATTATCCAATTTATACAAGAAAAAAAGAAAGCTTAGAGTCAAAAGAAGAAATAATTTTCGATTGTAATGAAATGGCCAAAGGTCATGCTTACTTTAAACTTGGAGGTATTTCAATTAGTCCAGATAATACAATGGCTAGTTTTTCTATAGATACAGTAAGTCGTAGACAATATACTCTACAAGTAAAAAATTTAGTGACAGGCGAAATTTTTTCAGATAAAATAGAAAATACCACAGGAAGTTCAACTTGGGCAAACGATAATAAAACTTTGTTTTATACAAAAAAAGATGCTGTTACTTTACGCTCAAATAAAATTTATAAACATAAATTATATACTAAAGAAGAAGATGACATATTAGTATTTCATGAAGAAGATGAAACCTTTAATGCCTTTGTGTATAAAACAAAATCTAAAAAATATATTGTAATAGGATGTTCAAGTACATTAACATCAGAATATCGTTTTTTAGACGCTAATACTCCAGACGCTGAGTTTAAAATATTTCAAGAGCGAGAACGTAAGTTAGAATACTCTATAGCCCATTATGATGATAGTTTTTATATAATTACAAATAATAATGAAGCTACAAATTTCAAATTACAAAAAACATCTATACATGCTACAGAAAAGTCAAATTGGGTAGACGTATTACCACATAGAGAAGAAGTATTATTAGAAGATATAGAGATTTTTAAAAATTATTTAGTTGTAAATGAGAGAGAAAATGGTTTAAATAAAATAAGAATTATAAGTTGGGATAAAACAGAAGACTATTACTTAGATTTTAACAGTGAAACCTATACAGCAAGTTTAGGTAATAACCCAGATTTTAACAGCAATACACTTAGGTACAGTTACAACTCATTAACAACACCAAGCTCTGTAATAGATTATAATTTTTCAACAAAAAAAAGTGAAGTAAAAAAAGAACAAGAAGTATTAGATAAGAATTTCGATAAAAATAATTATACATCACAACGTGTATGGGCTACAGCAAAAGATAATACAAAAATACCAATGTCTATTGTTTATAAAAAAGGAATAGAATTAAATGGAGAAAATCCAGTATTACAATATGCTTATGGCTCTTATGGTTCTACAATAGATCCATATTTTTCAACCATAAGATTAAGTTTACTAGATCGTGGTTTTATATATGTAATTGCTCATGTTCGAGGTAGCGAATATTTAGGCCGTGAATGGTACGAAAATGGAAAACTATTAAAAAAAATAAATACGTTTACAGATTTTATAGACTGTTCTAAATATTTAATTGAAAATAAATACACATCACCAAAGCATTTATACGCAATGGGTGGCAGCGCAGGAGGTTTATTAATTGGCGCAGTTATAAATATAAATCCAGAGCTATATAATGGTGTAATTGCAGCAGTACCATTTGTAGATGTAGTTACAACAATGCTAGATGATACTATACCATTAACCACAGGAGAATATGATGAATGGGGAAACCCAAATGAAGAAACGTATTATAAATACATGAAATCATATTCACCATACGATAATGTTGCGGCTAAAAACTATCCAAATATTTTAGTAACAACAGGACTTCATGATTCGCAAGTACAGTATTTTGAACCAGCAAAATGGGTAGCAAAATTAAGAGAATTAAAAACAGATAAAAATAAATTAATTTTTCATATCGATATGGAAGCGGGTCATGGCGGTGCTTCTGGAAGATTTGAAAGTTTAAAAGAAGTTGCATTAGAATATGCTTTTTTATTAGATTTAGAAGAAATAGCCCATTAAAAATAATTTTCTTATTTTTGCGAGGTTTTTGGTTACAATTCTAACTAAAGTAACAGATCAAATATTGTTTATGGCACAAAACAAACAAGTTTTTGAAAATGTATTAGACTTAATTGGTAATACACCTTTGATAAAACTAAATAAAATGACATCAGAGTACAAAGCTGATTTTTTCGCAAAAGTAGAAGCTTTCAATCCAGGTCACTCATCAAAAGATAGAATAGCGCTTTATATTATTGAGCAGGCTGAAAAGCAAGGCATCATTAAACCGGGTGACACTATAATAGAAACTACTTCTGGTAATACAGGATTTAGTATAGCTATGGTTAGTGTAATTAAAGGTTATGATTGCATATTAGCAGTAAGCTCTAAATCTTCGGCAGATAAAATAGACATGCTTAAAAACATGGGAGCCAAAGTTTACGTTTGCCCAGCAAATGTAAGTGCAGATGACCCAAGATCTTACTATCAAGTAGCAAAACGTTTACATGATGAAATAAAAGGTTCGGTTTATATCAACCAATATTTCAATCAATTAAACATAGATGCTCACTATGCAACTACAGGTCCAGAGATTTGGAATCAAACTAATGGTGAAATTACACATTTGGTAGCTTGTAGTGGTACAGGAGGAACCATTTCTGGTACAGCAAAATATTTAAAAGAACAAAACCCTAATATTAAAGTAATAGGAGTAGATGCTTTTGGTTCTGTAATAAAAAAATATCATGAAACTAGAGAGTTTGATGATAAAGAAATTTATCCATACCGTATTGAAGGTTTAGGTAAAAACTTAATACCAACAGCTACAGATTTTGATGCAATAGATAAATTTATAAAAGTAACAGACGAAGAAAGTGCTCACACAGCACGTGAAATTGCTAAAACCGAAGGTTTATTTGTAGGTTACACCTCTGGTGCAGCAATGCAAGCAGTAAAACAATTAGTTGAAGCAGGAGAATTTAAAGCAACAGACAAAGTAGTTGTTATATTTCCAGATCACGGTTCACGATACATGAGTAAAGTATACAGTGATAAATGGATGAGTGATCAAGGCTTTTTTGATAGTAAAAATGAAGAAGCAGCACAGAGCATTCAATATATAAAATAATACATATTATTATGTAACATAAGCTGATGCACTACGTATCAGCTTTTTTTTGTTAACAATAGTATATAAAAATAATAGGCAAAAAACACAGAATTATGTAGTTTTGTAAATTCTGAACTAACGAAATAGCATTAATGAAAGATTTATTTGAAAAAATATACAGAGATAAAGGACCATTAGGTAAATGGGCTGAACAAGCAGAAGGTTATTTTGTTTTTCCTAAATTAGAAGGTGAAATTTCCAATAGAATGAAATTTCAAGGAAAAGAAGTTATTACTTGGAGTATTAACGATTATTTAGGTTTAGCAAATCATCCAGAAGTTCGTAAAGTAGATGCAGAAGCAGCTGCAGAATATGGTTCTGCTTACCCAATGGGAGCAAGAATGATGTCTGGTCACACAGAGTTACATGAGCAATTACAAAATGAATTAGCAGAGTTTGTAAGCAAAGAAGCAGCTTACCTTTTAAACTTTGGTTATCAAGGTATGGTTTCTACTGTAGATGCATTAGTTTCTAAAGATGATATTATTGTTTATGATGTAGACGCTCACGCATGTATTATAGATGGAGTTCGTTTGCATATGGGTAAACGTTTTACTTACAAACACAATGATGTAGAAAGTCTAGAAAAAAATCTAGAGCGTGCTACAAAAATGGCAGAACAAACAGGTGGAGGAATTTTAGTGATTTCTGAAGGTGTTTTTGGAATGCGTGGTGAACAAGGTCGTTTAAAAGAAATAGTTGCACTTAAAGAAAAGTATAATTTTAGGTTATTTGTTGACGATGCTCACGGTTTTGGAACCTTAGGTAAAACTGGTGCAGGAGCAGGAGAAGAGCAAGGAGTACAAGATGGTATAGATGTTTATTTTGCAACCTTTGCTAAATCTTTAGCAAGTACAGGAGCATTTATAGCTGCCGATCAAGAGATTATAGACTACTTAAAATATAACTTAAGATCTCAAATGTTCGCAAAGTCACTACAAATGCAATTAGTTGTAGGTGCTTTAAAACGTTTAGATATGTTGCGTACAATGCCAGAGTTAAAAGAAAACTTATGGAAAATTGTAAACGCATTACAATCTGGATTAACAGAAAGAGGTTTTGATATTGGAACCACACAAAGTTGTGTAACACCAGTATACCTTAATGGTAGTATTCCTGAAGCAATGGCTTTAGTAAAAGATTTAAGAGAAAACTATGGTATATTTTGTTCTATAGTAGTGTATCCAGTTATTCCTAAAGGATTAATTTTATTACGTATGATACCTACAGCTACACATACTATTGAAGATGTAAATGAAACTCTAGATGCTTTTGATGCTATTAGATCGCGTTTAGAAAATGGTACTTATAAAAGAATGTCTGCTGCTTTAATGAAAGCAATGGGTGAATAATATATTTAAGAATACAATAAAAAAAATCCGATTCGTTAGAATCGGATTTTTTTTTTAATACGTTTAGTAAGTTATATCTTTTCTAAAAGTTTTTCTACGCTTTACAACAACAGGATCAAAATGCTTCCAAATTTTATGTATGGCTTCATTATCTTCTAATTCTGGAGTTCTATAGCAGTTTATAATTCCTTTTTCAGTAAATATTTCATAATATTCATTAAAAATAACAGCATGAATACCTTTGTTTTGATATTCTGGATGTACACCAATTAAATAGAAAACAACGTCTTTACTATTTTTTTTAGCGTTTAATAGTTTTAAAAAACCAAAAGGAAAAAGTTTACCTTTCATTTTTTGTAAAGCATGAGCAAATCTAGGCATTACAATAGCAAAGGCAACCATCTCATCATGCTCGTCTACTACAAATTTAATGTATTCAGGATTTATAAATGAAATAAATTTTTTCTTAAAATAGGCTTTTTGTATATCAGTAATTTCAACAAAAGAGGATAAAGACGCGTAAGAGCTATTAAATAAATCGAACATCTTATCTGCATAAGGCATAACTTCTTCAGTTTTTGTAAACTTTAAAGCTTTTAATTTATAGCGCCTTTTTATTAATTCCTGAGCTTTTTTAAAGAATTCAGGTTTAACATTTTTAAACGGGAATCTACTTTCAGAATAAGATTTTTCAACAGTATAGCCTAGAGCTTCATAATGTTTTACATAATATTCATGGTTGTACCAAGTAATCATATTACTTATCTCTTCAAAACCTTCGGTCATTACTCCAACTTTATCTAAGTTAGAAAAACCTACAGGACCTTCTGTATACTCTAAATTATGTTGTTTTCCTATAGAAACTACTTGTTCTAAAAGTGCTTTAGATACTTCTAAATCATCAATAAAATCAAACCAACCAAATCGCATTTTCTTTTGGTTTTGATTTTTTACTTCTAGCCAATTAATTATAGCTGCAACTCGACCTACAATTTTTCCGTTTTTATATGCTAAAAAGAAAGTAGCTTCAGCATCATTAAAAATTGGGTTTTTATCCTTACTAAAAGTTTCTAATTCTTGATTTATAATAGGAGGAACCCAATATTTAGAATCTTTATAAAGCGAAAAAGGAAAAGTTACAAAAGCTTTAAGCTCTTTTTTAGTTTTAGCTGGTTTTACTGTAATCATATATTAATCTTCATCATCAAAATCGATGTCTTGTAATTCTTTTTTACGTTTTTTATCGCCACCAGAACCATCTTTGTCTTTATTTTTCTTCTTATTTCTTCTTTTATTGGCTCTACGTTCTGCTTCTTCTTCGGCAGAAGTACCATTGTCAAGACCTGGATCTTTATGGAAATCTAAACGGTAAGATACACCAAAGTTTACACTAAAAACTGATGGAGTATCTTTAGTATTAAAGGTTAGTGCAGTATCTAATTGAAAGTTTTTATTCCATAAATATGCGCCTCCAAATCTAAATAAATTATCTGCATAAAAATCACTTTTTATACCTTGAGTTTCTCCAAATAAAACCCATTGATCACTTATAGACTTGGTAAGTGTTAATATATATTGAAATTCGAAAGGGTTTACTGGTTCGCCATTTACAAATACTTCACCTCCAGTATCAGATTTTGTTTTTGTAAACGGTCTATTTCCAATAAAATTCATTACAAAAACCCAACCACTAGAAAAATTGTTTTGAGTAGCTATCATGATTTTAGGACTAAAACCACTAACTCCTGGTGGCGTATATGGGTTGTCTTCTGTATCATAATTACCGCCAACATAAACTGCAACAGCAGGAATTAAATCTCCCCATTTAAAGCGTTTATTCGCATGGTAGCTATATAGATTTGGTTTTTCTTCTCCTTTGTTTTTATAAGGATCATAAACTAAATATTTTGCACCTAAAGTAAGTGTTTTAAAATTTGCACGTTTTTGTTCTGTAGTTATAAATGAGCGATAATCTGTTCTGGTATCGTTTTGGTAAGAACCTTCTAAATTAATTTCTAATTGTGGTAATAACAAGCCATATCTAGCAGCAAAGTCAATACCAAAACCTTTATCTTCTCTCTTTAAAGGTGTGTGTTCTTCGTTAACTGTATAAGGTCCAGCTTCAAACTGTACAACATTTGTACCTACAGAAAAAGCCGATCTAGATACTCCAGGTCTATTAGAATTTATAACTTCGGTATATTGGGCATTAGCCATATAAACAAAAGCAAACAGAAATATTAAAAGATAAATTTGTCTTAGACGCATAAGTGATAGGTTTGCCTCAAATATAGAGATTTTATATTTTTTTTAGGTATTAATAATTAAAATTAAAGCCTAACTATTGTATTTTTGTACAGCAATTATTGAAGTAGATTATGTTAAAAATATTATTAATTATATTACTTGTTTATTTTGGTGTTAAAATTCTCTCTAGACTTTTTGCACCTGTATTACTTAAATACTTATCTAACAAAGCTGCCGAGCGTTTTGGAGGTCAGTTTAGAGATTTTGGTAATCAAAAACAGCAATCACCAAGACAAAAAGAAGGTGAGATTTCTATAGAAAAAATGCCAAATAAAAAAGAATCTAATACTACAGTTGGGGAATATGTTGATTACGAAGAGATTGATTAAGTAGTAATTTCATTTTACTTACAACACTTTTCTAAAAAATTATGATTAATTTTCACTTTCATAATTTCAAACTATTTTATGCAACCACCGTTTAAAAAACTCCTACCACATTTATTAGTATTTATTGGTTTTATAATCCTTTCTTTGGCTTATTTTAGTCCAGTTTTACAAGGAAAACAAATTTTGCAAAGTGATATCGTTCAATATAACGGTATGGCAAAACAGCAGCGTGATTTTAAAGCTGCTACTGGACAAGAAACCTATTGGACTAATAGTGCTTTTGGTGGTATGCCTACGTATCAATTAGGAGCAAGATACCCTCATAATTACATTAAAAAATTAGACTCTGCATTACGTTTTTTACCAAGACCTGCAGATTATCTTTTTCTGTATTTTCTAGGATTTTACATACTGCTAATAAGTTTAAAAGTAGATTTTAAATTGGCAGCACTTGGAGCTTTAGCTTTTGGTTTTTCTACATATTTAGTAATTATTTTAGGAGTAGGCCATAATAGTAAAGCACATGCTATTGCTTATATGCCTCTAGTTTTAAGCGGAATTATTCTCACCTTTAGAAAAAAGTATATTCTTGGCTTTTTGGTCACTGCTATCGCTATGGGATTAGAGTTAGTTGCTAACCATTTTCAAATGACTTACTATTTGTTAATACTAGTAATTATATTAGGTATTGCATACTTAATAGATGCTTATAAAAAGCAAATATTACCACATTATTTTAAATCTGTTGGTATTATGGTTGTAGCTGTTATTCTTGCTATAGGAATGAATGCTACAAATATTTTAGCCACACAAGAATATGTGAAAGAAAGTACCAGAGGAAAAAGTGAATTAACCATAAACCCAGATGGCTCTCCAAAACCAGTAGCTACAGGATTACCAAAAGAAAAGATTACAGAATATAGTTACGGGTTTTTAGAAACATTTAATTTATACATTCCAAGACTTTTAGGTGGAGGAATGAGTGAAAATGTAGGTAAAGATTCTGCTTTTTACGATTTCTATATTTCTCAAGGAGCATCGCCATTGCAAGCTAAAGACGCAGTAAAAACGGCACCGCTTTATTGGGGAAGTCAACCTATTGTTGAAGCTCCAGCGTATGTAGGAGCAGTAGTTCTTTTTCTTTTTGTTTTTGCTTTATTTTTAATTAAAGGACGATTAAAATGGTGGATTGTTGGAGGCGCAGTAATTTCATTACTACTATCCTACGGAAAGAATTTAGAATTTTTAACCAACTTTTTTATAGATTATGTTCCTTTTTACGATAAGTTTAGAGCAGTAACTTCTATACAAGTAATTTTAGAATTATGTATACCAATACTTGCAATTTTTGGTTTAACTCGATTATTTAACAATTTTGAAAAAGAAGAACAAAAAAAGAAAGCTTTACTGTATAGTGTTAGTATAACAGCAGGATTAGCTGTAATATTTCTTTTATTTAGATATACTGGAATTTTAGATTTTGAAGGCGGAAGAGATGCTAGTTTTAAACAAAATTATGGTCCAGATTTTTTAAACGCTATAGTTGAAGACCGAAAATCTATTTTCACCACAGATACATTAAGATCATTAATATTAGTTTTATTATCTGGAAGTATTATTTACCTGTTTATAAATAAAAAAATATCTGAAGTAAAAGTTATTATTGCTTTTGCAGCACTTATAATTTTCGATTTAGTTGGTGTAGATAGGCGTTATGTTAATACCGAAAATTTTGTATCTGCAAGACAAGTATCACAACCGTTTCAAGCCAATGCAGCAGATGCCCAAATTTTAAATGATAAAGAAAACTTTAGAGTGTTTGATGTTGCTTCTGGTGGAGCAAAAGCATCATTTTTCCATAATTCATTAACAGGATATCATGCAGCAAAATTAAAACGTTATGATGAGTTATTCGATTTTTATATTGCTCAAAATAATTTGAATGTTTTAAATATGCTAAATACTAAGTATATTATAGCTCCAGACGAATCACAAAAACCGTATCCATATTTAAATAAAGATGCAAATGGAAATGCTTGGTTTATTGAAGATTTAAAGAAAGTAAATTCTGCAAATGAAGAAATTACAAGTTTAGCAAATTTAGATACTAAAAAAGAAGCGGTTTACACTAATGAAGAAACATTAAATTCAAAATATAAAGTAGATTCTTTAGCATCAATTTCTGTTTTAGAATATAAGCCTAACTATATTAAATACGAATCTAAAAACCTAAATGATGGTTATGCAGTTTTTTCAGAAATATATTATAAAGAAGGATGGCATGCATACATAGATGGTACTAAAGCACCTTTTAACCGTGTTAATTATGTACTTAGAGGTATGCAAATTCCAAAAGGAAGGCATATTATAGAGTTTAAATTTGAACCAGAAGTTGTGCAACAAGGTATTACAATCTCACTAGCAAGCTCTGGAGTATTGTTACTTTTAATTATAGGCGGATTATTTTACAGTTTGAAACAAAAAAATGAAGAATAAAAAGGTTTTAATTATTACATATTATTGGCCACCAGCTGGAGGACCAGGCGTACAACGTTGGCTAAAATTTGTAAAATATTTGCCAGAATTTGGCGTAGAACCTATTGTTTATTGTCCTTATAATCCTATTTATCCTCAGGTTGATGAGAGTCTTCTAGATGAAGTACCTGAGAATATTACCATTTTAAAGCAACCTATTAGAGAACCATACAAGCTAGCTAATTTTTTTTCTAAACAGTCTAAAACAATTAGTAAAGGCATAATTCCAGAAAACGAAAAACAAGGACTGTTGCAAAAAGCAATGCTTTATATTCGTGGCAATTTTTTTATACCTGATGCACGAAAAGGTTGGGTTAAACCATCGTTTAAATATCTATCTACTTATATTTCAGATTTTGATATAGATACTATTATAACTACTGGTCCGCCACATAGTTTACACTTAATAGGATTAAAATTAAAAGAAAAATACAGTGATTTAAATTGGATTGCAGATTTTAGAGATCCATGGACAACTATTGGCTATCATAAACAACTAAAATTAACAAAAGCTTCTAAAAAGAAACATAAAATTCTTGAAAAAGCAGTTTTAAACTGTGCTAACCAAATTTTAGTAACGAGTAATAATACTAAAAAAGAATTTGAAGCAATTACCAATAATCCAATAACTGTTATTACAAATGGTTATGATAACGAAAACATAGAAAGTGTACCTTTAGATAAAGCATTTACATTTTCACATATTGGGTCTTTACTTTCAAAAAGAAATCCTGAAAATCTTTGGAAGATATTTAAAGAATTAATTAATGAAAACGAAGCATTTAAAAAGGCGTTTAAGTTAGTATTAGTAGGTTCTGTTAGTGATACTATTTTAAAATCTATTGCAGCATATGGTTTAACCAATTTTTTAGATAATGTAGGCTATGTATCTCATAAAGAATCTGTTAAATACCAAAAAAAATCTCAAGTATTATTACTTATAGAAATAGATTCAATAGACACTAAGGCTATAATACCTGGAAAGTTATTTGAGTATATGGCTTCACAAAGACCAATTCTTGCCATTGGGCCAAAAGATACAGATGTAGAACGTATTTTAAAATCAACCAATAGTGGTAGCTATTTTAATTATAATAGTGATAACGATTTAAAAAATGAAATATTAAAACATTTTGAAGCCTTTAAGCATAACAATTTAAAAGTTAATGCTATAGGTTTAGAGCAATATAGTCGTAAAAATTTAACAAGAGAATTATCTAAAGTTATATTAAAGCCTGTTACGTAGTAGCATATTCTTCAGGTTTTAAATTTTAAAAATATATGGGAGTAGTTGTAAACCAATCTATTAAAAATACTATAATCACTTATATTGGTTTTGGTATTGGTGCAATTAACATCTTGTTTTTATTTACCAATTTTGTTAGTGATACCTATTTTGGTTTAATAACATTTATATTTTCTACGGCAAATATTTTAATGCCACTCATGGCATTTGGTGCACATAACACAATTATAAAATTTTATACTTCTTTTAAAACAAGGCAATCTCAAAACAATTTTTTAAGCTTAATGTTGTTATTGCCGTTGTTACTTATTATTCCTGGGATTTTAATAACTTATTTTTCTTTCGATTTTTTAAGTAACTGGTTGTCATCTCAAAATAGTATTGTAAAAAGTTATACATGGTATATTTTTATTAGTGCAATAGCCTTTGCATATTTCGAAATTTTTTATGCATGGAGTAGAGTGCAAATGCAAAGTGTTTTTGGAAATTTTATGAAAGAAGTATTTCATAGAATTACAACCACTATTTTATTAATTCTATTGTATTTTGGACTCCTTACGGCAGAAGAATTAGTACTTTGTATGGTTGCCGTTTATGTACTTAGAATGTTAATTATGAGTGCTTATGCCTTTAGTTTAAGGTTTCCTATTTTTAAAAGTTTTAAAATTTATAACGGAATTAAAATAATAAAATATGCAGCCTTAATAATTGTTGCAGGCTCTGTAGCCAATATGATTTTAGAAATAGATAAATTCATGATTGGTAAATATGTAACCATAGAAAATGTAGCGTATTACGGTGTTGCTATTTACATTGCAACAGTTATAGGAGTGCCAGCTAGAGCAATGCAGCAAATAACGTACCCATTAACAGCTAAGTTTTTAAATAATAAAAATAATAAAGAGTTAAGCCTACTTTATAGAAAAAGCTCATTAAACCTTTTTATTATTGGTGGCTTTATTTTTTTACTAATTATTTTAAATATAAATCAACTTTATAAACTTTTACCAACCGATTATAGCGAGGGTTTAATAGTTGTTTTTGTAATAGGTATATCAAAACTTTTTGATACTATTTTAGGAAATAATAATGCCATTTTATTTTATAGTGATTATTATAGAGTAGTATTATTAATGGGCGTGTTTTTAGTAATAGCTACCGTTTTATTAAATGTATATTTTATTCCAAACTATGGTATAAACGGAGCTTCTTATGCAACAGCACTAGCCATATTTTTATATAATATTATAAAACTAGGCTTTGTTCATTTTAAAATGAAAATGCAACCATTTACAGTAGCAACAGGTAAAACATTTTGTTTAATTATTGCATGTGTTTTAGCATTTTATTTTTGGGATTTTAGGTTTCATTCTTTATTAAATATTGCTGTAAAATCTCTGTTGCTAGCTATTTGTTATGGCTTTATTGTGTACAGGTTTAATCTTTCAGAAGATGTTACAAGCTTGATAAATAAACTTATAAAACGCTAAAAACCCTGCTAAAATGCTTTGGGAGCACATTATAACAGGATTTTATTTTTTCTGTGTAAATACAGAAAATTCTATATTTTAACCTCTACGGTTTCTTGAGTTTCTAGACGTACTTTTAGAACGTGAACTCGAGCTTCTAGAACTTTTACTTTGTACTTTACTACTTTTTCTAGGTGTAGATTTTACAGCACTTCTAGTTTGTTTTGTTCTAGTAGAACTAGGCCTTACATTTTTAGTTCTAGTACTTTTGGTTCTAACACTAGAACGCGTTATTGGTGTTGCCGCTTTTGTATTGCTTCTTACATTTCCACGCGTATTACTTTTTCTAGTTGTACTCCTTTTAGGTTTAGCATTACTATTATTACGTTGCCCACTAATAATAGCATTATTTCTTGTTCTAGATCTTGGAGCTGTAGCCGTATTATTACGCGTTCTAGATCTTGAGTTTGTAACATTTGCATTACTTCTTCTTGTATGGTTTGCTTTAACGCGGCCATTGGTTCTTGAAGCATAACTTCTATTTCTTACTACAGTATTTCCTCGTCTGCTTGCAACAGCAGTAGTTCTACGGTAGTTATTTCTATAAGGTCTATCGTATCTATAACGAATAGGTGTATAATATTGTCTGTATGGTCTATTATATACTACACAGTAATTTACAGGAGGAATAGCATAAAATCTATGCCAAGGTCTATAAACATAAGCTCTGTTGTAAACATTTATAAAACCAGTATAATGAGAAAATACATTATATGTATTATAGTGAACATATAAACCTCCAACACGAGAAATGTAACCTCTGTTATTATAGTTTATAAAAACATCACCAGCCTGTACAATTCTACCATAGTGGTCGTAAAATATTGGAGTATTTTCAATTTGAATAACGGCGCCAAACTCATCATACTGTACATAAGCGCTATAATCGTAACCCGTATTAAAACTAATATTTACATTATTGGTATTAACCGAAACACCAACATTTGGACCATAATTAGGCATATAGAAATCAAATTGACCATCTGCATAAACAGAGAATTCTATACCTTGTTCATTAAATATAAAAGATTTACCATAACCTCTATAAGCATTTGTAGTATTGGTTTCTATAGATTTTAGCGTGTTAGTATTGTCTGCATTTACAGTAAAACTCGTAAAAAGTAATGCTGAAAAAAAGTACATTAAATGTTTCATAATAATTCGTTTTTAAGATTGAATATTAAGTAAATTACAAGCATCGTGCCAAAATCGAAAAGGTGTATGTTTTGTAAACCGAAGAAATACACGTAGTTTCGCAGTATACTTATAATTAAGCAGTAAAATATGTCTTTTAAAAAATTGAATCCTGAAATTTTAGAAGCTTTAGAAACTAATGGTTTTGAAGCTCCAACACCTTTTCAAAAAAAAGTAATACCTATTATAAAAGGTGGTGCAAATGTTTTTTGTATTGGAAATAAAGGCTGCGGAAAAACAACAGCAATTATTATTAGTGTAATGCAAAAATTAAAAAGTAAAGCCATAGGTGATGCTCCTAGAGCTTTAATTTTAGTTGAAACTAAAGCTGATGCCTTAAAATTAAAAGAAGAATTTGAAAAATTTACAAGACGAACAGATTTAAGGATTTATACCGCTTACGACGAGCAAACTTTAGAGCAACAACGTGAAGAAGTTTATTATGGTCAAGATATTTTAATAGCTACGCCAAAACGCTTAAACAAGCTTTATTTATTAAATAGTTTAGATTTAAGCCAATTAAAAATGTACATTTTAGAAGATGCAGAATTTGCAGAAAAAGGCGCTTATTTTGCAGCAATAAACCGTATTCCAGAAAGTATAGACAAATGTCAATACCTAATATTTGCCGAAAAACTAACACCTAGATTAAAGCGTTTTGAAGACACCTTTATGTTTTTAGCTCAGGTAATAAAACAATAAAAAAAATCCCATAAGCCGTTAGGTTTATGGGATTTTTTAATTCTAAATAATTAAATATCTATTGTTTTGGTTTTACTGTTTTAATTTTTTTCTTTTTTAAAACTTTACCATCTTTTTTATAATAGTAGTGACCGTTATTTGTATTCCAGTTGCTACCTTGATTATTAGAGTGATTACCAGGACTAGTTTGTATTAAATTACCCTGATGTTTATTTCTAAAATTTACAAAACCAGTTGTTTTAATAATTTGCCCGAAACGGTTATACTTTATACGTAAACCACCAACTTGTGTTAACCACCCTTTACGGTTATATTTCATGTAAACACTGCCTAAACGTTTTACCTGGTTGTAACGGTTATAGTTTACAAATACATTACCAACACGTCTTACTTTACCATCGTTATCATGCGTTACAATTACACCGCGACTTCTTGGAGTAGAGTAAGTAACTTGAGTTCCTGGTGCACCAAATGTTCTATTAACACCACTACGTTTTGTGTTTGTATTTCTATAATAACCATCATTATAATTATTATGGTTAGATTCTATATTTGTATTAAAATCGAATGCGCCATCTAGAAAAATTAAAAATTCTACACCGCGCTCAATAAATTGAATAGGTTCTATAAAATTATAATTGTTATTACTAATTCTATTTTCTAATTGTTTAACTTTATTTAAAGATTTCTCTTTTTTTTCAGTTGCTGTTACGGTTGTTAATCCCATTAACAATCCTGTAAATAATAGTACTAATTTTTTCATAGTATTACGGTATTAAATTTATGCGTATTTCTGAGCGTTTCAGAAAAGCTTAAAAGCCTACGCGATTTGTTATATACGTTTTCAATATACGTGCCAAACTGTAAAAGTGTTATTTTTACTAGGTGTTTCAGCCTATTTTAAATAGAGTTTAGTTATTGTTTAAGTTTTTCAAAATTGGTTTTTTATACTATATTTACATGTAGAAACCAACCCAATGTCTTTAGAATATAAAAGCTGCAAAAACTGCGATTCTAATTTTAGAAGTAGTTATAAATACTGTCCAGAGTGTGGCATGAAATCTAAAGAAGAACTTACCTTAGGTGTACTCTTTTACAATACAATAAATAACTATTTACTTTACGACTCTAAGTTTTTTAAAAGTTTTATACCATTAATGCTTAAACCAGGTTTTTTGGCTAATAAATTTATAGCTGGAAAGCGTTTGTCTTTTTTACATCCTGCCCAATTGTACTTGTTTGTAACTTTTATTTTCTTTTTTATGTTCTCGTTTGTAACCAATAAGCAAGAATTAAAACTAAATCAAGAATTTAATAAAGCAACTACAGAAATTAAAAATGAATTAGAAGCTCAAAAAAGTGATTCTTTAAATAGAATAGAATTGTATAACACTTTAAAAAAAACACAGCAGTTTACAGGACAAAATGATAAAGTAATAGATTCTATTGTTGCAAATACAGATTTTAGTAAATCTAAAAATAAAATTAGTTTTGGTTACGATGTAAAAAAAGTAGATTCTTTATTAGATATTAATGCACCTAAAAATGATATTTATCTAGAAATGGGTATGCATGAAAACCCTTACTGGATAGAGAAAATAATCTATCCACAAGTTTTAAAATTTCATCAAGAGCAAAATATAGGAACCATTTGGAATTCTATGATAAAAGCAACGCCAATAGCTCTATTTATACTTTTACCAATATTCGCATTATTATTAAAAATTTTCTATTATAATAAAGGAAAATATGCATACCATTTAGTATTTACATTTTACTTTTTTTCTTATTTGTTTGTAGTATTTAGTATTCTTTTAATTGCCGATTTTATAACTACAGTACCAGGTTGGATAGATTTATTAATATTACTATCTACTTTTATATACTTGGTAATTGCATTAAAAAAGTTTTATAATCAAGGTTGGTTTTTAAGTTATTTAAAAAGTTCTTTAATTACTTTTTTCTTTTTAATATTTGTAATGCCTATAGCTTTTGTAGCACTTGGTTTTATTACTTTTTTACTATACTAAAAAGCAATTTAAAACATTATAATTTTTCTTTTAAATACTTTCCTGTTTCAGAGGTTTTTACTTTTATAATTTCTTCTGGTGTACCAAAAGCCACTAAATTACCACCGTTTTCTCCACCAGTTGGACCTAAATCTATAATGTGGTCTGCACATTTTATTAGTTCTAAATTATGTTCTACAACAATAATAGAATGTCCTTTTTCAATTAAAGCATTAAAAGATTTTAGTAGTTTTTGTATGTCATGAAAATGTAATCCTGTTGTAGGTTCATCAAAAATAAATAATGCAGTTTCTTTAGTGTTTCCTTTTCCTAAAAACGATGCTAATTTAATACGTTGTGCTTCACCACCAGAAAGTGTAGAGGAACTTTGACCTAAGGTTACATAACCTAAACCTACGTCTTGTAAAGGCTGTAATTTATTTTTAATTTTAGTAACATGATTGGTGTCAAAAAATGCAATGGCATCATCAATTGTCATGTTTAAAATATCGTCAATATTCTTATCGGCAAAAGTAACCTCAAGTACTTCTTTTTTAAAGCGTTTACCTTTACAGGTTTCGCATTCTAAATGCACATCGGCCATAAATTGCATTTCTATAGTTACTTCACCTTCACCTTTACAAGTTTCACAACGTCCGCCATCTACATTAAAACTAAAATGCTTGGCTGCATAATTTCTTATAGTACTAAGTTTTTGTTTGCTGTAAAGTGCTCTAATATCGTCGTATGCCTTTATATAAGTTACAGGATTTGATCTAGACGAGCGCCCAATAGGGTTTTGGTCTACAAATTCTATATGTTTTACGTTGCTATAATTCCCTTTTAATTCTGAAAATTGTCCTGGTTTATCACCAAAGCCTGTAAGTTCCTTTTGTATTGCAGGATATAATATTTTTTTAACTAATGTACTTTTTCCACTTCCTGAAACTCCTGTAATTACTGTTAGCATTCCTAATGGAAATGAAACATCAATATTTTTTAAATTGTTTTCGCGAGCACCTTTAATATCTATACTGTATTTAGAGGTTCTTCGTTTTTTTGGTACTTTAATTTTTAAAGATTCATTTAAATACTGTGCTGTTAAAGAGTTAGAAGCTAATATATCTTTAAAGGTTCCTGTTGCAACAACTTGACCTCCAAGTGTACCAGCTTCTGGTCCAATATCTATAATCTCGTCGGCTTCTTTCATTATATCTTCATCATGTTCAACAACAATAACAGTGTTTCCTAAGTCACGTAATGCTTTTAAAACTAAAATTAATCTTTCGGTATCTTTTGGGTGTAAACCAATACTAGGCTCATCTAAAATATACATAGAACCTACCAAGCTACTACCAAGGGAAGTTGCAAGGTTTATACGTTGGCTTTCTCCACCAGATAGTGTGTTAGATTTTCTGTTTAATGTTAAATAATCTAAACCAACATTAGATAGAAATTCTAATCGGTTTTCAATTTCTTTTAATAAGCGTTTTGCAATAGTTGTATCGTGGTCGTTTAACTCCAGTTGTTTAAAAAAGCTGGTAAGTTTATCTAGAGGCATTTCAACCAAATCTGTAAGTGTAGCATTACCAACTTTCACGTAATTAGCTTCTGGTCGTAAACGTTTACCGTCGCAAACTTTACATTTTGTTTTTCCTCTGTAACGGGATAACATAACGCGGTTTTGAATTTTGTAGGCTTTACTTTCTAATTCTGCAAAAAACGAATTTAAGCCTTCAAAATACTTATTGCCTTTCCAAATTAAATCTTTATTTTTTTGACTAAGTTCAAAATAAGGTTTGTGGATAGGAAAATCGAATTTATGCGAGTTATTAACCAATTGATCACGGTACCAACTCATACTTTCACCTCGCCAAGGAAAAATAGCATTGTCGTAAACAGATAATGCAGTATTTGGTATTACTAAATCATCGTCTATACCAATAACATCGCCATAGCCTTCGCATTTTGGACAAGCGCCGTAAGGATTATTAAAACTAAATAAATGAACATTTGGTTCTAGAAAAGTAATACCATCTAACTCAAACTTATTAGAGAATTGCTGCGTGGTATTATCGCTTAATTTTTCGATAAAGCATTCGCCTTTACCTTCAAAAAAAGCAGTTTGTATAGCATCAGCTAGGCGGTTATAAAAATCTTCATCATTTTTAGTTACAATTCTGTCTACAACTAAAAATAAATCTTTAGTATTTTCTGTAATAGCTTCTGCTTTATCTAAACGTAAAACTTCTCCGTTAGCTTTAATTCTAGCATAACCTTGTGCATTTAAAGCTTTTAGTTTGTCACTCATTTCACGACCTTCTTCCAAGTGAATAGGAGCGAGAAGTAGTAGTTTTTCTCCAGGAACAATAGATTTTATATAATTTAAAACATCTGTAACTGTGTCTTTTTTTACTTCTTGACCAGAAATTGGTGAATATGTTTTACCAATTCTTGCAAAAAGTAATTTTAGGTAATCGTAAATTTCTGTTGTTGTTCCTACTGTAGAGCGTGGGTTTGTAGAATTTACTTTTTGCTCTATAGCAATAGCGGGAGCAATACCTTTTATATAATCTACTTTAGGTTTATTAAGCCTACCTAAAAACTGCCTAGCATAACTGGAAAGGCTTTCTACATAGCGTCTTTGTCCTTCGGCATATAAAGTGTCGAATGCTAAACTAGACTTTCCAGACCCAGATAAACCGGTAATAACAACTAATTTATTTCTTGGAATTACAACATCAATATTTTTTAAGTTGTGCAATTTTGCACCTTTAATAATAATATTTTGTTTAGGATTTACTTCGGAAAGCTTAATATTCATAGGTATTTTAATCTAAAAGAAAAACAAAGGTAATACTTATATAGCATCTTATAAAAAAGTTTATTGTGCAATAAAATGTTAAAAATTATTTTTTTTTTGTTTTTTCGGAATGATTGTTGTTATATTTACGCTAATTATAATAAACTAATTCTCAAGCCTATAGTATAATATTACTTTTTTTTTTACAAACCCAAAGCTGAAGCCCTAACTTCTGCAATAAAAGTAATAATATGCGACAAGAACTTATATCTGATGCTACTTTAGTAAGTAGTTATATTAATGGCGACGAATCTTCACTAGAAGTTTTAATTAAAAGGCACAAACAACGTATTTATAGTTTTATTTACTCTAAAGTTTTTGATAGAGATGTCGCTGAAGATGTTTTTCAAGATACTTTTATAAAGGTTATACGTACCTTAAAAAAAGGTAAATATAATGAAGAAGGTAAGTTTTTACCTTGGGTTATGCGTATAGCTCATAATCTTGTTATTGATTATTTTAGAAAAAATAATCGTATGCCCAAGTTTGATAACGGTGGAGAATTTAGCATTTTCTCTGTATTAAGTGATTCTACATTAAACGCAGAAAAAGCAATTATTAAAGATCAAGTAGAAAGTGATGTTAGGCGCTTAATAGAAGAGTTACCAGGCGACCAAAAGGAAGTTTTAGTAATGCGTATGTATCAAGATATGAGTTTTAAAGAAATCTCTGAACGCACTGGAGTTAGTATAAACACTGCATTAGGGCGTATGAGATATGCATTAATTAACATGCGAAAAATTATAGAAAAACATAATATTATTTTAACAAATTAATATTTACAATATTAGAAAGAAAGTTGCGTTATATATTTGATTTTAAACAAACAAATACATGGCAAAACTTTACTCTAAGAATTCAAAAACGAACAAACAAATGAACCCAAAAGATGAGACAGTAAGTTTCATTCTTAATTATTCCAAGGCTTTAAGTGTTATAAATTATAAAAAAATGAAGTTTGAAGCGCTTCTGAATTAGACTAAAAAATCCTGATTTAATAAATCAGGATTTTTTTATTTATATCTTAATATATTATTTTTTAAGTTTCTTGTATGCTTTTAAAACTGTACTTCTACCAATAGTTTTAGTAATAATATCTTTTTCTAAATCCCAACCACGAGCTGGTGAATATTCTCTACCATACCAAATAATTTGAAGGTGTAAATCGTTCCAGGTTTCTTTAGGGAATAAACGCTTGGCATCTTTTTCGGTTTGAGCTACACTTTTTCCATTAGTTAAATTCCATCTATACATTAATCTGTGTATATGCGTATCTACAGGAAAAGCTGGTACTCCAAAAGCTTGAGACATAACTACACTTGCTGTTTTATGCCCAACGGCTGGTAAGGCTTCTAGAGCTTCAAAACTTTCTGGAACTTCACCATTATGCTTATCTATTAATATGTGAGACAATCCATGAATGCCTTTACTTTTCATTGGCGATAATCCACAAGGTCTTATTATTTCTTTTATTTCTTCAACACTCATTTTTATCATATCGTAAGGATTGTCTGCTTTTGCAAACAATAAAGGCGTAATTTGGTTTACTCTTACATCTGTACATTGCGCAGAAAGTAAAACAGCAACTAGTAAAGTGTATGGATCTTTGTGATCTAACGGAATAGGAATTTCTGGATATAATTCATTTAACGTATTTATAACGAAATCAACCTTTTCTTGTTTAGTCATTAATTGTATTTTTGATAAAAATTATTGAAAACTCAAAATTACAACTATGAATACATTAAAGCAAGGAGATAAAGTACCAGATTTTACAGTTAACGATCAAAGTGGAAATGCTATTTCATTAAGTGATTATAAAGGAAAAAAATTAATAGTATTTTTCTATCCTAAAGCAAGTACACCTGGTTGTACAGCAGAAGCTTGTAATCTTACAGATAATTATAAAGCATTACAAGATGAAGGTTATGAGATTTTAGGTGTTAGTGCAGATTCTCAAAAACGCCAGACTAATTTTAAAGAAAAATATAAATTCCCATTTCCACTTTTAGCAGATGAAGATAAAGAAGTTATTAATGCTTTTGGTGTTTGGGGAGAAAAGAAATTTATGGGTAAAACCTACGATGGTATCCATAGAAAAACCTTTTTAATAGATGAAAATGGAGTAGTGGAGCATGTAATTGATAAAGTGAAAACAAAAGATCATGCGGCACAAATATTAAGTTTATAGGTATAAATCTATAAATCATAAAAAAAGGAACTATTTTAAATAGTTCCTTTTTTTTTGTGCTTTATTTTTTATTAAGCCTCTGTACTTTCTTCCATGGTATGATACACGTTTTGCACATCATCATCTTCTTCAATTTTCTCTAATAGTTTTTCTACATCTGCTTGTTGTTCTGGAGTAATTTTTTTTGTGACTTGCGGTATACGTTCAAAGCCAGAAGATAATATTTCTATTTCACGTTTTTCTAATTCTGCTTGTATGGCTCCAAAACTTTCAAATGGAGCATAAATTAAAATACCGTCATCATCGGCAAAAACTTCTTCTGCACCAAAATCTATAAATTCTAGTTCTAATTCTTCAGGATCTAAGCCTTCTGCATTAATTCTAAAATTACAAGTATGGTCGAACATAAAAACTACAGAACCTGAAGTACCTAAACTACCATCACATTTATTAAAATAGCTACGTACATTTGCTACTGTTCTTGTATTGTTATCTGTAGCTGTTTCTACTAAAATGGCAATACCGTGTGGTGCATAACCTTCAAAAATTACTTCTTTATAATCACCTTGACCTTTTTCACTTGCTTTTTTTATAGCACGCTCAATATTGTCTTTTGGCATATTTACAGACTTCGCATTTTGAATTACTGCACGTAGTCTAGAATTAGAATCTGGATCTGGACCACCTTCTTTTACTGCCATTACAATATCTTTTCCAATACGTGTAAAGGCTTTACTCATAGCAGCCCAACGTTTCATTTTTCGTGCTTTACGAAATTCAAAAGCTCTTCCCATTTAAATATTTATATTTTTATAGTTTTTGTTATTTTAATTTGAAATGCTTTAAAAACAAAAACCTATTAGTAAATTATAGTATTTTGACAAATTTAAAAAAATCTCTTTAAAATTTAGTCTTTTGGTATGTGTCTCTCTAAAAACTTTGACTTTGTAGTTTCAAGTTTTTCTAACACTTTTTGTCGTTCTAAATTTAATTGATTATTTGTTTTATTGTAAGTGGTTCCTGCTTTATTTATTTCTTTAATTTTTTTGTTATAAGCATCTACCTGAGGTTTAGTTCTTTTTTTCTGTGGTGTTTTTTCTAATGTGTTTTTTATTGTTTTAAAATCTTCTTGTAAAATAAAAAAATCTGCTATTACAGGAATTTTATTTTCAGTTTCATCTATAAAAAAATCAAAAACTGCTTTTGTAGCTAAAATTATGCTTTTGTCATTTTTATAAGGTTCTATTGTTTTTAAAATTTCTAAGCCTTCTTTTGCAGTTTGGTTTAATGCATTTGCATTTTGTTGTATACCACTAACGTCGTTTTTATTTATAGCCTCCCATAAATAAACTTCATTTATATAGACTTTAAAAAAGATTAGATATAGTGCATTAGAGTGATTAAATACAGCATTAGATATGGTCATTTTCTTTCCTAAATCATTATCACTTTCAATAATATTGATATTATGTTTTGCTGCATATGCATAGAAATTTGCTTCATATTCTGCTTGAGAGTCTGCCATTTTTTTATCGGCTAATTCTTGAGCTAAAATGTAGGCTTCCATTAAATCGTAAGATTGTTCTGCAACAGCTTTCATGTCAATTATTTTGGCATAATCTTGTTTTAACAAACTCTCATTTAAACGTATGTGTTTTAAAACATTGCTCTTATAATCATCATTATTATAAGCTTTAGCTTTTTCAATTTTACTTATAGCTTTTTCTACAGTTTTGATAAGTGTTTTTCTTTTATTATTAATGTTACGGTCGCTTTTACTGTGTGCAACCGCTTTTGTGTATTTCCAAGTGCTTTTTGTTACAGTTTCAAGTTCTTCTCCTAAGAATTCTAAATATTCTACAGCGGTATTAAATTGTTGCGCATTACTTTGAAAAGAAATAAAAAATAATAAAATTATGCATGATTTTGTTAGTGTTTTCATGTGTTAGTTAGATGTTTGTGTTAGGTAATCTATTAATATATTAAGGGATTCTTTTATAACTATATCCTGAGATATTATTTTTTTTATTTTTTCGTTTTCTACTTTATCTTCTTCATTAAAGTTTATAATTTCCTGAGTAGATGTTGTATTAAATGTTTTAAAAAGAATAGGTGCTTTTGCATCACTATTAAACACATAATCCATTATTTTTTTTCGATTTTCTTTTTCAAGAGCAATACCTCTTAAGGATAATGGGTATTTTTCACCTTTGTTAAATAATAGTTTGTGTAATGTTTTATTAGTTGCTTTTATTTTAGAGAAGTTACTATCTAAAACTAAACGCGCTTTACTTTTTTCTGCAATACTTTTTACCCGTACTAATTTTAAAGGTTTATGCTTAAGTTTTATGATTGTAGAGTCGTTTTTTAGTGCGTAAGGTTTAAAACTTTCGGCAGTTTTAAAATTATCATATAGCGATGGAAACGTTATATGTGGTATAACACCTATGGATTGATGACTTTTACCTGTTGGTCTATAAAAAACATCTGTTGTTATTTTACTAAAACCGTGATTTTTATTGACGCTAAGCGGAAGAATTAATTGTGCGCTAGATTTACCATAGGTTTGAGAACCAACTATAATTGCACGATTATAATCTTGCATTGCAGCTGCAAAAAGCTCTGAAGCTGATGCACTAAATTCATTAACTATTATAAGTAATGGTTTGTTAAAAAATTGGCCTCTTTTATTATCTCTAATTGTAAAATTTTTATTGTCTTTAGATTGTATTATTGAAATTGGGCCACGATCTATAAACATACCAGATAATGCTATAGCTTCTTGCATAGATCCACCACCATTAAAACGTAAATCAAGAATTAATGCACTAATATTTTCTTTTTGAAGTTTATAAAGTTCTTTTGCAATATCACTAGTTAAACCTTGACCGTTAGGCGATTCTCTATCTGTATAAAAACTGGGTATTTTTATATAGCCTATTGTTTTATTTGAATTTAATAAAAAGCCTCTTACAGCATTATCTTCAACATTAATTTTACTTTTTACTAGTGTAATGTTTTGCAGTGTTCCATTTTTCTTTTTTAGAGAGAATGTGACTTTTTGATTGTTTTCGTCTTCTAAAAACATATTTACATCTTGATTAGAAACGCAAAGTATTTCTAGACTGTTTTTGTTTGAAGTTAAGGATTTTATAACATCATTTTCTTCAATTTTACCATTTTTAAATGCAGAACTTCCAGGAATTATATGTGCAACTACAATATCTCCAGTATTATTTTTTTGTGTTATTATACCAAAGGATTGTATACTTTTTGATAGTTGGTTTTCGTAAGTGGTTTTTTCGGTATTATTAAAAAAAGTTGAGTTAGGATCGTTAACTTGAACCATTGCATTTAAAAAGGCTTCTTCTGCAAAGCGCAAAATGCCATTACTTTTATTTAAAAACTCTTCTAATAAACATAATTCGTTATTTATAACTTTAGTTTTGGCTTCTGCTTCTAAAGTATTAAAATTAGCTTCTATGGTATTAATATCTTTTTGCTCCTCAATTAATTTTGAAATTATTTTATAACTAATTCTTTTTTTTAATCTTAATTCTTGGGCACTTTCAGTTTTACTATAGCTAAAGTCTTTACGTGGCGTAAATTGCAGCGTTAAATTTCCAGAATAATCAAGAGGTTCGTTTTTTAATGCTTCAATTTTCTTTTTTAAAGTATGTATTCTTTTTTCTAAAACTAGTGCATAATTATTTAGAAATTGGCAATTTGAATTTGAAATATAATTATCGAATTTTAGTTCTTCTGTTTTAAATTTTAAAATATCACTTTCTAGAAAATAGTCTTTTTCAGGATCTAAAATTTTAATAAATAATTTAAAAATACCTTGAGATGTACTATCATTAAGGCTTTTTGCAGAATAATGTTTTGCATTAATTAGGTTTTGTAGTGCATTTATTTGCTCACAAAAGTGCAAATTGTCTTGCGAAAAACTTAAAAGAGAGCAAAAAAAGAAAAAAAGAAGTGTTAGTTTTTTAATCATTTAAGGGATAACAGTAAAAACCGTAAAGTACAAAAAAAGAGTTATTTATAAAGTTTTAGTCTTTTTTATTACTCTTGTTCGTCTATAATATCTTCAATTGCTTTTGCTAATTCAATATCTTTTAAAGTAACACCATTCTCGTCATGTGTAGATAATGAGATGTTTAATGTATTGTAAACGTTTGCCCAATCTGGATGATGGTTTAATGCTTCGCACTCAAAAGCGATACGAGACATAACACTAAAACAGTCTTTAAAATCTTTAAATTCAAACTCTGTATGGATAGCATTATCTTTAAAATTCCAACCAGGAAGGTTTTGCAGGTGTTTTTCTATTTCTGTTTCTGTAAGCTTAGACATTTTCAATTTTTTTAAATTTATAAGCCTAAGTTAATAATTTAAAAGTATTAAACTTCTAATTCGTTTAAAATTTCGTTGCTATATAGTTGCAAATGTTTTGGTAACTTATTGTGTTTGCTCATTACTGCTAAATAGCGTTCATTATTTGTAGTGTATACGTTTTTTAACGATGGTTTACTGTATCCTAAACTTTGTATAATTTCTTTAAAAAAATCGTCGTGATGTACAAGGTCATTACTTCCTAAATGAAAAATACCATGTTTATTGCGATTAATAATGTAATGTATTTGTTGTGTTACTTTAGTATCTGTAGTAACATTCATTACCAGATTAGGAAATACCTCTATTGGTAAACCTTCTTTTATAAAGGCTTTTATTTCTTTAATTCTTGGTGATTGTGCACCAAAAACCATTGGTAATCTAAGTATGGTTGTATATTCTTTTGGTAGTCTAAGCAGCATGTTTTCAATTTTAATTTTAAAATGGCCGTACATGCTATGGCTTAATGTTTTGTCGTTTTCGTAGCTTGGGAATTTGCTATAGGCATCAAATACATTTGCTGAAGATAGAAACAAAAGTCGTGCATTATTTGCTACTATATATTCTATAATATGCGAATGTGCTAATACTTGTGCTGAAAAATTTCCGCGTAGTGCCGAAATAATTACAGTTGGTTTTAAGGCTTCTAAAATTTCGAAAATATCATCTTCTTCAACATTATATTGAAAGTAATGCTGGTTTTTATCAAAGCTATAATTGTCTGTTCTATAAGTGCCAAATGTTCTAAAATAGGAGCATAGTTCTTTATAAATTGCTTCGCCAATAAAACCACTGGCTCCAATTATTAAAATTCTATGTTTCTTATCTATTTCGTGCTTCATTAATACTATTTACTATTAAAAAATAGAACGTTTTGTTTTTGTAGTGAATTGTTCTAAAGCTTGCATTCCTATTAAAGAATTTCCTTTTTCATTTAATCCTGGTGCCCAAGTAACAATTACAAAATCGTTAGGTAAAAGAGCAACAATACCGCCACCAACACCACTTTTCCCAGGTAAACCAACCTCGAAAGCAAATTCTCCAGCTTCATCATAAAAACCACAGGTAAGCATAATTGCGTTAATACGTTTTACTTGATTTAATGTAAGGTGCTTTGTTTTATTTATACATTCTCCTCTGTGAGTAAATAAATAGAAAGCATTAGCCAGTTGCTTGCAACTCATTTCTATTGCGCATTGGTGAAAGTAAAAGTCTAAAACCTCTTCTACATCATTGTCGAGATTATTGTATGCTTTTAAAAGATTTGCAGCTGCATAGTTATTAAAACCAGTACGCTTCTCAGACGCGGCAACTTTTAAATTAAAATCTATAGTTTGATCGCCTGTAATTTCTCTAACATAATTTAAAAAGTCTTCTTTGGGATTTTTTAAATGTGTTACTAAAATATCTGCAATAACAATAGCACCAGCATTTATAAGTGGGTTTCTAGGTATGCCGTTTTCCTGTTCTAAAAGCGATAAGTGATTAAACGGGTTTCCAGATGGTTCTACATCTACACGTTGCCATAGATTTTTATTTTCGAAAGTAATAGCTTTAGATAGAGCTAATACTTTCGAAATACTTTGTATAGAAAATGGTACATCCCAATCTCCAGCGTGGTAATCTTTACCGCCTAAATGTTTTAAGTATATACCAAAATTAGAAGCACTTTGTTTTTCTAGTTCTGGAATGTAAGAAGCTACAGTACCTTTGTCTTTAGTGGTTTTTAAATCACTATAAATCTCATTTATAACTTCTTGAAAATCTATCATTAACTATTGTTGTTTGTAAAAAGGTAGTTTTACAACTGTTGCAGGCACTGCTTTTTTACGAATTTGAATATTAATTTTACTATTAACGTCTGTAAAAATAATTGGCACATAACCTAAACCAATACCTTGACCTAAGCTTGGAGACATTGTGCCAGATGTTACTTCACCTATTTTTTTACCTTGGTTATCTACAATATCATATCCTTGTCTTGGAATACCACGCTCGTCTAATTTAAAAGCAATAAGTTTACGGTCTACACCTTGGCGTTTTTGCTCTTCTAAAGCATCAGAGTTTGTAAAATCTTTTGTAAATTTTGTAATCCAACCTAAACCAGCTTCTAAAGGTGATGTAGTATCTGTAATATCATTACCGTAAAGGCAATATCCCATTTCTAGACGTAAAGTATCTCTGGCAGCTAAACCAATTGGTTTTGCACCAGCTTGTGTAACTTTATCCCAAATTTGTTTTACTTCATCATTTTTACAGTATATTTCAAAACCGCCACTACCAGTATATCCAGTTGCAGAAATAATTACATTTTCTATACCAGCAAAATCACCAACTATAAAATTGTAAAATTTAATTTCAGCTAAATCATGGCTAGATAAAGGTTGCATTTTTTCTACTGCGTTGGGACCTTGAATTGCTAATAAAGAATAATCTTCACTTAAATCTCGCATATCTGCATTTACATCATTTTTAGATGAAATCCAGTTCCAATCTTTTTCAATATTACTAGCATTAACAACTAGTAAATAGGTTTCTTCTTTTAACTTATATACAATTAAATCGTCTACAATACCACCATCATCATTTGGCATACAAGAATATTGTGCTTTACCAACAGTTAGTTTAGAAGCATCGTTACTACAAACTTTTTGTATTAAAGCAAGCGCATTTGGTCCTTCAATTAAAAATTCTCCCATGTGAGATACATCAAAAACACCACAATCCTTACGTACAGCTTCATGTTCTACATTAACACCATCGTATTGTACAGGCATATTATAACCAGCAAATGGTACCATTTTAGCATTTAAGGCTTCGTGTGTTTTTGTTAAGGCAGTATTTTTCATAGTCTTGTATTTTATTATTCCGCAAGTGCGTATTCTATTTTAGATTGATTTTGAAAAGCAAAAGTATTGAAAAATATCGATTTGACTTTCACTATAAATCGATAAAAAAAGTGTTAATTTCTTTAACGCTTTTAAGTATATATACTTATAAATGATTAATTTTCAACATCGAAAAAACTATATATAAATGAAAACTAAACGTTTACTCTTTTTTATACTTCTTGCAGTTAATATAATTTTCGCTCAAGATGGCAATCCTACAGATTATTTAAAACCAGAATTTCACAAAGGAAGACGAGATGCTTTAAGAGCAAAAATGCCAAAAAACAGTGTCGCTGTATTTTTTGCAAATCCTGTAAGAAATCGAGCTAACGATGTAGACTATATTTACCATCAAGATCCAGATTTTTATTACCTAACGGGTTATAAAGAACCTCATACTGCTTTAATTGTTTTTTCTCAAAACCAAACAGATAGTGATGGAAAACAAGTAAATGAAATTTTATTTGTACAAGAAAAAAATAAACAAGCCGAAATGTGGACAGGCTCTAGATTGGGAGTAGAAGGAGCTAAACAAAAACTTGGATTTAAAAACGTTTTAACAAGTAAAGACTTTTTAGATTTGGATATAGACTATTCTAAATTCGACAAAGTGTTTTTTCATAATTTTAATGATGATTACCGTGATTCTTCAAGAAATAAAGCAGATTTATACAACTTGATAAATACATTTAAAACACAAGTGAATTTTGAAAAAGATAAAGAGTCACCAATGGTGAAGCAAATAAAAACTATTATTAAAGCTACAGAAATAGAAAACAGTGCGAATGTAGCACAAAGAATAGGTGAAGTAATAACGCAATTTCCAGAGGTTAAAGAAGATGAAGAAATAATGCAATATGTAGAAGCCGAAAGTAATAGCATTAGAGATGAAATAAAAAAACAACTTATTAAAATTGATGCTAAGCCAGAAGAAAAAAATTACGATACCAGAAGTTTATCTACATATATGGCAGAGTTGAGAGAAATTAAAACAGCCGAAGAATTAGTATTATTAACCAAAGCGATTCGTATTTCTGCTCAAGGTCAAATTGAAGTTATGAAAGCCATGCATCCAGGCATGTCTGAAACCGAAATACAAGGTGTTCACGAATTTGTGTATAAAAAATATGGTAGTGAGTACGAAGGTTACCCAAGTATTGTTGGCGCAGGAAACAATGGTTGTGTTCTACACTATATAGAGAATACAAAAATGAAAGTTGAAGACGATTTAGTGCTTATGGATTTAGGAGCAGAGTATCACGGTTACACAGCAGATGTTACAAGAACAATTCCTGCCAATGGAACTTTTAGTAAAGAGCAACGCGCTATTTATGATATTGTCTTAGAAGCACAAAATGCAGGGATAGAAAAATGTCAAGTAGGAGAAGTGTTTTGGGCTAGTAATCAAGCTGCACAACAAGTAATTAATAAAGGTTTAGCTAGGTTAGGTATTATAGAAAATGAAAATGTAAAGCATAATTATTTACCTCACGGTACATCACACCATATAGGTTTAGATGTTCATGATCCAGGCACTTATGGACCTTTAGCAGCAAATCAAGTAATAACGGTAGAACCAGGTATTTATATACCAGAAGGAAGTGATTGCGACCCAAAATGGTGGCGTATTGCAGTTAGAATTGAAGATGATATTTTAATTACCGAAAAAGGACCCGTTAACCTTTCGGCTGAAGCACCAAGAAAGGCAGATGAAATAGAAAAACTAATGAAAAAGAAAAGTGCTTTAGACGATTTTAAACTACCTAAATTAGATTAAAAATAAAGTTATTATTCTGTCCATAAATAGCCACAGGAATAGGTTTTAGCATTACCAGAAATTATAACGCGGTTTTCTTTATTTATACATGATAAGTGTCCGCCGCGTTTAGAGAGCTGTATTGCTTCTAAACTATTTTTTTGTAAATATTTAGCCCAAAATGGTACTAAAGAGCAATGCGCAGAACCTGTAACAGGATCTTCTAAAATAGAAGCTTGTGGTGTAAAAAAGCGTGAAACAAAATCGCAAGTATTTCCTTTTGCAGTAACAATAACACCACCAGGATCTAAATTAATTTTATCGAAAACAGCGCGATTTACTTTAATATTTTCAATAGCTTTTTGTGAGTCGTATACTAAAACATAATCTCTTGATTTATATATAGCTTTAGGTTGAATGTTTATAGCATCTTTTATTATACTTGGTAAAGTTGCTTTAACAGGCATTCTAGATGGTAAATTTAAAGCGTAAGTATCATTATTTATTAATACCGTTAATTCTCCACTTAAAGTTTTAAATGTAATTTTATTTTCAGGATATTTTAAAATAGTTTTTATGCAATGTGCAGTAGCAAGTGTTGCATGACCACACAAATCCATTTCAATTTCAGGTGTAAACCAACGCAAATGAAATATGTTATCTGTTTTTACAAAAAAAGCAGTTTCTGCAACAGCATTTTCTTTAGTGATATTAAACAATGTTTTATCTGGTAACCAATAATCTAAAGGTACTACACAAGCAGGATTACCTCCAAAAATGGTATTAGTAAAAGCATCTATTTGGTAAAGTTCTAATTTCATACACTTTAAATATATAAAATATTGCTTTATAGATATATTTAAGTGCATTCTTAAAATTACTATAATTATATATTAAAAGCGCGTTAAACCTGTATTAAAATGGAGTTAAACACTTTAAAATATTACTGTTACAGGTTTTATTATAATTACTTTTAGAATATGGAAAATATATTAGTAGCAGGTGCAAACGGCACCACAGGAAAACAAATAGTAAATCTTTTAAACGAATCGCAATACTTTAATCCTATTGCAATGGTTAGAAAAGAAGAGCAACAAGAACAATTTAAAGCTAAAAATATTGACACCGTTTTAGCCGATTTAGAAAAGAATGTAGACCATGCTTTTAATAATGTAGATAAAGTAATATTTGCAGCAGGATCTGGAGGTAAAAAAGTTAAAGAAGTTGATGAAAATGGTGCTAAAAAAATGATTGATGCTTCAAAAAACACAAACGTAAGAAAGTTTGTTATGTTAAGTTCTATGGGTGCAGATAATCCAGAACAAGCAGAAGATCTTCAAGAGTATTTAAAAGCAAAACATAATGCAGACGTTTATTTAAAAAATAGTGGTTTAGATTATACTATTGTTAGACCAGGAACTTTAACAAACGATAAAGCAACAGATAAGATTGAGCTTCAAGAAAAATTAAATAAAAGCGGTGAAATTAGTAGGGCAGATGTGGCACAAACTTTAGTGAGAACTCTAAAAGATGATATTTCAAGCCATGCAACTTTTGAAATTATAAAAGGCGATACACTTATTGGTAAAGCATTAGAGCCAGTTGCTGTATAATTAGCTTCAATAAATAGATAAAAAAAAGAGAAGTCATTGACTTCTCTTTTTTTTATCTATTAATACTATAAATATTACTCTACTGTAACATCAAAAGTAACTTCAATATCTGTTTCTCCACCAGCGTCACTAGCTCCTGTGTTAGGTTTTGTTGGTTCGTGACGTAATGTAAATGTTAAGGTTCCAGCACTAGCAGTTAAAGCTTCTAAATCAAACGTTGTACCTAAAGGGTTGCCATCTGTATCAAAACTTGTATACGTTGTACTTATGTCAAGGTTTCCGCCAACAGTATAGAAAAATTGGTGTTCAACGCTTTCTTCTTCAACTTCTTCTGTAATAACTTCTGCAGGATCTTCAGTTTCGTTTAATAATTCAATTGTACCATTATAAGTTGTTCCTGCAGTTAAATTTCCAGAAACAGTTACCGTTGGTAAATTTGGTCCATCACCATCTAAATCTTGGCTAGAATACTCAACTACAGTTCCTCCACCAACAGGTGTTAATGTTACATTAATTGTTGTAATTAATTCTTCTTCGTTAACAGGAACTATTGCTATAGCATCATCATCATCTGAACATGAAACAGTTAATAAAGAAGTAAATAAGATTGCTGCTAAAATTTGTATTTTTTTCATTTGTTTTGTGTTAATAGTTAATTTTAAGATTTATTAAAAAATTTCTACCTAAATCGTCTGCATAATAACGTAAGCGATTTAAGTAATTTCGGTAGGATTTATTAAAAATATTAGAAACATCAAAACCTACCGTTATTGCTGTTCCTTTGTTAATTTTAAAATCTATACTAGAACTAAAATTTAATAAATGGTAAGCATCTGGTGGTGTACTTACATCTACAGTTTCCATTGTTCCGGTTTCGGGAACAAAGACTTCAAAATTATTATTAGGGTATTCGTTTTGTTCAAAAACATAATCACTTTGTAATTTTAATCTCAGATTATTAAGTTTTGAATTTTTGTAAATAACCTCATTTTTAATATTTACTGGAGGAATATTTATTAAAGCTTCATCTCTTGTTTTATCGTAACCTTTTACTAAAGAAAACTGGTGATTATATTGAAAATTATTTGCAAAATTATAAGCGGCATCAATATCTAAACCTATAAGTTGCGCATTTGTTTGCCTATATTCCCAAACTTGAAAATTACCTCTAATGGTTTGAGAAACTCCAGTTGGCTCTATAACAATAAAATCGTTTATAAAATTAATATAAGGATTTATAGAAAAGTTAAAAACATTACTTTCTCGTTGTAGCGTTAATGAAATTTTGTTTGCTGTTTCAGATTTAAATTGCAAATCTCCATATTCTATTCTTGAAGCAGAGTGGTGCAGTCCTTCGCTAAAAAGCTCTGAAGGATTTGGTGCTCGTGAAGCTAAAGAGTAGTTAAACAATAACTTATATGTATTGTTAAATTTATATGTAAAACCTGCTGTTGCAGATGGATTGTAAAAATTTAATTTTGGATTCGCTAAAACTTGGTCTCCAAAATCTCCTTCAATAACAATATCTTGAAAAATTGTATCGTAATTTCTGCTTTCCCAAAACGATGTTCTATAAAACTTTAAAGCGTCTACATGCGTATAATCAAACCTGGCTCCAAGTTCTAGTAAAACCTTGTTATTAATTTCACTATTATAAACTGCATAAGCGCCTAAATCGTACTTATCGTAGTCTGGTATTAACCTACGAACACCAGTATTTGGATCTGCAAAATTGTTTTGATACTTAGCCATCACACCTGTTTTTAAGTTAGATTTATTAGATAATTTTGAGTCTAAATCAAAAAGTAAAGTGTGTGTTTGTAAATTTAAATCTAAAGATGGTTTGTCTTTATCATCGCCACGTCTAATATCAAATTCTAACCTTTTATTTTGTTGATAATCATATTGAAAACTTAATCTACCAAGGTTTTCTAATTTTTTAAAACCTTTTAAAGTTGCTAAATGATGTTCAACATCCTGTTTTGGTGCGTCTATATCGTAAGAAAAATCACTTACAAATAAAGGTTGAGGATTGTTAATTGCTCTAACTTGATCTTGTGCGCCACCTAAGTGCGATGCTCTTAATATTCCAATTTCACTTTTATATAACGAGTAATAAGCCTCGATACCGTAATTAAATTTATTTAAGCCACCACTTAAAGAAAAATTACGCTCAAAAACACCTGTATTACTTAAATTGTAATTTGGAGCTTCAAAATCACCAAACCTTTTTAAAGTACCTTGAGCTTTTGCAAACCAACCACTTTGAAAGCTTTTGGTAAGTTGTGAGGTTATTGTTCCTCCACGTCCATTTGATGCTCCTGTAATAATGGTTTTACCATATAAAGTATCTTTTACCGGTGCTTTTGCAGTTTCGGTTATAATAATACCACCAATAGCATTACCGCTATATTGTAATGCGCTTGCACCTTTAATTACTGTAATATTATCTACAGCATTAATATCAACATTTGGAGCATGTTCTGCTCCCCAATCTTGATCTTCCATTCTAACGCCATTATTCATCATAACAACACGGCTACTGTGTAAACCATTAATTAATGGTTTTACAATTGCATTTCCTGTATTTAAAGATGAAACACCAGAGACACCATTTAAAGCATCTCCTAAAGAAAAACTACTATAACGTTCTAATTCATCTTTTGAAATTTTACTTTCTAAAGTTGTATTTGTCTTGTTATTATAATGATTTCCTTTTATTATAATTTCATTTAACTCTTCTAGATGATGCTCTAGCCAAAACACTTTATTTAAATCTTTAGAGATATCAATATAGTGAGTTTGTGTTATGCAAAATGGATGAGATATTTGAATTGTATATTTGCTATCACATAAATTAGTAATAGAAAAAGTACCATCTGCATTAGCTAAAACAGTTTGGTTTGTTTCAATTATTTCAACCTTAGCATCAACCAAAGCTGTGTTGTCGTGACTGTCTATAATTTTTCCAGAGAATGTATTATTGCAGTTTTGTGAAATACCTGCAAAACATCCTATAAAAAATAATATTAGCGTTAAAAAGCGCATATGTTTTATGTGTAATTGAATTTTATTAATTATTAGTTTAGAAATAATTAATAAAGAATAAATATATAATCATGATATAACAGCGTTAAATTGCTGTAAATCATGTTATAAATTGTGTTTTAAATATGTTGAGAGAGAATTTCTCTTTATGAGAAAATATAGTGTGGTGGACCACGTTGTTTTATGTCAAAATAATTTTGACTGACTATGGACTTGTAAAAAGAATAAATACGTTTATTCTTATATTCTTGCTTAAGTATAGTTATTTTGTTAAAAACTAAAGCGTAAGCATTATTTAATTTAAATTTATAAAATTCACATTCAAAATCTGTAGCATGAATGTGAGTTGTAGATTTATCAACACAAACAACGTGTTCGTGAGATTCAAATACATGAAATGCTTTTACAACCGTAGGTAATGCAACAGCTAACACTAATAAAAGTGAAGCACATTTAATAATTATATGATTTTTAATTTTTTGCATTAATCTAAAAAGCGTCCTAAACCAAAACGGCGTAACATTTTTTTCTCAAACTCCCAGAAAAATTTGCCTTGACCTAAAAGCCAACCAATAGTTACTAGTAATATTTGATAGAAAATAAGCCCAATGATAATATATAAAACCCAGTATACAAATATATTTAAGTTTTCTTTAGTAATTCCTATAAATTTAATTATTGGTTTACCTACTAATACAGAGGAAGAACCAGTGATAGCAAATACAATAAATATTCTTATAATTTCCCAACGTTGTTTAACAATCCATTTATTTTCTAATTTCTTAAAAAGTAACAATGTAATTTTTAATAGAAAAAATGTAATTAACAAAGCAAATGCAATTTGAGCTGCTATATGATATTCTTTTCTAAATAACCCTGTTAATCTATATGCCGAATAAAAAAGTCCTAAAAGACCTAAAGCAGGAAAGAGTAATTGCCAATTCTCTGTTATTTCCCAACGCTTTTTAAATGCTTTCATGTATTAAATTTGGCAGCAAAGGTAATTAATTTGTGGGAACAACACCTCCTAAAAGGTTTTGGTTATATTGATTTTGAAAAAAAATGAAATAATTATAAAGTTTGTAGTTAACATCGTAACCGTAATCTATATTTGGTTGATAATCTATTTGCATTTCGTACAAATTAGGATTATAACGTTGTGGTCTTAATACCCTAGTATTCCATTCTACCACATAGCGTTGGTTTTTATTTTCTAAATAGTTTTGCGTATAGTAATTTTTTGGTTGCGCTCTAGTAGCTAACCAAGTACTAAAACCAGGTTCTATAATAATAATATCGTATTCAAGTTTATCGCTAGATATTGTTAAAGTATCTCCAACTTGAGCTTCTGCTTTTTGTATTGTATTAGAATTAGTAGTATCTGTAGTTTTACAGCTTATTATTAAAATAACAATAATTACAATGAGACTTATATTTTTCATGATTTTATTTTAAAAATACAAAATATATAGGAGTTGTATAAATAAAAAAGAGCCAAACAAAAGTTTGGCTCTTTTTTTATATTAAGTTTAAAGATTTATTTTCCACCAAAAAGGCCTCCAATTAATCCACCAAGACCACCTTTTTTCTTAGCGCTTCCAAGTACCATACCAGCAACATCATCTACAATACTACCATCACCATCTGAATCTAAAATTGATTCTAAAAAGCTTTGTTCTTTAGCTGCAGAACTTCCACCTAATAAACCACCTAATAAATCTCCAATACCGTTAGACGAGCTTACATTTTGTTGTTGCGCTTGTTTACCTAAAACACCCATTAAAATAGGAGCGGCTACTTTTAAAATATTACTAACAGATCCAGCATCAAGACCAGATTTTTCTCCTAATATTTTTTCAACACCTTGTTTTTTAGCACCTAGTACGTGACCTAGAATTTTATCTCCATCTTGCTTAACCTCTTCATCAACACCGCCACCAAATAATCCTCCAAGATTATCTAATATACTACCATCGTGCTTTCCTTGAATAGCTCCCATTAAACCTTCGGCTCCTTGAGGAGTTGCGGCGTTGCGTTGCATCGCTTTCATTAAAACAGGAAGTGCCATTGTTAATACACTACTTGTTTTGTTTGTATCGTTTCCTGTTGATCCAGCAACACCACTAATAATAGTTTTTCCTAAATCACTTTGTAATAAATCTAAAATTCCAGACATTCTAATAATTGTTTTAAGTTATAATTGTTTTGAAAAGGTACATAAAAAAAGCCTCAACGTTAAAATTGAGACTTTCATTTTATTTGAAATTTTATTTTTCACCGATTAAGTGTTAGTTTTTATCGACAAGCAACAGGTTTTTTATTTGTGATGCTAACTCTAAACCAATACGGTCTTGAGCTTCGTTAGTAGCTGCACCAATGTGTGGTGTTAATGAAACTTTAGGATTCATTAGTACTTGAACAGCTGGTTTTGGTTCGTCTTGAAAAGTATCTAATCCTGCAAAAGAAAGCTTACCGCTATCTAAAGCTTTTATTAATTCTACTTCGTTAACAACACCTCCACGAGCAGCATTTATTAATGCCGCACCATCTTTCATCATTTCAATTTCTTTAGCACCAATAACATAGTCTTTTTGTGCAGGTACGTGAAGTGTAATAAAATCTGACTGCTTTAAAACGTCTTCCATTGGTTGCGTTTCAATAGTAATATCTATAGATTGCCCATTAAAAAATTCAACTTTAATATCTGCTTTATCCAAAAATTTATCGCTTGCTATAACTTTCATTCCAACGCCTAAAGCGATATTTGCAACTTCTTGGCCAATACGTCCAAAACCTATTATACCCAAGGTTTTTCCTTTTAACTCAACTCCTTTAGCGTAATTTTTCTTTAGTTTTTTAAACTGAGTATCACCATCTAAAGGCATATTACGGTTTGCATCAAATAAATAACGAACACCTGTAAAAAGGTGAGCGAATACTAACTCTGCTACAGAGTGAGATGAGGCTGCTGGAGTATTTATTACATGTAAACCTTTGCCACGAGCATAATCTACATCTATATTATCCATACCAACGCCGCCACGACCAATAATTTTTAAACTTGGACAAGCATCTATTAAATCTTGTCTTACAGTTGTTGCGCTTCGTACTAAAAGTACAGTAATATTATTTTCGTTTATATAATTTATTAATTGTTCTTGAGCTACTGTTGTTGTAGAAACCTCAAAACCAGCTTCTTCTAAAGCGTTAATTCCACTTTGAGAAACACCATCGTTTGCTAATACTTTCATTTAAAAAAGGTCTTTATAAATTCCGTTATAACGGAAATAATTTTTATTTAATTTTTAATTACTATAAAATTATTAAGCTTTGCTTTCAAGCTCGCTCATAACTTCAACTAAAACTTTTACACTATCTAGAGATAATGCATTGTACATAGATGCTCTATATCCACCAACACTACGGTGACCATTAATACCATTAATTCCAGCTTCTTGTACCATGGCATCAAAAGTTTCTTTTAAATTTTCGTTTTCTAATGTAAAGGTTGCGTTCATTTTAGAACGGTCTTCTTTTGCTGCATAACCTTTAAATAGCGGATTTAAGTCTATTTCAGAATACATTAACGTTGCTTTCTTTTCATTTTCTTCTTCTATGGCTTTAATACCGCCTAAGTTTTTAAGCCACTCCATGGTTAGCATTGATGTGTACACTGCAAAAACTGGAGGAGTATTAAACATACTTCCTTTTTCTATATGTACTTTATAATCCATCATAGATGGTATTTTACGAGAAACTTTTCCTAAAATATCTTCTTTTACAACAACAAGAGTTGTTCCTGCTGGTCCCATATTTTTTTGTGCACCAGCATAGATTAAATCAAATTGAGAAAAATCTAAAGTTCTTGAAAAGATATCGCTACTCATATCGCAAACCATAGGAATATCTATTTTTGGAAAACTTTTCATTTGAGTACCAAAAATGGTATTGTTTGATGTACAGTGAAAATAATCGTAATCTGAAGGGACATCGAAACCTTTAGGAATATAATTATAATTTGCATTTTTTGAAGATGCTACCTCGTAAATATCATCGTAAATCTTGGCTTCTTTAATGGCTTTTGCACTCCAAGTCCCTGTATTTAAATAACCAGCACGTTTTTCTAATAAATTTAGCGCAACCATTAAAAATTGTGTACTAGCTCCGCCTTGTAAAAATAGAGCTTTGTAGCCTTTGCCTTCAAGACCTAAAAGCTCTAAAGCAAGTGCTCTGGCTTTTTCCATTACATCTACAAATGGCTTACTTCTATGGGATATTTCTATAAGTGATAATCCGTTATCAAAATCTAGTAAAGCTTCAGATGCTTTTAAAATTACTTCTTTTGGTAATACGCAAGGTCCTGCGCTAAAATTATGTCTTTTCATTGAAAAATTAATTTTTCATTTCCGATAAAGCGGAAATATTATGTTTGTAATAACAGTTACAAAGGTGCTAAATTATGTGCGCAATTTTGTTATAAATTTGATAATTTATCTGCTATAATTTTAACAAAAAAGCAATTGTGTCTTCATTATCTGCATAATCCCAAAGTTCTGGTTTTTGGGTGTTTCCAAATTTAATTTCTTCTTCTGTAAAATTATTAGCTACTATACATTGTATATTATCTGCTTCATTTTTTAATTTTGATTGAAGCGATTCTTTTGCGTCATAATACTCATAAAATACTGTGGCAATAGGTGAGGCAAAGCTTTTATCTTCTTTAATCATTAAAAAACCGTTTTCAAGCATATCAAACTCGCTCATTAAATATACGGCTTTATTGTAATCGTAATTATTTGCGTATTTTGCTTCGTTTATTATGGGATGCCATTTGTATATAGCTTCAAAAAAAGCATTAAAGTTATAGTTTTTTGGTACAAATAATTTTGAAACATTTCTACAGCCTAATCCATAGTATCTAAAAATATCTTCAGACAGTTGTTCTAATTCTACTTTAGTTTCATTACCAGTAAGAACTGCAACCGAATTTCTATTTTTTCTAATTATAGATGGCTTATCTTTAAAATAATACTCAAAATAACGTGCCGTATTATTGCTTCCTGTAGCAATTACTGCATCAAAGTTTTCAAGCTTTTCTTCAGTAAAATTAATTTTTTCTTTAAATTCTGGTTCTACATGTTCTAAATATTTTGCTAGAAATGGTAGCAAATGCTTATCGTTAGACGATTGCTTAACAAGTACAGCATGTCCTGAAATTAAAACAGATAAAAAATCATGAAAACCTACTAAAGGTATATTTCCAGCCATGATAATGGCTACTTTTTTTTGGTTAGTTGCTTCAAAATCATACGCTAATGTCCATTTGTTTAATTTACTATCTGTAAGTGAATTACACCAACCATTTATAGCGTATACAATATTTGTTTTTGTAAACCAACCGTTATGTTCTTGTGCTAGTTTAATTTGATGTTTAAAACCTTCAAAAAACAATTCGTTGTGAGGTATATTGTTTTTTTGCTCAAAATTTTCTGTTGAAAATTGTTTTAAAAAGGCTCCTAGTTTTGAGAAAGCGTTAATTCTTTGTTGTAATTCCATTTGGTATTTGCGTAAGACTTGTTTAGTCGTTATTTTTGCGCTGCAAAGTTAAGCAAACAAAAACGAATCTACTATGGCAATTATTATAACAGACGAATGTATAAACTGTGGTGCTTGTGAGCCAGAATGCCCAAATACCGCAATTTATGAAGGAGCAGACGATTGGCGTTATAAAGATGGTACAAGTTTAGAAGGTAGTTTAGTATTACCAGATGGAAAATCTGTAGATGCAGATGAAGCTCAAGAACCTTTAAGCGATGAGATTTACTATATAGTTCCAGACAAATGTACAGAGTGTAAAGGTTTTCACGAAGAACCACAATGTGCGGCAGTTTGTCCTGTGGATTGTTGTGTTCCAGATGACGATAATGTTGAAACTGATGCTGTTTTATTAGCAAAACAAAAATTTATGCATCCAGATGGATAAACAATAAGTACTATTTTTATTACAAATTAAAAAAGCCGATTGTTATTTAACAACCGGCTTTTTTCTTTTTCATTGCAATTTATTCTCTATCTGTCATTTCGAAAACTAAAAACTCCATAATTCTATCTGTAGTTGTAAAATCGAAATCATCATTTTCTGTATGAAAAGAAGAATAAAACACGGCGCCTTGACCTAAAATAAAAGTGAAAGCTAAGTCTTTATTTTCTGTAATTACTGTGTTGCTTCCATCACTGTAATCTACACTACCATTTAACCATGAAATAGTAGTTGCGGGATCATAAGAGTCAACAACTTGCCAAGAGGTTAAAAATTCGTCTATAACTACAGTATCGTCTATAGAGATTCCAAAATTTAGTAATAACCAAGCACTTAAATTTCCATCTAAAATTGTAGCATTTGTACTTAAAGATTGTCCGCTTCTACGCGGTGTATAAAATGATAAATAATTAGTATCATTATTAGTAATTGTATTTAATAAGCTCGACGACCAGTCTGTTACATACAAAAAACCACCATTGTTTACATAATCCATAAGGTTTTGTTCGTAAGTTAGGTTTTCTATATGCGAACTACAGTTTATAAATAAAATATCGTAAGATGCTAATAGGGTAGGATTAGACATTAAGTCTGAAAATGAAAAATCTACATTTGGTTCTAAAACAGGATTTCTATTTTGCATATCGTTTTTTGTACTAAAATGATTATGAATTAAGTTAGTATTTTTCCCTGTAGATGTGCCATTAATAATATCAAACAAAGGTTCTCCAGTAATTGGGTTTACCAAGCCAATACCGTAGAGAACACTTTCAATATTATCAAAACTTCCTGTTACAACTCCAATATTTGGTAGTGTTTCAACTTTGTAGTTCTCTAGAGAAGTGTTTTCTTCAACATTTATTTGTTTTTCAGTAGAAAATAAACCTTTTGTAAATTTTAAATCATAACTTCCTTTTTCTAAAGAGAGGTTAAAAACTCCTTCAGCATTAGTGGTTGTTTGGTAAAAAACTTCACCATTAATACTTGCTTGAACTTTAGCATTCACAATTGGATCTAAATCATTTGGAGCTAAAAACTTGCCAGTAATGATAAAGCTTTCAATTGTAGACTCTGGCTTTTCATCTTTACTACATGAAAAGATTAGTAAAAGACATAAAAATGCAAATAGATTTTTCATAAAGGTTGGTTTTAAATTGTTGATAATAAATTGCTTAGTGAGGCTTTATATATAATTATAACAATTTACTTGTAAAAAGTCCTACTATTAAAAATTATTATGTTGCCTAATAACTGAAGATTTAAAGAATTAACTACATTTGCAAACACTTAAAAAAATTAAAACAATAAGATTTCCATTCACAAGGAGATGTAAATATTTTTTCAATGAAAGCAGGAATTGTAGGCTTACCAAACGTAGGAAAATCCACATTATTTAATTGTTTATCTAATGCAAAAGCACAAAGTGCAAACTTTCCTTTTTGTACTATAGAACCAAATATTGGCGTAGTAAACGTGCCAGACCCAAGACTTCAAAAATTAGAAGAATTAGTTAATCCGGAACGTGTTATGCCAGCAACTGTTGAGATTGTTGATATTGCAGGTTTAGTAAAAGGAGCAAGTAAAGGAGAAGGTTTAGGTAATCAGTTTTTAGCAAATATTCGTGAAACTGATGCTATTTTACATGTGTTACGTTGTTTTAATAATGATAATATTGTGCATGTTGATGGTAGTGTAGATCCAATTCGTGATAAGGAAACTATTGATATCGAATTACAGTTAAAAGACTTAGATACAGTAGAAAAAAAGCTTGATAAAGTAAAACGTGCTGCAAAAACAGGAAATAAAGAAGCACAAAAAGAAGAAGCTGTACTTTTAAAACTTAAAGCAGGTTTAGAAGCAGGAAAATCTGTTAGAGCAATAGAGTTTACAGAAGATGAAGACAAAGAATTTGTAAAGCCAGCACAGTTAATTACAGATAAACCAGTAATGTATGTTTGTAATGTAGATGAAAATGCTGCAGTTAATGGAAATGATTATGTAGACCAAGTAAGAGAAGCTGTAAAAGATGAAAATGCAGAAGTTTTAGTACTTGCAGTTGGAACTGAAGCAGATATTACAGAATTAGACGACTACGAAGAACGCCAAATGTTTTTAGCAGATATAGGTTTAGATGAGCCAGGCTCTGCTAAATTAATTCGTTCTGCATATAAATTATTAAACCAGCAAACCTATTTTACAGCAGGTGTAAAAGAAGTAAGAGCTTGGACTATAAATATTGGAGCAACTGCACCGCAAGCTGCAGGTGTTATACATACCGATTTTGAAAAAGGTTTTATTAGAGCCGAAGTAATTGGTTATGATGATTATGTAACCTTTGGTAGCGAAGCAAAAGTAAAAGAAGCAGGTAAAATGAGAGTAGAAGGTAAATCATACGTTGTTAAAGATGGAGATGTTATGCATTTCCTATTCAATGTATAGTGAATTTTAACCATAAATAATTAAAAGCCAATGTTCTCAACAACATTGGCTTTTTATTGTTAATTACTTTCTTTAATGCCTATTTCATTTTTTATAGCGTTGTATTATATTAGCAACCTATCACGAAAATTTTCTCAATTCTATGTCTGAACAAACCAAATATACCGAAGATAATATACGCTCGTTAGATTGGAAAGAGCACATACGTATGCGTCCAGGTATGTATATTGGTAAGTTAGGTGATGGTTCATCGCCAGACGATGGTATCTATATACTTTTAAAAGAAGTTTTGGATAACTCGATAGATGAGTTTGTTATGGGTGCAGGAAAAACCATAGAAATTTCTGTTCAAGGTAGCAAAGTTATTGTTCGCGATTACGGGCGTGGTATACCATTAGGTAAAGTGGTAGACGTTGTATCTAAAATGAATACCGGTGGAAAGTACGACTCTAAAGCCTTTAAAAAATCTGTAGGATTAAATGGTGTTGGTACAAAAGCGGTAAATGCATTATCATCTTATTTTAGAGTAGAATCTTCTAGAGATGGTAAAAGTGCATCGGCAGATTTTGAACAAGGAAACCTTGTAAATCAAGAGTTTTTAGAAGAAACATCACGTAGAAAAGGAACGAAAGTATCTTTTATTCCGGATGAAATCATCTTTAAAAATTACAAATTCCGTAGTGAATATGTAGTTAAAATGCTTAAAAACTATGTGTACCTAAATCCAGGTTTAACCATAGTTTTTAATGGCGAAAAATATTACAGTGAAAACGGTTTAAAAGATCTTTTAGCTGAAAAAACAACAGAAACCGATTTACTATATCCAATTATTCATCTTCGTGGTGATGATATTGAAGTAGCTTTAACACACAGTAAAACGCAGTATAGCGAAGAATATAATAGTTTTGTAAACGGACAAAATACAACGCAAGGAGGAACACACTTAACAGCTTTTAGAGAAGCAGTTGTAAAAACCATTCGTGATTTTTATGGTAAACAATACGATGCGTCAGACATTAGAAAATCTATAATATCTGCCATAGCCATAAAAGTTATGGAACCTGTTTTTGAGAGTCAAACAAAAACAAAATTAGGATCTACAGACATGGGTGGCGATTTGCCAACAGTAAGAACCTATATTAACGATTTTTTAAAAACACACTTAGATAATTTTTTACATAAAAACCCTGATACTGCTGAGAAAATTCAACGTAAAATTCTTCAGGCAGAACGAGAACGTAAAGAATTATCTGGAATTAGAAAATTAGCAAAAGACAGAGCTAAAAAAGCGAGTTTGCATAACAAAAAACTACGCGATTGTCGTGTACATTTTGGTGATACTAAAAACGCAAGAAATTTAGAAACTACCTTGTTTATTACCGAGGGAGACTCAGCATCTGGTAGTATTACTAAATCAAGAGATGTAAATACGCAAGCCGTTTTTAGTTTAAAAGGAAAACCATTAAACTGCTATGGTTTAACAAAAAAAATAGTTTATGAAAACGAAGAGTTTAATCTCTTGCAAGCCGCATTAAATATAGAAGAGTCTTTAGAAGATTTACGTTATAATAATGTAGTAATAGCAACAGATGCCGATGTTGATGGTATGCACATTCGCTTATTATTAATAACGTTTTTTCTTCAGTTTTTTCCAGAAGTAATAAAAGAAGGACATTTATATATATTGCAAACACCATTATTTAGAGTACGTAATAAAAAGGAAACGATTTATTGTTATTCTGAAGAAGAACGCCGCGATGCTATAGAAAAATTAAAACCAAAACCAGAAATCACCCGATTTAAAGGTTTAGGTGAAATTTCGCCAGATGAATTTGTTCATTTTATTGGTGAAGACATTCGTTTAGATCCTGTAATGTTAGACGATAATATGTCTATAGACGAGTTATTGGCTTTTTATATGGGAAAAAACACACCAACAAGACAAGAATTTATTATTGATAATTTAAAGGTGGAATTAGATTTAATTGAGGAAGATAAATAAACCATTTGTCATTTCGTACTAGATACGAAATCCACAAAAGAAAAATAGATTTCTGCTTTAGCAGAAGTAATAAGTATGACTGAAGACCAAAACGACGACCTAACAAACGAAAATTTAGAAAATCAAGAACCACAAGAAACTATTACCAGGATTACTGGTATGTATAAAGAGTGGTTTTTAGATTACGCTTCGTATGTAATTTTAGAACGTGCAGTACCAGCAATTGAAGATGGTTTTAAACCTGTACAACGTCGTATCATGCACTCTATGAAGGATCTTGACGATGGGCGTTACAATAAAGTAGCTAATATTGTTGGTCATACCATGCAGTATCATCCGCACGGTGACGCCAGTATTGCAGATGCTATGGTGCAAATTGGTCAAAAAGATTTACTAATAGATACGCAAGGAAACTGGGGAAATATTTTAACCGGAGATCGTGCAGCAGCCTCAAGATATATTGAAGCTCGTATTTCAAAATTTGGTTTAGATGTTGTTTACAATCCTAAAATAACCGAGTGGCAACTAAGTTATGATGGTCGTAGAAAAGAACCAGTAAATTTACCGGTAATGTTTCCGCTATTATTAGCACAAGGCGGTGAAGGTATTGCTGTTGGTCTTTCAACAAAAATTTTACCTCATAATTTTATAGAGCTAATTGAGGCTTCAATAAAACACTTGCAAGGCAAACGTTTTACACTAGTTCCAGATTTTCCAACTGCAGGAATTGCAGATTTTTCTAATTATAACGATGGATTACGAGGAGGAAAAGTGCGTGTACGTGCAAAAATTTCTCAAGTAGATAAAACAACTTTAGCTATAACCGAAATTCCTTACGGTACAACAACATCATCGCTAATAGATTCTATTCTAAAAGCAAATGATAAAGGAAAAATTAAGATTAAAAAAATTGAAGACAATACTGCTGCCCAAGTAGAAATATTAATCCATTTACCTTCAGGTTTATCGCCAGATAAAACCATAGATGCTTTATATGCTTTTACAAGTTGTGAAAGTTCAATTTCACCATTAGGCTGTGTAATTGAAGATAATAAACCATTATTTATAGGCGTTACCGAGATGCTTAGGCGCTCTACAGATAACACTGTTCAATTATTAAAACAAGAATTAGAAATTAAACTTGGTGAGTTTGAAGAGCAATGGCACTTCGCAAGTTTAGAGCGTATTTTTATAGAAAATAGAATATATCGTGATATTGAAGAAGAAGAAACTTGGGATGGTGTTATAAATGCAATAGACAAAGGACTTCAGCCACATATAAAACATTTAAAAAGAGCGATAACAGTTGAAGATATTACACGTTTAACAGAAATTAGAATTAAACGTATTTCAAAATTTGATATTGATAAAGCACAGCAAAAAATTGATGCTTTAGAAGAGCAAATTGCAGAAGTAAAACACCATTTAGCAAACTTAATAGATTATGCTATTGCTTATTTTTCAAGACTTAAAAAAGAATACGGTGAAGGTAAAGAGCGTAAAACAGAAATTCGTGCTTTTGAAGATGTAGATGCTACAAAAGTAGTTATTAGAAACACGAAACTTTATGTAAATAGAGAAGAAGGTTTTATAGGTACATCGTTACGTCGTGATGAGTATGTTTGCGATTGTAGTGATATAGATGATATTATTGCATTTACAGCTTCTGGAAAAATGATGGTTACCAAAGTAGACTCTAAAACGTTTATAGGTAAAAATATAATTCACGTTGCTGTCTTTAAAAAGAAAGACAAACGCACCATTTATAATATGATTTATCGAGATGGTACTAAAGGTGCTAGTTATATTAAGCGTTTTGCAGTAACATCAATGACTCGTGATAGAGAATACGATTTAACTAATGGAAGTAAAGGCTCAAAACTTTGGTATTTTTCTGCAAACCCAAATGGTGAAGCCGAAGTTATTACAGTATTCCTACGTCAAGTAGGAAGTATAAAAAAATTAAAATGGGATATTGATTTTGCAGATATTTTAATAAAAGGCCGCTCAAGTAAAGGAAATGTAGTTACAAAATATGCAATTAAAAAAATAGAACTAAAAGAAGAAGGCGTGTCTACATTAAAACCAAGAAAAATTTGGTTTGATGATGCTGTGCAACGATTAAATGTAGATGGCCGTGGAGATTTAGTAGGAGAATTTAGAGGAGAAGATAAGCTATTAATAATAAACCAAAAAGGAATTGTAAAAACAGTAACACCAGAAGTAACATTACATTTTGATAGTGATATGATTGTTATGGAAAAGTGGATTCCTAAAAAACCTATCTCTGCAATTTATTATGATGGAGAAAAAGAAAAATATTATGTAAAGCGTTTTTTAATAGAAAATGAAGATAAAGAAGAATTGTTTATCTCAGACCATGAAAATTCACAACTAGAAATAGTATCTACAGATTGGCGACCAGTTGCAGAAATTGTATTTGCTAAAGAAAGAGGAAAAGATAGACGAGAAAACGAAGAAGTAAACATTGAAGAGTTTATTGCAGTAAAAGGTATATCTGCATTAGGAAACCAACTTACAAAATACAAAGTAAATCAAGTAAGTTTATTAGATCCTTTACCTTACGAAGCTCCAGAAGAAGTTCATGCTGAAGAATTGGAAGTTAGTGATGAAGTTGTTGTAGAAAACACATTACCAATAGATGTTCCAGAGGTAGAAAAATCTAAGTCGGAATTTATTAGTAAAGAGGAAAAAGCAAAAAAAGCTTTAGAAAGAGCAATTAAAAAGAAAAAAGAAAACTTGGATGATGATGAGCAAACATCGTTATTTTAAATTTAAAAATAATTAATTATTAGGTTTTGTTTTTCTTGTTTTGTTATTTAAAAACTCTACAAATAGAGAGAATGCAATAGCAAAATATAAATAGCCTTTAGGTATTGCTCCAACAGTTTTTCCAAATAAAGTTGTCTCACTTAAATGTGCAGCTTCAGTAATAAGCATAAAGCCAATTAAAATTAAAAAAGCTAAAGCTAAAATTTGAATACTAGGGTGACGCTCTATAAAAAGTCTTATTCTGTTTGCAAAACCAATCATCACAATAATAGAAATTACTACAGCAATAATCATTAGCACAAGGTTGTAATTATGATTTTCACTTAAACCATTAGTCATACCAACTGCTGTTAAAATAGAATCTATAGAAAAAATAAAATCTATAATCAAAATTTGAACTAACGCTTGTTTAAGCGATTTTATAATTTTTCCCTTAACAGAATCTTCGTCATGAGTTGGCGTTTCTACTTTTTCTTTAATTTCAGATGTGCTTTTATATATTAAAAACAAGCCACCAGTAAAAAGTATTATACTTTGCCAAGTTAATTCTATAGTTAGCCAACTAGATTCAAGAGTATAAAAAGGTTTAGAGAGTCCTATTAAAAACGATACAAAAAATAATAATATAATACGTTGCACCATGGCTAGAATAAGGCCAATATTTGTGGCTTTTTTGCGCTGGCTTTCTGGTAATTTGTTTGCTGCAATAGAAATAAAAATAATATTATCTATACCTAAAATAATTTCTAAAAAAGTTAATGTAAGTAATGCAAATATTGCATCTGTAGATAATAAGAAATCTAACATATTAGTTTATTTTTTTAAATTTATAAGCAGTTCCTTTTTGTTTTTGTGTTTTTCCAACATAACTATATTCAAACGTATAGCTAGAATCTGTAGTAGTTAATATTTTTAAATGAATATCATTTTTATCAACCATGCGTTTTGGGTTAATGGTTTTAAAAATAACTTCACAATCATTAATCCATCTAATTTTAGATTTCTGTACTTTTCCATCAAACTCTTCAATCTGTAAAGTATCATTTCTTATAATTTTACCTTGCTTTTCTACACCAGCATCTATGTAGCTAAAAGTAAAAATACCTGTTTTATAATCTGTACAATTTCTTTGTGGTTGTTGGCAACTGTAATTTAAAAATAAACTAAAAAAGATAATTAACAGGAAAAGTGCTTTTTTCATTTTGTAAAATGTGTTTAAGCAAAATTACAAAATGAAAAGCTTAAAATGTTATTTTTTTGCACTTGCTTAGAATCGCGTATTTAAAAATAAATAGGAGATAGTGCTTAATTTTCAAAATTTGAAAAACTACCATCTTTGTAAAAAATAATGATACGTTCGATTTCTTTTTTAGAATTTGAAGAAATTATTTTTTCAACAGAAATTTCTCTTGGTGCATTTTCGTTTTCAGATTTTGAAAATAAATCTTGATTTTCTTCAATTGGTTTTTTTTCAATTTTTGGTTTGTTATTTTCAACTGAAGGAAAATTTCCTTTCCCATTCATTAACCAATACAATTCTACTTCCGGAAAAGTGGAGAGTACTTTTAGTACAAATTCTAAACTTGGTTTATTTCTTCCAGAAAGAATGTGTGAAATACTAGAGCGTTGCACACCAATTTTTTCGGCAAAAGAAGAAGCGCTTTCACCGTAATAATCTATTACTTTTTTTAGTCTTTTAGTAAATTCTTGGTTGTTTATCATAGCGATACAAATGTAAACAATTTGTTTGAATTTATTTGTTTACATTTGTAAAACTATTGATTTTTATATCAAAATTTAGACGTTTACAAAGCTTCTTTTATTAAATAATCACTTTAAGTATAGTTTGTTAAACATCTGATTAATAATTTAATAAATTATATTTTAGATATTTTATAGTTTTTTATAATTACTAAAGTTTTGAAATCTTAAAAAAAGCTAATTTTTGGTTACATCTGTAAATTACATTTGTAACAATTTGTGTTTACATTTGTAAAATAGATATTGTTTACATTTGTAACATAAAAATATCTAATGAAAAACTCACTCTTAAAAAACCTTTATATTAAACATAAAGAAACCAGTTTGTCTGGTAGATATATTCATACAAAATCTATTGCTCCTCTTTTAAATAAGCATAGTAAATTTTTTAAAATAGAAACTATAGGTCAATCTGTTTTAAGTGAAAATATATACTCTATAACTCTTGGTACTGGACCAAATAAAATACTAATGTGGTCTCAAATGCATGGTAATGAATCTACGACTACAAAGGCGTTATTTGATTTATTAAACCTCTTTAGTGAAGACAAGTCTAATAACATACTTAAAAACTGTACTATTCTTATTGTGCCTATTTTAAATCCAGATGGCGCTTTAGCTTATACGCGATTAAACGCTAATAATGTAGATTTAAATAGAGATGCGCAAGCCTTATCGCAACCCGAAAGTGTTGTTTTAAACACTCTTTTTAATGATTTTAAACCTCATTTTTGCTTTAATCTTCATGGACAACGCACTATTTTTAGTGCAGGAAACACTAATAGTACTGCAAGTTTGTCTTTTTTGTCTCCAGCTCAAGATCAAGAATGCACCATTACAGACAATCGAAAGGTCGCTATGTCTTTAATTGTTAAGATTAATAACATGCTTCAGGAAGAGTTGCCTAATCAAGTAGGAACCTACGATGATGCTTATAATATAAATTGTGTTGGCGATGCTTTTCAAAGCTTAAATGTACCTACAGTACTTTTTGAAGCTGGACATTGTAAAAACGATTACAATAGAGAAGAAGTAAGGCGTTATGTGTTTCAGTCTTATTTGGTAGCTTTAAATGCTATTGCAAATAACCAAATTGAGTTGTTAGATTTTGAAGATTATTTAAATATTCCTGAAAATAAAAAGCTTTTTTATGATATAATTATTAAAAACGTACTTGTTAATAATAGGCATATTGATATTGCAGTGCACTATGAAGAGCGATTAATTGACGAAAAAGTAAACTTTATACCAAAAATTTCAAAAATTGATAATTTAGATGGCTTTTTTGCTCATAAGTATATTGAAGCCAATGGTTATAAGGCTCTTGAGCACTTGGTTGATGTTCCGCAAATAGGCAGCGAAATCGATTTCGTAATCATCGACAATGTAAAATTATTATTAAATGTTGAGTAATCTTAAATTTTAGTATAGAATATTCATTAAAAATGTATTATTTTTGCTTTTTATTTAATAAAATAATCAAAATGGCAAAATTTAAATTAGACGAAATCGATCATCAAATACTTGATATGTTGATTGATAATACTAGAGTTCCTTTTACAGATATCGCAAAAAAACTGTTAATATCTGCAGGAACTGTGCATGTAAGAGTGAAAAAAATGGAAGATGCAGGAATTATTAAAGGTTCTTCGTTAACATTAGACTACAAAAAACTAGGATATTCTTTTATAGCTTATGTTGGAGTGTTTTTACAAAATACTTCACAAACAAAATTTGTTTTAGAGCGTATAAATGAGATTCCATTTGTTACTGTAGCACACGTTACTACTGGTAAATTTAATATTTTTTGCAAAATTAGAGCAAGAGACACAGAGCATGCTAAAGATGTTATTTTTAGGCTTGACGATATCGATGGTGTTTATCGTACAGAAACAATGATTTCTTTAGAAGAAAGCTTAAACGATAAAAAACGTTTAATGCACGATATTTTCAATACTTTATAAGTTTTATAATACAATTTTAAAGTCCTTTAGTTATATTGCTAAAGGACTTTTTTTTTATTTTAATTTATGAAAGCAGCAGATTTAAACGATACGGAGTATATACCTTATTTTCAAACTTATATTAATAAGTTAGGAGATTTAGTTTTATTAGATAGCTTAGAAGATGGTTTAGAAAAAACTATTAATTTTTTTCAATCTATTCCTGAAGATAAGCATGAGTATAGGTATGCAGAAGGCAAATGGACAATTAAAGAAATTATAAATCATTTAATTGATTCTGAAAGGGTTTTTTGTTACCGTGCATTGCGTTTTTCTAGAAACGACACAACGCCATTATCCGGTTTCGATCATGATGATTATGTGCTTAATAGCAATGCAAACAAGCGAACTGTTAAAGCTTTACTTGAAGAATATTCTTTAATAAGGCAAGCAACAATTAAAATGTTTCAAACTTTTGATTCAAGCGTTTTAAAATTAAAAGGTCAAGCGGGTAGTGGTACGGTTTCGGTTAGAGCATTAGGTTTTTTAATAGCTGGTCATGAAAAACACCACTGCCAAATTGTTGAAGAGCGTTATTTGTAAATTAATCTTCGGTATTAATGTCGTTAAAAGATTCGTCTATTAAAATATGTCCATCTTCATTTAATACCAAATCATCTTTATCTCCAAAATTAGCCATTGTGTAGTGTAATTTGCTGCCAACTTTTACTAGATAAATGGTGTCTTCGGTTTTTATTTCGACCGCTTCAATTGTTTCATTCTTATGGTTGTCGAAAACAAGAATATCATCATCTCCATAACCATCAGGAAATTTTTGTGTTAGTAGTTGTAACACTTCTGGAGTAAGTTTTTTATAGTCTACAATAACTCTACGCATAACAATTAAATTTTTAGTTAGTGCTTAAGTTTAGTATTAAATTAATTAGCTCTATAAAATTACAAATTTTTGTTATACCAAATACTACATATTATAAAAATTAAAAGCTTCTAAAATATGTTTTTCTTCTACTATGCAATTAATCTTAGGTTTACCAATAGCCTCGAGTAATACAAAGTTTACATTGCCGTGTTCGTTTTTCTTGTCGTATTTTAACAAATCTATAATAGGAGCGTAGTCTGTTTCATTAAACGTTACATGGCCATAAACAGCTTTTAATATGGTTTTAATATTATTATTAAGGTCTTTAGAAAAATCACAATAAATTGTTGATAGGTAATTTGCTAAAATTATTCCAACAGCAATAGCTTCACCATGTAACAATCGTTTTTTATCGTCGGTATTCATAAAATACGATTCTATGGCATGACCAAGAGTATGGCCGTAATTTAAAGTTTTTCTTAAACCATGCTCTTCAGGATCTTGCTCTACAATATCTTTTTTTATAATTATAGATTCGTATATTAAAGAATCTAAATCTTCAATTGTAGATTGAGATAAATCTTGAAGTTTATTCCAGTAAGATTCATCATGTATTAATCCATGTTTAAGCATTTCGGCTAAACCAGAACGCATTTCTAATTGTGGTAATGTGTTAAGAAAAGACGTGTCTACAACAATTAATTGCGGTGTGTTTATTACGCCAATTTGATTTTTTAAATGACCTAAATCAATACCGGTTTTACCGCCAATAGAGGCGTCTACCATGGCAAGTAAAGAGGTTGGTATATTTATAAAATCTATACCACGCTTAAAAGTAGAAGCTACAAAGCCACCTAAATCTGTAACAACGCCGCCACCTATATTTATAATAACACTTTTTCTATCTGCTCCATATTCAGATAAAGCTTCCCAAAGACCCAAGCAAATATCTAGATTTTTTTGCTCTTCTCCAGGTTCGATTTCTAGAATATCATACGCTATGTCGGCATTAATTTTTGCTAAAAAAAATGGCACACAATCAATATTTGTGTTAGTATCTGCCAAAATGTAAACTTTAGAATAGTTAGCTTCTTTTAGATGGTTGTTTAGTGCAGTATATCCTTCGTCATTAAAAAAAATGGTATAATCTTGAGTGGTAATTGGCGTCATTTAAAGCTTTTTTTTTGTGTTGTAAAAATAAGGAGTTTTTAAAGAAATATGATAGACATCAATTATATTTGCGTAAATTTTTTTTAGCATATGAATACCGAAAAAATCTTTAATAACACCAAAATTGCTTTTGCTTTAAAAAGTAATGCAGAATTAGATCGTGCTTATTATTTATTTAAAATGATAGCCAATAGGCCTTTGGTGAAAATTGGTACCGCACTTACAAATTTTGCCTTAAAATTAAGGTTACCTGTAATTGGTTTGATACGTATTACGGTTTTCGATCATTTTTGTGGTGGTGTTAACGAGAAAGATTGTATACCAACTATAGATAGAATGTATGGAGCTAGAGTGTGTTCTGTATTAGATTATTCGGTTGAAGGAAAAGCTTCAGAAAATCAATTTGATGATGCAACAGAGCGTTTAATTAAAATTATTGAATTTTCAGAAAAAAAAGACGCAATGCCTATTGTGGTTTTTAAACCTACAGCATTAGGTAGGTTTTATTTATTTCAGAAAAAAGGAGAAGGTAAAACCTTAACGACAGAAGAGGAAGCAGAGTGGCAAAGAATAATTGGAAGACTAGATAGACTTTGTAAATTATCAAAATTTAAAGACGTTGAAGTTTTAATTGATGCTGAAGAAAGCTGGATGCAAGATACAGCAGATGAGATTGTTGAATTAATGATGGAGCGTTATAATAAAGAGGTGCCATATGTTTACAATACCTTACAAACTTACCGTTGGGATCGCTTTGATTTTTTAAAAGCTTCTCACGAAAGAGCAAAGAGAAAAGGGTATAAATTAGGCTATAAAATTGTACGTGGCGCATATATGGAAAAAGAGCGAGAACGTGCAATTGAAAAAGGGTATGAGTCTCCAATTTGTAGAGATAAAAAAACAACAGATGACAATTTTAATAAATGTCAAAAGTATATTTTAGAAAATATTGAGGATATTTCCATTTTTGTTGGTACTCATAATGAGGAAAGTACATATTTAGCAATGCAACAAATGGAGTTATTGAATATTAATAAAGAAGATAACCGTGTGTGGTTTGGCCAGCTTTATGGTATGAGTGATCATATTAGTTTTAACCTGGCAGCAAAAGGATATAATGTTGCAAAATATTTACCGTTTGGGCCAGTGAAAGATGTTATGCCTTATTTAATTAGAAGAGCAGAAGAGAACACATCGGTTGCTGGGCAAACCAGTAGAGAGTTAACTTTGCTTGATAAAGAAAGAAAGAGAAGAAGAGCTTAGTTAGTAAATTTTATTGTTTTTATAAAAGCTTTCTCTTTGCAGTTTTCTATTATTAAAGCTGTTTCTTTCTGTTCTATTTCACCTTCTACAAAATATATTCCGCAAGGTTTTTTTCTGCTTTCACTTTTAGAAAAATTTATATCACCTTTATATAAAATATAATTTATTTGAGTGGTGTCAATACTTTTATTTTTCATAAAGTCTTGAGCTTCTATGCTATAGATTAGTTGTTTTGAATTAATACTTTTTAAAACTCTTGCGTCTGGGCCGTAATCAAATTTACAAGATGCTTTTCTACCATTAAGAAAAAATGCTAGTAGTACTAAGCCAATGGCGAAGCCGCCAAAATAATATCCAAATCTTTTAAGTAATTGCATTAAAGAGAGTTTTTAGTCATCGTTATAGTGATGAGCTATCGTTTTGCAAAATTCGTTAATTAAACCGATTTATAATAGAAAAAGTTTAAATTGTTATTTAAAAAATAAGCAAGTTAACATCATTATATTTTAAATCAAACCATTCGCCAACAGCTCGGCTTGTTAATATACCATGGTAAAAATATAATCCGTTCTTTAGGCCGCGATCCATTCTTAAAGAATGTTCTAAACCGCCATCTTCGGCGATTTTTAGTAAATAAGGAGTAAAAATATTGCTAATAGATGCAGAAGCGGTTCTAGAAAAACGTGCAGGAATATTTGGTACACAATAGTGTGTTACTCCATGTTTTTTAAATGTTGGACTTTTATGAGATGTTACTTCGCTAGTCTCAAAACAGCCTCCCATATCTATACTTACATCAATAACTACAGAGCCTTTTTTCATTTGTTCAACCATTGTTTCGCTAACTATAACTGGAGATCTGTCTTTTCCACGAACGGCTCCAATTACAACATCGCACCTTTTTAATGCTTTGTTTAAATACTTTGGTTGTATGGTAGATGTGTATAATGTACGGCCTAAATTGGCTTGAACGCATCGTAGTTTAGTTATAGAATTATCAAATATTTTAACATTAGCACCTAGACCAATTGCACTTCTTGCAGCAAATTCGCCTACTGTTCCAGCGCCTAAAATAACTACTTCTACAGGTGGAACACCACTTATGTTTCCAAATAATAATCCGTTTCCTTCGTTAGAATTACTTAATAACTCTGAAGCTATTAAAACAGATGCAGTTCCTGCAATTTCACTAAGAGCTCTAACAGCTGGATATGCACCGTCATCATCTCTAATAAACTCGAAAGCTAGTGCAGTAATACGTTTAGTGGCTAAAGTTTCAAAATATTTTTTACTCTGTGTTTTCAATTGCAGAGCAGAAATTAAAATAGTTTGAGGATTTATTAGTTTTAGTTCTTCTATAGTTGGAGGTTCAACTTTTAAAATCATTGGGCAAGCGTAAACTTTTGCAATGTCGTTTGTTATTTCTGCTCCATTTTCGCTATACTCTTTGTCGCTAAATTTAGAACCTTCTCCAGCTCCAGATTCTATAAGTACTCTATGGCCATTATTTACAATAGCAGAAACGGCGTCTGGTGTTAAGCATACGCGTTTTTCTTGAAAGGAAGTTTCTTTTGGTATACCAATAAATAAAGAGCTTTTGCCTTTTAATATCTCTAAAGTTTCTTCTTGAGGAAGTAATTGTGCTTTTGAAAAAGGTGTAATGGATTCTGCCATTTTAATTATTATATTTTATAAAAAATTAAAATACGAATAAATTATTTGATAATGAGAAGTACTAATTAAAAATACTGCTTAATTTTCCCCCAAATAGTTTTTGGTTTAAACATTAACTCGTCTTCTAGCTCTTGGGTAGTTTTATTAATAGTATTGACAGTGTTGAACATGTGAGACCTCATAAGGTATATTGAAGGAATAACAACTGCCATTACCGGTACTAAATGAATTAATTGAAATTCATCTATATATTCCATGTCATCATTTAATGCTCCAATTATTTGATAAGTAAACATTGCGATTGGTACAAGTAAAGCGTGGTACCACCAATGTCTGCATGTGAAGAACCAAATAAATAGTAAAAGTACTGGGACGACTTTCATTAATATAGACCAAATTCCTACACGAGCATCTTCATAAAAACCGCTTTCGTAAGTAAAAAACCAAGTTTCCCAAGTTTTAGTTTCTGGTATATATTCGTAAGTATAAAAAATAAAGGGAGTAATTGCTATTATTGTAGCAAAAATACTCCCTAGTATAATACTCTTGTTAAACTTTAATTTATCCGTGTTTACGTATTTTAAGTTTTGCTTTGTCAACTCCTGTGTGCGTTTGCTCATTTAAATCGATAATGTTTGTCGCGTTTGCAGTGAATAATACACCACCAAAGATAGCTAATGCTAATACATACTTTTTTGTTTTCATAATGTTAGGGTTTATAAGGGATTAAATTAATTAATTACTCAAATCTATATAAAATCCTAACTGATATAACGCGTAAATGTTAAAAATATGTTAAAAAAACGTTTTTATAAAATTTTAATTACGGTAAAAACCGTAAACGTTCCAAATGTACACTTTTTTACGACAAAAAAAAGTGGTCATTTTTTTTTATTCATTAACCAATGTTAATAATCTTTTGTTTGCCTCTGGACTTGTAATTACTATTCTATTGTATTTTTCATGAAGTAATGACTCGACTATATTTGGCCACTCTATTAATACCCACGCGTTCTTGTCTAAATAATCTTCTATACCAAAATCGTATAATTCTTCTTCGTTCTCAATTCTATATAAATCGAAATGATAAATAGGAGTTGAATTAGTAGAGTATTCGTTTACTAATGAAAATGTAGGGCTACTTACAATATCGTTACTACCAAGTGCTTTAACTATTGCATTAATTAATGTGGTTTTACCCATGCCCATTTCTGCATCAAATAAAAGTATTTTTGAAGTGCTAGCGTCAATAATTTTTTTAGCAATATTATCTATCTCTTTTAAAGTGTATGTTTCTCGCATTAAAACATTTTTTTTGCAAAATTAGTTTATTTCGGATTTAATACTACAAAAGGTATAATCATTTCTTCAAGAGAAACGCCGCCATGTTGGTATGTATTACGATAATAGCTTACGTAATGATTATAATTATTTGGGTAAGCAAAAAACAAATCGCTTTTAGCAAAAATAAAAGAACTATTCATAGATAAAGATGGTAGATGAATTGTTTTAGGGTCTTTTGCTGCTAATACATCTTTGGTTTCGTAGCTTAAACTTCTGCCTGTTTTATAGCGTAGATTTAAGCTAGTATCTCTGTCTCCAATAACTTTTGATGGGTTTTTTACATTAATAGTACCATGATCTGTAGTTAGTATAAGTTTGAAGCCCATTTGTTGTGCGTGTTGTATCATCTCTAATAAAGGAGAGTTTTTAAACCAGCTTTGGGTTAGCGATCTGTAAGCTTTATCGTTAGAGGCTAACTCTTTTACTACGTCCATTTCTGTTTTAGAATGAGATAACATGTCTACAAAATTGTAAACAACTACAGTAAGGTCGTTTTCTTTAAGACCTTTAAAATTGTCTGCTAATTTTTTTCCATCTTTTAAATTAGTAATTTTATAATACTCATGTTTAAGGTTTGAAAGTCCTAAACGTTTCATTTGCGCATTTAAAAAATCGGCTTCATGAAGATTTTTTCCACCTTCATCTGTATCGTTTTTCCAGTATTCTGGGTGAAGTTTTTCCATGTCACTTGGCATTAAGCCAGAAAAAATAGCGTTTCTTGCATATTGTGTAGCTGTTGGTAGTATGCTATAAAAAGGAGTTTCAGTTTCTTTTTTGTAATGATTGCTTACTATAGGTTCGAAGGCTTTCCATTGGTCGTAACGTAAATTATCTATAACAACTAATAGTGTAGGTTGTTCTTTGCTAAGTTCTGGAACAATTTTATCTTTAAATAACACGTGAGATAAAGTAGGCGCGTCTGTATTAGGTTCAAACCAACTTGGGTATTCTTTATCTATAAATTTTCCGAATTGAATATTTGCCTCATTTTTTTGTGATTCTAAAATCTCAAACATGCCAGTGTCTTCAATATCTTCTAGTTGCATTTCCCAATAAATAAGTTTTTGGTATAAGGCAGCCCATTCACTATAAGAATTTACCATAGACATATCCATAGCAATTTTTCTAAACTCCTGTTGGTAATTAGAGGTTGTTTTTTCAGACACTAATCTTGAGTGATCCAAATTCTTTTTTAAACTTAATAGAATTTGGTTAGGGTTTACAGGTTTTATTAGGTAATCTGCAATTTTATTCCCAATGGCTTCTTCCATTATATATTCTTCTTCACTTTTTGTAATCATTACAACAGGAAGCGAAGCTTCTTTTTCTTTAATTTCATTTAGAGTTTCAAGACCTGTTAGTCCAGGCATGTTTTCGTCAAGAAAAACAATATCAAACTTTTGTTCGTCTAATATGTCTAGAGCTTCTGTGCCGCTATTGCATTTTGTAACAGCGTAATTTTTTTTCTCTAAAAAGAGAATATGAGGTTTAAGTAAATCTATTTCATCGTCAACCCAAAGTATATTTATTTTATCCATGTATATTTGTTGTATAATTTTTAGAAAAAAGTATCAGTTTGCAAACAAGTAACAAACTTAAAATATTAAACGACCCAATTTACGGATTTATTACTATCCCAAATTCTTTAATATTCGATTTAATAGAACATAAATATTTTCAACGTTTACGTCGCATAACGCAAATGGGAATGAGTTATTTGGTTTATCCAGGTGCGCATCATACCCGTTTTCATCATGCTATAGGTTGTATGCACTTAATGCAAAAAGCTGTACAAGTGCTTAGATTTAAGGGCGTTGAAATTAGCGAGGAAGAAAAAAATGCATTATTAGTTGCTATATTATTACATGATATTGGGCATGGTCCATTTTCTCATGCTATGGAGCACAGCATTGTAAATGGTGTGTCTCACGAGCATATTTCTATGCTTTTTATGGAAGTTTTAAATAAAGAATTTAACAACGATTTAACGTTGGCTATTAAAATTTTTAAAGGTGAGTATCATCGTAAATTTATGTGTCAATTAATTTCAAGTCAAATTGATATGGATCGTGCAGACTATTTAAAACGCGACAGTTTTTATACTGGTGTAGCTGAGGGTAATATTAATAGTGAACGTTTAATTACCATGTTAAATGTTAAAAATGATGAACTTGTAATAGAGATGAAAGGCATTTATTCTGTCGAGAAATTTTTAGTTGCTCGACGTTTAATGTACTGGCAAGTATATTTGCATAAAACAAGTTTGGTTGCAGAGCAGTTGTTAATACGTGTGCTTAAACGTGCTAAAGAACTAACAAAAAAAGGAGTTGTTTTAAATGCAAGTAAACCTCTTCAGTTTTTTTTGAAAAATGAAATAAATTTAAATGATTTTAATAAAGAGACTTTAAATACATTTTCTAAACTTGACGACTTTGATATTGTTTCAGCAATGAAAGAATGGCAAGACCACGACGATTTTATTTTGAAAAATTTATGTGGAATGATTATTAATAGAGATTTGTTAAAGGTTAAAATTAAAAAGAAACCAATTAAAGCAAATAAATTAGAAGAGTTTAAATCTAAATTAATATCAAAACATTCAATTTCTAATCAAGAAGCTGATTACTTTGTGTTTACGGGTGAAATATCTAATCAAGCTTACACACAAAAAAAACAAGGAATTAAAATTTTACATAAAAACGGAAACATAGAAGACTTAGTAAAAGCATCAGATCAACTTAACTTAAAAGCTTTATCTAAACCTGTAACCAAATATTATATATGTTATCCAAAGGAAAAATTGTGATTATTTTTTCTATTTTTGCGAAAGATGAAGTTTACAGCAGAACAAATAGCAGGTATTTTAGAAGGTGATATTGTAGGAGATTCACAAGTTGAAGTCTCTAAACTTTCTAAAATAGAAGAAGGCGTAGAAGGCGCTTTAACATTTTTGGCAAACCCAAAATATACACAATATATATATTCAACTAAAGCATCTATAGCTATAGTTAATAAGGATTTCGAGCCAGAACAAGAAGTACAACCAACATTAATAAAAGTTGAGGACGCTTATAAGTCATTTTCTAAATTATTAGAGTATTACAACCAGGTAAAGCTTAATAAATTTGGAATAGAGCAACCGTCTTCAATTTCAGAAACAGCTTCTTTAGGTAACGATGTATATGTTGGAGCCTTTACCTATATAGGAGATAATGTAACTATTGGCGATAATGTAAAAGTTTTCCCGAGTAGTTATATAGGAGATAATGTAACAATTGGAGACAATACTATAGTCTTTTCTGGAGCTAAAATTTATTCAGAATGTATAGTAGGTAATAATTGTGTTATAAACTCTGGCGCTATAATAGGAGCAGATGGTTTTGGCTTTGCGCCAAACGAAAAAGGAGAATATCATAAAGTACCACAAATAGGAAACGTAATATTAGAAGATTTTGTAGATATTGGTGCTGCAACTACAATAGATAGAGCTACTTTAGGCTCTACAGTAATTAAACGTGGTGTAAAATTAGACAACCAAATACAAATTGCACATAATGTTGAAATTGGAGAAAACACTGTAATTGCTGCTCAAACAGGAGTTGCGGGTTCAACAAAAATTGGTCAAAACTGTATTATTGGAGGTCAAGTAGGTATTGTTGGGCACATTACAATAGGTAATGGAGTGAAAATTCAAGCACAATCTGGTATAGGAAGAAATGTAAAAGATAACGAAGTGCTTCAAGGTTCGCCAGCGCTATCTTATGGTGATTATAACAAGTCATATGTATATTTTAAAAACTTACCAAAACTGGTAAAAACTATAAACGAATTAGAAAAAAAAGGAAATGGCAATAATTAATTCGGAAGTAAAACAAAAAACGATACAAAATGAAGTATCGTTATCTGGTGTTGGTTTACATACAGGTCAAGAAGTAACATTAACTTTTAAGCCTGCAGCTGCAAATACAGGTTTTGCTTTTAAACGTATAGATTTAGAAGGGAATCCGGTTATAGAAGCAGATGCAAACTATGTTACAAACACACAACGTGGCACTTGTTTAGAAAAGAATGGAGTAACCATTCAAACTTGTGAACATGTATTAGCAGCATTTGTAGGCTTAGATGTAGATAATGCAATTATAGAGTTAGACCAATCTGAACCACCAATAATGGATGGTTCTTCTAAGTTTTTTGTTGAAGCTATAGAAAATGCAGGTATTGTAGAATTAGATGCACAAAGAGAAGAATATGTTGTAAAAGACGTTATTTCTTATACAGACGAAGAGACAGGAAGTGAAATTCTTGTTATGCCAGCTAAAGAATACCAAGTAACTACAATGGTAGATTTTGGGACTAAAGTTTTAGGTACACAAAATGCAACTTTAAATAATATAAAAGATTTTAAAAGAGATATATCAGACTCAAGAACATTTAGTTTTTTACATGAGTTAGAGGCGCTTTTAGAACATGGTTTAATAAAAGGTGGTGATTTAAACAATGCTATTGTTTATGTAGATAAAGAATTGTCTCAAGAAACAATGGAAAAACTTAAAGTAGCCTTTAAAAAAGATAATATTGCTGTAAAACAAAATGGGATTTTAGATAACCTAACATTACATCACCCAAACGAAGCAGCTAGACATAAACTTTTAGACGTTATAGGGGATTTAGCATTAATAGGAACTCGAATTAGAGGAAAAGTAATTGCTAATAAACCAGGTCATTTTGTAAATACACAGTTTGCAAAAAAAATGTCTAAAATAATTAAAAACGAAAGACGTAATAATGTTCCAGAAATAGATTTAAACCAAAAACCATTAATGGATGTTGGTCAAATCATGGATATGCTACCACATAGGCAGCCATTTTTACTAATAGATAAAATATTTGAACTTACAGACCAAAAGGTAATAGGAATGAAAAATGTGACCATGAACGAAGAGTTCTTTAAAGGTCACTTTCCTGGAGCACCAGTTATGCCAGGTGTTTTAATTGTAGAAGCAATGGCACAAACAGGTGGTATTTTAGTTTTAAGTACAGTTCCAGATCCAGAAAACTACCTTACTTTCTTTATGAAAATAGATAAAGTAAAGTTCAAACAAAAAGTAGTGCCAGGCGATACCTTAATTTTTAAGTGTGAGTTAATTACTCCTATTAGACGAGGTATTTGTCACATGCAAGGTTATGCCTATGCAAATGGTAAACTATGTGCCGAAGCAGAATTAATGGCACAAATTTCTAAAGTTAAATAAAAACACAAAAAATGAACCAACCGTTAGCTTACGTTCATCCGGGCGCAAAAATTGCTAAAAATGTAGTAATTGAGCCCTTTACAACAATTAATAATAATGTTACTATTGGAGAAGGAACTTGGATAGGTAGTAATGTAACTATTATGGAAGGTGCACGTATTGGAAAAAATTGTAACATATTTCCTGGTGCTGTAATTTCAGCAGTACCTCAAGATTTAAAATATAATGATGAAGATACTTTAACCATTATTGGAGACAATGTAACAATTAGAGAATGTGTTACAATAAATCGTGGTACAACAGATAGAATGAAAACTGTTGTAGGCGATAATTGTTTAATTATGGCTTATTGTCATATTGCTCACGATTGTATTGTAGGGAATAATTGTATCTTTTCAAATAATAGTACACTAGCAGGACATATAACTATAGGTGATTATGTTATATTAGCAGGAATGACAGCAGTGCATCAATTTTGTTCTGTAGGAAATCACGCCTTTGTAACAGGTGGATCACTTGTAAGAAAAGATGTGCCACCATTTGTAAAAGCAGGAAGAGAACCTCTATCTTACGTTGGTATAAACTCTGTTGGTTTAAGACGAAGAGGTTATTCAACAGAAAAAATTAGAGAGATTCAGGATATATTTAGAATATTATATCAAAAAAATTATAATAACACACAAGCTTCAAATATTATAGAAGCAGAGATGGAAGCAACCACAGAACGTGATGAAATTCTTCAGTTTATTAAGAATTCTCATCGTGGAATAATGAAAGGTTATTTTAAATCAAATTAAAAAATAGAAATAAAATATTATGGCAAATACTTCAGATATAAGAAACGGTTTATGTATAAAATACAACAACGATATTTATAAAATAGTTGAGTTTCTTCATGTAAAACCAGGAAAAGGACCTGCATTTGTACGTACAAAAATGAAAAGCGTAACAAATGGTAAAGTGTTAGATAATACGTTTTCAGCAGGACATAAAATTGATGATGTTCGTGTAGAAACACATAAGTTTCAGTATTTATATAATGATGGAGAATTTTATCATTTTATGAATGAAGCAGATTATACACAAATTAGATTATTAGAATCTGCTTTAGATACGCCTCAATTAATGAAAGAAGGAGAAATTGTTACAGTAATTATTAATACTGAAGACAATATGCCGCTTTCTGTAGAAATGCCTGCAAGTGTTATATTAGAAGTAACAGCTACAGAGCCTGGAGTTAAAGGTAATACAGCAACAAATGCTACAAAACCAGCAACAGTAGAAACAGGAGCAGAGGTAAATGTACCTTTATTTATAAATGAAGGAGATAAAATTAAAGTTGAAACTGAAAAAGGAACTTACAAAGAGCGCGTTAAAGAATAATTTCCACAAAACCGTCTTTAGTTTGTAATTCTAGGAAACTAAATACTAAATTTTAATTGTTATGAAGTTTTCTAAACCGCATACTCTAAAAGAAATAGCACATTTAATAGATTGTAAATTTATTGGTGCAGATAATTTTCAAGTTCTAGGCATGAATGAGATTCATGTGGTAGAACCAGGAGATATTGTTTTTGTAGACCACCCTAAATATTACGATAAAGCGTTACAGTCTGCAGCTACTATTATTTTAATTAATAAAGAAGTAGAGTGCCCAGAAGGTAAAGCCTTATTAATAAGTGATGACCCATTTAGAGATTTTAATAAGTTAACATTACACTTTAAGCCATTTCAATCTTCAAATGTAAGCATTGCGGCTTCAGCAAAAATTGGAGAAAATACTGTAATTCAGCCTAATTGTTTTATTGGTAATAATGTTACAATTGGAGATAATTGTATAATTCATGCTAATGTTACAATTTATGATGATGCTGTAATAGGAAATAACGTGACTATTCACTCTGGTACCATTTTAGGAGCCAGTGCGTTTTATTATAAAAATAGACCAGAAGGTTTCGATCAATTACTGTCTGGAGGTAGAGTTGTAATAGAAAATAATGTAGATATTGGAGCACTTTGTACTATAGATAAAGGTGTTACTGGCGATACAACTATTGGAGAAGGATCAAAACTAGATAACCAAATTCAAATTGGTCACGATACAATAATTGGAAAAAAATGCCTTATTGCATCGCAAACAGGAATTGCTGGTTGTGTTGTAGTAGAAGATCAAGTTACTATTTGGGGTCAAGTAGGTGTTAAAAGCGGAATCACAATTTCAAAAGGAACAGTTTTATATGCACAATCTGGATTAGGGCATACCACAGAGCCAGATACAGCTTATTTTGGGTCTCCTGCAGTAGAAGCAAGAGAAAAATTTAAAGAAATGGCATACATTAAAAAAATTCCTGAAATTCTTAAAAAAATTAATAAATAGAGCTATGTCAGCAAAAGAAATAATAAAAAAGTTTTACGATACAGACTTGGCAAAAGACGATTCTGTAATAGATATGTTTCACGAAGACTGTGTTTTACATTGGAATAGTAGTCAAGGTTTTACCTCTTTAGATAAAAACGGAATAAACCATAAACTACAAGAAGTTAGAGAAGCTTTCACCTCTTTTAATTATAAGTTAAGTCATTTATTACAAGATGAAAACACTGTAACAGCAAGACATACTGTTTATGTTACAACTATAGAGAACCCAGAGCAAGAAGAACCATTGGCACATTTTATTTCTATTTGGGAAGTAAAAGATGGTAAAATATATAAGGGATATGAGATTAGTCAGCTATTAGACGATAGTACAGATAACATGACATCATTTTCTGAAATAAAAATTTAAAATACATTTAAAAATTCGCTATCAAAAACTTACTTTTGTAGCAATATTAAAAAAAATATTCAAATGAGCGTTTTAGTAAACAAAGATTCAAAAATAATAGTTCAAGGATTTACAGGTAGTGAAGGTACTTTTCACGCTGGACAAATGATTGAGTACGGTACAAATGTCGTAGGTGGTGTTACTCCAGGAAAAGGAGGACAAACACATTTAGACAAACCTGTTTTTAATACAGTAACAGAAGCTGTGGAAAAAGTAGGAGCAGATACAACAATTATTTTTGTACCACCAGCTTTTGCTGCTGATGCAATTATGGAAGCTGCCGATGCTGGAATCAAAGTAATTATTTGTATTACTGAAGGTATTCCTGTAGCAGATATGATTAAAGCTTCAGATTATATTAAAGATAAGGACTGTAGATTAGTTGGACCTAACTGTCCAGGAGTTATTACTCCAGGTGAAGCTAAAGTTGGTATCATGCCAGGTTTTGTATTTAAGCAAGGAAAAGTAGGTATTGTTTCTAAATCTGGAACTTTAACTTATGAAGCTGCAGACCAAGTTGTAAAACAAGGTTTAGGTATTACAACTGCTATTGGTATTGGTGGAGATCCAATTATTGGAACAACTACTAAAGAAGCTGTTGAGTTATTAATAAATGATGATGCTACAGAATGTGTAGTAATGATCGGAGAAATTGGAGGTCAGTTAGAAGCAGATGCTGCAAACTGGTACAAAAACTCAGGAAGTAAAAAACCAATTATAGGTTTTATAGCAGGAGAAACTGCACCAGCAGGTCGTACAATGGGACATGCAGGAGCAATTGTTGGTGGTAGTGATGATACTGCTCAAGCTAAAAAAGCAATTATGAGAGACTGCGGAATTCACGTTGTAGATTCTCCAGCAGAAATTGGAAAAAAGGTTGCTGAAGTTTTAGGATAACAGCTGCTTATTACAGACTTTTAATGTTAAAGTCTGTTAAAATAAATATAAACTAGAAACGTTATTAGTTCGTTGGCTTTAATTTAGCTAACGAACTTTTTTTTTAAACATATTCTAAATAAAAGGATTAGTTTAAAGAAAAAAAATATTTAGTAACCAAACACCAACCAAAATGAAACATTTAAAATTAGTTGTAATTTTTATGCTTGTAGCTTTTGTCTATAGTTGTAAAAAAGACAATGCATCAAGCAAAGATCTTGCTTACAAAACCGAAGCGCAAACCGATGCTAATGGGTTTAATTACGAAACTGTAGCTAACGATCCTACAGGCTTACGTCTTTATACTTTAGATAATGGTTTAAAAGTGTATTTAAGTAAAAATACCGATGAGCCAAAAATTCAAACTTACATCGCGGTAAGAGCAGGATCTAATTACGACCCTAAAGAGTCTACAGGTTTAGCGCACTATTTAGAGCATATGGTGTTTAAAGGAACAGACGAAATAGGAACTATAGATTGGGAAAAGGAAAAAGAGTATTTAGATAAAATATCAGAGCTTTATGAGCAACATAGAGCAGAAACAGATCCTGATAAAAAATTAGAACTATACCGTGAAATAGATAAAGTGTCTTTAGAAGCTTCAAACTATTCAGTAGCAAACGAATATGATAAAATGACAAGTTCATTAGGAGCGACAGGTACAAATGCGCACACTTGGTTCGAAGAAACTGTTTATAAAAATAAAATTCCGGCTAACGAATTAGGTAAATGGTTAGAGCTTGAAGAAGAACGCTTTAGTCAACTAGTATTGCGTTTATTTCATACAGAATTAGAAGCTGTATTCGAAGAGTTTAACCGTGGCCAAGATAACGATGGTAGAAAACGTTATGCAGCAATGTTAGAAGGTTTATTCCCAAATCATCCATACGGACAACAAAAAACTATAGGTACTGCAGAGCATTTAAAAAACCCATCTTTAGTAGATATAAATAATTATTTCGATAAATATTATGTGCCTAATAATATGGCTATGGTTTTAGTAGGAGATTTAGATTTTGACGAAACCATAAAAAAAGTAAACAACACATTTGGTAACTTAAAAAGAAAAGAAGTTACTCACCCAACACTACCAAAAGAAGAGCCAATTACTAGTGTAGTAACAAACGAAGTATTTGGGCCAACATCAGAAAGTATATCTATTGCATTTAGATCTAATGGAGTAAACACTAATGATGAAAAAATGGTAACACTATGTGACATGGTTTTAGCAAACGGTAATGCTGGTCTAATAGATTTAAATTTAAATCAAGAGCAATTAGTACAATACGCAGGTTGTAACACAACATTTTTAAACGATTATGGTTACCATAGTTTTAGTGGTTCACCAAAAGAAGGACAGTCTCTAGACGAAGTAAAAAGCTTAATTCTTGAGCAAATTGAAAAACTTAAAAAAGGAGAATTTGAAGATTGGATGATTGAAGCTGTTGTAAACGATTTGAAAAAATCTCAGTTAAGAGAGTACGAAAACAGTACAGCTTTAGCTACTGCTTATTTTAATGCTTTTATTCACCATGAAAAATGGGAAGATAAAGTTAAGTTTTTAGACGAGTTAAAAGCAGTATCAAAACAAGAATTAGTAGATTTTGCAAACAACTTTTATAAAGATAATTATGTTGTAACCTACAAGAGAAAAGGAGAAGATAGCAATATTGTAAAAGTTTCTAATCCTGGAATAACACCAGTTAATTTAAATAGAGATAAATCTTCGCAATACATTAAAGATTTCAACGCAAAACAATCACAGCCTATAACACCTAAATATGTAGACTATAGCTCAGCTATTAAAAAAACCAAAACAGATAGCGGATTAGAAGTGTCTTACATAGAAAACGAAACTAACGATTTATTCGATATGAATATCATTTTTGATATGGGAAGCGATAATGATAAAAAGTTAGGACTAGCAGTAGGTTATTTAGATTATTTAGGAACAGATAAATATTCAGCTGAAGAACTAAAGAAAGAATTTTACAAATTAGGTATCGATTATTTTGTAAATGCTCAAGGAGAACAAAGTTATGTAGGGCTTAGTGGTTTAAAAGAAAACTTACCTAAAGGTTTAGAGTTGCTAGAGCATTTATGGGAAAACGCTGTACCAAATAAAGAAGCCTATAATAAATATGTAGAGTCTATAGCAAAACAAAGATCAAACAACAAAACAAGTAAAGGTAGAATTTTACGTTCAGGCTTATTAAATTATGCTAAATATGGAGAAAATTCTAGATTACGTAATATTATTCCTATTAGCGAAATGCAAGAAATTAATCCTCAGGAATTAGTAGACTTAACTAAAGGACTAAAAGACTTTAAACAACGTGTTTTCTATTATGGTAAAGATGTAGATGCAGCAGTAAAAGCATTAAACGACTACCATAAAGTTTCAGGAGATTTAAACGAGTATCCAGAAGCAATGGCTTATTTAGAAAAAGAAACTGGAGGAAATGTGTACTTTGTAGATTATGATATGGTGCAAAGTGAAATGATGTTTTTAGCAAAAGGAGAACCATTTAAACCAGAAAACATGGCGGCTTCTACGTTGTTTAATACGTATTTTGGTGGCGGATTATCATCTATAGTTTTTCAAGAAATTAGAGAGTCTAAATCATTAGCTTATTCTGCATGGTCAAATTATGCAACAGCACGTAAAAAAGACGATGCAAATTATGTAATGGCTTACATTGGTACTCAGGCTAATAAAATGCCAGAAGCAGTAGATGCAATGATGAGTTTAATGAGTGATATGCCAGAATCTGAAGAGCAGTTTAATGCGGCAAAAGAATCTACATTAAAAAAATTAGCAGCACAACGTATTACCAAATCAAATATCTTCTGGAGTTATGAGAGATTGCAAAAATTAGGTATAAACGAAGACAATCGTGAAGCTATGTATAACGCTATAAAAGATATGACTATGGAAGACCTACGTGAGTTCTTTAATAAAAATATAAAAGGCGAAAATTACAATGTTATGGTAATAGGAAACAAAAAGGATATTAATTTTAAAGCACTTGAAAAATTAGGAAAAGTGCAAGAAATGGATGTTGATTACCTGTTTAATTACGAAAAACCTAAAGAAGTGAAATTATAACACTTTGTATAAGATTACTTGAGACACACAACTCAAGTAAGTTGTTAATCACCAAAAAACCTCATAGTTCTTTAGAATTTATGAGGTTTTTTAATATACAATAACATAGTAATTACTATATTTGAATTACAAAAAAACCAAAATAATTAATGAAACTTTTAGAAGGAAAAACAGCCATAATAACAGGAGCAAGCCGAGGTATTGGTAAAGGTATTGCACAAGTTTTTGCACAGCATGGTGCTAATGTAGCATTTACATACAGTTCTTCTGTAGAAGCTGCAAATGAATTAGAAAAAGAATTAAATACTTTAGGTATTAAAGCTAAAGGATATAAAAGTAATGCAGCAAATTTTAATGAAGCACAAACTTTAGCTGAAGATGTTTTAAAAGAATTTGGAACAATAGATGTTTTAATTAATAATGCAGGTATTACAAAAGATAATTTGTTAATGCGAATGGGTGAAGAAGACTTTGATAAAGTAATTGAAGTAAACTTAAAATCTGTTTTTAACATGACAAAAGCAGTACAACGTACAATGCTTAAGCAACGTAAAGGTTCAATAATTAATATGAGTTCTGTAGTAGGTGTTAAAGGTAACGCCGGACAAACAAATTATGCGGCTTCAAAAGCAGGAATTATAGGTTTTTCAAAATCTGTAGCTTTAGAGTTAGGGTCAAGAAATATTAGAAGTAATGTAATCGCTCCTGGTTTTATAGAAACCGAAATGACAGCTAAATTAGATGAAGACACTGTAAAAGGATGGCGCAACGCAATTCCTTTAAAACGTGGTGGTACACCAGAAGATATTGCAAATGCTTGTGTGTTTTTAGCAAGTGACATGTCTGCATATGTTACAGGACAAACCTTAAATGTTGATGGTGGAATGCTAACATAAATTAAGCATTGCATCCTAAAACTGGATGTTATTATTTAACTTAAAAAACTTAATGAGTTCTCAAACTCTTTTATATATAATAATTGCTGGAATTGTTGCTATTGCATTAGCACTTTTTCAATATAAATACAAAGCAAAAGGCGCATCTAAAACGAATGTGCTTTTTGCTTTTTTACGTTTTTTAAGCATTTTTGGTGTATTACTTTTATTAATAAACCCAAAATTTGAAAGTACTAAAGTATATACTGTAAAACCTAATTTGGTAATAGCTGTAGACAATTCAAACTCTATAAAACACTTAAATCAGGAAGAAAATGTAAAAAATATTTTAAACAGTTTAAAAACAAATAATACACTTTTAAACAAGTTTAATATAGATGTATTTTCCTTTGGGAAAACCTTAAATACTTCAGATTCTTTAACATTTATTGAAAAACAAACCAATGTAGACAAAGCGTTTGTAGAGCTAAATCAAATATATAAAAACACAATATCACCAACTATAATCATTTCCGATGGAAACCAAACCTATGGAAACGATTACGAATATTCTGCAAAAAAAATAAAGCAAAATTTATATCCTATTATTGTTGGAGATACAACACAGTATCAAGATTTAAAATTGCAACAACTTAATGTAAATAAGTATGCATTTTTAAAAAATAAGTTTCCTGTAGAAGCTATTTTAGTGTATTCTGGAGATCAGGATGTTAATACTAAGTTTGTAATAAACTCAGGAAACACTACGCTTTATTCTCAAAATATTAAGTTTTCAAAACAAAATAATTCAAGAATATTAAATTTCACTTTACCAGCAAATGCGGTTGGAGTAAAAAGTTATCGTGCATCTATTATTCCTATTAATTCAGAAAAAAATAAAATAAATAATAGTAAAAATTTCGCGGTAGAAGTTGTCGATGAAAAAACAAAAGTAGCGATTGTAGGTTCGGTTTTGCATCCAGATATTGGTATGTTTAAAAAAGCTATTGAAGCTAACGAGCAACGAGAAGTTGTATTTTTATCACCACAAGAAGCTATTAATCAATTAAATGATTTGCAATTAGTTATATTGTTTAATCCAAACAGTTTGTTTAAAGGTTTATATACTGAAATAGAAAAACAAAATAAGAATAAATTAGTAGTAGCTGGACCAAAAACAGATTTTGTATTTTTAAATAATGTAAGTGATAAATACGAGCAAGATATTACAACTCAAACCGAAGATTATCAACCAAGTTTAAACTCAAATTTCAATTCGTTTATAGTTGAAGATTTAAATTTCGAATCTTTTCCTCCATTACATTCAAATTTTGGAGAGCCAATATTTTCTGTTCCTTACCAAACAATATTATATAAAAAAGTAGGAGCAATAAATATAAACGAACCACTATTAGCGGTCATGGAAGCTAATGGAAAAAGAGAAGGTGTTTTATTTGGAGAGAATTTATGGAAATGGAGAGCGCAAAGTTTTGTTAACACAAAAAGCTTTGATGCATTCGATAATTTTATTGGAAAACTTGTACAATATTTAGCTTCTACAAAACGTAAAAACCGATTAGAAGTAGATTATCAATCTTTCTATCAAGGAAATAACAATGTGATACTTAGTGCTCAATTTTTTAATAAAAATTATGAGTTTGATGCTACAGAGCGTTTAAATATTACGGTTACAGATAAATCTACAAAAGTGTCTAAAACAGTACCGTTTATTCTAAAAAACAATAATTATCAAGTAGATTTAAGTGCTTTTCCTGCTGGAGATTATTCATTTACTGTTGATGCTTCAAGAGAGAAGCTATCTAAATCTGGTAGCTTTAAAATAATTGAATATAATGTTGAGCAACAATTTTTAAATTCTAATGCAAAAAAACTTATAAATATTGCTAATAATAGTCAAGGAAAACATTATTATGCAGATAATTTTAAAAACATAATAAACAATTTAAATAGCGATGATCGCTACAAACCAATTCAAAAAAGCTCAAAAAGTACGGTTCCTTTAATCGATTGGAAGTATTTACTTGCTTTAATAGTTTTAACGTTAGCTATTGAGTGGTTTTTAAGAAAATATAACGGACTAATATAATACTAAATACATATGGAAAAATTACCAAAATTAGGAATACCAGTAATTATAGGAATCATTATTCTAGTGATTTTAATAGCAAAATCTGCTGTAACAATAGGACCTGGTGAAGGTGGCGTTATTTTCGAGCGCTTAGGAAACGGTATAAATACAGATAAAACTTATGGAGAAGGTTTTCATATAGTTGCACCTTGGAACGATATGATTGTACGTAAAGTTCGCCAGCAATCAATCTCAGACCAAATGAATGTACTTTCTGTAAATGGATTAGAAGTAAAAGTTAATGGTACAATTTGGTACGAACCAGAGTACAGTAAATTAGGACTTTTAATAAAAACTAAAGGTGAAGATTACGAACGTGAATTATTAGATCCTGCAGTAAATGCAGCAGCAAGAAGTGTTGTTGGACGTTACACACCAGAGCAATTATATTCTAGTAAAAGAGATTTAATTGAGCAGGAAATTTTAGACGAAGTTACAAAGCTGTTAGAAGGGCAATACTTAAATGTGAAACGTGTTTTAGTTGAAGATGTACAATTACCACCAACTATTAGACAAGCAATCGAGCGTAAATTAAAGCAAGAACAAGAGTCTTTAGAATACGAATTTAGATTAGTTACAGCTAGTAAAGAAGCAGATAAACAACGTATTGAAGCTCAAGGTAAAGCAGATGCAAATAAAATTTTAAGCGCTTCTTTAACCGATAAAATTTTGCAAGACAAAGGTATTGAAGCTACAGTAAAGCTTTCAGAATCAAGTAATAGCAAAGTAATTGTTATTGGTTCTGGAGATACTGGAATGCCAATAATTTTAGGAAATCAATAATTGTTAACATTAATTTAATGTTTATTAATTAGGATTTTTGAAAATATTTTCACAATCTTTGTGAACACAAAAAAAGAAATGACTTTTATTCAATCACATCATCATCATTTTCATACTTGCACTCAAGCGAGCTGAAGATGTATTGACTAAAATCAACATATTTTTAAAAACCGTTTGAGTATATCAAGCGGTTTTTTGTTTTTATACATTTTACTAAATGATTTACTCAAACTTTTCAAAAGAAACTAAAACGTTAAAAAGAGACCAAAATGAGTAAATTAAAAATTGCAGTTCAAAAATCAGGACGATTAAACGAGGATTCAATGAAAATCCTTAAAGCTGTTGGTATTTCTATAGACAATGGTAAAGATCAATTAAAAGCTTCGGCTAAAAACTTTCCTTTAGAAATTTTTTACCTGCGTAATGGCGATATTCCACAATACCTTAAAGATGGAGTGGTAGACGTTGCTATTATTGGAGAAAATGTTTTAATAGAAAAAGGTAACGATATCAAAATTGCCGAAAAACTGGGCTTTTCATCTTGTAAAGTTTCTGTAGCCGTACCAAAAGCTGCAACATACAATTCGGTTAAAGATTTAGAAGGAAAACGTATTGCAACCTCTTATCCAAACACAGTAAATCAATTTTTAGATAAAAACGGAATTAAAGCTAATTTACATATCATTAATGGTTCGGTTGAAATTGCTCCAAATATTGGCTTAGCAGATGCTATTGTAGATATTGTTTCTAGTGGAAGCACATTATTTAAAAACGGTTTAAAAGAAGCAGAAGTTATTTTAAAATCTGAAGCCGTGTTGGCAGTTTCACCTAAAATTTCTGAAGACAATCAAGCTATTTTAAATAAATTACAATTTAGACTACAGTCTGTTTTAAAAGCAAGACAATCACGTTATGTGTTGTTAAATGCTCCAAATAATAAGGTTAACGATATTATTAATATTCTTCCAGGTATGAAAAGTCCAACGGTTTTGCCACTAGCAGAAGATGGTTGGAGTTCAATTCACTCTGTAATTAACAAAAATGATTTCTGGGAGATTATAGATGAATTAAAAGAAAATGGAGCAGAAGGCATCCTAGTTTGTCCAATCGAAAATATGGTGATATAAATGAGAACTATTAGCAATCCTAAACAATCCACTTGGTTAGATCTTTTAAAACGACCAACACAAACCGTTAACGATATTGAAACTACGGTTACACAAATTTTTGAAGACGTACAACGTAATGGAGACCAAGCAGTAGCAAAATACACGCAATTATTTGATGGTGCAGAATTAGCGTCAAATATCGTAACTACAGAAGAAATTGAGTTAGCAAGTTCTAAAATCTCAGAAGATTTAAAGCTAGCCATACAACAAGCAAAAACTAATATTGAAACTTTTCACAAAGCACAAAAAACTAAAAAAGTTAGTGTTGAAACTACTCAAGGCGTAAGCTGTTGGCAAGAAAAAAGAGCCATTCAAAAAGTTGGTATTTACATTCCTGCTGGTACAGCACCATTGTTTTCAACCGTTTTAATGTTAGCTGTTCCTGCGCAAATAGCAGGATGTAAGGAGATAGTATTATGTTCGCCTCCAAATAAGGAAGGAAAAATAGCTAATGAAATTTTATACGCAGCGCAATTATGTGGTGTAACCAAAATTATTAAAGTTGGTGGCATTCAAGCCATTGCCGGTTTAACCTTTGGGACAGCATCTATTCCTCAAGTTTATAAGATTTTTGGTCCAGGAAATCAGTTTGTTACTGTCGCTAAACAATTAGCAACCAAATATGGTGTGGCAATCGATATGCCAGCAGGTCCAAGTGAGTTATTGGTCGTTGCAGACGATACTGCAAAGGCTAGTTATGTGGCTTCAGATTTGTTATCTCAAGCAGAACATGGCGCAGATAGTCAAGTCATTTTGGTGTCTACATCTCAAAATTTCATTAACGCTGTAGCGGAAGAAATAAAGGTTCAAATAAAAGCACTTCCAAGACAAGGTATTGCTAAACAAGCGATAGAGAATTCAAAATCTATTTTAGTTGAAACTGATGCTATAGCATTAGATTTAATCAATCAATATGGACCAGAACACTTTATAGTGTGTACAAAAAATGATGATTTTTACGTTAACGGAATTGAAAACGCAGGATCTGTATTTATTGGTAATTATACACCAGAAAGTGCTGGAGATTATGCATCTGGTACCAATCACACCTTACCAACCAATGGGTTTAGTAAAGCGTATTCTGGAGTGAATTTAGATAGTTTTACTAAAGCAATTACATTTCAAAATATAACAAAACAAGGTTTGCTTAATATTGGGAATACTATTGAGTTAATGGCTGAAGCTGAAGGTTTACAAGCGCACAAAAATGCAGTAACTCTTCGTTTAAACGATTTAAAGTAACTATCTGTCACCTCGAGCGCAGTCGAGAGGTCACATTATTATAGAGATTAAATAGGTCTCGACTGCGCTCGACCTGATATAATGAAAATGAAACAAAATTTAAACATAAACAACCTAGTTAGAGCTAACATCAAAGCTTTAAAACCGTATTCATCAGCAAGAGATGAGTTTAAAGGTACAGCAGATGTGTTTTTAGATGCCAACGAAAATCCGTTTGGTGAGTTAAACCGTTATCCAGACCCTAAGCAAATAAAGATTAAAGAAAAACTATCAGAAATTAAATCTGTAGAAACCAATCAAATTTTTATAGGTAATGGTAGTGATGAAGTTATAGATTTAGCGTTTCGTATTTTTTGTGAACCAGGAAAAGATAAGGTGTTAACCTTTACGCCAACTTACGGAATGTACGATGTGTCTGCAAACATCAATAATATTGAGGTGATTAAACAACCTCTAATTAACGATTTTCAAATAAACCTAAATCAGCTACAACCGTATTTAGATGTTGAAGAGGTGAAAATCATTTTTATTTGTTCACCAAACAATCCAACAGGAAACACTATTAATACTGAAGATATTGAATATATTTTAGAGAATTTTAATGGTATCGTGATTGTAGACGAAGCTTATATCGATTTTAGCTCGCAAGCATCATTCATTAAAAATATAAATAAATACAACAATCTAATTGTAAGTCAAACCTTTAGTAAAGCTTGGGGATTAGCAGGTGTTAGAGTAGGCGTTGCCTATGCAAGTGAAGCAATTATTGAACTTTTTAATCGTGTAAAACCACCTTATAATGTAAGTACATTAAATCAAGAAGCAGTTTTAAATAGCTTAAATAATCAAATTGAAGTTGCTAAAAATATTGACACAATTCTTTCAGAAAGAAAGAAGTTAAAAGACGCTTTAAGTCAATTAGCTATCGTAAAAAAAATATACCCAACAGATGCTAACTTTTTATTAGTTGAAGTCGATAATGCTGATGAAACGTATCAATATTTAATCAATAAAAAAGTAATTATTAGAAACAGAAATACTCAAGTAGAGAATTGTATACGTATTACTGTTGGAACAAGTGAAGAAAATGAGAAATTAATTGAAAACCTTCAATTAATTTCGAAATCCTGAACTTGTTTCAGGAACTTTTAAAATAAAACTAAATGACAAATAATTACTATTGTTACATTTTAACAAATAAGAATAGAACTGTCTTGTATGTTGGTTATACAGAAAATATTCGTCAAAGAATAGAACAACATGAAAAAGGGAAAGGTTCTGTATTTACTAAAAAGTACAATGTATTCGATTTAATCCATTTAGAAAAATTTGAGTTAAAAAAAGAAGCAAAATCAAGAGAAAGACAACTTAAAAATTGGCATAGAGAATGGAAATTGGAACTTATTAAAGTTACTAATCCTAGTTTAAAAACATTAGAAATTAAATAAAAAGATCCTGAAATAAGTTCAGGATTGATTAACAAGTTAATCATGAAAAAAGTACTATTCATAGACAGAGACGGAACCTTGGTTTTAGAACCACCTGTAGATTATCAATTAGATAGTTTAGAGAAATTAGAGTTCTATCCAAAAGTGTTTCAATACATGGCTAAAATAGCTTCAGAGTTAGATTTTGAGCTAGTTATGGTAACCAATCAAGATGGTTTAGGGACAGATTCTTTTCCAGAAGACACCTTTTGGCCAGCGCAAAACAAAGTGATTTCAGCATTCGAAAAAGAAGGTGTTGTGTTTTCTGAAGTTTGTATAGACAAAACATTTCCGCATGAAAATGCCGAAACTCGTAAACCAAGAACTGGTTTGTTAACCAAGTATTTTGATAAAGCTGAATACGATTTAGAAAACAGTTTTGTTTTAGGTGACCGAATTACAGACATGGAATTAGCTAAAAATTTAGGTGCAAAAGGTATCTTTTTATCTGAAGATCCAGAATTAGGTGCAGATGAAATTGAAAGTTCAAAACAAGAAATTTTAAATTCTATTGCATTAACAAGCACAGATTGGAAAACTATTTACGAGTTTCTAAAATTAAATGATCGTGTTGCTGAAATCACGCGTAATACTAACGAAACCAAGATATATATTAAATTAAACCTTGATGGTTCTGGTAAAAATGAAATTGATACAGGTTTAAAGTTTTTTGATCACATGTTAGACCAAATTGGTCGTCATGGCGCAATGGATTTAACCATTAAAGTAGATGGCGATTTAGAGGTAGATGAGCACCACACCATTGAGGATACCATGATTGCTTTAGGCGAATTGTTTAATAAAGCCTTGGGTAATAAATTAGGTATTGAGCGTTACGGATTTTGCTTACCAATGGACGATTGTTTAGCGCAAGTAGCTGTTGACTTTGGAGGTAGAAACTGGTTAGAATGGGAAGCCGATTTTAAACGCGAAAAAATAGGAGATATGCCAACCGAAATGTTTTTCCACTTGTTTAAATCCTTTACAGATGGCGCAAAATGTAACTTAAATATTAAAGCAGAAGGCACAAACGAACATCACAAAATAGAAGGCATTTTTAAAGCCTTTGCAAAAGCAATGAAAATGGCTGTAAAACGTGATGCTAACAAAATGTTTTTACCATCAACTAAAGGAATGTTGTAATGAAATTAGTAATAATAGATTACGGAGCAGGTAATATAAAAAGTATTCAATTTGCCTTTAAACGCTTAGGTTACGATGCTATTTTATCTAACAATCCAGATGAAATTAAAGCAGCAGACAAAGTAATTTTTCCTGGTGTTGGTGAGGCAAGTTCTGCAATGCAAATGCTAAAAGAAAGCGGTTTAGACACTTTAATTCCAACTTTAAAACAACCCGTTTTAGGAATTTGTTTAGGCATGCAATTGATGTGTAAATCTTCAGAAGAAGGTAATACAAAAGGTTTAGGTATTTTTAATGTAGACGTCAAGCGTTTCAACAATACCGTTAAAGTGCCACAAATGGGATGGAATACGATAACAGATTTAAAAACGGAGTTGTTTAAAGATATTAAAGACGAGACTTTTATGTATTCTGTACATAGTTTTTATGCCGAAAATTGTAAAGAAAGCATTGCCACAACTACTTATAGTTTAGATTTTGCTTCAGCTTTACAAAAAGATAATTTTTATGGTGTACAATTTCATCCAGAAAAATCATCAGTAGTAGGAGAGCAAATATTAAAAAATTTTATAACGCTTTAGTTATTTTAGAAGAATAAAAAATGAAACTTAAATATCTTTTTATAGTTCTGGGATTAATAGGAATTACAATGCTTTTAGTAGCTTTTTATAAGTGTATAAACACTTTTGAATTTCTTTCAAAATCTAATGAAACTGAAGGTGAAATTATAGAAATAGTAAGTACGTTTAATGCCACAAATACAAGTGATCAGTCTTTAAGAGTGCTTTATAAGCCATTAATTAGGTTTTATGATTTAAAAGGAAATCCTATAGAATTTCATTCACCTATAGGAAGCAAATTGCCTAAAAACTATAATGTTGGAGATAAAATAACTATTCTTTATAATACACAAGACCCTAAAAAAGCTGTGATTAAAAGCTTCAGTTCTTTATGGTCTGAGAGTATACTATTAGGAATATTTGGAATAATTTTAATTAGCATCGCTATTGTTTTCTTTGTTTTATCAAAAAAAATAGCGCACGCTTAATATAAAAATGGATAAAAAAGCATTCAAAAATATTAGAACGCTTTTTTTATCTGAATTAGCATATAATAAATTATACTCTTAAAAATAATTAAGGGTTATTAACAAGTAAATTAATGAGAATAATACCAGCAATAGACATAATAGACGGAAAATGTGTACGCTTAACAAAAGGCGATTACAATACCACTAAAATCTACAATGAAAATCCACTAGAAGTTGCAAAACAGTTTGAAGGCGCAGGAATAGAGTATTTGCATATGGTCGATTTAGATGGTGCAAAAGCCGATCATGTTGTAAACTACAGAGTTTTAGAGCAAGTTGCATCTAAAACAAACTTAAGAATTGATTTTGGAGGTGGTTTAAAGTCTGATAATGATATTATTACAGCATTTAATTCTGGTGCAAAACAAATTACAGGCGGAAGTATTGCTGTAAAAAACAGAGATACTTTTGAGCGTTGGATTAGTAAATATGGTTCTCAAAAAATCATTTTAGGTGCTGACTGTAAAAACGAAAAAGTAGCTATAAGTGGTTGGTTAGAAGAGAGTAGTTTAGAGGTTATTCCGTTTATTAAAGAGTACCAAAAACAAGGAATTCAGTATGTGGTTTGTACAGATATTTCAAAAGATGGAATGTTACAAGGACCATCAATAGAGTTATATAAAAACATTATTCAGCAATGTTCAAACGGTAGTTCTGGTCAGTCTGTAAAACTTATTGCTTCAGGTGGAGTTACAACAATTGAAGATGTTGAAAAGCTTTCAGAAATAAATTGTGAAGGTGTTATTATTGGTAAAGCGATTTATGAAAACCGAATCACTTTAAAAGAACTAGAACGATTTTTATAATATGCTTACAAAACGAATTATACCATGTCTAGACATTAAAAACGGAAGAACCGTTAAAGGTGTCAATTTTGTAAATCTTCGTGATGCTGGAGATCCTGTAGAATTAGCAAAACAATATGCTGTAAAAGGTGCAGACGAGCTTGTTTTTCTAGATATTTCAGCAACTTTAGAAGGTAGAAAAACTATGATTGATATGGTTTTAAAAGTAGCAGAACAGGTTAATATTCCGTTTACAGTTGGTGGTGGAATTTCGTCTGTTGAAGATGTTGACATCCTTTTAAAATCTGGAGCAGATAAAGTGTCTGTAAATTCTTCAGCAGTAAAACGACCAGAATTGGTTAATGAGTTAGCAAATAAATTTGGTAGCCAATGTGTTGTGGTTGCTATAGATGCTAAGCAAATTGATGGTGAATGGATGGTACATTTAGCAGGAGGAAGTATTCCAACCAATTTAAATTTATTCGATTGGGCAAAAGAAGTTGAACGTAGAGGCGCAGGAGAGATTTTATTCACCTCAATGAATAACGATGGTACCAAAGCTGGTTTTGCAAATGATGCTTTAGCTAAGTTATCTGAAACATTAAATATACCAATTATAGCTTCAGGTGGAGCAGGAACAGTTCAGCATTTTGTGGATACATTTAAAGATGGAAAAGCAGATGCTGCATTGGCTGCAAGCGTATTTCATTTTGGTGAAATAGCAATTAAAGATTTAAAAGAAGCATTAAAAGACAACAATATAGCGGTAAGACTTTAAGTCGATATGCTGTACTCGTTTCAGCATCTCACAAAAAAATAAAGTCACCTCGAGCGCAGTCGAGAGGTTATTAAAATATTAAGGTCTAGACTGCGCTCGACCTGACAAAAGAAACTAAAAATGAACATAGATTTTAATAAAAACAACGACGGATTAGTGCCAGCAATAATCCAAGATGCCACAACAAAAAACGTGTTAATGTTGGGCTACATGAATGAAGAAGCATTTAATAAAACCAAAAACACAAAATTAGTTACCTTTTTTAGTAGAACTAAAAACCGTTTATGGACTAAAGGTGAAGAAAGCGGAAACGTTTTAAATCTAGTTGACATTAAATTAGATTGTGATAACGATACGTTATTAATTCAAGTTAACCCAAAAGGACCAACGTGTCACAAAGGAAGTGATACCTGTTGGAATGATACTAATGCTGAAAATTTTGGGTTTATTTCTAAATTAGAAAACACAATTGAAAGCCGTGTAAAAGCAGGAGATTCAGAAAAATCATATGTCGCTTCATTATTCGCCAAAGGCATAAATAAAGTGGCTCAAAAAGTAGGAGAGGAAGCTGTAGAAGTGGTTATTGAAGCAAAAGATGATAACGACAATTTGTTTTTAAACGAAAGTGCAGATTTATTGTTTCACTACTTAATGTTATTGCAAGCTAAAGGTTTTAAACTTAATGATGTGGTTAACGTTTTAAAAGGACGTGAGAAGAAATAAATTATTAAAGTCGCTAATTATTTTAGCGACTTTTTTAGTATTAACTTTATTTGTTTTCACTAATAATATCTAAAGTTTGCCTAATCCAATCTGTTTTAAAATCTAGAGTTATATCTGGTTTTATTCCTATACTTTCATATTGAAAATATTTATGAAAATTCATATCTGTAGGAGTAACAGAAAAATATTTTGAAGGTGTTGTATAGCTTCTTCCGTAATTTAATCCATATGCAATAACGCCAAATGTAGTTTGCCCTAAATGTGTTGCGTGCTTGAGTTTTTTTAATTTTAAAGTAAATTGCTCGCCATTGCTAGCTGTAAAAGCATTTGTTAATATATATACATTTTTATGTTTTAAAAGTTTTATAAAAGGATCTGAATATTTTTTATTTCCTCCGGTGTTACTTCTTAAATCTACTATTATATTTTTTGCTGTTAATTTGTTTTTAGTTTCTTCATAGAAAGCTAATAAATCTTTCTTTTTACTATTACTAAAATTGGCAAAATATAAATACTGTGTATTCTCATTAAGTTGTTTAAAAGTAAAAGATTTTTGATTCTTTTTAATAAATTCAACATCGCTTGTGCCTTTCTTTTTATAACTCCATAATCTTCCATTTTCAAACGTTAAACTCTTTAATAATCTAGGTGTTTTATTCTCAAGTTTGTAGTGATAAATATTGTATTTATTATTAATAGTTTTGTATGCGTAGAAACTTATATCTCCAATTTCCCATTGTTTTAAATTACTTTCAAGTATAACACCTATATATTGGTTTTTGTTATCATCATAATATATTCCAACTTTTAAAGATGTGCTGTAATTGTAAATACCTTCAATAGAATTAGTTTTCTTTTGGCTTAATTCGTTTTTTAAATCTTCAATATTTCTATCTGTTTCTGGGTGATTAAAATCAATTTTTCTAGTATTTGAGTTTATATCTAAAAAGGGTTGTTTTATAGATAAACTTAAATGGTTGTCATTAATTAGGTTTGTTTGTTTTAATAAAAGTTTAAAGCAGGCTTCTATAGCAATTGGTTGTTTCATTTGTAATGAAAGCATTTTATAAACAGTCTCAAAATTTTCTTTTTTATCTCCTTTTATTTGTTTTTTATAAGATGGCATTTTCTTTAATTTACTTACTATAAAATCTAAGTCGGCTTTACAATTGCAGGTTTCGTTTTGTGTGAAAGCGAATGAAATTCCGAAGAAAAAAATTGTGCCAAAAGCAATTAAATGTTTCATAATTAAAATGATTTGAATTAAAATTTATCTGTTGCTAATATATTTCAGATTGTATTATTAATTCAACTATAGTAGGTGTTTGGGGTGAAATGATACTATGCTGTGGTAAAATTTAAAGTGTTTTTTACTGTCTGCAAGTAAGTTTTAGAAACAGGTACTTTTATACCATGAGAAAGTATAAGAAAATGTTTCCCTTTACTTATTTCCCACGATTGAAAATGATAAGGATTAATAATATACGATCGATGTGTACGTTGCAATTTTGTAAAGTTGGTTTCTATATAAGATAGAGTATTTCGTATTATGCTTTTTTTTAAAACATTACCAGAAATGTATAATACTACAATATAATTGTCTGACGAATTTACAGCTATTAAATCGTTTAAATGAAGTTTTAAACTTTCGTAATTTCCTTCTCCTTGAATTTCTATTTTTCTATCTTCAATTTGTTTTTCATAGTATTTTCCAAAAGCATATCTACCAATTATAATAATTGGTAATATTATAGCTAAAGCAGGTAAGAATAGTGCTTTTAGCATATAGCCAAAAGAATGTGGGTTTGGCTGATTTTTAACCACAATATATAAATAGACAAATCTAGCTAACAAAATTGCTATTAGAGACAAACTGAATAAAAATAGTATTTCGTGTTGTAACAACCACCTTTTTGAATACTTCGTATTAAATAAATATTGTAAGGGAATAAATATTATATAAGATATTGTAGCAATTAAGCTGTAAATTGGAAGGAATTTGAGTTTTTCGTTATTATTAAACTCATTAATATCAAGAGGTTCTGTAAAATATAAAAACAAAAATACCCACAAACCTAAACTTATACCAATTATAAAATGGTGTTTAATTAATGGATCTAAAGGGTATTTAATTTGCAAAATAGTTATTATATAGAATAAAAAGCATCAGTTAAAAACTGATGCTTTTTTATAAAATTTCAATAGCTTAAGAAAGCCATCCTTTTTTTGTAGCATATTTTGAAAACCAAACTAAACCAATAGAAACTATAATAATCATTGGTGTCATAGCATTCGCCATTTTAATACCAAATGCTAAATAAGACATTTGTATAACAGCAGCTATTGCAGATAAAAGTAAAAGAAAGTAAGCCCATTTTTTTCTAAGTAATAAAGCAATACAACCTAATGCACCGCCAAAAACGGCAACTGCGTAAGCAATCATATACCAAGACGGTAAATTAGCATATAAATCTTGCATATCTTGTGGTAATTCTGCCATCATTTCAGCAGTCATTCCTATTTGAGCAAAATAGGCACCAACACCTAAAATATTCCAAATCAATGCAACAATAGTAATAATCCAAAACCAAATTGGTGGTTTTTGTGTAGAAATTGTACTCATAATTAAAAGTTTAGTTAGTTAATAAAAAGACAAGTTATAAATTTTTTGTTTAACGTTTGCATATAAGTTATTTTCGGGCAAAATATTAGGTGCAATTTTGAAAAAATTCTTCTACGTTATAAAAATTCAATATTTAGGCTACCGCTTTCACGGTTGGCAAAAACAACCAGATGTAAAAACGTTACATTTAATGGTAGACCGTACATTAAATTTTATATTAGAAGGAAAACGCTTTAAAAGTTTAGCTTCTGGAAGAACAGATGCCATGGTTTCTGCAGAAGAAACAGCAATAGAACTTTTTTTATATGAACCAATAAAAGATCAAAAGGCTTTTTTAAAGTTGTTTAATACTAATTTACCACAAGATATTAGGGCTTTAGAAATTACAGAAGTTGATGCTAAGTTTAATATTATTAATAACCCTAAAGTAAAAGAGTATATATATCTATTTGCTTTTGGAGATAAATTTCATCCTTTTTGTGCGCCAATACTAACAACTATTCTTGACGACTTAGATGTTGAAATAATGAAAAAAGGAGCAAAGCTCTTTGAAGGTGAACATTATTTAAAAACTTATTGTTATAAACCATCCAATAACGGGATTTATACGCGCGAGATACTTACTTGCGAAATTGTGGAGAACACAATATATACTGCTAATTTTTTTCCTAAAAAAAGCTATTTATTGCGTGTAAGAGGTAAAGGTTTTATGCGAAACCAAATACGTTTAATGATGGGAACATTAATAGATTTAGGTAAAGGAAAGCTAACTTTAGAGGATATAAAAACTTCGTTAGAGCCTGATAACACTATTAAAATGGAATATATTGCTCCAGCTTCAGGCTTAATACTAAAAAGTCTAAAATTCGATTAACTGTTAATTTAATTAACAGCAACTCTTTCTTCTTAACATAATTTAAGTTAATAACTTCTGGATACCGTTAAATGCAGTTAAACTGCTTTTTAACAGTTTTGTTTAATTGTATATTTACAATAGTTAGACAAAAATACAACTAAATAAATCAACCATGAGTTACTTAAATATACAAGACGAAAAATTAATTCCTGTAGTAATGGAATTAAATACACTATTAGCAGATTATCATTTATACTATCAAAAACTTAGAACATTCCATTGGAATGTGTTGGGTAAAAATTTTTTCGATTTACATATCAAGTTTGAAGAAATGTATAATGAGGCTCAAGTTAAAATTGATGAAATAGCAGAAAGAATTCTAACATTAAGGCATCATCCTGTAAGTAAATTAAGTGATTATTTAAAAATTTCATCTTTAAATGAAGCATCAGGAATGACTACAGATCAAGAAATGGTTGACATTTTATTAAATGATCATAAACTTATTTTACTACAAATGAGTAAAGTTTTAGAGGCTTCTGAAGCTGCTGGAGATGAAGGTACAATTGATTTAATTGGAGCTTATACAAGAGAATTAGAAAAGTCAAGTTGGATGTTAAATGCATGGTCTAAAAGTACTAACGATCAATTAAAACAAGATGAAGTTAAAAGTTAATTAAATACGTTTTTAAACTTAACTATCTCTTAACAATATAAAAACCAAAAATCATGACTGACGAATTAAATAAAGCATACGAACTCTTATCTAACAAGCTTATAGGCTGGTTAAATGCTATAATAAAAAACATACCAAATTTAATAATTGCAATAATTGTATTGGTTGTATTTTATTATGTAGCAAAATATGTTTCTAGGTTAGTAGGTAAGTTAGTTTCTAAAAAAGTGCACCAAGACTCATTAGTTAATATTATTACTAAAATGGTGGCAATAGTCATTATCGCTGCTGGTTTATTTTTAGCACTTGGCGTATTAAATCTTAGTAAAACATTAGAAACATTAATTGGAGCCGCAGGAGTCTCTGGACTGGTAATAGGTTTAGCATTACAAGGTACTTTAAGTAATACTTTTGCCGGTATAGTATTAAGTTTTAGAAAAAGTATAGAATTAGGTCACTGGGTAGAAACCAATGGTTTTGCTGGCGAAGTAGTAGAAATTAGTTTAAAAAACTTTGTAGTAAAAGAAGCAGATAATAAGCTAGTAATGATTCCTAATAAATCCATATTAGAGAATCCTGTTAAAAACTACTCGTTAACAAAAAAAATGAGAATCATTGTAAGTTGTGGTGTTGGCTACGAATCAGACTTAGAACAAGTTAAGCAGCTAACAAAAACAGCAATCGCGCAACAATTTACAAGCATAGAAAGTGAAGATGACGTAGAATTTTATTACCAAGAATTTGGAGATAGCTCAATAAATTTTATAACAAGATTTTGGATAAAAGGTAATAAAGCAAAAGATAGAATAACGGGACAAAGCGATGCTATAATTGCTATAAAAAAGGCATTTGATAAAGAAAATATTAATATTCCTTTCCCAATAAGAACGCTACAATTTGATAATAAATTAAATGTAGCTCAAGATATAGAACAAGAACAAGAATCAAACGAGGCAGAAGCCTAATCGATTATAAAAATCAATTATTAATAACCATTAAAACTAAAAAATTATGTTACGTTGGACAATCACATTTATTATTATCGCAATTATAGCTGGAGTCTTAGGATTTGGCGGAATTGCAGGAGGAGCAGCAGGAATTGCTAAAATATGTTTCTTCATATTTATTGTATTATTTATTTTATCTCTAATTAGAGGAAGAAGATAAGCTTTAAAAAAAATAAAAATTCAATGATTAATTTGTATTAATAACGTTTAGAAGCAAAAATTCACATAATTAATCATTACATTTAAATTATTAACCAATAAATCAAAACCAAAATGAAAAAATTATCTTATTTATTTTTATTGATGTTTTCAATGTCAATAGTATTAACCGGATGTAGAGAAGAATCAACAGGAGAAAAAGTCGAAGACGCAGTAGAAGACGTTGCAGACGATGTAGAAGATACTGTAGATTAATTCTACAAATTAAACATATTAATTAAAGTCTCAATTTCAAATTACTTGAAATTGAGACTTTTTTTTAATTTTACACTAACCCTAAACCCTAAAAATGATTTCTAAAAACGTACTAGAGTTTCTAAAAAAATTAGAAGAAAATAATAATCGAGAATGGTTTAATGAGCATAAACCAAAGTTTAAAAAACTTGAGACAGAAGTGAAAGCATTTTTTGCTGCTATAAACCAAAAACTAAATGTGCATGATGAAACAGATAAAGTCAAAGTTTTTAGAATTTATAGAGATGTGCGTTTCTCAAAAAATAAAACACCATATAAAACCCATTTTGGAGGTTCATTTCATAGAGTAAAACCTAGATTACGTGGTGGTTATTATTTTCAAATACAACCAAATAACCAAAGTTTTTTAGCAACTGGTTTCTGGAATCCATCAAAAGAAGATTTATTAAGAATTAGAAAGGAGTTTGAAATGGATGATGAAGAAATTAGAACAATAATAAATCAAGAGACATTTAAATCTGTTTGGGGAAACCTTGAAGGTGAAGAACTTAAAACAGCTCCAAAAGGCTTTGATAAAGAACACCAAGCCATAGATTTAATTAGAAAAAAGCAATTTATATTCACTAAAAAAATTACAGATAAAGAATTAGTAAGTAAAGATTTACTAACAATAATAGATGAGTCTTTTAAAACAATTCGCCCATATTTTGATTATATGAGCGATGTATTAACTACTAATTTAAATGGTGAGTCTCTAATAGATAATTAGTAATTTTATTTATTTTTACACTGCTAAAAGCACATTATCTTTTTCAAACAATTGGATGCTACTTTGTAAGCGTTGTATAACAATATTCATCATTCGTTTGTTTAAGGCCGAAGAATTTTTAATGTAAAGTAAATATTCTTCAGTTGTAAATTGCCCAATAACAATACCTTTAAGCGAGTTTCTAAACTTTATATCTTTATGTATGGCATTATCAATATAATGCAAGCGTCTTTCAGTGTTTAAATCATAAAAAACATTTTTATGTTTTGTAATGTAGTTTTTAAAAACTTCAATAAATAAGTCGTTTTGTAATTTAATAACAGGACGTAACGTTAGGTTTTGAAAACGCTCATCGCTACTCATATTGTCTGAAATTTTAATTGAAGAAATTGTAGGTCTAATTGCTAATAATTGTTGATCTCTTGAAGTCATAATTATAAGTGTTTTTATAAAAATATTAATTATGATAGTATAATCATTTCATATAGTAATTTCTTGTTAACCGTTTTATGAACAATTACCTTTATATAAAATAAAAAAACCATGAAGTTTGGAAAAGTAGAACATCCAGAATTAATAGATTTTAGTTTGCCAAAAGACCATAAAGACACTAAACGTGTGCTTAATTTGGTAAAAGATGATAATATACCAGACATTTATGTAGGTTGTGCAAAATGGAATAGAGCAGACTTAAAAGGTTTTTATCCTCGAGGCACAAAAGATGAGCTGGCTTATTATTCTTCACAATTTAATGCTATAGAATTAAACGCAACTTTCTATCGTATTTTTCCAGCAGAACAATTTGAAAAGTGGTATGAAAAAACACCTTCAAATTTTAAATTTTTTCCAAAACTTAATCAAGAAATTAGCCATTGGAAACGTTTACAAGATACAAATGCAGTTGTAGAAAATTACTTGTATAACGCTTCAAATTTAAAAGAAAAATTAGGTACTATATTTTTGCAAATGCATTCAAATTTTGCACCTAAAGATTATGATCGTGTTGTAGAATTTGTTGAAAATTGGCCTAAAACAATTCCGCTAGCGATTGAGTTTAGACATACAGATTGGTATAATACAGCAATAGCCCAAAAACTTTACAAATTACTAGAAGATAACAACATATCTAACATTATAGTAGACACTGCAGGACGTAGAGATATTATGCACATGCGTTTAACAAGCAGTACGGCTTTTATTCGTTACGTTGGTGCTAATCACCCAAGTGATTATACACGACTAGACGATTGGGTACAACGATTAAAAGAGTGGAAAACACAAGGAATAAAAGAAATAAACTTTTTTATACATCAAAATATAGAGAAAGAATCACCATTACTTTCTGCATATTTTATACAAAAACTTAATAATACATTAGGTTATAATTTAAAAATACCTAATGAAGATTTAAATAAAAATAATTCACAACAAAACTTATTTTAAATTATGAGATTTCATACAAGAAAATGGGTAAAACCCGAAGACTTAAACCCAAACGGAACGCTTTTTGGCGGTAGATTATTAGCTTGGATAGATGAGGAAGCTGCATTATACACAGTTGTACAGCTTGACAATCCTAAAATAGTGACTAAATACATGAGTGAAATTAGTTTTAACAGTAAAGCCTTAGAAGGTGATATTGTTGAAATAGGAATGGAAGTTAAAAAATTTGGCAGATCATCGATTACTTTAAAATGTGAAGTAAGAAACATGATGACACGAGAAACTATTATAACAGTAGAAGATATAATTATGGTAAACCTAGGAAAAGACGGTAAGCCAAAAGCTCACGGTAAAACCAAAGTTGAGTATGTAAAAGACAGGTTAAAATAACAATAACCTAAATTAAGCAGTATTAAGCTAAAGGCTTCAAGTATTTTTTGTCAACATAGAAAGTTCCAAAAGGAACTAAAGAACCTAAAAGTATAATAGCAAATGTTTTGGTATCCCATTTAAAAGTGCTTCTTAAAAAAATTGCCAATGCGATATAGGCAACAAACAATAAACCGTGCGGCATACCTAAAAGTTTTACAAATTCGTCGTTACCTTCTGGCATTCGCTTATATATTGAAGCGCCCATAAGTAATAAATAAGATACACCTTCTAAAAAAGCAACAATTCTAAACGTTTTAAGCATGAAATTTTAATTATAAATTAATGTTACAAATTTAAGAAAAGTAGCATTTGGTTTAATCATTTTGGTATTAATATTTATCTTTATAAAAATTAAAACCAAAACCATGCGAATATTAAAAACAACAGCATTAGTAGCTGCTTTTTTGTTAATGATTAATTGTTCAGATTCTAAAGAAGAAAAAACCACTACTTCTACAACAGAATTTAAAATTGATTACGAAAAATTTACTTTAGATAATGGTCTCGAAGTTATACTTCATGAGGACCACAGTGATCCAATTGTAGCTGTAGCAACGATGATGCATGTAGGTTCAAATAGAGAAAAACCAGGACGCACAGGTTTTGCTCACTTTTTTGAGCATATGAGTTTTAATGATAGTGAAAATGTGCCTGTTGGAGCCAATAGAAAAATGATACCAGAATGGGGAGGAAGTAGAAATGGTGGTACATCAAACGATTATACAGTATATTATGAAGTTGTGCCAAAAGACGCTTTCGAGAAAATTTTATGGATAGATTCAGACCGTTTTGGTTATATGATTAATACGGTAACAAAAGAAGCTTTAGAGCGTGAAAAACAAGTTGTAAAAAACGAAAAACGCCAACGTGTAGATAATGCAGCTTATGGTTATACAGATGAAATTAAACGTAAAAACCTTTACCCAGAAAATCATCCATATAACTGGACGGTTATTGGTGCATTACCAGATTTACAAGCAGCAACAATAGACGATGTAAAAGAATTCTACAAAAAATATTATGGTGCTAGTAATGCATCGCTTGTAATAGCAGGAGATATTGATATAGAAGAAACTAAAAAACTGGTAGAAAAATGGTTTGGTGAAATACCAAGCGGACCAAAAGTAGAAAGCTTACCACCTATGCCAGTAACTTTAGAGAAAACAAAATCGTTATATTTTGAAGATGGTTTTGCTAAATTACCAGAGTTACGCATCACATTTCCAACTGTAGAACAGTATAATAAAGACAAATATGCCTTAGAAATTCTTGGGCAAGTTTTAAGCGGAAGTAAAAAAGCACCATTATATAAAACAATAGTTGAAGAGCAAAAACTAGCACCTAGAGTTGGTACTTACCAAAGTAGTAGTGAACTTGCAGGTGAGTTTGTATTTAGAGTACGAGCAAATGCAGGTACAGATTTAGATAATGTAAAAAGTGCCATTGATGAAGGTTTACTTCGCTTTGAAAAAGAAGGTGTTAACGAAAAAGATTTAAAACGAATTAAAGCAGAGCTTGAAACTAGCTTATATAGAGGCGTTAGCACTGTTTTAAACAAAGCATTTCAACTGGTAGAAGATAACGAGTTTAAAGGTGATCCTAGTTATATTACCCAAACAGCAAAATTAACAAACGCTGTTACAGCAGAAGATGTTATGGCTGCTTACAACAAGTATTTAAAAGGAAAAAACTACGTAATGACAAGTGTTGTACCTAAAGGAAACTTAGATTTAGCAGTAGAAAATGCAGAGCAAGCAACCGTTTGGATTGAAGAAGTTAAAAAAGATGTAGCCAACGAAGAAGTAAGTCAAGGCGCAGAAGCTGTTTACGAAAAAACACCTTCTAAATATGATAGAAGCGAACCTGGTTACGGTGAGTTACCATTATTTAAATCTCCAGAAGTATGGACAAATGAGTTAAGTAACGGTATGGCAATTTATGGAATTGAAAACAACGAAGTACCTTTAGTACAGTTTGATATTACAATACCAGGAGGTCATTTATTAGATCCTGTAGAAAAATCTGGTGTAGCTAACTTATTAAGCGATATGCTTATGGAAGGTACAGCAACAAAAACGCCTGCAGATTTAGAAGAAGCTATAGGTTTATTAGGTGCTAATATTGGTATGTATTCTACAAACGAAGATTTCCATATTACAGGAAGTTGCTTAGCTAAGAATTTTGATGAAACCATAGCGTTAGTAAAAGAAATAATTTTACAACCACGTTGGGACGAAAAAGAATTTAGTCGTCTTAAAAAAGCATTAGAAACAAGTTTAAAAGGTAGAGAAGCTAACCCTAATAGTATAGCTACTTTAGCATATAATAAATTACTGTATGGTGATAACCATATTTTCGCTGTTCCAGGTTCAGGTACTCCAGAATCTACACAAGGTATTACTATAGAAGATTTAAAAAATTATTACGACAAATTATCTCCAAAAGAAGCAACATTTCATATTGCAGGTGCTTTAGCAGAATCTCAGGTAAAATCAACTTTAGAAACATTAAACGATTGGAATACAAAAAGCACAGAAATTCCAACCTATGCTATTCCAGAAACAAACGCTAAAAATCAATTGTATTTTATAGATTTTCCAGGTGCAAAACAGTCTGTAATTCGTATTGGTAAATTAGCATTATCTCAAGAAAATGAAGATGCAAATAACTTACGTTTTGCAAACGAAATAATTGGTGGTGGATCTAGCGGAAAATTATTTCAAACCTTAAGAATTGGTAAAGGTTATACTTATGGTGCATATTCAGGAATTACTAGCAATAAAGAAGTAGCGCCATTTACCGTTAGAACAAGCGTTAGAGCAAATGCAACATTAAAATCTTTAGAGATAATTAAAAATATGTTAGCAGACTATTCTGATGATTTTTCTAATACTGAAGTTGAATTAACTAGAAATAAAATTTTAAAAGGAAACACTAGAGCTTACGAAAGTTTAGGAGCACAATTAGGCATGTTACGAAACATTAGTAAATTTAATCTTTCACACACCTTTACAGAAGAAGATCAAGAAGAATTAGTAAATATGACTCTTGAAGACTATAAAACTATTATAGATAAATATTTAACTGAAGAAGATATGATTTATGTAGTTGTTGGTGATAAAGAAACACAATTTGAAGAAGTAAAAAAACTAGGAAAAAACATTGTTGAGCTGGATATTAATGGCAATAAAATTTAAAAATAAACGTTTGAAAATTAGCTGTTTAAATAGTGAATATTAACAGCAATTTATGACTAAGAATTATCACCTTTGGCACATAATTTGTAAGTTATAGAAACACTTTAATTTTAAATATAAAATATGAATAAAACATTGATTAATTTTATTGCAATAGTATTAATGTTTGTTGGCTCTATGTCATTTGCACAAAATGAATTGCCAATAAAACATAGTCAAGACATTGATCCTATAGCAGAATTACAAAATTCTAATCTACAAAAGCTTTTAGAAGCCGAAATCATGGCTAACCCTAAATGGAGACAACTTATTAGAAATAAAAAAATGTCTGTTGGTGTTGTAGATTTAACAGATGAAACTAATATAAAATACGCAGGTTTAAATGATGAGCATATGATGTATGCTGCAAGTTTACCAAAAATCGCCATTCTTTTAGCAGCTATGGATGCTATTGAAACAGGAGAATTAGTAGATACTAAAGAGGTAAGAAAAGACATGCGATTAATGATTAGTAAATCTAACAACGCAGCATCCACCAGAATGATAGATCGTGTAGGTTACGAAAAAATTGAATCTGTTTTACGCGCTCCCAAAACCAAACTTTACGATGAGGAAGTTGGTGGTGGTTTATGGGTTGGTAAACGTTACGCTTCTGGCGGAAGACGTTATCCAGATCCTATTAAAGGACTAAGTCATGCTGCAACAACAAAGCAAGTATGTAGTTTTTATTATCAATTAGCAATGGGAAACCTAATAAGTACAGACCGTTCTAAAGAAATGCTTGATATTATGAAAGATCCAGCATTACACCATAAGTTTGTAAACACATTAGATAAAATAGCACCTAATGCTACTATTTATAGAAAATCTGGTTCTTGGAAAAATTTTCATGCAGATTCTGCATTAGTTTGGGGACCAAAACGTAGATATATTATAGTGGCGCTAATAGACAATAATTTTGGCGAACAAATAACCAGAAATTTAGTAGTACCAATTGAGAAAGTGTTAAAAAAATCACGTTCTTTATTATAATAAATAAACTATAATTTAAAGTATAGTAGCCTTTGCTAAAAAAACTTTTTAATAAAACATTTGGACTAAGAGATGGTGAAATATACATCTCTTTTTTAATGCAGTTTTATATCTTTTTAATAATAACTGTGTTACTAATAGTTAAACCAACGGTAAATGCCCTTTTTGTAAATAAATTAGGAGCAGATAGTTTACCGTATGGTTATTTGTTAGTTGCAATGGTAGCTGTAATAACCACTATATTTTATAATAAAGCAATACGAGAGTTTTCGTTATTACGCGTAACAATAGTATCTTTAATAGTATTTAGTTTAGCGTTTATAGTTTTAAGTATAGTATTACATTTTAATGTGTTATTTAATTGGATACTATATTTTTATTATTTAAGTATTTCGTTATTTGCTGTAGTTGCTACGTCTCAATTCTGGATTTTAGCTAACATGGTTTTTAATGCCCGTGAAGCCAAACGGTTATTTGGTTTTATTGGAGCAGGAGCTATAGCTGGAGGCGTTTTTGGTGGTTACCTAACAAGTTTAATTGTTTCAACTTATGGTAACAAATTTGCTATTTTATTGGCTGCAATTTTAATATTATGCTGCATTCCAATTATAAAAAAAATCTGGACACTTCGTATACAAAAAATGACAACCTATGTGAGGAAACAACGTGTTTATAATGATACAAATGCGCAAGTATCTTCATTTAAACTTATACTAAAATCTAAACATTTAACTTATTTAGCATTAATAACGGGAATAAGTGTAATTGTAGCAAAGTTAATAGATTTTCAATTTAGTGATTTTGCAAATAAAGCCATATCAGATTCAGATGAATTGGCTTCATTTTTTGGTTTTTGGTTCTCTACATTTAATGTTATAGCCTTAGCGCTTCAGTTATTTGTAACTAATAGGTTTTTAAGTAAACTGGGCGTTTCATCTACATTATTAATTTTACCATTAGGCATTGCTTTAGGAAGTTTATTGTTTTTAACCTTTCCAGAATTATGGGTATTAGTTGTTATAAAAGGTATAGATGGGAGTTTTAAGCAATCGCTAAACAAAGCGGCTGTAGAATTGTCTATAATGCCTATTCCTTTAAATATTAAAAATCAAGCAAAGTCTTTTATAGATGTAGCTGTAGATAGTGTTGCTACTGGTGTTGCAGGTTTTTTATTAATATTTTTAATTAGAAAACTAGAGCTAAATACAGCTTATATAACCGTTATTATTTTACTTTTTGTATTTATCTGGATAATTTTAATTTATAGATTACGTGAAGCTTATTTTAATTCGTTTAGAGTTAATATTCAAAAAACATTAGTAGAACATGAAAAAGCACCTAAAAAACGTAAATACGAAACAACCCTAATAGCGGCAAGACGTATATTAAATTCTGGCGCAGAGGCCGAAATACTAAGTTTATTAAACCAGCTAACCACATATAAATTAATACCGTTAAAAGATAGTATTATAAGTTTACTAGATCATTCTTCAAATACAGTTAAAACGGAAGCTATAAAGCAATTGTTTCAATACGATAAAGGTACAGCACTTTATAAAGTTAAAGCGTTAGTAGAAGAAAAAGATGATGATTTAGTGTATACTGCTTTAAATTATATTATTCATCATTCGTATATAAATACCAATCAGTTTTTTGATGAATACTTAAACCATGAAACAGATTATATTTCTAATGCTGCTTTGTTGTGTCTTTCTATTGAAGCAAAAAATAATAAAAAACTATCTGTAAAATATAATTTACATTCTAGAATTGCAGATCGCGTACGTACGTTAAATACACCAGAAGGTTTTAGCCGTAAAGAAGCTGTTGGAGAATTGTTAATTACCATTGCGTACGCTGGAATAGAAAAGTTTTATCCGTTTATCACTGTACATTTAAATAACAGAAATCCTTATATAGTAAAACAAGCTATTAAGGCATCAGGTATTACCGCTAGCCAAAGATTTGTTGATGATTTACTTCATTTTTTACCAGAAAAAGAATTTAGAAAAACCGCTGTAAAAGCACTAAGAAATTATGGACTGGGTATTACAAAAACCATTCTTGAGTTTGATAAACATGAAGATTTACAAGACAATATTAAACAACATCTACCTAAAGTTGTAGGTTCGTTTAAATCTCAAAACTCGGTAAAAGTATTATTAAATTTACTTAAAAGTAATGATATTGTAATTCGTTTAGAATCATCAAAAAGTCTTTTAAAACTTAGAACAAAAAATCCAGATTTATTTTTTAATAAGCGCATTTTTAGAAGAGAAATTATAAGAGAAAGTAAATATTATAAATCTACTCTAGATGCTATAGCATCTATTCAAAACACTATTAATCAAGAAGTGGTTTTAGAACCTAAAAACGATAGTGATACCGAAATTTTAATAGCAAGACAAAGTTTAATAGATATTTTAGAAGAACAACTAGAAACCAGTTTGCAATGTATTTTTAAACTTTTAAGTCTTGTTTATGATGAAGCCGATATTGGCGTGACTTATTCTGGTTTATTAAGTGAGGTTAAAGAGGCTAGAGTAAATGCTTTAGAATTTTTAGATAATTTGCTAAATGCACAATTAAAATCTAAAGTTTTTCCTTTAGTAGAACATACTGTTTTTGCTGAAGATAATTTTGAATCTACAGTATTAAAACTAAATACTATACCAGAAAAAGCTTATTTGGCCATGTTACTTAAACGTAGAGGTAAGCGCGTTAAACTAGAGATATTACACCTCATTAAGGTGTTAGATGATAAAAGTTACGTCCCAATCGTGATGCCTTTAAAAAAGCATCGCAATAAGGACGTAAAATTCTTTGCATATTCAACAATTGAGAGCCTTACAGATGTAAGACGTTAATTATCTCCTGTATCGCCTTCGTCGTCTTTATCTTTAAAATTTTCATCTAATTTAGCATCAGAGTTTTCGTTATTTTTTTCAATAAGGTCGTCAATTTTACTAGCTAAATACATATGTGCTCCAGCAGAGTTTTTGTTTAGTACATTAGACATTAAACACACTATATATTTTGATCCCTTATTAGGGTGTTCTACAATAATAACAGAATTCATATAATTAAATACATTTCCTGCATAACTTTTGCAATCTGGATTTTTTTCTCTGTCACATTTATAATAACTGCCAGATTTAAAATATACAGCAGCACTATCTAATCTATTAGATTTTGCATAGCGTATACGTCTGTCTGTAGAGTAGAGTAAGCGTTTCATTTCTAAACTAGATTTGGTATCAATAATTTTACCTTGTTCTAATTTTACAAGCCATTTCATTAAACCTTTTGGCGTACCAATACTACCACCTTTTCTACCTACATATTTTCCTGCTGGTCTTGTAAACATGCCACCAAGTCTCCAATCATCTTCAGTAATACCTAATTCACGTAACGGTTGGTTAACTACAGTATTTGCTAAGCTTGTTAAGCTATCTCTTTTAGTGTTTTTAAAATAGTTTTCGCCTTCTTCTTCGGTTAAATTAACATAATCTGCACCAAAAGCGGCCATTAGCATGGCTTCGCGATACATTACACTTGCAGCACCATTATTACTAACCGAAACCATATGGTCTAACCATTCAAAAAGTGAAAATTTATCGCTAGCAACAACTTGTCTTTTAACCAATTTATCTTTTTCTATATCATAAATAGGTATGGTGTGGTGGTCTCCAGTTCCCCAATAACGAGCAGAAACTTTAATGTCTTTTAGGTACATAATTCTATCGTCCCAGTTTGGGCAAACCTTTGCCATTTGGGTAAATACAGCATTTAGCACTGCTATTTTACCAACACTACCAGGTTGATATCCAACATTTTCTCTGTGCGATGCGTATTTTAAATCATCTGGATTAGACATATCTAAAACTGCAACCGAGTAGTTTCCGCCAGGAATTAATCTTTTAATTTTACGCATAAAATCATCATCATCTACAAGTATAGTATTTAAACTATCTGTAGCACGAGAGGTTAAATTAAGTTTTATGTCTTCAAGTTTTTTATAGGCACCAAAAGGAATACGATTATAAGGCACACTATCTTCTTGCATTTTTTGCAGTTGATATAAACGTTTTATACCTGTACGTTGGTAACCATCTATTGGATAAGATATAAAGCCAAAAGAAATTAAAATACAAAGGCTAATGGTTATATAGAATAGTTTTTTCATGTATACGTATTATTTTTTTATAATTTTTCTGAAAGATTAATAGTTTGTTTTGAATCTGTATTTGGAGCAATAGAAGATAAATACTCAGAGCTTTTAGCTTGTTTATTTTCTACAAATGGTCTAATTTGAAACAACCATAATTTATTGTTTTTAAAACCAAATTCCACATCGTAAGCTTGATTAGATTCTTCACTATGTTTAGCCATAGTTTTTCTAATTTCTGAAGCTAAAGTTCTAATATCTTTAATGTTTTGTTGATTTAGTATTGGTGTTTCAAAACTAGTGGTGTATTGTTTAGTTCCGCCATAATCTGGTAGTCTAATGTAATCGCTTTGTCTTGCTGGAGCTAGTAGCACATTGGTTTTTGAAGTGATTAAGCGTGTTTCGGCACTTTGTCCATCTACAGCGCCACCAGCACCACGACTAAATGCAACGGTTAAATCTTCATCATTACCAGAGTTTATACCTTTAGTAATCATTACACCAGAATAATCTACATCTACACTAGGAATAATTAAAATTGAAGGAAAAACATTTTCGGGATTACTTAAATATTTTTGTCTCCATTTAAAGCTACGCTCTGTATAGGCACTTGCCCAAACGCGTTTAATACCTTTTATTATTTCATCTTCAGCTTTAATATTAAAAAGTGTAAGGTTTAATCCTGCACCAGTAAACTCTTTTAAATCTTCCATATTAGTATCACTTCGTAAAAACACAGGAACATTACCAATAGCATCTCCAAAGGCCGAAGCAAAGCTTGATTTCATATCATTTAAAAAAGCAGCCTCTAAAGGCATATTTATTATTGCTTTGTGCAAAACCTCTAACGCGTCTAATTGAAATTTCTCAACAACCTCATCACTTTTATTTGCTTCACGCATGGCTTTAGCTGTATTAAAAGTGCTATTTAAATATTGCCAATAGGTTTTATTTTGATTTGGCATTTGTTGGTCCATATGCGTTCTAAAAATTCCAAAAGGAATTATTATACCTTCAACAACTTGCTTTGGAAACATTTTTTTTAACGCTCCTAAATTGGCTGCTTTTGGTCCGCAAAGTTTACCAGAATCACTAGCGTCTACATCACGCATATTAATAACTTTAGAAACATCTAAACGTATTTGATCTACAGGAACAGCAATTACATTTTTATTTCTTTCCTTTTTATTGAAAAGATTTTTTTCGGTTGAAGACATATCATCTTCAGTTTTTAAAATTACATTTCCCTTGTTAGATACTGCATAAAATACTATTTCACCATTATGTTTTTTTAATTCTTTTAAGTTGTTATAAGACAACGCAGCATTTGGTATACCAAGGTTTCTGGCAAGTAGTTGTACGTGAGAAACCAAATTACCTTCAGACACGGTCATGATTCCTGTAACAGGTTTTAAATCGTGTGGTGGTTTTTCAAAAATGTATATTTTATTAGTGTTAACCTCAATATTATCTGGGTTACCATCAACAACAACTAATTCGCCATAGGCATAACCAGGATTTAAACCACGTATTGCACTTTGGTTTTCAATAGCCATAACACTATTATTTAAATGAGACGTTTTGGCAATAAAAGCACCAAACAAACTTACTGTTTCACCTAAATTTAATGCAACACTACTTCTTATACGATCGTCTATAAAACCATAAGATAAAGGCTCAAAAGCAGTATATTTATCTACAACATCTTGATAATTTGCTTTAACGGTAGATGCGCTCCACTCAACAACACTACGGCTTGTGGTTAGTAATTGGTTTAATTCATTTAAAGTTAAATTGTTTTGCGCAATTTTGTTATTGAGTGTATTTTCAATAGCATTATATTCCCAAATTTCAATTAAACCTGTTCCCATCGCAGCACAGGTTAGAGCATTAATTTTATCTAAACTTTCGCCAACGGTATTAATTTGCCAATTTTGAGTTTCGGTAAGTAAAGTATGTTCTAATTGATTTGATAAATCTAAAAGCTGAAGTCTATGTTTACTATTTTTATAGCTTAGTATATTTTCACGTATTTCGGTTAATATTGAAGCAATCTCAGAAACAAATGAAGCCGATGTTTTTTGGTTTTTGTTAGATGTTATAAACGCTTTAATTTTTAAAGTTGTTGGATTTGAAACCGGTAGTTTATTTAATTCCTTTTCTAATTTTGAAAAATCTATAGGAGAATAAAATTTATACATGGTTTCAACTAACTCATCAAAATCTTTTTTTAAATCATTAGGTATAGTGTTATTAGCCATATAATCCTTAACCAGTTTTATATCTGTAACTTCTGGTTGTCCATGAATTTTTATTCTAATATCCATGAAAGATTTTAAATCTTCAGATAGTGTTTTACTTTGACTACGCATTAGCTGTGCCACATTATCATCTCCATTATGTGGTATATCTTTTAAGGCTTGCCTTAGTAAATAGTACTTAGTGGTTATAATTTGCTCATCTTTTAATAACCATTCAAAAAAATCTTTTCCCCAAGCTTCTTCATCTTCACTTTGTATTGCTCCTCTATAAAATTGAGCTTTTTGCAAAACCCAACCATTATCTACACTTGCTAAGTACTTGCCTAGTTGATATTGTTTTAAACGACTATAATTATTGTTGTGGTCTAAAAAATCTTTTGGTTCTAAAGCTGCTATAATTTCACCAAAATATAAATTATTTGTCTTGCGTAAATCTAGAGCAGTGGTTTTAAATGCAGCATGTTGAATACCTCCACCAATATCGTCTGGGCATGGATCTCTAGGTTCTCTTTCTGTACCATCGTCACAAAACCATTTAATACGATGGTATGGACCACGAGGATCGTTTTTATAGGTTTCAATTAATTTTTTTATTTGTTTAGTTGTAAGCTGTTGCGCATTACCACTAAAATTGAATAGAATAATTAAAGCGAATAGTATTTTTTTTATCATTAGTTATTTTTTGATTTTATATAAAAAGAAATCTCATTTAATAATTTGAGTATATCAAATTACCTTAGTTTAAGAAATGTACATAATGTAATTGCTTTTGTCTTTAACATTTTAGTTAATGTATTCTTAATAGCCTAGTTTTTAAGATAAATTTATAAAACTATTATTTTGTAATATTTAGTTTTACATTAAATAATTAATAATATATATATCATGAAAAGCAATTCAGTAGTACTAATAGCAACTTTTTTAATGGCATTTTTTGGTTGCCAAGAAAAAGTTCAAAGCCAAGCTCCAAAAGCGGTACAAGAAGCATTTCAAGCTAAATATCCAGGAGAAAATGATCCAGATTGGGAAATTGATGCTCACGGAAATTACGAGTCGCACTTTAAGATAGATGGTATTAAATATCGAGCAGATTTTTCACCAAATGGAGATTGGATAGAAACCGAAACAAGTATTAAGAAAAAAGATTTACCAAAAGCAATTAAAAAAGCAATTAAAGAGAATTATGGAGATGAACATATTACCGAAGTAGAAAAAGTAGATTCTGCTACTAAAGGAGAGTTTTACGATGTTGAATTTAGGCGAAAAGGTAAAAACAAAGATGTTGAATATAGAGCATCTGGCGAAGAATTATAATTATAAAACTATTTTAAATAAAAAAGGATGGCTAAATAGCCATCCTTTTTTTCTTTATTCTTGACTTACATAAAATGCATGAATTACACCGGGTAACCAGCCTATTAAAGTAAGTATTAAGTTAATTAAAAATTTACTACCAATACCATGCTGCATTGCAACAGATAAAGGTGGTAATAATAAATTTAAAATAATTGTTAGTAGTGACATAAAAGGTTGTTTTTAAATTGCTTATCTTAAATATATTGAAAATTATAAGTATTAATAGGCATATTTAAGATATGTTTAACTCATAAAATACCTAATAAACAAACTTTAATAGCAAATGAGATAATAAACACTTTTTACTGTTTCTAAATTTACTTTAATCAAAAAAATTAAAAAAAATTATGATAAAGCCAAGAGAAAAAACACCAGAACTTACAATAAATTTAGTTAATGATAGTGTTTGGAAATTAAGTGAGCAAACACCAGAGCATTTTACAGTAATATTTTTTTATAGAGGAAAACATTGTCCAAAGTGTAAAGAGCAATTAGAAGAAGTACAAGAGCATATTGAAAAATTTTCTAAAAGAGGAATTAATGTAATTGCAATAAGTTCTGACACCGAAGCAGTAGCAAAACAAACCTATAAAGATTGGGAAATAGATGATATTCCTTTAGGCTATGGTTTTCCTATTGAAGAAGCCCGAAAATGGGGATTATTTATTTCTGAAGGAATAAAAAAAGAACCAGAATATTTTACTGAACCTGGATTGTTTTTATTAGATAAAGAACATAAAGTGTATTGGGAAGATATACAATCTATGCCTTTTGGAAGACCATCGTTAAGAGATATTTTAGGCGGAGTAGATTTTATATTAAAAGAAAATTATCCTGCAAGAGGAGAAGCATAACCAAAAAACAAAAAATATGACAGAAGTAAAAGCATACGGAACAGAAAGTAAAGAAGCAGATTTAAAACAAATAAAAATAGAACGTCGAGATCTTAAAGAAAATGATGTAGAAATAGAGATTCTATATTGTGGTGTTTGCCATAGTGATATTCATGCAGCAAAAAACGATTGGGGAAATACAACCTACACTTTAGTTCCTGGCCATGAAATAGTAGGTAAGGTAAAGCAGGTAGGAGATAAGGTTTCAAAATATAAAGAAGGAGACTTAGTTGGCGTTGGTTGTATGGTAGATTCTTGTCAAGAATGTAGCGCTTGTAAAGACGACTTAGAGCAATTTTGCGAAAAAGGTATGGTAGGTACTTACAACGGAAAAAACAAACATACAGGTAAGCAAACATTTGGAGGCTATTCTACAAGTATAACTGTGCGAGAAGAGTTTGTAGTTAGTGTACCAGAAAATTTAGATTTAAAAGCCGTAGCACCATTATTATGTGCTGGTATAACAACTTATTCACCTTTAAATCACTGGAATGTAAAAAAAGGAGATAAAGTAGGAATAATTGGTCTTGGTGGTTTAGGTCATATGGGTATAAAATTTGCTCACGCAATGGAAGCCGAAACATATATGATTACTACATCGCCAGATAAAGCAGATGATGCCAAGAAACTAGGAGCAGATGCTGTATTAATTTCTAAAAATGAAGATGAAATGAAAGAACACCATGGAACTTTCGATTTTTTATTAAATACAGTACCAGTAAAACATGATATAAACCCTTATTTGCAGTTGTTAAAAAGAGACTCAACAATGGTAATGGTAGGAGCAATTGAACCTTTAGAGCCTATGCATGGTGGTAATATTATAATGGGCAGAAAAAGAGTGGCTGGATCTTTAATTGGTGGTATTAAAGAAACTCAAGAAATGTTAGATTTCTGTGGAGATAATAATGTTACAAGTGAAATAGAACTTATTGATATTAAAGACATAAATAAAGCTTTTGAGCGTGTACAAGATAGTGATGTTAAATATCGCTTTGTTATAGATATGTCTAGTTTAAAATAAATAGTAATGAAATTATAATTAATGAGTGATTCCAAAAAATTTAAACTTATTCAATTACCAAAACTACTAGCAAAAGCTGGTAGTTCTTGGTTTAAAGGCAAACCTTTTGAGCGTAGTGCAATAGTAGCTTACTATGCAATACTATCCTTACCTGCATTAATAATTATTATTTTAAATATTGTTGGCGGTATTTGGGGAAGAGATATTGTGCAAGGCGAGTTATTAAACGAAATTACAAAAGCAATTGGTCCAGATGCGGCAGAGTCTATACGATTAATGATTGTGGAAAAAGGTAGTGAAACGACATCGGTTTTTGCTACTATTGTGGGTATTGGTACGCTAATTTACGGTTCTACAGGTGTATTTTTTCAGTTGCAATCTGCTTTAGATAATATTTGGGAAAGCGAATCAAACTTTGAAAACAGTATAGTAGAAACAATTGTAAGTCGGTTAAAAAGCTTTGGGTTCATTTTAATTATAGGGTTCTTGTTATTAACAAGTTTTATTTTAACCTCGTTATTAAGTACCTTTAATAAACGCCTAGAAAATATTTTACCAGAAAATCTATTAGATTTCTTATTCATATTCGATTTTTTAATATCTATTGGCTTTATATATGTGCTATTTGCTGCAATGTTTAAGTTTTTACCATCAGCAAAAATAAGTTGGAAAACCGTAAAAGTAGGAGCTTTGTTAACTACCATTCTATTTTTAATTGGTAAATATTTATTAGCTATTTATTTTAGTGAAATGGAACCTGGTTCAACTTATGGTGCTGCAGGATCCATAATTTTAATTATGTTATGGGTTTCGTATTCTTCATTAATACTATTGTTTGGAGCACATTTTACTAAAATATATTCAGATGAGTATGTAGATAACAAGAATGTTTCAAATCTTTTAAATAAAGCATTAAAAACATAAACAAATAGCAGCTTGTGCGCATTTAAAAAACATGTTAGCACATATACTATTTTGCATCCTAAGCTTTTCTTAAAGTGATTGGAAACGCTTTAAAAGATGTTTAATTTTATTTCAATCAAGAAAAAATAAAATAAAACTATGGAAAGAGATACTGAAAAAGGGTTTAAAACAATAAACCCAGCAACAGAACAAGTAATAAAAAGCTATACATACATGTCTAAAGAAGAAGCATTAAAAGCAGTAGAAAACTGTAATAATGCTTTTTTAAATTGGAAAACAGAATCTTTAGAAGATAGAGCAAAAATTATAAAAACTATTGGTGAGAAATTAAAAGCTAATAAGGATGATTTAGCGAATTTAATGACTACCGAAATGGGTAAACTAGTAAAGCAAAGTCACCAAGAAATTGAGCTTTGTGCTGGTATTTGCGAGTATACTGCAACTCAAGGTTTAAAAAAGTTAGAAGATGAAGAAAGAGAATTGCCAAATGGAGGCAAAGGTATTATTACGTACTCACCATTAGGTGTTATTTATGGTATTCAACCATGGAATTTTCCTTTATACCAAGTTATTCGTTACGCAATTGTAAACTTAATGGCAGGAAATGGTGTGTTGTTAAAACATGCTAAAAATGTTACTGGATGTGCACTTAAAATTCAAGAAATATTTAAAGAAGCAGATCTGCCAGAAAACCTATTTACAGTATTAATTATAGACCACGACACATCTGATGAAATTATAAAAAACGATTTTGTTAGAGGTGTAACTTTAACAGGTAGTTCTGGAGCAGGTAAAAAAATAGCAGAAAAAGCAGGTAAAGCCTTAAAGAAAACAGTATTAGAATTAGGTAGTAACGATGCCTATTTAGTACTTGATGATGCAAATATTGAAAAAGCAGTAAAAACCTGTGTACAAGGTCGAGTGTATAATAATGGAGAAACTTGTGTCGCAGCAAAACGTTTTATTGTTGTAGAAAGTGTATACGAAGATTTCAAAAAAGGGTTTGTAGAAGCCATGAGTAAGGTAACACATGGAGATCCAATGGATTCAAATTCTAAAATAGGACCAATGGCAAGAGAAGACTTAAGAGATAAAATTCACGATCAAGTAAAAGAAAGTGTAGATAAAGGAGCTAAAGTACTTTGTGGTGGTGAGATACCAGAAGAAAAAGGCTATTATTATCCTTCTACTGTTTTAGGTAATGTTACTCCAGGACAACCAGCTTACGATGATGAGTTATTTGGTCCTGTAGCATCACTAATTAAAGCAAAAGATAATGAAGACGCTATGCGCATTGCAAACGATAGTCGCTTTGGTTTAGGTGGTGGTATTTTCACAGAAGACGAAGATAAAGCTATAGACTTAGCTAAAAATCATTTCGATACAGGAATGGTAAATATAAATTCTTTTGGTTTAGCACACCCAAATATGCCTTTTGGTGGTATAAAAAATTCTGGATATGGTAGAGAACATGGAGGATTTGGTATTCATGAATTTGTAAACACAAAATCAATTTTATTAAATAATAAGAAATAAAAATTCTATTAATAATATTTTAAATCTGCAGAAACGCTTTCTGCAGATTTTTTTATATAAATATCTCAAACAAATCATAGGTGCTTTCTGTAAATAATGTAAGTATCTTTGTGAAAATTTTATCTGGTAATGGGCATTAGTAAAAACGACATTAAATCTCAAAAACAAATTCTTGCTAAACTAAATATAGAAGCGTTAAATCCTATGCAGGAAGAAGCACAGCTATCTATAAATTCTACAGCAAATACAGTGTTATTATCGCCTACAGGAACTGGTAAAACGGTTGCATTTTTGTTACCAACCATTGCAGAGTTAGATGCCAATGTAGAAAATATACAATTACTAATCTTGGTACCTTCTAGAGAATTAGCGATCCAAATAGAACAAGTTATTCGTGAAATGGGAACAGGATTTAAAGCAAATGCTGTTTATGGAGGAAGACCTTTTTCTAAAGATAAAATAGAATTAGCTCATGCGCCGGCAATTTTAATAGGAACTCCAGGACGTGTTGCCGATCATTTAAGGCGTGAAACTTTTATAATTGAAGATATAAAAACTTTAGTTTTAGATGAATTTGATAAATCTCTAGAAATTGGATTTGAAAAAGAAATGAGTGAAATTCTTGCCAGCTTACCAAACATAAAAAGGCGTGTTTTAACCTCAGCAACTCAGGATATGGAAATTCCTAAATTTGTTGGTTTAGAAAATGAAATTACTATTGATTATTTGGATACTAAAATTTCAAATTTAGAAATTAAAAAAGTGATTTCTCCAGATAAAAATAAGCTTCAAACCTTAGTAGATTTAATACACCAAATAGGAAATAAGCCAGGAATAATATTTTGTAATTTTAAAGATACAATACAATTTGTAAGTGATTTTTTAGAAGATAATAACATTCCGCATGGTACATTTTATGGTGGTTTAGAACAAATTGAAAGAGAACGTGCTCTTATAAAATTTAGAAACGGAACACATCAAATAATAATAGCAACAGATTTGGCAGCACGCGGTTTAGATATTCCAGAACTAAACTTTATTATTCATTACCAACTACCATTAAAAGCTGAAGAGTTTACACATAGAAATGGTAGAACTGCTAGAATGAATGCAAAAGGAACAGCTTATGTTTTACAATGGGAAAATGAATATTTACCAGAATTTATAACAACTTCTCAAGTTGAAAAGTTAAACGGAAAACATGCAAACATAAACAGTAATTGGTCAACATTATTTATTTCTGGAGGAAGAAAAGATAAAATTTCTAAAGGTGATATTGCGGGTTTATTTTTTAAACAAGGAAACCTGGAAAGAAACGAATTAGGTGTTATAGAACTTAAACAAGACTGTGCATTTGTAGCAGTTCCAAAAACTAAAGTAAATAGCATTATTACAAGTACAAACAATACACGTTTAAAAAAGAAAAAAGTTAGAGTAACACTTATTTAAATTCAATAAACTATTAATTGGGTGAATATTAAGACTATATACTTATGAGGTGTTGATATTTTTATATCTTTAATTAATAATAATTAAAGATATGGATGAAATTTATAAAATTATTACTTCAAGTGCTTTCTCAATTATAGCACCTTTAATTTTAGGGGTTTTAGCATCTTGGTATATTTCAAAACATTTTTTTTATAAAAAACAGCCTTCAGTTTTACAATTAGCAAAGCGATTAAAAAACACCAATTTTGGTAATTATTATAATCTTACTCAAGAAATTACTATACGCGTTTTAGAGACCAAATATTTTGGCAAATGGCATATAAAATCTAACGGAACAATTACAGATACTAAGCATAACTTATGTTGGATTCGTGCGCCTTGGGGAACCATATGGAACGGTAATGCATTTGAAGGAAAACCAATAGCTGTTAACTGGAGAGATGCAAGTAGTCTCTTTGGTGAAGGTATTTATAGAGAATATTATAAAAATACCAAAGAAATAAATGAGCTTGATATTAGCAAAAAAAATTATAAAAAAGGAAACTGTACAGTAACTTTTGCAAATAATAGTAATTGGAGATTGCCAACATCTCTAGAGTTAGAAACGTTACACTATAAAAATGCTATAGAAGTAAATAATAGAGATGAATATTCTAATGCGTTATTAGCACTTAAAACAGAATTGTTTCCTGGTTTTAAATTAAACCCAAAAAACTTTAATGTTTGGAGCGCAGACCAAGCAGGTTCTAATTGTGCCTGGATTTCAAATGAATTATACTGCCAATCTGATGAAAAGATTAGCAGTAATTTTTTTGTGCTTTTTGTTAGGTCAATTAGTAATAAAGAAATTGAAAAAGAAAGAAAACTACTTGTAAAACAAGTAGTAAGTTAATAGTTTAATTTTTTTTATTTAAACCTGCTCCTCTATATTTTCTCCAACTAGTACCTTTTGTACAAGGACAATCACTCATACCTTGTAGAAAATCAATTCCAATAGTTACAGCATGTGTACCAGAATTAAAACCAGATAAGTCGTTTATAGTTATTTGGTATGAATACGCTAAGTAAAAACCACTTTTCATTAAACCAGCCATTGGACCAATATTTAATGGTTTTCCAACTTGATCATTTAAAAAACGATACGATCCACCAATCCAGTAATAATCGCCTTTACGATTAAATTTTCTGTACTTAACATTTATATCAGTACTAGAACGTCCGTCATTATTATATCTTTGGTAAAAAATAGAAGGTTCAATTTCAGTGTTTTTCTTGGTTTGTATAATATAACCTGTATAGCCTTGAAAGTTTAATAACTTACTTGGTTCAATGCCCGTAAAAGCATCAATATCTTTCTCTAAAATGTTATTTGCATTAAAGCTTAAATAAAACATTTTGTAGCGGTATAATAAACCCACATCAAAGTTATTGTTATTAATAGATCTATCATCTGTTATACTTGGATCTACAATTGGCATTTCTTCTGTACCTTCAAAATTTTCAATATCAATTTTAAAACTATTAATATTATACGATAATCCAAAAGATAAATATTGTTGTGATTTATAATCTAAAACAATATGATGAGCAAAAGAAAATTTAGCTCCTTTTTGTCTAGTATTTCCGTTTTTATCATTGTACAAAGAGATACCAACTCCAGATTGATTGGCAATTCTAAAATCTGCATATAAAGCTTGATTGTCTGGTGCATTTTTTATTCCAACCCATTGTGTTAAACCATTAGCTCTAATTCTTAAATTATCTCCAATTCCTGCATAGGTAGGAGAAATAATAAAGTCATTATCTGCTAAATACTGTGTCCAAACAGGTAAATTAAGCTCTTGTGCGTAAGTATTAGAAACGATAAAAAGAACGATATACAGTGCTAATTTTTTCATAATAATAAGTTTTTAGTTCCTTTATCTATATAGTGTAAAATGTCCTACGTATTCTTTTTCTAACAGTTCGCTATTTGGTTTAACAACATACCAGTAATCACCAGTAGGAAGCTCGGTACCATTATAACGTCCATCCCAATATTGACCAACTCTATAAGTTGCAACTTTACGACCATAACGGTCAAAAATATCAAAAGTTAAATCTGGAAAATCGTCTACACAACCAGGAGCCCAAGTATCTGCAGTACCATCTCCATTTGGAGAGAAGTAATTAGGAATACAAGGTCCAATAATTTCTATTTCAATTGAAGCTTCATCTTGGCAGCCTAAACTATCTGTAACAATAACAGTATATGTACCAACTTGTGTTACAGTAAATTCATTTTCACTTCCATAATTTTCATTATTAAAAGTATAAGTATAACCACCAGTTCCACCGGTTGTTTGTGCTATAATTTCTCCAGGTTCATCACCTTCTATTAAATTTAAAGCAAGTGGTTGATAATTTTCTATAGTAAAAAAGTCTGTGTATTGTACACAACCATTGTTATGGGTAACTTCAATATAATGATCTGCGCCAGATGCGTAATCTACATTGTTAAATATATTACTTGTTTGAGACCCAATACCATCTAGAGAATAAGATAATACACTTGTATCTGTAATACTTTCATCTACATAAACTGTAACAGTATTACTTAATGTATTATCATCACATAGGTATTCTATTTCTATTGTTGGGTTAATTCTTACTGCTTCTGGAAAAGTAATATTCCATTCAGACTCACAACCTTGGTTATCTCTTACAAAAACAATATGATCACCACCATTTAAATTTGTAAAATCAAAAACGGTTTGTGTTGCTGTACCAACAGTATATGTACCGTTATAATCATCTAAAACAACACTGTAAGGTAGGCTTCCACCAGAAATGTCTATGCTAAAAACACCATTTGCTTCGCCTTCACAAGTTTCTTCAAACATAGAATCTGGAACAATTTGCAGAATTACCGGAACTGGATCTGTAATTGTAAAGGTATCTGTATAGAAACATCCTAATACGTCTTGTACGATAAATTGATAGGTTCCTGGCGCTAAGTTTTCAAATATATTAGTATCAAAAAATTGATCTAATTGTGGTGAAATTGCATATTTAATAATTCCTGTTCCGCCAGAAGCGTTAATTTCAATTCCACCATCATTACTTCCGCTACAGGTAATTTCATTAACAACAAAATCTACTTGTAATGGAGCACTAGGTTCTGTTATTGTTACAGTTTCAGACGTTGTTAAACAGTTATCGCTAATTACATTTACAGTATATGTTCCTGCTGCTAATCCAGTAAATGATGCTGGACTATCTGTTGTAGTAGTAATATTATTAGAAGCGTCTTCTAATTCGTAAGTGTAGTTTCCTAAACCACCTTGAGCGGTTGCAACAATACTTCCGTTAGTATCACCAGCACAGTTTATAGTTGGATTATCACTTTCTAAATTAATAACTAAATCTGGTAGAGTGTCAATAGTAATTTCATTAGAAACGTTTGCAACACAGCCATTAGCATCTCTAACATAATATTGGTATGTTCCTGGTGTAACAGCTATTGTGGTACTATTTGTAAAACTACCTAAAATATTAGCAAAATTACTTGTATTACTGTAACTGTAAATACCAGTTCCACCATTGGCAGATAAAGTAAGTTCGTAAGTTATTGGACAAGTTTGCGTACTAGAGTTAACTAAACTTGCAGCAATAGGCGTAGGTTCGTTTATAATAATAGTTGGTGAGTTTAATTCACAATTATAACCATCTGTAATAGTTACAGAATATGTTCCTGCACCTAAATTATTAAACACATTACTGTTTTGTGGTCCAGAAATACTAGTTGTTGGAGAATCTGTATTTAATGTATAAGTATAATTTGTGCCTTGTCCGCCAGTTACGTTACTAACTGTAATACTTGCATCTTGGTCTCCAAAACAATCTACAGTATTTGCACTAGCTGTAAATGTGGCGTTTATAGGTTGCGGAGTATTTAATGTAATACTTTCTGAAACTATACAACCTTCATTATCTCTCACATTCACGGTATATGTTCCTGCAGATAGGTTTTCGAAAGCTCCATTAGTACTGTACGGAACTGTTGCATCACCAGTTAATTCATATTCTAGATTTCCCCAACCACCAGAAGCTACTGCTGTAATTGTTCCTATATTATTATCGCAAGTAACATTAGAAGTTTCTGAAAGAGCTAATGTTAATGCTTGAGTTGGAGAAGCTATAACAACTGTTGAAATTGCAGAACAAAATGGACTTTCGGTTTCTATAATTTCTACTGAAAAAGTTCCTGCTTGCATTCCTGTTACAGTAAGCGGGTTTGTAGATGTGTTTGCATTTACAACACCAGTAACTGAAGTTCCAGAATCATTATAAACATTATAGGTATAAGCTCCAGAATAACCACTTACATTAATATCGAAAGTTCCAGAATTATCACCAAAACAAATAACAGCAGTTGGTGAGGTAGTAAATGTTGGAGCAGTGGCAGAAGCTAATGAAACAGTAACATCTTCTGTACAAGAAGTAACAGTATCTGTAACAGTTATAACATAAACACCTGAAGGTACTCCAGAGAATACATTTCCGCTTAAACTTATAGAGGCAGGATTTGGACTAATACTATAATTAAATGATCCAGAACCATTTAAAGCATCTATTGTAATTTCTCCATCATTATCATTACAAGTAGGTAATGCAGTTACACTTGGTGTAACAGTTATTGGAGCAGGAATATTAACAGTTACTGTATTACCACAACCATTAGCATCTTGAATCTCGATAGTATGCGTTCCTGAAAATAAATTTGAAATTGTAAACGGAGCATTTTGTGATTGAAAACTTCCTCCATTTATACTAAAACTATATGGAGCAATTCCTGGATTATCTAATGTAACATCAATTTCAAAATCACCTTCATCTGTAGTACATAAACTATCTATTACTGCAGAAATTACAGGAGAATCATCCATTGGTAATACAACTACTGGACTAGAAATAATACAACCATAAGCATCTATTACATGTACGTAATAGTTTCCAGCATTTTCATTAAATGTACTTGCTGTTGCCCACGCAGGATCTGTTGCTGTTGGAGTAGTAGCTGTTGTTGTTATTTGATATTGATAAGGTGCTGTTCCGTTTTGTGCCACAGCACTTATAACTCCAGAATTAGGGTTACAATTGGCATTTTGATCTACAGAAGTTGTTAAGCTTAACAGAAAAGCAGATTCTGTAATATTAAAAGGAGCTGTTACTATACCACAACCAGCATTTGTTCCTGAGGTTTCTGTTATTGAAACAAAATAGTTACCAAAAGGTAACGGACCTAAATTTGTTTGTGTAAAAGAACCATTAGCAGTAACAGTACCAGTTCCTGTAACACCTGTAGTTTGCAATGATAAAGAATCGAAAATTTCGAAAGAAATTGAAGTGTCTACACTATAAATACTGTTTACAGTAAAAGAAACATTTCCATCTGCACTACCTGTACAAGTAATATTATTTGCACTTACAGCATCTACTGTTAATGTAGAGTTTGTAGGTATTGGAGCCGTTGCTGGCTCGTAATAGCTACACATTGTAGATTCATCATAAACTATAAATGTATATGTTACTCCAGAAGTTAAACCTGTAAATGTGGCAGATTGACTTCCAGGACTATCTTCTGGTAACCATGTTCCTGCAGGATATACAGTACTTGGACCTTCGTAAATGCTAAAATAAAATGGACCTGTACTACTTAAAGTAGAGCCAACACTTACTTCTGCTTCACCACCAGTTGTACAATCTACAGTTGTAGTAATATCTATATCCAAATCTGTTGGAGGAGAAGCTACTAATACATCTTGTTGTAAAATAGAACATCCATTAGCATCAACTATATTAATTTCATATAAACCAAAATCTACAACATCAAAACTTACAGAGGTAGATCCTGTATTGTTTAATTCAGAATTTGAATATCCATTTGTTCCTGTAACAAAATAATTATAAGGAGCCGTTCCGCCAGTAACAGAAGTAACAATAACCGAACCTTGAGAAACACCACTACTTGTACATGTTATATCTACAGTATCAAAAGTCATTACTATAGGATCTGGCTCATTAATTGTAATGGTATCTGTTCCTGTACACGAATTAGCATCGGTTATAGTTACAGTATAGGTTCCTGCAGTTAAACCAGATGTTTGTGTGCCATAGTTGACACCAGTTGTATCGTTATTTACATTAATTGTAAATGGTGCTGTACCAACAGTATCATCAATAGTTATATCTATAGAGCCATTTGAATCTCCATTACAAATAACACTTTGTGATTCTACTACAGCACTTAATGCTGGAGGAGAAATTGGGTTTATGGTAATACTATTAGATTCTACAATACAGTTATTAGCATCTGTAATTTGAAATTGATATGTTCCTGGTGTTGAGGTTGCATAGTTAAATGTAGATGGAGTAGTACCTAAATTTGTATATGTACTACCATCTACAGAAACAGCGTAGGTATATGGTGCAGTTCCTGTAATTGTGCCCGAAATTTCAGCATCTGGTGTTGCAGTACAATCTAAATTTGAAGTTAATACTACATTTACAGTTGGAGTTGCAATAGGATCTATTGTAATAGATTCACTATAAATACAATCGTTTTCGTCTCTTACCTGAAATGTATAAGTATCTGGAGTTAAGCCAGAAAAAACGGTTCCTGTTTGGTATGCTGTAGCACTTGATGCAGGAGCAATAATTTGATATTCTAAAACACCTGTTCCTCCGGTAACACTTGAAATAGTAACATCTGCGGTGTTTGATGGACAAGTTATTGGTGAAATAGTAAAAGTTAAATCTGTTGGCGGATTTAAAGGATCTATTGTAATATCATTAGTTGTTTGTGTACAATTACTAGCGTCTTGAACAGTAATTGTATAAGTACCTGCAGTTAAATCTGAAAACACACTACTAGTCTGAAATGTAACACCATCGATACTATATTGGTAAGGCGCATTGCCACCTGAAACAGCAGTTACACTAATTGTCCCGTTAGTAGAACAGCTATAATCTGTTGTTAAAGTAGCCGTTGCATTAATAGGGTCACTTTCAGATATTGTTACCGTTTGAGGATCTGTGTTACAAACTGAGGCTCCAACAGTATATAATAAAACAACATCATAATTACCAACACCTAAACCAGTGAAAACTGGAGAATTAAAGAAGGTAACGCCACCATCTATACTGTATTCTATACTATTTCCGTTAGCGTTTGTTACATTAATCTCAATACTTCCCGTATCTAGTCCAGCACATGCAATATCATTTGCAATAACATTAAAGTCTGGTTCTGGTATAATATCTACAGTAATAGTAGTGTTTGCACTACAATTGTTAGAATCTACAACAGTAATGTCGTAAACTCCAGCAGTTGTAACTACAATCTCTGGTACAGTTTGAAAATCTGTTGTACTGTTTACAAAGTAAAAATATGGAGGTGTACCACCTTGAGGATATACTGTTATTTCACCTTCGGTACATGTTAACGGACTTGTAATTGCAGCTGTTGTTGTTAACAATGGTGGTTCTGTAATTGTTATATCTTCAGAGTAAGTACAACCATTTTCAGTTTCAACAGTAACTGTATAGTCTCCAGGATTTAAATTTTCAAAAGAATAAGTATTATCTACTATTGGTCCTACATTATTTACTAAAGTTCCGTTTTCAAATAGCTCGAACGAATATTGTGGATCTACATCATTTGCTGCTAAGTAAATACTACCTAATTCACCATGACATAATGGTTGTGTTATAATAGATGACACAGTGAAATTGCGTTCTCGAATTTGAACATCTAAAACACTAAAAATACATGGATTAGTATCTACACCAATTTGTTTAACATATACATTGTAAAATCCTGGTGTAGTTACTGTAAATTCATTACTAGTTTGAAATGTAACATTATCTAAACTGTATTCATAACCAGATGGTACATTGTTTACAGTAATAGTTCCTGGTGTTGTACAAATAATATCTGTTGAAACAACTGTAGGACTTAATAAGTTTTGATATACATTAAAGTAAAATTGAACAAAACAACCACCAGCATAGTTAATTGTTAATCTAAACTGTCCAGCGGTATCTGCAATGTAATCTGGTCCAGTTCCTACTTGATTCCATATACACGCATTATCCTCATTCGCACAATCTGAATTTGAAACGGCAGCACAACTTGATTCATCTAATTGCTCCCAAATTATAGAAGTAGAACCAGCAATGTTAGTTTGTATATCTCTAAAATCGTCTGCACCACATAAGAATATATTTGGTAGTAGCTTGCCATCGTTAGGACATGTAGCAACTTCATCTGCATAAGGAATTACAGGATTGTCTATTTCTCCACCGTAAAGCTCAACATTAAATTGTTGAGTAATAGATTGACATGGTGCTATAGCAGTATTGTAAACATAGTAAGTACCTGTTTCTGTAACCGTAATAGATTGATTTGTGCCAATAACAGGAGTACCTGTTGGACTTGTTGACCAAGAGTAAGAATCGTAACCATTTGCAGCAGTTAACTCTAAACTAGATCCACAAAGTATCTCATCTTGAATAAATTGGCAATCTAAATCGGTTAAAAAGTTTGTGGCTTGTGGAGTTAATAAACAACCAGTATTACTACTTAAACTTGGGTCGTCTGTAATTTCAAAGGTTGGATTATAAAATCCATTATAAGTAGCGAAAGCTTGATTGTTAATGATGTTTGAACAAGCATCGGCTAGTTGGTTGCAATTATCTACGACTTGAACTTCAATTCTTATTTCATAAACAGGATCGTTCTCTTCAACTAAATAATCTGCTACATCAAATATAATTTCTCTCGTATCAGGATCGTAACTTGCAACTGTTACACCTGGTGGTAAAACTAAATCTGTAGGATAATTAAATATAATATTTACAGGAAGTATATCTCTAATCTGTAAATTAGTTGCATTATCGTTTCCTGTATTTTGAAATCCAATAACATAATTTAAAGAAGAACCAAGCGTTACAGTTTGGCCGCCAATGTTATTTCCAGCATCATCTTCAACAATTTTAGTTAATACAATACTAGGTTCAATTATTTCTACTGCAAAAGCGAAAAAATATTGAAAATAAGTATCACCAGCAGTTTCTAATCTAACTACTGCAGAGGTCGCATCATTAGCTATTACAGAGTTTCCAGGATTTGGAATAGTCATTACTCCAGTATCAAACCCTAATGTGTTTGTACTATTTGGAACTCTATTATTTACAGGTGTAGCATCTAATTGTGTTACCGAACTATTAAAAAAGTTATTTACAGGACGATCTGCCGCAGATAAATTTACGCCATTTAATAGCATTTGATCTCCTAAAATAGGGCTATCACCTTCTAAGGTTGCAAAGGCAAAATTAGCTCTTACTGGAGCAGGAGCAGGTACGGTTCTAAAACCATCGATATTAATATCTGCTGTAGGGTTTTGTGAAGCACTAATTGCACTAAAACCATCAAAACTTGTTATCGATTTACCTGGTAAAGTTGGGTCTTCATAAACTACAAAAAGAGACCAACCAGCAGATTGTCCTGTACCATTATATGGGTTAAAAGTAGAAGTCTCTCCTGTTCCAGAAGAAACATTAGCAACGGTGTAAGTCCCTAAATCTGCACCAGAGCCAAATGCGGTAACAATATCTGTTACATCTGCATAACAAGCATAAGAAAAACTATTACCTCCATCTACAGAGTTTCCGTTTGCATCATAAATAATAGTACCTTGAATATCATTATATCCACCAGTAGGGCCTTTAAATTTTACATTTGTTATAGGCTCATTTCCCGGATTTACAGCTCCCCAATACAATCCTGCATATTTAATTAAATAACAGTTTGGATTTGGGATTTCTAAATCGGCACTAGATGAACTAAATGTTGTGTTATCTGAATCAATGTCAATATAATTCATATCGACATTATGATTATACACATTATTGTTATTAAAGGCGTTATTATCTGGACCCAGAATATTATTACCAATAAGAACAATATCACCTTTTAAATCTTCATCGAATCTTGGTGTAAATGGCTCGAAATTTTGCCCATATGATGATGCACAAAAGAACAAGAGTGAAACAATAAATAATGCTTTAACATAAGTAGGGATTTTCATGTTGTTTGTTTTTGGAACAATTTTATTTTTATCTAGTAGGCATTGCTAAAAACAAAATGAATTATTAATTTTCTATTTTTACGATTGACATTTTTTGGTTATATAATTTATTTCCTTTAGCGGTTAAGGATTTATTTGCGTTTTGTATATTATTAAACTTTTGATAGTATATATAATATTTACTTGAGTTTACATCATAAAAGAAATTTACATTCGACTCTCCAGACTGAATAACTTTTGTTACAAAGTCATTTCGTTTTTTAACATCACTATGCACTGCTATTACTAAGTAATAACCATTTTCTTCATTTTTAATATTTTTTAGAATTTGAATGTTTTTGCTTTGTTCTATGCCAAAATCAAAATCATCTTCTGTTAATTCTTCGTCACTTATTGTGGTATTCTTTTTAATGTTTTCTAATGCAGCTCTATCTATAGCATATCGCTCATCTTCATTATCGAATGAAGCACGTTTTATTCTTCTTCTACGCTCATACTCTGTAGAAATATTGATGTCTTTTAATTCTATATCTAGTTGGTTTTTTGCTTGAATAGCTTTGTTTTGTTCAAGTTCTAAGCGTCGTATTGTTTTTCTATAATATAAGTCTACATTATCAAGTGCAATTGTATTAGATTCACGATTTTCTTCATATAAATCTTTTAGTTTCTTGATGTCTTCGTTTCTATTTTTAATTACAACTTCTAAGTCTTCTTTTATTTTATTTAATCTATTATTTTCTTCTGTTATACTCTTAAATGGCTTAGCCTCTACGGTTATACCTTGCTCACTTAAATCATTTTCTTCTTTTAAGTCTTTAAGATCTTGATCTTTTATTTTAACAATAGCATCAAATCTTTTTAATAATTGATTTTGCTCAGATTTAGAATCTTCAGTTTTCTTTGTAATGGCAAGCATTGCTTTACCAAGTTCATCGGTTGGATTTAAAATTTCCTCATCTAAAACTTCAACGTCTGTAGGAAGCTCAGTTTGTTGTTCTGCAAGACGTTTTGCTTGAGCATCAGCTTCTGCTTTGGCTTGTTGTTCTGCAAGACGTTTTGCTTGTGCATCAGCTTCTTCCTTAGCTTGTTGTTCTGCAAGACGTTTTGCTTGTGCATCAGCTTCTGCTTTGGCTTGTTGTTCTGCAAGACGTTTCGCTTGCGCATCAGCTTCTGCTTTGGCTTGTTGTTCTGCAAGACGTTTCGCTTGCGCATCAGCTTCAGCCTTAGCTTGTTGTTCTGCAAGACGTTTCGCTTGTGCATCAGCTTCTGCCTTAGCTTGTTGTTCTGCAAGACGTTTCGCTTGTGCATCAGCTTCTGCTTTGGCTTGTTGTTCTGCAAGACGTTTCGCTTGTGCATCAGCTTCAGCCTTAGCTTGTTGTTCTGCAAGAAGTATTGCTTGCGCATCAGCTTCTGCCTTAGCTTGTTGTTCTGCTAGAAGTTTTGCTTGCTCATCGGCTTCTGCTTTGGCTTGTTGTTGTGCAATGGCATTTCTACTAGCACTTTGTTTTCTTTTAATATTAGCTCTTCTTCGTCGTGAATTATTATTAGAAAATAAGCCACTTATTTCGTCGCCACTACTATAATCGTATCTGTTATTATTTTTAAACCTAAAGGCTACAGAAATTTCATGTGAAGGACCAAACTCTGTTAAATCGCCAATGGCTTTTTCAAAATTATACTCAATAGCGATTTGCGGCGAGATATTTAGTCCTAATCCTCCAGAAGCTCCATATACAGTATTGTAACCAATTTGCGCCCAAATACCTTTAGGTACAGTAAGCATTGCTATTCCAGATAAAATGGTTTCGTCTTTTTTTATTTCCGTTTTAACTAAACCAGAAAATTTAGTTTCGTCAAAAAAACCATGAGTAGACAAGTATCCAGTATACATTAAATGACCTTGGATAGCTTGTTCTGGATTTTCTTCAATTATAGTAGAAGATGTAAAATTATAAGCGACAATATTATTTAGTGAAACACCAAAATCGAAAAAACCTGTCCCGTAATTTATTGCCGGATTTATAGTTAACAGAAAATTTTCTGAAACATTTTCTGTTGCAGGATCACTAAAGTTAGTAACAATTCTTCCTGTATTTAGTCCGCTTTTGTATGCGCCAATATTTAAACCAAATGTTAAATTGCTATCTCGTTGTAATCTTGCATTATAAGCAAAGTTTAATAAGCCGCCAAAAGTTGTAAGTACACCATAATTTTGTTGAAAAACACCTAATCCAGCACCAATATTTTCTCCAAATCGTCCTGAATAACTAGCTAAATAGGTTAGTGGTGCATCTTCAAACGCTGTCCATTCCCTTTTATTAGATACAGTTATGTATTTATTTTGTTCTCTTACAAAACTAAAGGTTGGATTTATTGTAAAGCGATTAAATGTTAAGGAGTTTCTAATTGGGATATTTAGGGCAACAACACCATCATTTATTTCTTCTTGAGAAAATAAAACCTGAAGAGAACTGGTAAATAATACTAAAACTATAAGTAGTGTTTTCATATTATTTAATTATTGTTATTGAACCTTTTTTTACTTGATTATCCTGTGTTGTTATTATATAATAAAACACTTGATTTATACTTGTTAGTTCTAAATCGTTTTCTGGCCAATTATTTAAATAGTCATTTGTTTGAAAAACTATTTTTCCACGATTGTCCATGATTAAAACTTCAGTATTTGTGCCTGTTACATATTTTGTAGGTAAAGTCCAAGTATCATTTATTGTATCTCCGTTAGGGCTAATTATATTAGGTATATTTTCTACATCTGGGAAAGGATTAAAAGCTTCAGTAACTTGAAAAGTAAATTCTCTAGAACCAAGGCACCCAGAGGTCTCGGTAACTACAACTGTGTAATTTCCAAAACTTGTTACATTATAACTATCTTGAGTAGCACCAGCTATTGGTGTGTTATCTAAATACCATTCAAATTCTGGATTATTAGCATTTGTTATAACGATTGCTTGTAAACTTTCTCCTTCTTCAAGAGTATTGGTTTCTTCAACATTTATAGAGCCATCAAATAACTCACTGGTTAACGTTATAGTTCCAGAAACTGAACAGTCTCCTAAATCTACTTGTACAGCGTATTCTCCAGAATCTAATGTGCTATACATTTGACTTGTTGCACCAGAAATTATTTCACCATCTTCAAACCATTGGTAACTATTGCCACTAATTGTACTTAAAATTGTTTCTCCTTGATCTGGGCAAAACGGATTGCCCAAACTAGATGAAATTCCTGCATCTGTTTCTCCAGCAACAACTTCGCTAATGGTTACTCTATTTGAAAATGAACTAGATGTACATGTGCCATAATCTGTTTCAACAAAATATGTTCCTTCTTGATTAACAGATAGAGTAGTGCCACTAGTAACAAAAACTGATGTTGTTGCGCTAGTTTCTTTATACCAATTATAGTTAAGCGTTGGATAATTTAATGGTGAATCGTTATTACCTGCTCCAGGATTATCTATAGTTAACAAATAACTACCACCAGAGCAATACGCTCCTGTTGATACTAAATTATTTATAGTAAAAGGAGAATCTTGTAATTTATAATATGCCGGAAAAGATTGTGAGCCACTACTTGTAGCAACTGGATTACTACTTTTAATTCTTATTCTATAATTTTCTCCAGCTGTAGTTGTTGGAATAGAAAAGTTTAAGGTTGCTGGTGAACTTGTTATTTCTCCAGGATTAGTTGTAAGTATTATTGTAGAATCATTAAAATCTCCATTAGCATTAGACATTTCTATACTAAATTGATTAGATGCATCTAATCCACTCTCAGGAGAGAAAACAAAGTTTGTAGCAAAGTTGTTAAAATCCTCATTTGCGCAAGCTTGATTAAACTCAACTAATTGAGGTGTTCCAATTACTATTTGTGCATTTATTTTTTGCTGTAAAATAAAAATAAATAAGCACATTAATAAATACAGTTGGTATTTTGTTTTATTGGTATACATTTGTCTTTGCTAATAATTTTCTATCCTATAGGCAATGTTTTAGCTTTTAAATTTAGAGGTTATGGTTAGCTAATATTTAAATTTAATACATATTGTATTTTGTGCATTAGTCTTCTCGAGAGGCTACAATTTGATTTATTCTTAATCTGTAGTCTGGACGTTTTAAATTGTGAGAGTCTATAAATGTTTCAGAGTCAGGTCCTTTTGAATATACATTGTTAAAAGCTCTACTTCCATACCAATTTTCTAAATCTTCATTGTTTGTATTGTCTTTTATAAAAATGTTTCCGTTACAATTATTAAAGTAAGAACTTGTAAACACAATTTTTTCTAAATTACTACTGTTAACTTTAATGTTATTATCTAAAATTACTGCTGGATTAAAACCGGAAATAACACTTTTATCAATTTTAAAAGTAACATCTTCACCAATAAAAATGGCTTCATTTACCAAACCTACTTTAATATCATATTCTAAATCATTAGTTATATTTATTAATGTTAAGTTTTTTGCATCAACTATGGTTTGACATTTATTAAAATCTGTATCTATTTTTAAATCATGATTTAAAACACGAAGTGCTCTAGAGGTTTCTGGACCAGAAATATATGGCGATTTTATAGCTAAAGAATTAATAATGTCGCACTGTGCACCATAATTAATGTCATAATCGTTAATTGTAGATTTATAAGAAACAAATTGATTTAGAGTTAAAGATCCTCCACGTATTTCAAATGAGTTTCCTTGACTATAGCTTACCATAACATTACTAAGTATGGTTTCTCTTCCTACACCAGCTAAAGTTAAAGCACTCAAGTATCCAAATCTCTTTGTTCTTTTTCCAGCATACTCAATTCTTACATAGTTTAATATTCCAGAATTACTTTCTAAATTATCACCACCATAACTTATATTTTTAGCTTCAGTAGTGTCTAAACCATATTCAACTTTTGCATCTTTATTTACAAAATTAGTTTGTGAGTCTCCTAAGATAATAATGCCTCCCCAATCGCCAGGTTTCTTTACGCTTCTATTAGAAGTAAATACAATTGGATCTGTTTCTCTACCATCTGCAATAATTTTAGATCCATTAGCTATAGTTAAAGATCCTTTGGTATCAAAGTCACCTAAAATAACTGTTCCTGGTTCTATTGTAAGAGTAGTACTGTCTGTAACAAATACATCACCTAATAAAAGATAGGTGTCACTTTTTCTAAGTTTTGTATCGTTCGTAATATTTCCTGTAAGTATTTGAGTTGGTTTATCGTACTCTACTTTATTAGGTCTAAACTCCGTCCAAGAATTTAACCAGTTTTCATAACCGGTGATTCCTTTTTCTTGTTGAGCGTTAATAATAGTACAAGTAAATAGTAATATTATTAATGTTATGTAGTTTTTTCTCATCATGGTTAAGTGCTTTATAGATTATTTGGGAAATAATTTATAGTTCAATTTTAATTAAAATTCGTATGAAATACAAATAATATCGACAAAATGCATTTTTTTTAATAAAAAGTGCGTTTTTTCTTACGATATTAAGGTGTTCTTTTCTTCATTTATTGAGTTTATTAAAATTTATGTTATGATTTTAAAAATTAATCTACTTTAAAGTCGTTATAAGTATGTAGCGATTTTAAAGTTTGTTCGTAAAATAATATAGCGGCTATTAAATCTTTAGAATCTGAATATGGTAGTATAGATTTTTGAAATTGAATAGTACTATCAAAATATTCTTGTGATGCTTTTTCGTTTGCTTCTAAAGCTTTTTTATTTTCTTTAGTTTCTGGTATTCCTAAACTACTCATGGTAACATTAGGTTTAGTAGCAAAAGCAATATTTGGAAGAATATTTACGATAACTTCAATACGTTCTGTATATAATGTTAATAAATCTCCTTTAGGAAGTCTTTTTAATTCTTCTAAGCTATGATACTTACTAATACTTACCTTACCAGTAATTAATCTGTTTTTTAATTTATCTTTTTGTGCATAACCGATACTTAATATCATAAAAAAAATAACGGTAAAAAAAGTAGTTCTTGCTTTCATTGTTAGGATGTTTTTCACTTGTAATCACAACAAATCTATATAAATTATTAATTATTCCAATACTTTTAGAGCTTTTTTTTTGATTTTTTTTATCGAACAAAAGATGTTTTTATCGGATAAACTGCATAATCATTGGATAAAACGCCGATTTTCACGATGTAAAGCTATGTATTGAATTATTCAGTAAATTATTACAAAAAAAATAAAATCTGTAAAATTTGATGAAAAATTAAAAATATCAAAGGTTGATTTTTAACGTTTTAGACTATGTAAAAGTGATGTTTTTAAAAAAAGTAAATACTCTTTTTGTTTTATTAAAACGTTAATTTATTCTGAAGTTATAATACTATATTTATAAATGCCTAATTTTTACTTATTTATCAATTTTAAGAAGCTAGAAAATGTATTTTAAAAAATAAAAATTAAAATAACATTTTAAACAAGTAAATAGTAGGATCACGATAATAAACTACAAATTAAAGTAATTTACACTGTGTGTTTATTTTTTTCCTTAACCGTATTTACACCCCAATCTGCGATAGCTTGCACTACAGGAATTAAAGTTTTACCAAAATCGGTTAACGAATATTCTACCTTTAAAGGTGGTTTAGAAGTGTACACTTTTCTTTTTACAATACCATCTTCTTCTAAAGTTTTTAATTGTAAACTCAATGTACGCTCTGTAACTGTTGGCATTTCTTTTCTTAATTCATTATATCGAAGTGTTTTATTAATTAAATGAAACATAATTACCGTTTTCCATTTTCCTCCAATAATTCCCATAGTTAGACTCGCGCAACATGGATATTCCTTTCCTTTAAACGTATACATAATTTTTTTAAGTATTAAATCTTTGGCAAAGATAGAATACTATATTTATTTATACAACTATACTTTTTATAGTAAATTTAACATTTTACTAAATGTGTTGATATTGTTGAGTTTACATCATTTTTAACTATAATAATTTGTACTATCCTTTTTGACCGTTATTGTGTGTATTGCATACTACAATTACATTTGTACTATACTTTTTATAGTATAATTGAAAAATCAACTTAATAAAAATATATACAAATGAATTTAACTGAAACATTAAACTGGAGATACACAACTAAAGAATTTGACCCAACAAAAAAAATATCTGAAGCAGATATGGCAAAAGTCAAAAACTTATTAAGAATGAGCCCATCGAGTGTAAACTTACAACCTTGGCATTTTATAGTTGCAGAAACTACTGAAGGTAAAGCTCGCATGGCTAAAGGAACACAAGGTTTCTTTCATTTTAATGAGCCTAAAGTTACCAACGCTTCAGCAGTCGTATTATTCTGCTCAAAAATTGATGCAGATGATGCCTATTACCAACATATTGCAGAAACTGAAGATAAAAATGGAAGGTTTCCAAATGAAGACATTAAAAACGGATTCCTAGGTGCTGTTAAAACATTTGCAGGAATTCATAAATACGATTTAAAAGATTTACAACATTGGATGGAAAAACAAGTTTACTTAAACATAGGAAGCTTTTTATTAGGTGTTGCGAGTTTAGGTATTGATGCTACTCCAATGGAAGGAATAGATGTTAAAGCATTAGATGAAGAGTTTGGTTTAAGAGAAAAAGGTTTCACAGCTTTAGTTGCTGTGTCTATAGGTTACAGAGCAGAATCTGACTTTAATTCAACTGATAAAACACCAAAATCTAGATTGCCAGAAAGTGAATTATTCACAGAAATATAATTAGTATTTAAATTTAATACCATGAAAAAAAATATTTTAATCGCATTAGCACTAGTAGCAGGTATTTTTGCAAAGGCGCAAACACCAACAACAGATAATATTAAGTCTATAAACGAAGTAGTAACTGCAGATACTGTAGAATGGGGTTGGTTAAATCCGCTACGAGGCGATAAAAGTCCAGCAGCAGGTAAACTTTGGGGAGACAGAACTAAAAACGAACCAGCAGGTTTTTTAGTAAAATTCAATAAAGGGTTTTCTTCGCCAGCACACATTCACAACATTACGTATCGTGGTGTGGTAATTAAAGGTTTATTGCATAATGATGACGAACAAGCCGAAAAACAATGGCTACCAGCTGGATCTTATTGGCAGCAACCAGCAGGAGAAGCACATATTACTGCAGCAGATGGTGAAGAAAATATGGCATTTTTAGATATACAGGAAGGACCATATTTAGTACAACCAACAGACGAAGCTTTTGATAATGGAGAAAGACCTGTTAATGTTGATAAAACGAATTTAGTTTGGTTAAACGCTAATGATATAGAATGGATTTCAGAAAAAAGTAATGTAGAAACTGCTTTTTTATGGGGAAGCCACGAAAAAAATCAATTACGTGCTTCTTTAATAAAATTACCAGCTGGTTTTAAAGGAAAAATTAAAAATTTAAGTCCAAATTTTAGAGCTGTTGTAATTTCTGGAGGAATTTCACACCAGTTTTTTAAAAAAGAAGCTAAAAAGGAATTAAACGCACCATCTTATTTCGGAGCAGAAGAAAATGCAACTTCAATTATTTCAGCAGAAAAAGAAACGGTGCTTTATATTAGAAGTAACGGAAATTATAAAGTGATTTCAAAATAACTTTTAATTTCAAAAATATAATTAAACCCCAAGTATCGATTAATATTAGACGAAGCCACCAAATATTTAATATTATGTGTGGCTTTTTCAATTCATAATATAATTTGATTATCAAAGCTAAATGCAGAAACTAGTAGTTATCGATATTCAAAAAAGAATCTAAAAAATTAGATATGAAAACAATAACAAATACAAATGCACTAGAACAAGCACGTGCACTTACACAACCAGCTCGCGAAGCTTCATTAAAACGTGAACCTTCTGTATCTCATTTTTGGAATAGCAACAGAAAATTACTAGAAGAAGCATGGGTAATATGGGAAATGGAAAACAAAGACAATTTACTAATTCCTGATGAATCGCTGCTTGATCCAAAATTGCGAAAAGTAATAAATGACGCTTGGGAAAACCCAGAAAAAGAAAATGCTGTTGCCGATTTATGGGAAGAAATTATTCCAGGTGTTTATGTAGCACAGTTTTTTGATGTAGAACGTTTAGCAGAATTCCGTAAGTATTTAGAAGCTGTCGTTAATTCTGAAATTCCTAAGCGTGCACCTTATGGCATACAATTAAATCGTTATGGAATGATGTTAGATGAGCGTTCTGAAGGTCATTTAGCTGCACCAAATTTCCAAGCCTTTTATAACGACATGATGGATCGTTTTATGCGTCCAATTGCACGTTTATTGCTTGGTACTTATGGTTACGATAACCAAACGTTTGGTTTTTCAATTCAATATAATCCAGATAAGGATAAAGATTTACATGCACACACAGATGCTTCAGCAGCGACTTTAAATATTAATATTAACTTACCCGATGAAGTATTTACAGGATCTGAAGTTGATTTCTATGATAAAGCTTCAGGAAAAACAGTGCAAGCCATTTTTGAACCAGGAAAAGCAATCCTTCACAGAGGTAATGTGCCACATGCTACACATCTAATTACTAGCGGACAACGTAGTAACTTGGTTGTTTGGTTATACGGAGATCAAATGCAAATTCCTCGTGGTAGCACTAGTAGCTACGGAAATATCAACAGTAACACAACCAAAGATGTTGCATTAGAAAACGTTACAGCGCGCCAACGTTGGAGCTTACCAGATGCACCAAAAGATACAGCTGCACCGTTTTAAAAAGAATAAAAAATAGAATACATCGCAATAAAAGCAGAATGTCAGTTCGAGTGATTTTTCTTCAGAAGAATTTCTGAAGAAAAATAGTATCGAAAACTTCTCTCTAATAGACATTTCAATAAAACACAACAAAAATGAAAACCATATTAATCACAGGAAGTACAGACGGTATAGGAAAACTTACTGCTCTCAAACTAGCCATAGAAGGCCATAAAGTATATATTCATGGTAGAAGCAAAGCTAAAGTAGACAGCGTTATTACCGAAATAAAAAATGCTTCAAATAACGAAAATATCAAAGGATTTATTGCCGATTTTTCAGATTTAAATGCTGTAAAACAAATGGCAGCACGAATTAAAAATGAAGTATCAAGTTTAGATATTTTAATAAACAATGCCGGAATTTTTAAAACATCTTCGGAAAAAACAAAGGACGGATTAGATATTAGAATGGCTGTTAACTATTTAGCGCCTTATATTTTAACGGAGTCTATTTTGCCTGTTTTAGAAAAAGGTACAAATACAAGAATTGTTAATTTAAGTTCTGCAGCACAATCTACCGTTAAAAAAGGTATTCTTACTGGAGTTGTAACTATTAACGCAAGTGATGCTTATGCACAAAGTAAATTGGCATTAACCATGTGGAGTTTTTATTTTGCAAAACAACACCCTAATATCACTACAATTGCTGTTAATCCTGGTTCTTTATTAAATACCAAAATGGCTAAAGAAGCTTACGGACAACATTGGTCTCCAGCAGAAAAAGGTGTAGATATTCTTTATGATTTAGCCATGTCTGAGGCAAATAAAAACGAGTCAGGCAAGTATTTTGATAATGATAAAGGTAGCTTTAGTAATGCACATCCTGATGCTTATGATGAGGCTAAAATTAAAACATTATTAGAGGTCACAAGTACTTTAGTTTAGAAGTTAAATTTAATTGTTAAATTATAGAAAATTAATTTTTTAGTTAAAAGATATTCAAGTTCTTGCTAAATTAAATTTTCAAATTAATGGATAACCTAATAACTTTCTCAATAGCAGTTTTTACTGCTTTTTTTGCCATAACAAACCCGATTTCTAATATGACGGTTTTTTTATCTTTAACGCAAGGTGCAGACAAAAAAACAAAGCATGACATTAACAGGCGATCAAATATTATAGCATTTGCTATTGTTGCAGTTTTTGTGTTATTAGGAAAATATATTTTTGAGTTATTTAATATTAGTATTCCTGCATTTAAAATTACAGGCGGAATATTAATATTTTTTATTGGCTTTGATATGTTACAATCAAAACGTTCTAACGTAAAAAGCCTTAAACATGTTCATGTAGATGAAGATATTGCAGTTTCACCTTTAGCAATTCCTATTTTGGCTGGTCCAGGAACTATTGTTACTGCAATGAATTTTGTTGCCAATGTAGAAACTGTGCATATAATAATTGTAATTCTTATTTTTGGTTTAATGAGTTTACTAACGTATTTCACTTTTAGATTAAGTGATTTAATTGTTAGAATTGTAGGGAAAAATGTGATTTCTGTAATAGGAAAGATTATGGGTTTAATTATTGCTATTATTGGTACAGGAATGATTATAAACGGAATAAAACTTTCTTTTGATTTTATAACATAAATCTAATTTACTACTGTTATTATGAAAAAAATTCTAATTCTCTTTGCGCATCCAAAGCTTGAAAAATCAAGAGTTAATTTAGCTTTAATAAATCATATTAAAGATAAAGAAAATGTGACAATTCATGATTTGTATGAAGAGTATCCAGATTTTCATATAGACGTTCCTAGAGAGCAAAAATTATTAGAATCGCACGATATAATTATATGGCACCATCCTTTTTACTGGTATAGTTGTCCGCCATTAATGAAACAATGGATTGATATGGTTTTAGAGTTTAATTGGGCTTATGGTCCAGAAGGTAAAGCGCTACACAATAAAACATGTTTAAATGCTATAACAACTGGAGGTTCTAAAGAAGTGTATTGTTCAGCCGGATATAATAGTTTTACTGTTGAACAATTTCTACGTCCTTTTGAGCAAACGGCTAATTTATGTGGTATGACTTATTATCCGCCATTTGCAGTTATGGGAACACATAATCTTTCTGATGAAAAATTAAACGATTACAAAATTAATTATGGAAAATTAATCGATTTACTTCAAAACAATTTAGCAATAAACGATTTTGAGAAAAAATCTTTTATTAACGATATACCACAACTAAAAATCTCTTAATTATATGACAGGAAGTTTACTTTTTGAAGCTATCATGTTTTTGCTTGGAGCCATTATTTGTGTCTCTATAGCAAAGCGATTAGGTTTAAGTTCGGTTATTGGTTACTTATTAGCAGGTGTATTAATTGGGCCTTATGTTTTAGGTTTTATTGGAGAAGAAGGCGAAGATATATTGCATTTTGCAGAATTTGGAGTCGTCATGATGCTGTTTCTTATTGGATTAGAAATTGAACCTAAAAATTTCTGGAACATGCGGAAAACCATACTTGGTATGGGAGGAATACAAGTAGGAGGTACCATGTTATTATCCTATTTGTTATTTACTTTTTTAGGATACGATTGGGAAGTCGCTTTAGTGATTTCTATGGCTGTAGCATTATCATCTACAGCAATTGCTATGCAAACCATAAAAGAAAAAGGTTTGATGGAAACTACTTTTGGAACTTCGGCATTTTCCATTTTATTGTTTCAGGATATTATAGTGATTTTCATGATTGGTATAATGCCATTATTATCTAATTCTAATACAGAAACAGAAACCAATGTACATACTGAGTCTGTTAGTCTAATTGAAAGTTTACCTTTAGGACTTCAAACAATAGCCATTATACTATCGGTTGTAGTAATTATTGCTTTAGGGCGTTATGTCATTGTACCAATGCTAAGAAAAGTTGCAAAAACAGATGTAAGAGAATTACTTATTGCTGCAGCGTTTTTAATTGTTTTTGGTATTTCATTTATTATGGAATTGGTAGGGATAAGTCCAGCTTTAGGTGCTTTTTTAGGTGGTGTAGTATTATCTAACAGTGAGTTTAAACACGAATTAGAAAGCACTCTAGAACCTTTTAAAAACTTACTTTTAGGTTTGTTTTTTATGGCAGTTGGCGCTTCAATAAACTTTATAGTTATTGCCAAAAGTCCGCTTACTATTGGTGGTGTTTTAATTGCTATAATTATATTAAAAGCGGTAGTTTTATTTGTTACCGGTCGTGTATTTAATTTAAAATTAGACCAAAAACTGCTATTAACTTTTAGCTTATCACAAGTTGGAGAATTTGCTTTTGTATTGTTGTCTTTTGCTTTCGGTTTACATATTTTAGAACAAGAGGAAATGGATATGCTGTTGGTAATTACAGCTTTAAGTATGGCTTTAACACCCATAATTAGTATTGTAAACGAGCGTTTTATTCTGCCTAAAGTTGGTACTAAAGAGTCTATTAAACGTCCAATGGATCATATTGCAAAATCACAAAAAATAATTTTAGTTGGTTTTGGTAATTTTGGAAGTACGGTAGGTCGTTTTTTAAGATCACATGGCGTAGAAGCTACTATTTTAGATCAAGATTCAAACCGAGTAGATTTTCTTCGGAAAATGGGATTCGAAGTGTATTATGGAGATGCTACACGTTTAGATTTATTAGAGTCTGCAGGTATTGCTGAAGCAAAAATAGTAATTATTGCTACTAATAGATTAAGTGTAACTAAGGCAATTACTAAAATTGTAAATGAAAAATATCCACACATCGAGCTCATGATTAGAACTAAAAATAGAGAAGATGCTTACGAGTTATTAAATCTTGGTCATGAAAATTTTTATCGTGAATCTTTGGATACTTCATTGGCATTAGCTAGTGATGTTTTACATAAATTAGGTTTTAGAAAATATACTTTAAAGCGACAAGTAAAAAACTTTATTAAGTATGACGAAACAAGTTTAAGGCGCTTAGCAAAAGCACCAAAACGTGATGAGGAATATATATTTAAAGCCAGAAAAGAACTTAAAGAACAAGAAGAATTATTAGATGCAGACTTTAAAAGAGGTATTGTAGACTTTGACAATCATTGGGATAGTGACCATATTAGAAAAGCTTTAGAAAAATCTAATACAAAAATGTAATGCAAAAAAAAGTACCGCAAATTGTTTTCGATTCTAAAAAACCAAAAAATAGTGGTATTGAAATTTTAACCATTGAAGGTCTTACCTCTCGTAAAACCGAAATTATAGACCATAATCCAGAAAAAGCACATCAATTAGCTTTTCACATGATTGTTTTTTACACGCAGGGAGAAAGCAAGCAATTGGTAGATTTTGTATGGCATCCTGTAAAGAAAAATACCATTATCCATCTATCTAAAGGGCAAATAAATGCCTTTCAATTTACTAAAAAATTAAAGGGTTATATTTTATTATTTACGGAAACTTATTTAAAAAATCAGATAAATAATTTACCAAAAAATGAATATTTAAGGTTGTTTAATACGCATTTATTTTCACCAAGTATTCAAGTGCCACAAGATTCTAATATTACACGTTATTTTGATTTGTTTTATGAGGAGTATAACAACCATACAGAAGATTTAAATCAGCAAAACACCTATAAATCATTATATTCTATCATTTTCTCCAAGTTAGAAGGCTTAAAGCAATTTCAGCCTTATCATTTAAAACAATCTAAGAAAGTTAATATCTTTTTAGATTTTAAAGCACTTCTAGAGCTTCATTTTAAAGCCAGTAGAAATGCAGATTTTTATGCTGAAAAACTTCATATTACTTACAAACATTTAAACACTATCTGTAAAGACATTCTTTCTATAACAGCAAAACAATATATAGATCGTTTTATAATACTTGAAGCCAAAAGATTGCTTATAAATTCAGATATTAAAAGTTCAGAACTTGCGTACGATTTAGGTTTTCAAGAACCCACAAACTTTGTAAAATACTTCAAAAAACATACAGGTTTTACGCCAAACAACTTTAAAAAGAACTATTTGTAAGTTCAGGTTCTATATTTACCATTTTTGCACTCATATTTATCTTTAGCATATTACATGTTTATAAGATATTTGTTTGAAAACCAAATAAATGTCAGACGTTAGATCATGCCCAAAGTGTGGCGCTAAAGCAAAATACAAATTAAAAGGAAATATTGAATCTTTTGAAGCATTGCAAGATGACGAGCTTTTAAAAAAAGTTGTTCAGCTAAAAAAAGCAATGCAAAAATTTAAAGAAAAAGCAGAAGTTTTAGAAAAGGAGTTAGTTATATTAAAACAAAAACAATCGAATACCTAATATCACAGACACAATGAAAATAGCAATAACATCAGTAAACGGACAATTAGGATCTGCAATAGCTATGCAACTTATTTCTAAAATAGGAAAAGAAAATGTTATTGGTATTGCTAGAACTCCAAAAAAAGCCGAGCATTTAGGAATAGAAATTAGAAAAGGCGATTATAATAGTTTACAGCAATTTAACGAAGCTTTAAAAGGTGTTGATGCGGTTTTATTAATATCTGGAATGGATGCTCCTGAAAAAAGAATTCAACAACATAGAAACGTTATTGAAGCAGCAAAAAACAACAGTGTAAAAAAAATAGTGTACACAAGCATAGTAGGAGCAGAGGAGAATAATGCTTTTAGTCCAGTTGTGCAAAGTAATAGACAAACCGAAAAAGATATTCAAAACTCAGGTTTAGATTGGGTTATTGGAAGAAACGGAATTTATATTGAGCCAGATTTAGAATATATTGAAACCTATGCAAAAGAAGGTGAAATAAGAAATTGTGCAGGTGATGGAAAATGCACTTACACAAGTAGAACAGAGTTAGGCTTTGCTTATACAAATATGCTAACCGAAGCTAAACATAGCCAGAAAATCTATAATTTAGTTGGAGAGGCAATTACCCAAACACAATTAGCTAATTATATAAATGAAGTTTACAATACCAATTTGGTTTATAAACCGGTTTCAATTGATGCTTATAAAACGGAAAGAATAGCAGAGTTAGGTGACTTTATGGGTACAATAATAGCAGGTATTTACCAAGGGATCAGAAGTGGAGCAAACCATGTAACTTCAGATTTTGAAACAGCTTCAAGTAGAGCACACAAATCTGCCTTACAAATTATAAAAGACTTTAAAATTGCGAATTAAATAAATAAAATATGTTCATTTATTGCGTTTAAAAAAATCTTATTCAGAAGCATATAAAATCAAGCAAACGCCAATCATAATCCCTAATAATGGAACCATTTTTTTGCGTTTGTTTTTCTCTTTAAAAACCAATCCGCCAATTACAACAGCAATTATAATTTGACTACGTTTTATGGCAGAAAGTAGCATAATTAATGCATCAGGATCTTGTAGCGCTTTAAAGTAAAAATAATCTGCAGATTGTAATAAAATACCAACAGCTATAATAGACCATCTAAAGGTAAATGCTTTACGTTTTTCGGCATAAGGAAACCACGTTATGGTTAAGATTACCAATAAAATTATAATGGTGTATAAGCAAAACCAAAACTGTAAAGTTTGTGGATTTAAACTTAAATTCTGAATTAAAAATTTATCATATAATCCACTAGAAGCACCTAAAAAAGTAGCTCCAATAATGGCAAAAACCCATTTGTTGCGTTTAAAATTTATGCCTTCTTTTTTACCAATTCTAGAATATAATATCACAGAGAAAATAATAAGAAAAAATCCAATCCATTGGTAAGCATTTGGACTTTCTTTATAAATTAATATAGCACCAATAAACGTAAAAAATGGTCCCGCAGATCGTATAGGAGTAACAATTGTTATGGGTAAATGTTTTAAAGCCTGATAAGCTAACACCCAAGAACTAGCCATTATCATAGATTTTATAAAAATAAAACCATGTGTTGTTGTTGTAATATTTTGAAAGTTGTAACCTCGTTCTAGAGCATATTCTGGATTAAATTTTGAAAACAAATAAAAACCAGCTATAAATAAAAATCCGCTAGAAACAGTTCCTAAAAGTACCGGAAACACTTCATTTCCTTGTACAGCATGTTTTTTACACAAGTTGTGTAATCCTAAAAAAAGTGCTGCTAATAAGCCTAAATACATCCACATGGCGCGAATATACTTTATTGTAGTGTTTTGTTTATAAATCTATTTTCAAAATTTCAAAAAAACTAAAATCAAAACACTAACAAAATGTTAAAAAGAAACTATAATTAACAGATATAAAAATAATATTAACTCATATACTATTTCAAGTATTTGCTATCAAATAATATAATTAAATTAGGGATATACACACATATTTCACCAATAATTAATTATATATCATGGCAAAAAAATCAACAGGAAAACACTCCGAAACACAAAAGATAAAAGATCTTGAGGCAAATCGTGTAGATTATGATAATAGCGCGATGACAACCAACCAAGGTTTAAAAGTTAATGATACTAATAATTCATTAAAATCTGGCGAGCGTGGCTCAACATTACTCGAAGATTTTTTATTAAGAGAAAAAATTACACATTTCGACCACGAACGTATCCCAGAACGAATAGTTCATGCTAGAGGTAGTGGTGCTCATGGTTATTTTGAGCTTACAAAAAGCATAAAACAATATAGTAAAGCAGGAATATTTAATGATACAGAACGTAAAACACCAGTATTTGTTCGTTTTTCTACTGTAGCAGGTTCTAAAGGTTCTCCAGATTTAGCTAGAGATGTTAGAGGTTTTGCTGTTAAGTTTTATACAGAAGAAGGAACTTGGGATTTAGTTGGTAATAACATGCCAATTTTCTTTATTCAAGACGCTATGAAATTTCCAGATTTAATTCACTCTGTAAAACCAGAACCAAATAATGAAATTCCTCAGGCAGCTTCTGCACACGATACATTTTACGATTTTGTTTCGCATACAACCGAAACTTTACACAATCACATTTGGGCAATGAGTGATCGTGCCATTCCAAGAAGTTTAAGAATGATGGAAGGTTTTGGTATTCATACTTTTAGATTGATAAACGATAAAAACGAATCACATTTTGTAAAATTTCACTGGAAACCAAAATTAGGTACACATTCTGTTACTTGGGATGAAGCGGTTAAAATAAATGGAGCTGATGCCGATTTCCATAGGCGTGATTTATGGGAAGCCATTGACGCTGGTCATTTTCCAGAATGGGAATTAGGTATTCAAGTTGTACCAGAAGCAGATGAGCATAAATTCGATTTTGACTTGTTAGACCCAACAAAATTAATTCCAGAAGAATTAGTACCTGTTGAAATTATAGGAAAAATGGTTTTAAATAGAAATCCAGATAACTTTTTTGCAGAAACAGAACAAGTCGCATTTTTACCAGGACATATTGTTCCGGGAATCGATTTTACAAACGATCCATTATTACAAGGTAGATTGTTTTCTTATCGAGACACGCAGTTGTCAAGATTAGGAACACCAAATTTCCATCAAATACCAATAAATAAGCCTGTAACAAAAGTTCATAACAATGAGCGAGATGGGCATATGCAAATGGATATTCCTAAAGGTCAAGGCGCTTATTTCCCAAATACTTTAATGGGAGGTTGCCCACATCTTAATGCTATGGCAAATGGAGGTTTTACACATTATGAAGAGCGTATTGATGCTAAAAAAATAAGAGGTAGAAGCGAAAGTTTTAGCGATCATTTTTCTCAACCCGCTTTATTTTATAGAAGTTTATCAGATTGGGAAAAAGAACACGTTGCAGGTGCTTATTCTTTTGAGCTAGGAAAATGTACGCAAAAGTATATCAAAGAGCGTATGTTGTGGCTTATTAATAAAATTGATAATGATTTAGCTAAAACTGTAGCTGAGAATATAGGCTTAGAAGTACCAAAAAGTATTGAAGAGCCAATTAATCAAGCTATTGGTGCAGATGCAGATGTTGAAAAACATCAACCAGGCGATGCCAAAAATTATTTAGATAAAGATGAAGCATTAAGTCAAGCTAATACTAAATTTGATTCTATTGAAACAAGACAAATTGCAGTACTTGTTGCAAATGGTTTTGATATGAAAGCCTTTAAGAAAATGAAATCGCTTTTAGAAGATGAAGGTGCGATGCTTAAATTAATTGCTCCTCATGGCGGTACAGTAAAATGTAGCGAAGCTATGGATCATGATGTTGATGCAGCAATTTCTACAACCGAAAGTGTTCTGTTTGATGCTATTTATATACCAGGAGGAAAAGATGCAATTAAAAAACTTATAGATACACCAAAGTATACCAAATTTTTAAATGAAGCATTTAAGCACTGTAAAGCTATTGCTGCAGATGATGAAGCTGAAAATTTAATAGATAATACTTTTATTAAAGATTATAAAGATGATGGAGCAGTATTTATTAACGAAGAGCCTAAAGCATTTAGAGATGCTATTGCTAAACATAGGTATTGGGAAAGGCGTGATGTTGCAGCTAAAGTTCCTGCATAACAATGTAAATATAAATAAAAAAAAGGCTGCTTATTTAAGCGGCCTTTTTTATTTAAATAACTAAACAATTACTCTGCTTTGCTTTTGTCGTATTTCATAAAAATATTAATCCAAATATTTCTAGATAACCTTAAAATTATAGGTAAGCAAAGAAGCATAAACAATATTAAAATAATGTAAGAAGTTAATAAAGACAGTTCTAAAACTATATATGAAAGAAATAAAGAAAAACCACCAAAAATTAAACCAACAGGATAGCTAACATACATTGCTCCAAAAAAGAAAGAGGGTTCAATTTGGTATTTTGTGTTACAATGGCTGCATTGCTCTTCCATTGTTAAAGTACTAGTTACTTTGTATGGATTTTGTACAGAATACATACTTTCATTTTGACAAACAGGACAACTTCCTGTGAGAATACTGTTTATTTTTGTCCCTTTTAATAACTTCATAATCAATAATTTTAATTATAAAATACGTTTTAAGTAAATTTTACATGACAAAATTAATATTATTCACGCTTTATTCTATTGCTTAAACGATGCAGCTATTTGTATATTTGGGACATATTTAGTTTTTATGAAAAATTTACCTGTTTTAAGTATAAATCAATTTGAGCAGCAAGAAAGTCTTACTAACTTTTATAGCAATGATTTAAGTGCACATTTAAAGCAAAATGCTAAAATTGTACATAAACCACATAGTCATGATTTTTATCTATGTGTATGCTTTACTGCTGGAGAAGGCCTGCATGAAATAGATTTTAATAGCTATAATATAACAAGAGGTAGTGTGTTTTTTTTACGTCCAGGTCAAACACATCGGTGGCATTTTACAAGACCAGCAAAAGGATTTATTTTTTTTCATTCTGCTGCATTTTTTCATTTTCAGTTTACTAATATTAATTTAAATCAATTTCCATTTTATTTTTCATTAGAGAATCCGCCAATGCTTCAACTTAATGATTTTCAGTTAAATAGTATTGTATCTCATTTTAGTGATATTAATACTGAATATCAAGGGAAGCTAGCTTATAAAAAAGAAAAAATAGCGAGTTTAATAAACTTAGCATATATAGATTTATCAAGATATTACACAGCAAATGTTTCAAAAAAAGATGTAGTATCCTCTTCATATTTAAGTATTTTAAAGGCTTTAGAATTAGAAATTGAAATGCATTTTAAAACCGAAAAAACAGTTCAGTTTTATGCATATGCTTTAAATATTACGGCTAAACATTTAAACAGGGTAACAAGAGCGACAATTAATAAAACAGCTTCAGAGTTTATTTTGGATCGGGTAATTTTAGAAGCAAAACGATTAATAGTTCACTCTAATAACTCTTTGTCTTTAATAGCAGAATCATTAGGTTATTTTGATTATGCGCATTTTTCAAAATTATTTAAATCTAAAGTTGGTATTACAGCTATAGCATTTAAAAGAAAACACACAGATTAAAAGTAATTTGCGTCTATATCTTTTTTGTCTTCAGGATTTGTTTCTGAAATGAACTTCATAAAAAGATAAATAGATAAAAAATGGGAGGTAAGTATAAGTACCGTAAAAGTTCTATTATAAAAATAAAACTCATTAATAGGAGAAATTGCAATATTAAATATGGTTGCTATACAAGAAGCTAAAATAATAACGGTATTATTATAATTATTATTAAGGTAAATAGTTGCAGAAATAGCGGCATAAATAAATAAGCAAGCAGCACATAATAGTACATATAGTGTTGTGAATTCTGGAATATAGCTTAAAATTAAATCTATAACAGAATAAATAATGTATCCAACTAGTAGGCAACCTATAATAACAGATAGAGAAATTATTCTTTTCAAGTGAAACTTGTAGATGTATTTTTTAAGTATAACACTATATAACACTAAATACGCACATGTTATTAAGGTTATTATAGCAAAATATTTTTCAAAAGAATATATTGCAAGGTAATTTAAAACAATAAGCATTAATAGTACAATTATAAATAAAGGATTTGCATTTTTTTTTACTGTACTTATATATTTAATTAAAATTGTTACAACTACTATAGGTGAGATATATAAAAGTTTCTCTTTTTCCATTGTAATACTCATAACAATACATATTATGAGAGTTATAAAAAATATTACATCAAAAAAGTTAAACCTTTTATTAAGCATTAAAACAAGCTAATTCCATAATTACTATTCATTAAATTTAATAAAATTTATTATAAAATCACTTTATTTAAAAGAAATTAAAAAAAAAGGTTATCCTGTATGAATAACCTTTTTTAAATACAATGTTTAAAGTTTATTTTAAACTCTCTAGTAATTTTTCTGCCACTAACTCAGACGATGCTGGATTTTGACCAGTAATTAAATTACCATCTTGAATAGCGTAAGCTGCCCAATTTTCTTTTTTAGAATAAATTCCGCCATTTTCATTTAGCATGTCTTCTACTAAAAATGGTACAACGTCTGTTAAACCAACAGCATCTTCTTCAGAGTTTGTGAACCCTGTTACTTTTTTACCTTTTACTAATGGTTCTCCATCTGTTCCTTTTACACCTTTTAATGCAGCAGGAGCGTGGCATACAAATGCTACAGGTTTATCTTGAGCGTTGAATTTTTCGATTAAAGCAATTGACGTTTCATCGTTTGCTAAATCCCATAATGGTCCGTGACCACCTGGATAAAACACAGCATCGAAGTCGTCTGCATTTAAATCGGCTAGCTTATGTGTATTAGCAATTAAGGCTTTAGCTTCTTCATCTTTATTGTAACGCTCAGTATCTTCTGTTGCAGCATCTGGTGAGTCGCTACTTGGATCTATTGGTGCAGCACCACCATTTGGTGTTGCAATAGTAATTTTAGCGCCTTTGTCTAATAATGTGTAATATGGGTTTGCAAATTCTTCAACCCAAAATCCTGTTTTCTTTCCTGTGTCTCCTAATTTATCGTGAGATGTTAATACAAATAATACGTTCATATCTTTTTCTTTTTTGGTTTTTATTTTTTCTTCTGAAACGTTTTCAGAAGGTGTTTCTTTTGTTTGATCTTTACAACCTGAAGCTGTAATAATGGTTAGCGCTAAGGCTACCGTTTTTATTATTTTCATTTAAATAATTATAAAATTAGTAAGCCATTTTTACTATTTTCTCTACTTTATCTGGCGATAAACTTTGGTGTTCACCTAATCCTGTCCAACCACGATTTGTAAAACGTTCAGAGATTTTTTCTGCGGTTCCTTCGTAATCTTCTGTGTAGTCTGATAGTTTCGTGTCAATACCTAAGTCATGGAAAAAAGCAATTGTTTTTTCAATTGCAGCATAGGCTTTATCATCTGTGCTACCTTCAGTTATACTCCAAACACGTTCAGCATATTGTGCTAATTTTTCCTTTTTAGACTCAAAATTAAATTTGTAATGGCTTGGTGCAATTACTGCTAAAGTACGTGCGTGATCAATACCAAATAAAGCAGTTAACTCGTGACCAATAGCGTGTACAGCCCAATCGGTTGGTACGCCTTTTTGTATTAATCCATTTAAAGCCATAGTACAACTCCACATAAAGTTTGAAGCTGCTTTGTAATCTGTTGGGTCTTTTAAAACCGTTGGTGCTACTTCAATTAAGGTTTGTAAAATGCTTTCTGCAAAACGGTCTTGTAAAAGAGCTCCAATTGGATACGTCATGTATTGTTCTAAAACGTGTGTAAACGCATCGGTTAAACCATTTGCTAATTGACGTTCTGGAATAGACGTAATGACTTGCGGATCTAAAATAGAGAACTCAGGAAATAAACCAGGTCCACCCATTGCAAGTTTTTCTTTAGTTTCTTCGCGAGTGATTACTGCTCCAGAATTCATTTCAGATCCTGTTGCTGGTAAGGTTAATACAGTACCAAAAGGCATGCCTTTTTCAGTTCTAATATTTTTGGTTAAAATATCCCAAGGTGTATCGCCATCGTAAACTGCTGCTGCAGATAAAAATTTAGTTCCGTCAATTACAGATCCACCACCAACAGCTAGTAAATACGTAATGTTTTCATCTTTTATTACTTTTAAAGCTTCCATTAGTTTAGCGTATTCTGGATTTGCAGGAATACCTCCGAACTCAGTCACATCAACGTCTGCTAAAGCAGTTTTTACTTGGTCGTAAATTCCGTTTTTCTTAATACTTCCGCCTCCATAAAGTAATAATACTTTAGCATCTGCAGGAATTTCTTCTTTTACTTTTTCTATTGTGTCCTTTCCAAAAATAATTTTGGTTGGGTTTTTAAAATCAAAATTGTTCATTTTCTTTTTCGGTTTTAGTTGTTATATTTTTACTATCATTTTTCCTTTGTTTTTACCTTCAAATAAATCGATAAAAGCTTGAGGAATATTATCGAAACCATCAACGATAGTTTCGGTATAGGTTAATTTTTCTTCGGCTAACCAACCTGCTAATTTTTGCATGGCATCAGGGAATTTTTCAGCATAATTGCTTACTATAAAGCCTTGCATTAATGCACTGTTTTTTACTAAAAATGGTTGCACGCTTATACTTTTAGGTAATTCAGTTTCATTATAAACCGAAATGGCACCACAAATAATAATTCGTGCAAATTGATTAATACTGAATAAAACAGCATCAGAAATTGGTCCGCCAACGTTATCAAAATACACATCTACACCATTTGGCGCAGCTTCTGCAATTGCAGATTTCATGTCTTCTGTGGTGTTATAATTGATACCTTCATCAAAACCGAATTTACTTTTTAGCATCTCGATTTTTTCATCTGTACCAGCAATACCAATAACACGTAAGCCTAGTATTTTTGCTATTTGTCCAACAACACTACCAACAGCACCTGCAGCTCCTGAGACTACAATAGTTTCATCTTTTTTAGGTTTTCCTATTTCGGTTAAGCCTAAATAAGCTGTTAAACCTGTCATTCCTAAAACACCTAAATAAGTACTCAAAGGTGCTTTTTTTGGATCTACTTTATTTAAATCTTCACCATTAGACACTTGTTGTGTTGACCAATTTAACATACCAGAAACGTAATCTCCAACTTGGAATTTTTCGTTTTTAGATTCTAAAACTTTAGCCACAACACCAGAGTGAACAGGTTCGTTTAATTTAAAAGGTTCTACATAAGATTTTGCATCGCTCATTCTTCCTCTTAAATATGGGTCAACCGAAACATAGGCTGCTTCTAATAAAATCTCTCCATCTGAAATGGTTAGTGATTTATCTTCTTCTACAAATTCAAAATTTGAAAGTGTAGGTTTTCCTTCGGGTCTACTTTTTAATTTTATCGTTTTCATATGTTTTTTTATTCAATTACGGTTACCATCTTGTCCATAGGTTTTCTAACCTTTTCAAGATTTACTAACCAATCTTCATCTTCTTTTCTATAACCAACTGGTAATAACACAGCGCTACGTAATCCTTTTGCGCGTAGTCCTAGAATTTGATCTACAGCTTCTGCATCAAAACCTTCCATTGGTGTTGTGTCTACACCTTCGTAAGCAGCAGCAACTATAGCATGAGCAAAAGCAATGTACGCTTGTTTTGCAGCATGGTTAAAGTTTTCTTCTGCATCTTTTTGAGGATATGAGTTTAATAATTGTTGGCGATAGTTTTCCCAACCTTCGTTTTTAAAGCCACGAACATCATTAGTTAAATCGAACATATAATTAATGCGCTCTTTTGTGTAAGTATCCCAAGCGGCAAAAATGAATAGGTGCGAACAGTCTGTAATTACAGATTGATTCCAGCCAACTTCTCTTATTTTTTCTTTAATGTCTTTATTTTTAATTACTATAATCTCAAAAGGCTGTAAACCTGATGATGTTGGAGCTAAGCGTGCAGCTTCTAAAATACGTTCTATTTTATCTTCGGAAACTTTCTCACCATTCATGGCTTTTGCTGCGTATCTCCAATTTAATTTGTCTAATAATTCCATAGTTTTTTTAGTTGTTTTTTGTGATTCGTTTTATATCGTTTGAAGTAATAATGACTTCAGAATAATTTTTGCTATTTGCCAGATTAATCATGGCTTTTGCCATACGTTTTGGATTTGTTATTTTGTATTTCTTTAATTTCCCGAAGAATAAAGGCTGAATAACTCTAAATATAGCTTTTCCAATGTCTTCTAAAGTGCGACTTTCTTCACGATTTCCACCAATTAATGACGGTTGAAAAATGAACGTTTTTTTAATGTCTTGCTTTAACACATCGCGTTCCATTTCGCCTTTTGTTTTATTGTAAAACACGCTACTTTTTGCATCTGCACCTAATGCTGAAATAACCAAAAAAGTCTCAATACCATTAGCTTTAGCTAATTTTGCTGCTGAAACAGGAATACCATAATCTATTTTTTTGTACAAGTCTTTATCTGGTGTTTTGGCTTTGGTTGTGCCAATACAACAGAAAACTTGATCGCCAGTAAAATTGTTTTTAAACTGTTCTATTTCTAATAAATCACCTATAAATTGAGTGACTTTACTAGGTAAACCTTCAATTTTAGAACGCGAAAATAACTTGATGCTTTCGTAACGCTCATCATCAATAAGCTGGTCTAACAATAAACCACCTGTTAATCCTGATGCGCCTAATATAATTGCTGTTTTTTTCATGTTATTGACATACTTTTATACTGCTCCATGCAGATTGATAGGCTTCTTCTAAATGCGCTTTATCTAATGTAAAAACACCACGTTTTTGGATAATCATTAAAAACGATAACGGATTTATAGCATAAGCATATAGTAAATAGTCTGATAATGGTTTTATAATGCCTTCTTGTCTGCCACGTTCCCAAAGGTCGAGTAGTGGTTGTAAGTGTTTAATACCTTCTTGTCTGCTTTGTTCATCAATCATTGGTGTGTTATCACATTGTGCTAAAAACATCGCATTTTCACATTCTTTAAGTTTAAAGTCTGCAATACGATTCCAAATCAATTTAAAACCAGCTTCAACAGGCATTGTTTCATCATACGTTGCAAAGGCGTATTTTGTGTATTCGGCTTTAACTTCAACGTAAGTTTTATTAACAAGGTCTTGTTTATTTTCAAAATACAGATAAATTGTAGCAGGTGAGACGTTTGCCATTTTAGCAATTTTACTCATTGGTGTTGCGTGAAAACCGTTGTTGTTTACCAACTCGATTGTCGCTTTTATTAAAGCGTTGCGTTTATCTATACTTTTTTGAAGTTTTGCCATTTCTGTTTAAATTCTAATACAAAGATATGTAAAAATGAATGTTCATTCTTTTTTTTAACAAAGGTTTATACTTTGATTAAATACTTCGTTAAACTTTTAAAAATTAGTCGTTAAAAAACAATCTATATTATAGTTTTGTGTAAAAAGAAACCAAAATTACTATGAGCAAACAACACCTTTTAACACCTTATAAAAAAAATATTACACTAAATAATAGAGTGGTAATGGCACCAATGACACGTAGTCGTGCAGATAATGATGCTAAAGCACCAACTAACGATTTACACGGTTTGTATTATGAACAGCGTGCATCGGCTGGATTAATAATTACCGAAGGCTCTCAAGTGTCAAAACAAGCTGTTGGTTATATAAACACACCAGGTATACATACCGAAGCACAAGTAGAAGGTTGGAAAAAAGTAACCAAACGTGTACACGATAAAGGCGGAAAAATATTTATACAGTTATGGCATGTTGGACGCATGTCTCATCCAGATTTTCACGATGGTGACCTGCCAGTTTCGGCTTCAGCCATAAATCCTAACGCTAAATCGTTTACACCAGATGGTTTTAAGGATACGGTTACACCAAAAACAATGACTATTGAAGAAATCAAACAAACGGTTAAAGATTTTCAAGATGCTGCAGTAAATGCAGTAAAAGCTGGTTTTGATGGTGTAGAAATACATTCGTCTAACGGTTATTTGTTTCAGCAATTTTTTAATGGCTGTTCAAACGAAAGAACGGATGAATATGGAGGTTCTATTGAAAATAGAGCGCGTTTCTTTTTTGAGGTTTTAGACGCTATAAAAGAAGTGATTCCGCAGGAAAAAATAGGAGCACGTTTTAATCCGTCGTTACATGGTATGTCTGGAATTACGGTAGATGAAGAGACTATTCCAACATTTGAATACATCATTAAAAAGTTAAACGATTACAACTTAGCGTATATTCATTTATCTGAACCTTTTACAGATGTATCTGATGTGCCTTTTGCTGTAACAGAAATTGCAAAACATTTTAGACCATTATATAATGGAACTTTAATTATTAATACCGATTTTGATCAAGACAAAGGAAACGAGGTTTTAGAAGCTGGTAATGCCGATTTAGTTGCTTACGGAAAACCATTTATTTCTAATCCAGATTTAGTAGAACGTTTTGAAAATAATATTGAATTAGCAGATTGGGATAAAGACACATTTTACACCACAGGACCTGAAGGTTACACAGATTACCCAAAGGCATAATGTCAATAAATAATAAACAAAAAAAGCGTCTAAATTAATTTTTAGGCGCTTTTTTAATGATTATAAAATATTGTTTTATAATTAATTAACACCTCTTTGTAAACGTAAAGATTTAAATGTTATAAATAGTATTGTGTAAATAAATAATAGTAATAAATACCAAGTATTAGATACTAAATCTAAGTAATCTATTTTACCAAAAGAGAAACTTAAAATCATTAAAACTTGTGCTCCATAAGGTAAAATACCTTGTACAATACAAGCAAAAATATCTAAAATTGAAGCTGTTTTTTTATTGTCTAAGCCATACTCATCGTTAATGGTTTTAGCAATTGGACCAGCAATAATTATTGACACGGTATTATTGGCAATTGCCATGTTTATAGTGCCAACTAATGCGGCAATTCCTAATTGTGCAGATGTCTTGTTTTTTATAAGTTTTTTAATATTATTTAATATGTAATCTATTCCTCCGTTTTTAGAAACTAAAGCAGCCAAACCACCAGTTAATAGCGATAGTAAGAATATTTCGGTCATGCTTGTAAAACCAGTGTAGGCTAGTTTTGTAGATTCTATAAGCGTGAAATCGCCATAAATAATCCCTAAAAGTCCGCCAGCAATAACGCCTAAAAGCAAAGTAACAAACACATTAATACCAATTATAGATAATATTATCACTAATAAATAAGGTAATATTTTAACTATAGAATAGGTGTAAACCGTGGTGTCTTCAATATTAGTTTCTAACCCTAAACCTTGAAAAATTAAAATTGCAATTGTAAATAAAGCTGCTGGTAGCGCAATTTTAATATTCTGTTTAAATTTATCGCTCATTTTACAGCCTAGCGATTGGGTAGCAGCAATGGTAGTATCTGATATTACAGATAAATTATCACCAAACATACTTCCGCCTAAAAGTGCGCCACAAAGTATTGCTAAATCTACACTGCTTTTATCTGCAAAACCTATAACAATAGGTGCTAAAGCTACAATAGCACCAACTGAAGTTCCTGTAGAAACCGATAAAAATGCAGCAATTACAAACACACCAAGGTAAATGTATTGTATGGCAATAAAGTCTAATCCTAAATTCACAATAGCATCAACACTTCCTGTAGCTTTGGTAATGGTAGCAAAAGCACCTGCTAACAAATAGATTAAACACATGGTTAAAATCTTATCATCGCCACAACCTTTTAAAAGGGTTTCAATTTTAGAATTAATTGATTGTCTAAACATTAAAAACGCGACTATAATACCTACTATAACTGCAATTGGCGCAGGAAGTGCATAAAAATCATTTTGATAAATTCCAACACCTAAAAACGTAAATACAAATACGAATAGCGGAATTAAAGCTGTAAATTTTGGAGTAATTTGTTGTGGACTTGCCATTTTTCTTTTTCATTTTAAAAAGGAAATAGCAATCAAAAAATAAGAAATATGAGTTAACATTTGTTCCAATTAATTGGCTTATCTATTTAGCACCTTGCTCGTTATTGCAGGTTGCTATCTCCTTTTAGAGATTCTTGATAATTATTTTTAAGTCTGCAAAAGTAGGGCAGAAAGCAATACGTAATTCTTAAAAAGTGTTAATTTTTTAATATTATTTTTCAGGTAATTAGTAAGTCTTTACTAATTTTATTTATATATTAGTAAAACAAAACTAATTCTATTTTTGAAAACAAAAAGTAAATTAAAAGCAATTTCATTATTTAATAGCAACGGTATTGCTAATGTTTCTATGAAGCAAATTGCTGATGTACTTAACATTAGCGCTGGTAATTTAAGTTATCACTATAAAAATAAAGCTGTACTATTAGCTTCAATTTATGAAGATATGTATGCAGAAACGCTAGATTTTATTCTACCAGAAAACACATACATTACCTTATTTCATTTTGAAGAAATGATGCTAAAATTTTCGAATTTACAGCAACGCTATTCGTTTTTTTTTAATGATGTTGTTCATATTATAAAAACCTATCCAAAAATAGCAAAACAGTACGAACAGTCTAACTTAACACGGTTTAAAGAAGCTAGAAAATTAATAGACTATTATATAGAAACTAAACGTTTAAAACCCGAAAATGATATTATAAATTATAATAAAACCATTCATACTATTTGGATGATAAGTACATTTTGGCAAGCTCAAAAACTTGCTATACAATCACCAAAATATAGTATTAATAAATGCGAATCTATTACTATGCTTTGGCAACTATTGTTACCACATTTAACCCAAAAAGGCACAGAAGAATACCTACAACTAAAACAATTTGTAAACAGAACTAACTAAATTTTATCCCTTATGAGAACCATTGAATCATTATTAGCAGAATATGCAGAAAGCCACCAAAAAAAATTAAACATTGCCATACATTATATTTGTGTACCGCTCATATTTTTTAGCTTAATTGGCCTATTAGCATCCATACCATTACCTAATAGCATCACTAATACGTTGCCAGTAAGTATTTTACCATACGCACATCTTGGAACAGTTATTATTATTTTGGGTTTAATTTATTATTTACGCTTATCGGTTGTATTATTTATTGGAATGCTTCTATTTTCTGCACTTGTTTTATTTTTTATACACCAAATAGAATTATTGCAATTAGCTCCTTTGTGGCTAATTATGCTAATTATTTTTATTGTAGCATGGATTGGTCAATTTATTGGGCATAATCACGAAGGCAAAAAACCATCGTTTATTAAAGATTTACAGTTTTTAATGATTGGTCCAGCATGGACTATGAGCCATTTACTTGATGCATTAGGCATAAAATATTAGTAGTGATTTATTTGTTTTAAATAGCTGGTAATTAGTTTTTTATAAAGTTGTTTTTACTTTAATAGCTGTATATTTGAGTAACCAACAAATATATTATTCTCGTTTTGAAGCTATTAAAAAACAAGATTGCTATTCTCTTTTTTTGTTTTTCCTGTTCTGTAATAAGTCAGGAAACGCTTTCAAGCGAAGCTGCGTATAGTAAATACCAAGCACTGCAACACCAAATAAAAGAGAATAATTTAAAGTTTAGTGATGAAACATATTGGGCTTATTATTTTGAAATAAACGATTTAGTAAAACAATTTAAAAACAATCACGAGCTTGTATTACTACATTATTACAAGTGCGCTTATAATTTTAGATACTTGGGCTTGCCAAAAGAAGCTATAAAAAACTACAAAGCTTTTTTTAAATATTATGAAACCAATACTCAATTTTTTTCTGAAGCAGAATTAAGCAACTTTCGGCATTACCGTGCGCAATCTTATGGTTATTTAGCAGATAGTTACGCTAAAGCAGCATATTTAGATAGTGCTAATATGGTGCATAAAAAAAATATAGAATTTACAAAGGCAGATAAAAATTTAAATAGGGCTTCAGCATTAAACAATTACGGCCTTTTTTTCTATTGGAATAAAAAAGAATTAGATTCTGCATTAATCTATTTTAATAAATCCTTTCAGCTTACAAAAGCTTTAAAACCTGTTGATCACTTGCTTGGTAGCGTAAGAGATAATATAGCAGATGTTTATGTAGAACAAGGTAAAATTGCAGAAGCCAATGCTTTGTACAAGGAAAATTTCGAATTCTACAAAACCTCAAGAATTAAAGCAGCAAATGCATTTAGTGAAAGCCGAATTGATTATAAACGTTTTGCAGCCGCAGGATTTCAACTAATAGATACAGCTATAATTTTAGAAGACTTTAAAAGTGTAGATACTGTATTACAACAAATGCATAAACTACTTTATAACCCAGAAAAAAAAGCCAATGCAAGTTCACGATTGTATTATTTACAAGGCAAAGAATTAGTATTACTGGCTAAAAACCAGCCAAATGAAGCCTATTTATGGTCAAAAAAAGTAAAACAATTATCAGACAGTATCGTTGCTATAGAAAACAATAAAAAAAGCACAATAAAAAATGCAATAAGTGATGTCGCTTTTCAACGTTTAAAAGCCAGACACATTTTTGAAAAACAGGAAAAAGAAAGCAAAATTAAAAATCAGAGATTAAAACTTTGGATTATCTCTATCTCATCAATTTCAATTTTCAGTTTTTTAGCATTCTTATATTTTAGTCGTAAACAACACCTTATAAATGCTAAAAACAAACAAAAAATAGCAGAGTTACAAAACGAAAAACTAAACTCTCAAATCGAATCGAAACAACGAGACTTATCAGACTTTGCCATTAATTTAACCCAAAATCAAGAATGGGCAAAAGCACTTGCTACCAAATTAGAGCATTTAAAAACAACCAAAGGCAGAGAAAGAAAAAAACTGTTCGATGCGTTTGAGCAAGACATACAAAATAAAATAACGTTTGATGTTGATACTAAAGATTTCTACCAACGTTTAGATACTTTAAACGATGCATTTTATAGTAAACTTCAAAATCAATATCCAGATCTTAGTAAAACCGAAAAACGTTTATGCTCTTTAATAAGACTAAAAATAGAAAGCTATGAAATTGCAGCACTTCAAAACATAACTTTAGCTTCATTAAATACCAGTCGATACCGTTTAAGAAAAAAATTAAATCTTGATAAAGATGAAGATTTAAATGATTTCATTCAAAGTTTATAAACAGTAGCAATCCTTTATTTTACAGGTGTTTCAAGCCTGAAAAATGCAACTTGTACACTATTTGTCTATGGTTTAAATAGTTGATTAATAGGTAATTGTGTATAAATTAGACATAACAAAACAAGACGTGATCAATCTTGTTTTACGCTATTAATCATTTCTATTAACAAAAAAACAAGTATTATGAAAACATGTATTTTAGGTTTACTATTTTTAGGTCTAACCAGCCAGGCATTTGCCCAAGACGAATTAGCATTAAATACCACGACACCAGATTTAGAGTCACGTTTTACAAAAACTAAAAGTAAAGCAACAAAAACAACTCAAATATCTAAACGCATTTCTGCGTTTCAAAAAGTAGTATCAAATTACGATATTACTTCAAAGCAAATTTATACACCTAAAAAACCAGCAACCTATACCGTTGTGTTTAAAGAGGCAAATAATGTAATTACCAATGTGTATAATAAAAAAGGCGAAGTAATTGCCAGTAAACAAAAGTTTGAAAATGTGCGTTTGCCAGATCATATAAGTGTAGCTATCTTAAAAAAATATCCAAACTGGTCTGTTAAATCTGTAAAATGCACAATAGAGCTTAAAGAGAATGTTCAAGAAAATATTAGTTACAAAATTAAAATAACTAATGGTAAACAGAGCAAAGTAATTAAAGCATAGACTAAGCACATAATATCCCTTAAGTTAATAGTATAGCAGGCAACAGTAGTTGCCTGTTTTTTTTGTGTTATACTTAGGGTTTAATTAACAAATTATTAGATTAAAAATTTAAGCTGTTCTTTAACTTTGTAATGTAATTAAAAGAAGAAAATCCTTATGATTAAAAAGGATTAAGAATCTCACCTTATGGCAGTAAAAAACACATTATATTCTATATTAGATTTAGCACTAGTTTCACAAAACCATAGTTTAAAAGAAACATTTAATAATACTTTAAAATTAGCACAAAGTGCCGAAGCTTTTGGTTATAATCGCTATTGGCTGGCAGAGCATCACAATTCCCATAATATAGCCAGTAGTGCAACCTCTATTTTAATAGGTTATGTCGCTCAAGGCACAAATACTTTGCGAGTAGGTTCTGGTGGTATTATGTTACCAAACCATTCGCCATTAATAATTGCAGAACAATTTGGAACATTAGGATCGCTTTATCCAAACAGAATAGATTTAGGTTTAGGCAGAGCGCCAGGAACCGATAGAGAAACCGCTCAAGCCATAAGGCCAGATTTTATGCAGGCAGCACAATCATTCCCTAATGAGTTAGAAAAAATACAAGGCTATTTTTCTGCTGAAAACACCAAATCTAAAGTTCGTGCAACAGTTGCCGAAGGTGTAAACGTACCCGTTTATATTTTAGGTTCGAGTACAGATAGTGCACATTTAGCAGCCAAAAAAGGACTGCCTTATGCCTTTGCAAGCCATTTTGCAACCGCTCATTTATTGGATGCTTTAAGTATTTATCGTAACGAATTTAAGCCTTCCAAAGCTTTAGAAAAGCCATATGTAATAGCAGGTGTAAATATTATTATTGCAGATACAGATGAAGAAGCCCAAAGGCTATCAACCTCATTAATTCGTATGATTGTTGGTCTCTTTACAGGAAAACGTGATTTTGTACAACCACCAACAGATATGACTAACGATTATAGAGAAGTTATGCAAAATCCACAAGTACATCAAATGCTTAAATATTCTTTTATAGGAAGTAAAGCAACTGTAAAAGCTCAAGTAAAAGCATTTATTGAAAATACTCAGGCAGACGAATTAATAGCCGTAACAAATATTTATAGCATAAACGATAGAATAAAATCGTATAAACTATTTGCCGAAATTATGACCGAATTGAATAGTGAATCATAATTTTTAGAGTGTAATTTAATAGCACTAATAGCTGCACATCTAAATTACTCTAACGAAGCCATAATTAGCTTGTACATAATTACTCGATATCAGTTTAAAGACGTTATATCTGCAATTATGTCTAATATCGCTAAAAAGCGCTATTACGCAAATTGTTATAAAATGTACTATAATGTTCTGCGTTATGTAACTTGAGCTTTGGCTAAAAGCGAAAGTATAATACATCATTTCCTTTATTTTTTTCTTGACAAATGTATCTTCTTCAATATTAATGGAATACTCTTTGCCCGAAGCGACGATAGGAGTGAAGTGGAAATGTGTATGGAATGGAATATTAAGATGTTAAGGTTAAGGCTTTTTCCTTTGCAGCTTTAAGTCTATACGGTTTTGATTTAGAGTTTATATGACTATTAATAGAATCATCAATTAATAAGTTAATATAAAATAAGTCAGATTCAGATTTTATTAAAGATTGTTTAATTTCATTTAAGACAGCTTGTACCTTTACAAAATCCTCTTCCTTAATTGAAAGATTTGAAATTAACATTTTATAGAAACCTCTATAATAATTAGACTCGAATTTATCAAATTCTTTATTGTAAATAATATCAAATAATTCAGTTAAATCTTGAATGTCGCTTATGTTATTAAAGCTAGAATATTTCATGCCATGAAAAGAAGGAGTAAAGCCTTTTTTTAAGTTTTTTAAGATAAATTTGAAGGCTTCAGAATCATTTAAATTCAATAAGACATCTAAAGCGTTTATAGTATATCTTTCATTTCCACTTTCTAAATATTCAATTGCCTTTTCTTTACAAAAAGGAATATTAATATTTAGTTTTTGCATTAGTTCAATTGAGCTCCAAAATTGATAACTTTCGTTATCAACACATAACTCTTTTAAAATTAAAGTGTCATTGGTACAATTGACATAATCTTCTAGTTTTTTACTTTCATGAAAAATTGATTTACCTTTTAATAAGTGTTTTCTTATTGATTGATATGTCATTTCCAATTGGTTTGATAATGCATAGCTAATATGTTTAGACATTGATAAACCAATTAATTCTTTTGATTTTATATTTTCTGTAACTTGTTTATCAAACAAATACTTGTTGTTAATTAAATTATATAAATGATCAAAGCTTTCATCTATTTCACCTGATTTATCAAATTCATAGAACTCTATACTATTTAGTAAGAAATCTTGCGGTAATTCAAAATCAAATAGCTTTTGAAAATAAAAAATAGTCTCTAATTTTTTATAGTTTCTTAAATAATAAAACGAAGAATCACCTGATGAATGTGCAACTTCGTTAAAGTCTATTTGAGGCACTTCTTTTAAAGCCCATTCTTTAATATTGTTTATTTGCTTTTTTGATATCCTGAAATCTCTATTGTTACTTTTATACTGCTCAATAGTTTGTCTAATTTTCTTAATAATAATAAAATCATCATTATCGATTATTTTCATTATATCATCAAATGTTATAGGATTGTCATTTCTAGAATAAATGTATTTATCAATAATACTAATTGAGGTATCTATAACATTACCATGTCCATTTTTATCATACCAGTCTCTTCTAATTTTATGCAAATCGCTTCCAGTAATAGAATTACCATTATTTTCAAAGACTGTTTTTATTTCATTTTGTAATTTGTCTTTGTCAAAAAGAATATCAAAGTTTTCTTGAATATGTTTTTTGAAATTAATTTGATATAGTTTTGCCTTCTCATTTGTAAAAACGGGCTCTTTGAAATTTACACCTTTCGCTTCCATTAAATCATTAAACTTTACAGCTAAATCTCGACTATTGGAATTACCAATATTATTTCTAAAATATTCAATCTCTTGATTCGGTAATTTTTTTTCAAATAAAACTTCAACTAATTGATTAATATTATTTTCATTTACTAATTCAGCTACAAAAAATCTTATATTGTCAATCTCCTTTTTTTCAATTAAATAATTTAGCGCAACATCTTCAGTATTACTTTTTCTAATTATTTTAATTAAAAATTGTCTATTCATATGAAAACTATAGTCCTCATTAATTTGACCTAATAAGTGCGTTATAAATGTTTTATCAGCTTTAATAAATGTTGAACATTTTTCAATTAGTTCATCTTCGAAATTATCATAGTAGGATACTTTACCATCATTGTTAAAGTAATATTTAAATATGTCCAAGAAGTCTTTAGAGCTAGAAAGTCTTAATATTAATTTATTAATAATATACTTATTACCTCTAATTACTTCATCTTCATCTTTACGTTTTATATAACCATTAGCCATCAAAAACTCATCTTTCAAAAATTGACTATAGATATCAATATTTTCTTCGTCATGAATTAAAGACAATAAGCTATTGTTTAGTTTTTTATTTGTTTCTGTTTTAAAAAGCTCATAAATAATGGACATATATTTTGAGTCATCCTTTGCCAAATTAAACTTTTGAATTATTCTCAAAATTTCAGATTTTGCATCAATCGGAAAATCAATTGAATTTAATTTTTTTAATAGGAATGATTTTAATTCTTCTTGATCAAAAGAAGAATTAGTAAAGTAGCCCAACAAATTTAATGCAGAATATAATACTCTAAAGTGGTAATCTTTATATGTTGAAATTATATTAATTAAGTAATCGAAATTTTCTTTACAATCTCCAAAAACCCCAATTTCACTTACTTCAAAAGTTCTTCGAGTACTAATCCATAAAGTCTTATTAATACATTCTTCTTCAAAATATTCCTGAAAAACCTCTATTCTTATATTTTTATTTAATCTGTTTGAATCTGATTTAAATAACAACTCTATTTGATTACTTTTTAACCAACTTAATAATTCTATATAGTTAGGTTTGTCAATATCCATTATATCAAGTAAAAATGTTAATGAATTGAATAAAGAAGGATGAACAGATTGTGTTTTATCTATTTTAATAAAATCTAGAATTTCAGAAAAATCTTTATCTACAAGACACTTTGCGACAAAATATTCTTGTATTTGCCTATGTATAAAACTCCAGTAACTAGAGTCTTCATTTTTAATAAGGAAAGGATTTTCAATGAACTCATCATATTCATCACCAACAATTTCATAAAGTTCCTCATCAGTAGCATAATTTTTTTGCATTAATTCATTTACTAATGATAGTAGTTTTAATAATTTGATTGATTTTGGTTTATTAAGTACAGTTCGTTTAATTACCTTACTCTTATGATTATCTAGAGCCTTATCAATATAAAGTTCCCATATTTGAGAAGTGTTCTGTGGTATGTTTCTATTTTCGTTGTAATATTCTGCAAAGAGATTGAGAAAAAAAGGTGTATCAATATTTTCAAAAAACTTTTCATCTATATTTCTAATATTAAACTTTTTTTCTAAAATAGATTTAGATTGACTGACAGTAATTGATTTCAACATAAAAGGTTGAAAACCAGATATTTTAGCTAAATATTTACTGTAAATATTAGTTCTACAACTAATTACATACTTTATATTTCTATTCTTATTTTTTGATATAAAATTCTCAAATTCAGAAATAAAATCTTGAATATCAGCGATTTCATCAAGTCCATCTAAAACAAATATAACTTGTGAAAATTTTTTCCAATCATCATTATTTATTAGTTCATCAAAAGATATGGTCTTTCTATAATATTTTAAATTAATGAAAAATGGAATAACCCCAGTTTCTTCTTTTTCATTCCAAAGTAAATTGAAGAGATTATTAAGTTCTGTGGTTTTACCAACTCCAGGATTTCCTAAAAGAATAATTTTATTATATGACATTATTCCAGCCCTTAATGTAATATCATTTTCATCATTAATAAATGAAGTAATATCAGAGCCATCATATTTCGTTATATATCTTTTTTCGTAAAATTTCATCTATTCTCTTTTAAAATTTTCGAGTTTTAACTGTCCAAGGTAATTTGAATTATTTGTTTTCTGAGAAAACTCATATCCAATTGAACCACGTGATGAATTGTTATCAACTCCTAATGGAGGAGCAGATGTAGTGTCAGGAGCAAACATCGAAGAATTAAAAACATATTTACGATGATATATTTGACTTATCCTATTTGATAGTAAATCAATATCAATTATTTGATAACCTGGTTGAAATATATCTATTTGCTCATCAGGCTTATTTAAAGCCGCTCTTCCTCTGAATCCATGACAACCATTCATAGGAGTAAATAAATATTCTGATTTTATACTGTGATGATGACCATACAAAAATAAGTCTACGTCTTTGTTGATTAAAAATCTTTTAACTTCTTCTTTTTCTGTGTATTCTTCTATAGAATGATGAAAAAGACAAATTACTTTGTCAAGATCTACACCTTGATTTAATTGTTTTAATTTTTCTATAGCCCAATAAAACTGCTTAATTCCGACATAATGATTATTTAATTTTGAATCTTTTAATTGGCATGTAGAACATCTCCAAGAATCATTTATTAAGATAAATCCTATATTAGAATTTGATACTTTATCGTTGAAGAGATAAGTTGATTCATTATTGGTGAACTCATAATTTATAGTTTCCTTATGGAATTTTTTCTCAAATTCTTTAAATGTTTGTATCCTCTTATTTGTTGAATTAAAAGTCCTTTCGTTTAATTTGAGTTGTTCTTTGATAGTATCTTTGGATAATTTTTCTTTTAATGATTTTTCATCAACCCAAAGAATACCGTTTTCATCAATATCATGATTCCCTGGAATAAATAAAAAATTTTCATTTCCTAAACCAAGAAACGAAGAAATAGGCTTAATAAATACCTTTTCGAAAATTTCATAAGGAGAGTCAAATCCCTCGAATTCTTTCATACCTAACAATGAATGACCTCCTTTGTCAACTAAATCACCTGTAATAACTATTAAATCAATATTATTAGTTGAATGAAAATCAGCAAGGTCATTTATTAGTGCTTCAAGATAATTATCATGAAACTCATCAAAGTTATCTTCGGATAAATGTATGTCAGATAGATGTACTATTCTCATTTAATTTATAAAATCATAAATATAAAAAAATGACAGTCAAAATGGTCTCTAGACCTCATAAAATTTTGATAAAACAATAGGTGAGTGGAGCGTCCATATTTTAGGCTATACAAATGCAATGATCCAGTGGATGATTGTATTTGTATATAATATTTTACTAAAATATCGTTTCAAATCATATTTGCCTAAATTAGTTCTATTTTACATAATATAGAAATAGCTTCTTAAAAAAAATGATAATAACCAGAATAGAATAAAACTTCAAATGTGTTCGTAAATCTAGTAAAAATTCGATTTCATGAAATTTATGGTCTCATGACAAGCTCACGAGAATCGCGTGTATAAAAAATGATGATGGATTATACAGCATATTAAAATTATAAGCTAAACAAAACGATATAGTTTAATTAGTTAAATATTAAATATTCAATTTTAACTAAACATATTCTTGGCTATTTTATATGGTATAGAATTATAACTGCACATCTAAATTATGCTAACGAAGCCACAATTAGCTTGACATAATTACTATCGATATAACTCTACGACGTTATATCTGCAATTATGTCAAATATCGCCCAAAAACGCTATTACGCTAATTGCTATAAAATGTACTATAATTAATATTATGTAAAATAGAATATGTTTAACTACTGTTCTATTTAGCAACTTGCATACTTTCCGCGTAAAATAAAAAGGTATAATGCTATTAAAGTATTCTTAAAATATGGCCTATTATTTTCAGCTGCTTTAATTATTCTGTAACTTTAGTAGAGATTTAAAAAGCATACGTGCTTATTGCAAACTAAAAAATTATAATCATGAAAACTCTATTTCTATTTATTGCATTAGGTTTCACAATGATTTTTAATGCAAATAATTCTGTAAATAAATCTACTGAAACTACAAACGAAATCTCTGAACTTTTAACCTTTGATGGTTTTGAAGGCGGACATTATTTTTTTACAAATACGCAAAACCAAGCCATGTCTTTCGATTATATTTTAAAAGACACCAATTATACTAAGGGTTTAAAAAACGGAAAACATCTTGGTGAAACGTTTAAAGTAACTTACATTAAAGTAAAATCTCATAATTTTAATAATACAATTAAAGATTTAGAACTTTATAATTAAACGATTAAATCGGCTTCGGTTTGGTTTAAATATGCCTTTGTAAAATACTTACTCAAAAACGCATCGGTATTATTATAAAAAAGCTTGTCTATGGCTTCTACAAACGGTTGTCCTACCATTAAATCGTCTAATTCTTGTATGGTAAATTGTGTTTCATCTGGTAAATTAATGACATTAAAACCTACATAATCTTCTAATACATAATGGTTTAAAGCTTCAAGTATTTTTGCTCTAAATGCAGGTAAATCTGCCGCTGTACTATAATGGTCAAAAGGATCTACAATACCGTCATTATCACTACCTAAACAAACAGTCTTCCACGCCTCTACTTCGTCTATTTTAGAGGTTGTTCTGGTTTTATTTACGGTTCTTATATAATTTAAATTGACTTTAACTATATGAAAAACATTTGTTAAAAATAGCTGTACATGTAGTTTTTTGGTCGTTTCGGCATCTGCTTTTTTTAATAATTTTCTAAACCTGTTTCCTGGCATTCTGCCATCGTGCATGCAAATACCAATTAAACCATCAGACTTAAAAATTTCAACAATATCCTCATCGGTTAAATTAATATCCCACAAACTCACGTATGAGTTTTTATCTAATTTAAAATTGTCTTTTTTATGTAACGCATCGTCTAAAGTCTTAATACCGCTTATTGCTGTATGACTACTAATAATGGGTACATTATCATGTAATGCTTCACTTTTTTCTCTAAAATGAGCTAACATATTGTAATAGCTTTTTCGTGCTAAAACAGACATGTGTTTAATGTCTATTAAAATACGTTGTCCGTTTTCTCGAGATAATAAATGATCGGAAATTAAAATGGCTCCAAAACTAGAAATGCCTAAATCTTGACCTAAAGTTTGGTCAAAAATATCTGAAAATCCAGGATCAAACGTGCCTTTACCATCCATAAAGCTTTTAGCATGGCCAACTAATAAGTTATTAAAATGGTGTGCAAAGGTTATAAAAAACGGAGGAAACATTTCCTTTTTTAGCGCTTCAATATTTTCAATAAACGCCAATTTTAGCTTGTTTTGGCGCTCTAATGGTAAAGATTCTATTTTTTCGGTTTCAAACAAATCGGTTTTATTATAAACACCCAAACCATGCATGCCTTCAATGGTCATAATACCACAAATAGTATCATTCGCTTGCATTTCTAAAAAATGCTCGTAGTTTTTTACAAGCTGAAATTTAGGATTTACACCACTAAAACTTTGTTGAGATGTGCTTCCGTTAGCATGTAATAAAAACTGGTATTCAAAAATATAATCATTAAAATAATCTATGGTATCAATACTATTATCGTGAATAGGATCTATTAACCGACTTGCCGTTTTAATTGAAATGCCTGCAAGTAACGAGACAATTTTTTTATCTACAGCAATATTTTTTGAATTGAACTGTTTCCCGAAAATTAAACCTAATATAAACCGATGAACTCCAGTACTTTTTTTAAATGGTCTTACGGGCTTTAAAAATTGTTTTTCAATGGGATAAACCGAGCAGAATATTAACCTATTATTACCTTTAAAGCAACTATCTAAATTAGACTGTGAATAGGTAGCCATTTTTTTTAGCACCAGATTAATAATCCATTTTCTTACACTTATTTGTTTAAAATAATCTTTAGGTTCTTTATTTTTAAAATAATCCCAAATGTCTTTAATATTGGCAGGATTGCCGTAAGGCTTTAAACTTGGATGATTGTGTAAATCGGAAATAGGCTTGTTACTCATTGCTGTTTAAAGAGTTATAAAAATTCACAACTAAAAGTACAAAAAATATGTGAGGAAGAAGATTTACAGACTACAGAATAAAACTCACAATTTTTGGTTAAAAGGGATTTTGCTACAAGATTTTTTTCTATCTTTAAGTATAACTATAAAACGAATAATATGACAGTGAACTATGAATATGATGGCGTAACAGCTAGTCAAGAACTAGAAGCCTATGTAAACGGAAAATTAGAGAAATTATTTAATAAATATGAATTTGTAGTACGCGCCGATGTGTTTTTTAAAACTGAAAATACCAGCGATAGAAATTCTAAAATGAAAACCTCTATTAGACTAAGTGCTCCAGGACCTAGATTGTTTGCAGAAAACGCAACAGATTCTTTTCATAAGAGTTCTGCAGAAGTTATAAATGCTTTAGAGCGACAACTTGATAAACGAAAAGATGCAATGCAAACGCATTAATCACTAGATACTAAATATTAAAAAAGCCGCTATTTAAGCGGCTTTTTTATGTATATAAAGTATTTGTTATTACACATCAAACCTGTAATAGCCACATTTTAAATAAGCGCCTTCTGGAAATCCAATAGGATGGTCGCTATCGTGGTAAGTTTTTAAAATACAGTCTGATGTTCTACTGCTTTCGCGTAAAACTTGTGCATTGATATCAAAAAACGTTTGAGCTAATACTCTTGATGAACAAGAAGCTAATACTAATAATCCTTTTTTAGCAGTAAGCTGTACGCCTAATTGTGCTAATTGTGCATATTTTTTCTTTGCTAGTTCTATTTCGCTTTGCTGCTTTGCAAAACTTGGCGGATCTATAACTACAACATCAAACGTTTGCTTGTTTTTTATTAGCTTTTTTAAAGCTACAAAGGCATCGTCTGCAATGGTTTTATGAGTTCCTGAGTAATTATTTAATTTACCGTTTTGGTAAGCAATGTCTAGCGCTTGTTTACTTATATCTAAACTGGTAACTTCTTTAGCTCCATTAGCTAATGCATGTACCGAAAAACCACCTGCGTAGCTAAATACATCAAGTACTGTTTTGCCTTTACTCCACTCGCCTACTTGTTTTCTGTTAGCACGATGGTCTAAAAAATAACCGGTTTTGTGTCCTTTAATTACATTTGCCGAAAAATGAACACCATGCTCTATAAACTGTATAACTTCGTTAGGTAAAGTACCATAAACAACTGCTCCGTTTTTAATATTATGAAGTTTTGATTGTTCTAAGCTTCGGCTTAATCTAATAACTATAGTTTGTGCATTACTAACAGTTTGTAAGCTTTCTAAAATACCATCTAAATACGGAAGCCATATTTCAGAATATAACTTTACTACTAAAACATGTGCATAAACATCTGCTATTAAACCTGGGAAACCATCATTTTCACCAAATAATAAGCGGTAGCTGTTTGTATTGGTTTGCAATAAACCACTACGCTTAGCAAATGCTGCTTCTATTTTTTGCTTAAAAAAAGCGTTATCTATTGTGGCTGGAGTATTACCACTATGTAGCATTTTTATACGAATTGGAGAATTAGCATCGTATAAACCTAAGCCTATAACTTTGTTTTTATTTTTACTAAAAATTATGGCTAAATCACCACTATTAGCATCGGTATTTACTTTTGTAATATTATCACTAAAAACCCAAGGATGACCTTGTAATACAAACTGCTCTCCTTTTGCATTTAGCTTGATTGCTAATCGCTTAGGGCTATAAGTTAAAGTATTGCTTTTAATATTTAAAGACATGGAATTATAAAGTTAATTCCTTTATTTTTATACCTAAAGCCTTTTCTAGTTCTGCAACTTTTTTAAGTTCACTTGGTAAGACTAAAGCTATAGATTCTCCTTTTTTTCCAGCTCTTGCTGTTCTTCCACTTCTATGTGTGTAATATTCTATATGTTCTGGTAATTGGTGGTGAATTATAAATGCTAAATTATTTACATCTATACCACGCGCGGAAACATCTGTAGATATTAAAATTTGTAAGTTGGTGTTTTTAAAAGCACGCATAACTTTATCACGTTCTTTTTGCGTCATGTCACCTTCTAAAGCATCAACATTAAAACCTTCTTTTTGTAATTGTTGTTTTAAAGCTTGTGTTCCTGCTTTTGTTCTACAAAAAATAATACCACGCTCATCTGCTCTATCGTCTAGCAAACGCATAATAGTATGTGCTTTATCAACAATTGGTGTTTGTACAAAATGGTGCGAAATATTTGCGTTTACTATGCTATTTCGGTTAACCTCTACTCTAGCCGCATCTTTAGAAATATAACGGTTTACAATAGCTTTTAAATCGGTAGGCATTGTTGCAGAGAACAACCAAGTATTTCTGGCGCTTTTTGTAGTAGCGTCTAAAATTATATTTAAATCTTTTTTAAAACCCATACTTAACATTTCGTCTGCTTCATCAAGCACAAGCGTATTAATATGTTTTAAATCGATTATATTTTTATCTAATAAATCTACTAAACGTCCTGGTGTAGCAACAATAATGTGTGTTGGACGCTTTAAATTACTAATTTGAATATCTATTTTCTCGCCACCGTAAACACCTTCAACAAAAATCTTTTTGTCGTTGTATTTGGTGAACTTAAAAAGTTGCTTTTTTATTTGTTGTACTAATTCACGTGTTGGTGCTATTATTAAGCCTTGAACACTTTTTTTATTAGCATCAACTTTGTGTAAAACAGGTAAGCCATAAGCTGCAGTTTTTCCTGTTCCAGTTTGTGCTAAGCCAACAAAATCTACTTTAGATTTTATTAAAATTGGAATCGCTTGTTCTTGAATTTCTGTTGGCGTTTTTATATCCAACTCCTTAAGCGATTTTATATAGTTTTTGTGTATTCCTAAGTCTCTGAAAGTACTCATTTTTAGATTTTTTTGTCTGGTCGAGCGCAGTCGAGACCTTATTATAAATAATATAAAACCTAAGCGTCCCGACTGCACTCGACGAGACTATATTTGTAATTGTAAAATAAGTATGCTAAAAGCTACTTATTGTATTAATCTTCTGGTGGATACCCGTGAATTTCTTCAAACATCTCATCGAAATTAGCACGTAAATAAGCGTTTAATTTCTTTTTGTAATCATCTTTTAACCATTCTACAAAGTTAAAAGTACTTTTACTTATGCATTTTGTGTAACGTTGTATACGGTAATCTATATCGTCTTTTAGCATTTTTGCTAAGCCTAAAGCATCCCATAAATCTTCACTGTTTTCTATACACATTTTAGCATGATGCTTTATCGAGCGCTCTAAAATTACTTTGGACGAATCACCTTCTCTTACAGATCTAATGTACATGGCTTTAACATCAAAATACACATCTTCAGACTTAGCAAATTCTGCTCTAAGTTCTTCAGGCATTTCATACCTAAAGTTTTCTTCTAAATCTTCATCACTTAAAATACCATCTAAGTAAAAGTTTGGAGATCTAAATATTTTGTGCCAATCTAAGTCGCTTCCCCAAGGTCCAAAACGGTGAAGGTTGTTACCTAAATCTATAACAGTAAATTTGTTTTTATTCTTTAAAATACGCGATCCACGACCAATCATTTGGTAGTAAAGCGTTAAAGATTTTGTTGCTCTGTTTAAAATAATACAATCTACAGTAGGTTCATCAAATCCAGTTGTTAAAATACTTACCGAAGTTAATACGGCATCTGGTGTTTCTTTAAACCATTTTAAAATAGCTTTACGCTCTTTTTTTGTATTATTATTATCTAGGTGAGCAATTGGGTAACCTGCTCGCCTAAAGGTATCATAAACGTGTAACGATGTATTAATACCGTTGTTAAATATTAAGGTTTTCTTTCCTTTACAGCGTTCTTCGTAAGCTTGAATAAGCTTAGTAAGCATGTCTGTATTTGTATATAAATCTTCAGATGATTTTACAGTATAATCACCATTTGCACCAACAATTAAAGAGGTTAAACCTACGTTGTAAGAAAATACTTCGGCACGTGCCAGAAACTCATTATCTATTAAAGATTGAATAGTTTCTCCAACAATAAGCTCATCATAATTATCCTTCATTGGAAGGTTAATATTACTACTTAATGGTGTTGCTGTTACTCCTAAAATAAAAGATTTCTCAAAAAATTTAAATAGCTTGGTAAATGAGTTGTAGTGCGCCTCATCAATAATAACTAAACCAATATCACTAATGTCAAGTTTGTTATCATTTAACCTATTATTTAAGGTTTCAACCATAGCAACAAAGCAATTAAAATCACCTTGATCACTTAAATCTGCCTTAGAATCTACAATTTTATTACTAACACCAAATTCAGACAGCATATTAGAAGTTTGCTTACAAAGCTCAATTCTATGTGTCATTACTAAAACTTGCTTTTTATGATGTTTTAAATATTGGCGAACAATTTCAGAGAAAATAACTGTTTTTCCACCACCAGTTGGTAATTGATACAATAAATGGTAATCCTCAGGCGCTTCTTCAAAACACTTGAAAATTTTATTAATTGCACCTTGTTGGTAGCTATATAAACTTTTGCCTTCTTGTCTTTCTTCTAATTCTAAAGCTGTGACTTTCATTAATGGTAAATAAGATTTTGAGATGTGCAAAAATACAACGAATTAAAGGCTTTTGACGAATATTTTTAAAAAAATTTAAAATGTTTACATTCGTAATCTCTTATGAAAGACTTTTTTACTAGCTTACAAGCCCAATTTTGTGGCTTTTACAATACACCGCATTTATTTTTAAATCCTGTAAATGGTATGCAACCATTACGTTTACCAAAACAAAAAACACCTGTTTTTAGTGGTAGCGGTTTAGAGCGAATTAGATTAGGACAACGTGTAGAACGTTTTGTTACTACCGAGCTACTTTTAAATAAAAATATTTCAATTTTAACCGAAAACCCTCAAATACAAACTAAAAACAATCAAACTATAGGTGAATTGGATTGTTTGTTTTTAGACAACAACCAGCCAATACACTTAGAAATTCAATTTAAATTCTATTTGTATGATGAAACACTTGGTGACACAGAAATAGATTGCTGCATTGGACCAATGCGTCGTGATAGCTTAATAGAAAAACTAAACAAGCTTAAATTAAAACAATTACCACTACTCTATGCGCCAGAAACTAAAGTATTGTTGGATAGTTTAAATTTTAAAGCTGGAGATTTTAATCAAAAAATTTACTTTAAAGCACAATTATTTATTCCTTTTGGAAAAGAAATACAGTTAAAAACTTTAAATCCAGAATGCATTTATGGCTTTTATTTTAAGTATTCAGAATTACCACAATTTGAAAACTGTAAATTTTACATTCCTAAAAAAACCGATTGGTTAGTAGATGTAAATCCAAATGTAGCTTGGAAAAACTATAATAATATACTCCCAGAACTAAATACATTTAAAACAGAAAAGTATTCGCCAATGTTATGGTTAAAAAATAAAAATGGTGAAATAAACAAGTGTTTTGTAGTCGCTTGGCAATAGCGTTACAAAAACCGTTAATAACTCTCTAAAAATAAGCTTTAGCAATACAGTGTAAAGTCTTATTTTGCGTCTCCAAATTCTATTAAATTAATGAAAGTCTGTATTGCCGAAAAACCTTCTGTAGCAAGAGAAATTGCCGCTGTTCTTGGTGCCAAAACAAAACGTGATGGTTACTACGAAGGCAATGGCTATGCAGTAACTTACACTTTTGGACACCTTTGTACACTTAAAGAACCTAGCGATTATAAACCTTATTGGAAAAGTTGGGATTTAAACAACTTACCAATGCTGCCAGAACGTTTTGAGACCAAGGTTTCTAAAGATTCTGGTATAAAAAAACAATTTAATATTGTTAAAGGATTATTTGAAAAAGCAGATGTTGTTATAAACTGTGGTGATGCCGGTCAAGAAGGAGAACTTATACAACGTTGGGTTTTAAACCAAGCAAATTATAAAGGTAAAGTAGAAAGACTTTGGATTTCATCACTTACTACCGAAGCGATAAAAGAAGGTTTTAATAATTTAAAACCAGCCAGCGATTACGATAATTTATACTATGCAGGATTTTCTCGTGCTATTGGCGACTGGCTGTTAGGCATGAATGCTACAAGACTTTATACCGTAAAACATGGTGGTTACAAACAAGTACTCTCTGTTGGTCGTGTGCAAACACCAACATTGGCCATGTTAGTGAATCGTTTTAAAGAAATTGAAAATTTTAAACCACAACCTTATTGGGAGCTACAAACATTATATCGTGATACTTTATTTAGTTATGAAGAAGGTAGATTTTTAAAAGTTGAAGATGGAGAAAAACTTGCTAATATTGTTAAAACGCATGATTTTGAAATCGTCTCTATTGCAAAAAAAGCAGGTAATGAATACGCGCCAAAACTATTCGATTTAACAGGTTTACAAGTGTATTGTAATACTAAGTTTGGCTTTAGTGCAGATGAAACCTTAAAAATAGTACAAAAACTATACGAACAAAAAGTAGTAACCTATCCAAGAGTAGATACAACATTTCTACCTAACGATGTGTACCCAAAAGTACCAGCGATATTAAAAAACCTAACTAAATACGCTACTTTAACACAACCTCTTCAAGGAAAAAAACTAAAAAAAACCAAAAAGGTTTTTGATGATAGTAAGGTAACAGATCACCATGCCATAATCCCAACAGGACAAGAAATGAACTTGCAATACAACCAGCAGCAGGTTTACGATATTATTGTACGTCGTTTTATAGCCGTGTTTTATCCAGAATGTAAAGTATCAAACACTACTGTTATTGGTAAAGCCGAAAAAGTAAAGTTTAAAACTACAGGAAAAGAGATTTTAGAAAAAGGCTGGAGAATTGTATTTGAAACTCCTGGAAAACCTACAAAGGAAACAGGAATGTTACCTACGTTCGAAAAAGGTGAAAAAGGACCACACGAACCATCATTTTTAGAAAAACAAACCAAGCCACCAAATCAATATACAGAAGCTTCTCTCCTACGTGCTATGGAAACCGCAGGAAAACAAGTAGATAATGATGAGCTTCGTGAAATAATGAAAGAAAATGGCATTGGTAGACCATCTACACGTGCCAATATTATTGAAACTCTTTTTAGAAGAAAATACATAAAGCGAAATAAAAAGCAAGTATTACCAACAGTTACAGGTATTCAATTAATAGATACCATTCAAAATGAGTTACTAAAATCTGCAGAACTCACAGGAAAATGGGAAAAGCAATTAAAAGATATTGAAAAAGGAGAATTTAGTGCTGTAAGCTTTATAAAACAAATGAAGCAAATGGTAGATCGCTTAGTTTACGAAGTAAGAAGCGAAACTAGAAAAGCAAACATAACCTCTATAAACAACAAGCCTGCTGGAGCAAAAAAGAAAAAAGCTACAAAAAAAGCGGCCGGAATAGCTTCTCAAAAATGTCCAAAATGTAAACAAGGTGCTATTTTAAAAGGAAAAACCGCTTATGGTTGTTCAGAATATAATAAAACTTGTGACTTTGTAATGCCTTTTAAGTTTGAAGGTAAAACAATTTCTGAAAAACAATTTATACGTTTATTAGAAAAAGGCTCAACTGTAAACTTAAAAGGATTTAAAATTGATGGCGCTTCCGCTGAAGGACTAGTAAGATTTGATGATGATTTTAAGCTAAAGTTCGAACCTAAAAAAGGAAAAATTCAACCTAAAAGTACTTCCGAAGAAAATAAATGTCCAAAATGTAATAAAGGCACAATAATAAAAGGAAAAACGGCTTACGGTTGTAGTGATTATAAAAGCGGATGTGATTTTAGATTTAGTTATGATTTAATTCGCGAAAAAGCGAACGGACAACAACTAACTAAAGCTTTGGTTTTTAAAATTATAAACGAAAACTAATTGCATCAACATTTTAAAATATACAAACCTTACGGTATGCTTTCGCAATTTGCGAGTAATTCTACACAACAAAAGCGCAAGCGTTTTTTAGGTGAGTTGGGTAGTTTTCCTCAAGGTACAATGCCTATTGGTCGTTTAGACGAAAAAAGTGAAGGCCTATTGTTATTAACTACAGATGGGAAATTAAGCGATTATGTTAACTCCAGTGGTATTGAAAAAGAATATTATGCCTTAGTTGATGGTGATATTTCTCAAGAGGAAATTAGTTCACTAAAAAAAGGTGTAGAAATTGGTTTTGATGGTAAAAAGTACCAAACCAAACCATGTAAAGTTTTTAAATTAGACAACGCACCTCTTTTACCAGAACGAGGGAAAAAAATACGTGATGCTAGACATGGTCCTGTTTCTTGGATTTCTATTACTTTAACCGAAGGTAAGTTTAGGCAAGTTAGAAAAATGACAAGCGCTGTTGGCTGTCCTACACTTCGTTTAGTGCGTGTTAGAGTTGGAAATATACAACTTGGAAATTTAGAATCTGGCGCAGTAAAGCCAATAGATATCCCTAGTTTACTTTAACTATTTTTTATAGGTTAATTTAGCTAAGACAAATTAAATCTCTTTAATTTTGTTAAAAATTTTAATAGACTATGCAAGAGCAAATTGCCTGTTTTTTTTATGATTACTATGAGGTTTTTGGTTTTAATGAAACCGCAGCCAAATATCTTAATATGTTTACATTATTAATAATAGCTTTATGTATTATTTATTTTGTAGATAAAATTATCACAAAAACATTACGCGTAGCCTCTGTTCGTATTGCAGAGCATACAAAATCTCCTTTTGATGATTTATTATTAGCCAATAAAGTTCCTAGAAATGTAGCACATATTTTTCCGTTAATATTAGCTTTAAACCTGCTACCTATAATTTTTGCAGATTTTGACTATATAGAATCTCCTGTTAGAAAATTACTTCAGGTTACATTTATAATTCTGGTGTTATGGATTGTTAGAAGTGTTTTACATACCATTGAAGATTTTTTAAAAACCATACCTAGTTTAAGAGACAAACCAATAGATAGTTACATACAAGTATTCATGATTTTTGCTTGGATAGTTGGTGCTTTTGCAGCTATTGCTGTGTTTACAAACCTTTCAATAATTAAATTCATCACTGGATTTGGTGCAGCATCTGCTATAATACTTCTTATTTTTAAAGATACCATTCTTGGTTTTGTTGCAAGTATACAAGTGTCTATTAACGATATGGTGCGTATTGGCGATTGGATAACTTTCGAAAAATATGGTGCCGATGGTGATGTTGTTGAAATTAATTTGGCTACTGTAAAAGTTCAAAATTTCGATAATACAATTACCACAATTCCTACCTATGCCATGATTTCAGACTCGTTTAAAAACTGGCGTGGTATGAAAAATTCTGATGGTAGACGTATTAAAAGACACTTAATGATTAAGCAGGATTCTATTAAATATTTAACACCCGAAGATGTAGAGCGTTTAAAAGACGTACAGCTTATCTCTAGTTATTTAGCAGGAATGCAAGAGAAACTAGATAAATATAACACCGAAAACAATGTAGATAAAACCTTATTGTTAAACGGAAGAAACCTTACCAATATTGGTGTTTTTAGAAAATACATTCAAACTTATTTAGAAAATCATTCTGCAATAAATAAAGACATGTTGTTAATGGCTAGGCAATTACAACCTACCACTCAAGGTGTACCATTAGAGGTTTATGCTTTTAGTAAGGATAAACGTTGGGAAAATTACGAATATGTAATGTCTGATTTATTTGACCATTTCCTTGCAGCAGTTCCTTTTTTCGAATTGGAGATTTTCGAATTACCAAGCTCTAAGACCTTCAAAGCCTAATTTTACAGTAAAAAAGTTAATTAATAGTTAATCTGATTTCAAAATTAATAGTATTACTATTATATTTGCAACTAAATAAATTGTTATGAAATATTTACTATCAAATATAAAAATTAGTATTAACGAGAAAATTTATTTAAAAGATCCAGAATCTTCTTCGTTAGGTAAACGCATTATAAAAAACAGCATTTTATTAATAGATGAAATTGGTTTTGATTTATTCACTTTTAAAAAATTAGGAGTTAAAATTGGATCTAACGAAAGTTCAATTTACAGGTATTTTGAAAACAAACACATGCTTTTACTCTACCTTACTTCTTGGTATTGGACCTGGCTAGAATACCAATTAGTACTTTCTACAAATAGCTTAGCAGATAAAGAATTAAAACTAAAAGCTGCAATAGAAGTACTTACACAAACAACTACAATAGATAGTGCTTTTGGTCATATAGACGAAATTATTTTAAAGCGTATAGTAATAAATGAATACTCTAAATCTTATTTAACAAAAGAAGTTGATGAAGAAAACAAAGAAGGCTATTTTTCAGTATATAAAAGATTAGTAAACAGGTTAAAAGATTTTATAATAGATGTTAATTCATCATATAAATATCCAAAATCGCTTGCAAGTACAATAATTGATGGTGCAATGCACCAACATTATCTAAAAGATCATTTTAAATCTATTACAGAATGTAGTGAAACCTTGGCTCCTACTGTATTTTTTAACGATTTGGTTTTTAAAATTTTAAAACAGAACTAATGGCAAAAACAATATTAACTACTACACAAAGATTAATAGGTCTTTTAAAACTTGATAAAAAAGATATTAAACAAATATTTTTTTATGCCATTTTTGCAGGTATAGTAAGTTTATCATTACCACTAGGAATTCAAGCTATTATTAACCTTTTACAAAGTGCTCAAATTAGTACATCTTGGATGGTTTTAGTTGGCTTAGTAACCTTAGGCGTTGTATTTGTTGGTGTATTACAGCTTATGCAAATTAGAATTATAGAAAATGTACAACAAAAAATATTTACGCGATCATCATTTGAGTTTGCATATCGCTTTCCTAAAATGACAATGAAAGGCTTAAATGGTTCTTATGCACCAGAATTAGCAAATAGATTTTTCGATACATTAACAATACAAAAAGGACTTTCAAAAATTTTAATAGAATTTCCCGCTGCATTATTGCAAATAATTTTCGGTTTAATATTACTATCCTTTTACCATCCATTTTTTATTATTTACGGTTTCTTGCTGTTATTACTAGTTTACATTGTATTTAAATTTACCGCTCAAAAAGGACTAGAAACCAGTTTAGAAGAGTCTAATAGCAAATATAAAGTTGCCCATTGGCTACAAGAAGTTGCCAGGTCTATACTAAGTTTTAAACTTTCTGGAAAAACTAATTTAGCAATGCATAAAAACGATAGACTTGTAACTAACTATCTAGAAGAGAGAGAAAAACATTTTAATGTTTTAATTCTTCAGTTTATGCAATTGGTAGGTTTTAAGGTTTTGGTAACTGCTGGATTGTTAATTATTGGAGGCCTTTTAGTTTTAAATCAAAAAATGAATATTGGACAATTTGTTGCTGCCGAAATTATAATACTTCTAGTAATTGCATCTGTAGAAAAACTAATTCTTGGCTTAGAAACTATTTATGATGTTTTAACCTCTATAGAAAAGTTAGGAAAAATAGTAGATAAACCTTTAGAATCACAAGAAGGAGAAATACTAAAAGTTAATAATGAGTTTCATTTAGAATTAGATGATATTTCATACTCTGTACAAGATAGAGAAGATAAAATATTAGACAATATTTCATTAGAAATTAAACCTAAGCAAACGTTGTTAATAACAGGGCAAAATGGTTCTGGAAAATCTACTCTTTTAAAATTAATAGCAGGCTTAATTAAGCCAACTAGCGGTAAAATTTATATAAATAACAAATCGCTTTTAGGAATTAATATAAACTCTTACAGATCATTTATTGGGCAAACACTCGCGCAAGAAATGCCTTTTGAAGGTACTTTGTTAGAAAACATCACTTTTGGTGATACTACTATAACATTAGATCAAGTAAATGATGTAATAAAAAACTTAGGCCTTAAAGATTATGTGAAAAGCTTACCCTTAGGCTTAAAAACAATGCTTTATCCAGAAGGAAAAGGAATGTCTTTTACAATTTCTAAAAAAATTATGCTAGCAAGAAGTGTTGTTAAAAAACCAAAACTACTATTACTAAAAGAACCATTAGATCAATTTGAAGCAAAAGAAGCTCAAGACATAATTCAATATTTAACCTTACCATCTCACGACTGGACTCTGGTAGTGGTAAGCCATAATAATATTTGGTTACCTAAAGCAAATAATGTTATAGAATTAAATGAAGGTAGAATAATTAACAAGAAATAATATGCTAAATATATCTACAAATAAATTAAACGAAAAAGTAGACATTTCTAACTATATGTCTCATAAAAAAGCTTTTGGTAAAAAGCATTTTAAAAACTTTAATAGACTATTAATTTCATTTGCTATACTTTGTATAATAATCTTGTTATTACCATGGACACAAAATATATCGGCCAATGGTGCAGTAACAACGCTTACACCAGACCAAAGACCACAAAGCATACAATCTCCAATTCCTGGTCGTATAGAAAAATGGTTTGTACGTGAAGGTGATTTTGTAAAAAAAGGCGATACAATTCTATTTATTTCTGAAGTTAAAAACGATTATTTCAATCCAGATTTAGTGAAAATTACTGGTCAGCAAATAAATTCTAAAACAGCATCTGTAGAAAGTTATGGTTTAAAAGTAAAAGCTTTAAACAATCAAATTTCAGCATTATCAAAAGAGCGTACTTTAAAAATTAAGCAAGCAGAAAACAAACTATTACAAGCAAAGCTTAAAATGAAAAGCGATAGTATAGATTTTGAAGCAGCTAAAACAAATATTGAAATAGCAAAAAAACAATTAAATCGTGCAGAAATTTTAGAAAAAGAAGGATTAAAATCATTAACAGATGTTGAACAAAAACGATTAAAACTTCAGGAAACTCAAGCCAAACTTATATCTCAAGAAAATAAATTTTTAGCCTCTAAAAACGAAATATTAAATGCCCAAGTAGAAATCACCCGCTTAAAAGCCTCATATATAGACAAAATATCTAAAGCACAAAGCGATAAGTTTACAGCAGAATCTAACCAATATGATGCAGAAGTACAAGTTTCAAAATTAGAAAACAACCGTACCAATTACGAGATACGAAATGCTATGTACTATATAAAAGCACCACTAGATGGTTATATTAATAAAGCTTTAAAAACAGGGATTGGAGAACGTTTTAAAGAAGGCGAACGTATTGTTGGTATTATGCCTGCAAATTACGATTTGGCTGTAGAAACCTATATAGATCCTATAGATTTACCATTAGTACATATAGGTGAAACATTTAGAGTTCAATTTGATGGTTGGCCAGCAATAGTATTTAGCGGTTGGCCAAATGTATCTTACGGTACCTATGGCGCAAAAGTAATAGCAATAGAAAATTTTATAAGCAGCAATGGTAAATTTCGAATCCTTTTAGCTCCAGATGAAAACGATTACAAATGGCCATCTGCAATTAGAGTTGGCTCTGGTGTTAGAGCAATTGGCTTATTAGAAGATGTACCTATTTGGTTTGAAGTCTGGAGACAATTAAACGGATTCCCGCCTAATTATTACCAACCAGAAAACAATGGAGACAAAACAAAATAGCATGAAAAAAAATATATTAATATTATGTATTTTATTATGTACTAATGCTTTTTCACAAAGTATTAATGAATTAGAATTAAGTTTTGAAGAATATATAAGTTACGTAAAACAATTTCACCCTATTGTTAAGCAGGCAAACTTAAAACTTGAAGAAGGCGAATACAATTTATTAAAAGCACGTGGAAGTTTTGATCCAAAAATTGAAGCTATTTACAACCGAAAAGATTTTAAAAACAAAGAATATTATAACTTATTTAACGCAACATTTAAAGTGCCTACTTGGTATGGCGTAGAATTAAAAGCAAATTTTGAAAATAATGACGGACTCTTTTTAAACCCTCAAAATAATGTACCAGATGATGGTTTGTTTTCTGCAGGAATATCGGCATCACTAGGACAAGGATTGATTATTAACGAAAGAATGGCTACTTTAAAAAAAGCCAAATACTTTATAGAACAAAATAAAGCAGAAAGAACTTTAGCAGTAAACCAAGTGTTATACGAAGCCTCAATAGCCTATTTTGAATGGCTTCAAACTTATAATGAACAGAAAATGTACAGTCGTTTTCTAGAAAACGCTAAAACACGATATAATGGAGTGAGAAAAAGTGTTTTAGCTGGTGATAAGCCAGGAATAGATAGTTTAGAAGCAAACATAAACATTAATAATAGAAAACTTTCACTAGAGCAATCAAATATTAAATTTTTAAAAAACACCCTAAAAGTCTCTAATTTTCTGTGGTTAGATTCCGGTGTGCCTTTAGAAATAAATACAAGTGTAACACCTGTACAATTACAGGAAACTACTGTAGATAAGGTTTTAAGTTTAAATCAAAATATTAATTTTGAAATAAACAACCATCCAAAATTAAATGCTTTAAATAATAAAATAAAAAGTTTGAATGTAGATGCTAAACTAAAAGCAAATATGCTTTTACCAAAAGTAGATGTACAATATAATTTTATTACTGAAAACCCAGACATAAGTAATAGTTATAGTTCTAACAATTACAAATTAGGATTAAACGTCTCATTTCCTTTATTTTTAAGAAAAGAACGTGGTAGTTTAAAATTAACAAAACTAAAAATTGATGCTTCAAAGTTTGAGCGATTAAACACTAGTATTACAATAACAAATAAAGTGGAAGCGCTAAAAAAAGAGCTTGATTCTTATACAACGCAAATAGAATTAATAGACTCTGTAGTAAAAGATTATAAAACTTTACTTAATGCTGAAGAAAGAAAATTTAGCTTTGGAGAAAGCTCTGTCTTTTTAATTAACTACCGTGAGTCAAGTTTAATTGATGCAGAATTAAAAGCTTTAAAACTAAAAAACATGTTTTACAAAACTAAAGTTAAGTTATTTGAAGCTTTAGGTAATATTTAAAAAAAAGCCTTGGTTAAAAACCAAGGCTTTTTTTAAACATACGCTTTATGGCGTTATATTTTTTTAACACGAACGGCATTTAAACCTTTCATGCCTTTTTCTAATTCAAATTGAACTTTGTCATTTTCTGTGATTTCATCAATTAAACCACTAACGTGACAAAAGTATTTCTCTTGATCTTCGGTATCTATGATAAAACCAAAACCTTTTGATGAATCGTAAAATGAAACTTTTCCTTTTCTAATTGGATCTACTTCTGGCAAATCTTCTTTTTTAGGTACACCTAAAATAATATTATCTGCTTTTACTTTAATTTTATCTTCTGGATCTGGCGGCGTATCTACTAAATTACCGTTAAAATCTACGTAAGCAAATTGTATTCCATCTGTACCATTTTCTTCCTTAGCGGCCTTTCTAGCCTCCATTTTCTTACGTTTATCTTCTCTTTTCTTTAAGCGCTTTTTTTCTTTTTCTAATTTGTTAAATGTCTGTTGCGACTTTGCCATTCTTCTTTTTTGTGAGTATTAAAAATTAACTTAGTTGTTAATTATGTTTGTAAAAATACGATTTTCAGTTGGTTAAATAAAAAAAATATTGAAGTTTGCTATTCTTTATTCTTTTCGTCTTCACTATTTGGTGGTAAAAGCACCACTGTAAAAGTACCGCGAACACCTGTAAGTAAGTTCCATTGGCTACTTAACAGCTTATTTCCAGTGGTTTTCTCAAAAACAGCAAAGCCTGCTGTATTTGGTCCAGATGTTCCTTGGTTTAATGCTTCAAATTCGACTACATTTTCTCCAGGTTGTAGTGTTAATGTAAAGTTTTTATTAGCATTAGATAAAACAATTCTACTATTTACTATAGTTCCGTTTACCCAAATTCTAACCAAATCTCCATCTTCTGCACCAAAATCTCTTAATAAAACATCTTGGTATTTAGATTTTGTAAGGTATTTACCAAAAAATTGATTTACTTTTCTACCTTCTTCACGATATTCATCTTCTCTTAATTGTAAAGCATTTTTTAATTGCTTACCATATAATTCAGCAGAACCCCTTAATTTATCGTCATGAACCATAGAGAATTCCTTTCTTTTTGAGATACTCATTTGTTCTTCTTTAGAAAGTGTTTCTTTTATATCGTCTTCTTTCTCGGGTTTTTCGTCATTCTTCTTTACTGGTTGAATAATAATTTCGTCATCTTCTAAAGGATCATCTACGTTTTCTGCTGGTATCGCAATAGATCTGTTTTCGCTATCTATTTGGGCATTTACACCAATTATAGAGCAAAATAAAAAGAATGTTAGTAAATAAATTTTCATAGGTATTTGGTAATATGTCAAAAATAAACCAAAAACCATACCTAAATATTAATTTTTTATTAATTACTGTGAAAATATTCTTAAACCAAGCTATTATTAACATATTCCCTATTATAATTACTCAATTTTAATAGTGCCTAAATGTTAAATTATGTTAAAATAGTACTATGTATTACAAAGTACTGTAACAATTTTGAAATTGCTTCGTCTTTATAGTATAACAAAACAATTATCAATCAATTTAAAACCAATTATTATGAGAACTTTAAACACAAATCAATTATCAGCAACATTAAACGGGACTAAAAGTAACACTTGGAATACTAGAAGACGTTTTAGATAAAAAAATATCAATCAATCAATCAATCAATCAATCAGTTAAAATTCATCAATCAAAAAATTAACCATCATGAGAACTTTAAACACAAATCAATTATCGGCAACATTAAACGGAACTAAAAGTAACACTTGGAATACTAGAAGACGTTTTAGATAGAAAAAAATCAACAATCAACCATCAATCAAAAAATCAAACAATTATGAAAGCAATTATTAATACATTAAGAAAAACCAGCAGTATTACAGATGAACGTTTATTTGTTAATAGAGAAGTTTTTAAATTTAGTAATACTAAAGGAACACTATGGAATGGCGTAAAACGCTACGCACATTAAAATTGCTTGATTAATTAAAAAAAGCCAGCGAGTTAGGGTTCGCTGGTTTTTTTATATAATAACATTAACTATTAATATTCTAATAAGGCTAATAATTCTGCTTCAAACTTATCACGAGATAAATATTGGTCTTCTAGCTGATTTATAAAAGGAATAGGTGTTTCAAGACTTGCAACACGTTTTACTGGTGCATCTAAATGTTCGAAACAATTTTCCATAATTAGTGCAGAAATATCACTGGCAATACTGCCAAAAAGTGAATCTTCTTGTAGTATAATTACGCGTCCTGTTTTTTTAGCTGAAGCATAAATAGTTTCTGTATCTAATGGTTGTAAAGATCTTAAATCAATAACATCGGCAGAGATGTCTTGGTGTTTATCTAAAGTATTTAATGTCCAATGTACGGCTTGACCATAGGCAATTACAGTAATATCATCGCCTTGTTTTAGTGTTGCTGCTTTACCAAACGGAATTGTAAAATAGTCTGTTGGTACATCTTGACGAATACTTCTATATAAAGCTTTGTGCTCAAAAAACAATACTGGATTTGGATCATTAATTGCTGTTGCCAATAAGCCTTTTGCATCTTTTGGAAATGCAGGATATATAACTTTTAAACCTGGAGTTTTAGTAAACCAAGCTTCGTTTGTTTGACTATGAAAAGGTCCTGCAGCTACGCCTGCACCACAAGGCATTCTTAGTACAACATCTGCATTTTGGTTCCAGCGATAATGTGATTTTGCTAAATAATTTACAACAGGATTAAAACCAGATGTTACAAAATCACTAAACTGTAGCTCTACAACGCTTTTTATTCCTGCTATGCTTAATCCCATTGCAGTTTCAATTATTGCCGATTCGCAAATTGGAGTATTACGTACTCTGTCTTTTCCAAATGCTTCTACAAAGCCATCTGTAATTTTAAAAACACCACCATATTCTGCTACATCTTGACCCATAATGACTAAGTCGTTATGCTTTTCCATAGACTGTTTTAAGCCTACGTGTATCGCATCAATCAAGCGTAACTCTTCGGTGTTTTTACTCTCTTTAACATCTTGATAATCAAAACTTTTAAAAACATCATTTAATTCATTGCTTTCAGTTGAAACAATTGCTGCTTCAGCATTCGTTCTGTCTAAATGTGTATCTATTTCAGCCTTAATTTCAGCTTTAAAAATAGCGTCTTCTTTTTCGGTTAAAATACCTTCTTCTAAAAGATGTAACTTATAATTATCTATTGGGTCTTTTTTTGCCCATTGGTCCATTAACTCCTGTGGCACATATTTAGTACCACTAGCCTCTTCATGACCACGCATTCTAAAAGTTTTGAATTCTATTAAAACAGGACGTGGTTTTTTTCTTATACTTTCTGTTATTTTAGAAATTTTAGTAAACACCTCTAAAATGTTATTACCATCTATAATATGAGATTCCATACCATAACCTAAAGCACGATCTGCTAAATTCTCACAATTATACTGTTCTTTGGTAGGTGTTGACAACCCATATCCATTATTTTCAATACAAAAAAGCACAGGCAATTGCCAAACAGATGCTACATTTAAAGCTTCGTGTATATCTCCTTCACTTGTTCCGCCTTCACCTGTAAATACCGCTGTTACTTGGTTTTTATTTTTCAGTTTACTAGCTAATGCAATACCATCTGCAACGCCAAATTGAGGTCCTAAGTGAGAAATCATACCTACAATATTAAACTCTTGCGTTCCAAAATGAAATGAGCGATCTCGACCTTTTGTAAATCCGTTTGCTTTTCCTTGCCATTGGCTAAATAAACGGTATAGTGGTATGTCTCGAGTTGTAAAAACACCCAGGTTTCTATGCATTGGTAAAATATATTCTTCTGCATGCATAGCCATTGTTACACCTACAGAAATAGCTTCTTGACCAATACCAGAAAACCATTTGCTAATTTTACCTTGACGAAGTAAAATAAGCATTTTCTCCTCTATTAATCGAGGTTTTAACATGGCTTGATATAATGCAATCTTGGTTTTGTTAGATAACTTTGTTTTATTATAATTTATGTTAGATTTCATAAGTGTGTTAGGCATCCTAAAAAGTTTATCAAATATAACATTATTGCATAAAAATCAATTATTGATCATAATAATTATCAATTATTAAATATGGTAACTTTTCTTTACATTTGTATATAAAAGATTATAAAACGAAAGTAGAAATGACAAGTATCCCAAGTGTTGATTTAGAAGATTTTCTTTCTGATGACCCAAAGAGAAAACAAAAATTTATAGATGAAATAGGAAAAGCTTATCAAGAGATAGGTTTTGTTGCTTTAAAAGGGCATTTTTTAGATGAAAAACTAGTTGATAGATTATATTCTGAAATAAAAAACTTTTTTTCTTTACCTGTAGAAACTAAACAAAGCTATGAGATTCCAGGAATTGGAGGTCAACGTGGCTATGTTTCTTTTGGAAAAGAGAGCGCAAAAGGAAAAAAAGAAGGTGATTTAAAAGAGTTTTGGCACTTTGGTCAATACGTAGAAGATGATCCAGAACGCGCAAAAGAATACCCTGATAATGTAGAAGTTAAAGAAATTCCTGCCTTTAATGAAGTTGGTAAAGAAACATACCAAATGTTAGAAAAAACAGCTAAATATGTTTTACGTGCTTTAGCTTTACATTTAGATTTAGAAGAAACCTATTTTGATAAGCATATTCATAATGGTAATTCTATTTTAAGACCAATACACTATCCACCAATTACCGAAGAGCCAAAAGCTGCAGAACGTGCAGCTGCCCATGGTGATATTAATTTAATTACCTTGTTAATGGGTGCACAAGGTCGTGGTTTACAAGTACAAAACCATGATGGAGAGTGGATTGATGCTATTGCAGAACCAGATGAATTAATGATTAATGTTGGAGATATGTTATCTCGCCACACAAATAATAAATTAAAATCTACAATACATAGAGTAATTAATCCGCCAAGAGAACTTTGGGGAACTAGCCGCTACTCTATCCCGTTTTTTATGCATCCAGTTAGTGAAATGAAATTAGATGTATTAGATAGTTGTATAGACGAAAACAACCCTAAGCAATACGAAGATATTACTGCAGGAGAATTTTTAGACCAACGTCTTATTGAACTAGGACTTAAAAAATAAGTTATAAGTACTACAGTCTTCAGTAAATAAAACTACTGAAGACTGTTTCTTTATACTTAATAATTAATAGATGGACTTAAAAGACCAATTAAAAAACCTTTTTCCAGAACACGAAGAAAAAGATATAGAACCTACAACAGAAGATCAAGGTCTTTGGTTGCAGGACGATCCTATTATTTGTAAATACGAAAAACGAAAAGGAAAACCTATTACCATATTAGAAGGTTATACTGGAGCTACAGAAGATTTTAAAGCTTTAGCTAAAGAGTTAAAACAAAAACTAAGCGTTGGCGGAAGTTTTAAAGATGATAAAATTATAATTCAAGGAGATTATCGTGATAAAATCATGACAATTCTTAAAGAAAAAGGCTTCAATGTAAAACGTGTTGGCGGTTAATAATATGAGCAAAAAAACACTTCACATTACAAATGGCTCAAGCCTTACAGATTTTCTTATAAAAGAAAAATACGAAGGAAATATTGTAACCTGGCATGAGATGTTATGCGAAGGTCCAACCGAAAAAATAATAGATACCGATTCATTTTTTAAAAACCGAAAAGCCTATCTAGAATCTATTTACGATTTTAAATACGATATTTCTAAAGTAAGAGATGAATTAAAAGTTTTAAATACCGTAAATGAATTTGATGAAATAGTACTTTGGTTTGAGTACGATTTATTTTGTCATATTAATTTAATAGCTGCCATTAGCTTACTAAAGCAAAAGGATATTAGAAAACCTTTAAGTTTAGTTTGTAGTGGTAGAATTGAAAATGAAAAAGAGTTAAAAGGATTACCACAATTAACACCAACTCAATTAAAAACACATTATAATGAGCGTGTTTCACTTACTATAGATGATATTGCATTAGCACAAAAAGCTTGGAGAATATACTGTGAAGGCGATCATAACTTATTAAAACCGTTAATTGTTAGGCCTTCAAATTTTAAATATTTAAGTATATGTTTAAAAGCACATTTAAAACGTTTTCCAGATACTAGAAGTGGTTTAAGTACATTAGAGTATAATATTTTAAAATTAGCAAAAGAGCATAAAGTTAAATCACGACACCATTTAGTTGGTTATGCACTACATTACCAAGGTTATTATGGTTTTGGAGATATACAAATAAAGCGTTTAGTAAATAATCTTGAAGCTTTTTATACCGAAACCGAAGATAGCCTTACATTAAATAGAAATGGGCATTTAGCCTTAGAGCATTTAAAAAACTTTAGAAACGAAATGGATTGTAATTTTGTTTTTGGAGGTGTTAATAAATGTGAATTTCAATTTAATAAAAAAGAAAATAAACTTATTAAAAATATAATGAATGCCAATTAAAGATTCAGAATTAATATTAAATCCAGATGGTAGTGTTTATCACTTAAATCTAAAACCTGAACATATATCTAACACCATAATTACAGTTGGTGATCCAGATCGCGTATCAAGTGTAACAAAACATTTTGATACTATTGAGTTTAAAACACATAAGAGAGAATTTCATACTCAAACAGGAACCTATAAAGGCAAACGCATTACTGTAATTTCTACAGGAATTGGTACAGATAATATTGATATTGTATTTAATGAGCTTGATGCTTTAGTGAATATTAATTTAGAAACTAGAGAAGTAAAACAAGAATTAACCGCATTAAACATAATACGTATTGGCACTTCTGGCTCAATAAAAGAAGACATTCCTGTAGATGCTTTTTTAATTAGTGAATTAGCAGCAGGTTTTGATAGTTTACTTCATTTTTATGATAGCGAATCGTTTCAACACAAAGATATTTCACAAGCATTAATAGAACAAACTAATTGGTTTAAAGCAAAATCAGACCCTTATGTAGTGAGTTGTGATGATTCTTTATTAAACAAACTAAGTTCAGACAAAACAGTTACTGGTTTTACAGCAACTAACGTAGGTTTTTATGGACCTCAAGGTAGAATTTTACGATTAGCACTTCAGGATAATCAATTAAATAATAAATTAGCTAGCTTTAATTTTAAAGGCAAATCTATTACTAATTTAGAAATGGAAACCGCAGGAATATATGGTATTTCAAAACTATTAGGCCACAAAGCACTATCCATGAATGCAATAATAGCCAATAGAGCAACTGGTGAATTTAGCGAAAATCCTACAGCAACTGTAGACAATTTAATAACTTACACATTAAATAAGTTAGTAGACTAATTTTAATAACACTTAAAAACAAACGCTATTACTACTTTTTAAGGTAAAAGAAAAAAACTTATTTTTAAATAAGAATAATTTAGAGTACCGTTTTCACGGAAACATTATGAAAAAAATAAATATAGGAGGTGTTCCAGAACATTTTAATCTTGCTTGGTATTTAGGCTTAAAAAACGGTGAGTTTAAAGACGAAAATATAAACCTACGTTGGAAAGACTATTTTGGCGGCACAGGTGCTATGTGTAAAGGCCTGCGTGATGGAGATATAGATATGGCAGTAATTTTAACCGAAGGCATTATAAAAGATATTATCGCCGGTAACAAATCTAAAATTGTACAAGTATTTGTTAAAACACCACTTATTTGGGGAATTCATGTCGCTCAAAACTCTAAATATAAAACTCTTGAAGATTTAAAAGGAACAAAAGCTGCAATTAGTCGTTATGGTTCTGGATCCCATTTAATGGCTTACATTAATGCACAAAACAATGGTTGGGATTTAGAAAAAGATTTAGATTTTGAAGTCATTAAAAACCTAGATGGTGCAGTTGAAGGCTTAACTAATGGAAAAGCCGACTATTTTATGTGGGAAAAATTTACCACAAAACCATTAGTAGATAATGGTGTTTTTAGACGCATAGACAACTGTCCGTCGCCATGGCCATGTTTTGTTGTTGCTGTACGAGAAGAGTTTTTAGAATCTAATAAAGATGATGTAAAAACCATATTAAATATTGTAAATAATACCACATCAGAATTTAAAGATATTCCTAGTATAGATCGCATGATAGCAAACCGCTATGAGCAAGAATTAGAAGATGTGCAAGAATGGCTAACCTTAACCGAATGGTCTCAAGAAAACATATCTAAAGCAACAATAAACAAAGTTCAAGACGAATTGCTTGCTTTAAATATAATTCCTGAAAAATGGAAATATGAAGATTTAGTAGAAAAACTCTAGCCAAAAACACGCAACCTTTTTTATTTCTGGCGTCTACTAAAAAATAAACTAATGAAAATTACTTCAGTTATTATTTTAGTATCCATTTCGCTTTGTGCCTCTTTATGTTGTTCTAGTGACGATGATTATTTTGCTCCAGAAATACTTATCGAGAATAACGCAATTGTGCAAATAGAGAATAATCAAACTGAATTTAATGTAAATGAAAACATTATTATAGAAACTTATATTTGTAACGCACAAACAACAATAAATAACCAAAACATAATTTTAAGCGATTTTGATTATGCTGAAGTTGGTCAATCACGATATTACTACAATTTAGCCTTGTATAAGTTAAATGGATTTGGTACTATTTCTCAAATCCCATTAACTACAGATAGTATTATAAACTTTAATGGAGAAACTTTAATAAACGGAAATTATATAGAGGTTATAAGTTATTTTGATGGATCAGGATATAAAAATAAGTTTAGTATTACACTTGCAGAGTCTGGGACATATTATTTAGCAGGATTAAATTTCTTAAATGCTAATACTGGAGAATTCACTGTACATGGCGGCATTTATGAGTTTGGATTTATAAACATAAAATCTACCATAAGTAATAGTAATGCAAATGCTGCTTACCAATTTATTGTAAATTAAGACCATATAACTTCACGCAAATTTTGTGTTTTTAAAATTGAATTCACCTTGCTAAAATGCTTATTACCAAACCAATACCCTCGATTAGCACTTAATGGCGAAGGATGTCCAGATGTTAAAATGTGATGTTTACTCTCATCTATTAATTTAGATTTCTTTTTAGCAAAACCACCCCAAAGAAGGAAAATTACACGCTCTTTTTTATCGCTTATTGTTTTAATAACAGCATCTGTAAAAGTTTCCCAACCTTCTTTTTGGTGACTTCCGGCTTCGTGAGCGCGCACTGTTAAAGTTGCGTTTAGTAAAAAAACACCTTGTTCTGCCCAACGTTCAAGATTCCCACTTTTTGGATATGGTATTTGTAAATCGTTTTCAATTTCTTTAAAAATATTTATTAACGATGGCGGATGCGTAATACCATTGTTAACACTAAAACACAAACCATTTGCTTGATTATAGTTATGGTATGGATCCTGACCTATTATCACAACTTTTAAATCATTAAAATGGCATTTTTCAAAAGCATTAAATATTAAATTTTTAGGAGGAAAGCATTGGTTTTCTTCGTATTCAGTTTCAACAAAATTCATTAAACTTTTAAAATAAGGCTTATTAAATTCAGCTTGTAAATAAGGTTGCCAACTGTTGTGTATTGTAATGTCCATTATTAGTTTTGTATTTCAGAATAAAAATAACACTATCTTTAGTGTTGCAAAAATATATTCCATTTGAAAAATATAAAATTTCCCACAGCACAAACTATTCTTTTAATTATAGCAGGACTTGTAACACTTTTAACATGGTTTATTCCTGCTGGTAAATATGATACTTTATTATATAATAGTGCCAGCAATAACTTTACTCAAACAAGTACAACACAAACTTTAAATTTACCTGCTACACAGCAAACTTTAGATGCATTAGCTATAAAAATTCCTTTAGAGAAATTTACAAATGGTGATATTTATAAAGCTATAAACATACCAAATACATACAAAAAACTAGAAGCACAACCACAAGGTGTGTTAGAATTTATAAAATCGCCGGTAAAAGGTATAATTGAAGCTGCAGATATTATTTTTCTAGTTTTAATTATTGGAGGATTAATAGGTATAATTAATAGCACAGGTGCTTTTGATGCTGGTATTTCATGGTTAGCAAATAAATTAAAAGGGAACGAATATATTTTAATTATTCTAGTAACAACTCTAGTAGCTGCTGGTGGTACAACCTTTGGCTTTGCCGAAGAAACAATTGCCTTCTTCCCTATTTTAATTCCTGTTTTTCTGGCAGCAAAATATGATGCTTTAGTAGGTGTTGCTTGTATTTTTATTGGTTCGTCTATAGGCACAATGTGCTCTACTATAAATCCTTTTAGTACAATTATAGCAAGTGACGCAGCAGGAATAAGCTGGACAACAGGTGTTTGGGGAAGAGTTTTTATGTTAGCAGCTTGTTTAACAATTTGTTTGATATATATAATTCGATATGCAAACCGTGTAAAAAAAGACCCTACAAAATCTATTATATACGATCAAAGAGAACAAATTGCGGCATTATTTGGTAATACAAATGCTAAAGTTATACATTTTACAACACGATTACGTTTGGCTTTATTTGTGTTTGCAATGTGTTTTGCTATTATGATTTACGGCGTTGTTTTCTTAGAATGGTGGTTTGTAGAAATGACAGCAACTTTTCTTGTTGGTGCTATAATTATAGGATTTATTGCCAATATAAAAGAATCTGTTTTTGTAGATACTTTTGTTAAAGGCGCTGGAGATTTACTAGGTGTAGCTTTAATTATTGGTATTGCACGAGGTATTACCGTAATTATGGCAGATGGTCTAATTAGTGATACCATGTTATATTATGCTAGTGATTTAACTACAGGAATGAATAAAGGTTTATTTGCTACTGCTATGACTGGTATTTATGCAGGTCTTTCTTTTTTTATACCAAGTTCTTCTGGTATGGCAGTACTTACCATGCCTATAATGTCTCCACTAGCAGATACCGTAGGTGTTGGACGCGAAATTGTAGTAAATGCTTATCAATTTGGATTAGGCTTATTTTACTTAATTAACCCAACAGGTCTTATTTTAGCTTCACTAGCAATAGTAAAAGTTGGATTTAATAAATGGCTAAAATTTATCATGCCGCTTTTTGTAATTTTAATTGTATTCACTTTAATAGTCATGACGCTTTCAGTATATTTATAGAAGCCAAAAAAAGCATTAAATGTATACAATTATAGGCGCAGGAATTGGAGGATTAACCACTGCCTTAGTTTTCGAAAAACTAAATATAAACTATCAATTATTTGAAAAAGCCAAAGGTCCAAACGCCTTAGGTGCAGGTATTTGGTTAGCGCCAAATGCATTACAAGTATTAGAATTTGCGGGTGTTTTAGATAATGTTACCCAAGCCGGTAATATTATTAATAGAATTACTTTAACTAATGAAAAACTTAATACTTTAGTAGATAGTAGTCAACTACCAGCAAAAGAAAAATATGGTTTTTCTACAGTTGCAATACATCGAGGTAAACTACAATCTGTATTAATTAATGCACTCCCAAAAAACAAAATACAATGGAATAAAGCTTTTAAATCTTACACGCAAGCTAATAATAATGTAACAGTCACTTTTAGTGATGGTTCTCAAACAAAAAGTACTTATTTAATTGGTGCAGATGGTATAAACTCTAAAGTAAGAGCACAATTATTTCCAGAATCTACAATTAGGTTTTCTGGACAAACCTGCTGGCGCGGAGTTATGCAAACAGCTTTACCTGAAGACTATAAAGATCGAGGTATTGAGATTTGGGGAAAAGGTATTAGGTTTGGTTTATCTCAACTATCTAATAACGAAACCTCGTGGTTTGCTGTGAAAAAAAGTAAGGCTTTTGGTAAAGATGATACCGCTGTTTTAAAAGAAAAACTCCATGCATACTATAAAAACTTTCACCCATTAGTTCATCAATTAATAAACAATACAAGTTTAGAACATATTATTAGAAATGATATTACAGATTTAAAACCTCTTAAAAGCTGGCAGAAGCAAAACGTTTGTCTTCTTGGTGATGCAGCACATGCAACAACTCCAAACATGGGTCAAGGTGGTGCACAAGCCATAGAAGATGCCTATTATTTAGGAAAATTAATAGCTAAATTTCCTAATAAAAATAATTTTAAAGCTTTTGAAAAAAAACGCTTTAAAAAAGCAAATGCTATTGTTAATCAATCTTGGAGAACAGGAAAAATAGCTCATTTTAAAACATTAGCTCCAATAAGAAATATAATTTTTAAAAACATTCCTAAACCAATTCTTGACAAAACAATGTTTTCGGTTTACGATTTAAAAAACTAAATAATAAGATTGACTGTCAATCAATGTCGTGATACACGTTCTTTAAAACCATAACATATACACAATCAATTGTTAAAAACTTCGCTATCAAAAGATTAAATTCGCTTGATTTAAAAACTGTAAAAATATAACTTCGCCTAACGAATGATATAAAATCTTACAACGTTTCATATCAGACAACATTAGCAATTATAAAAACCAATAAGCAATCATAGAATAAAATGAAATTAATAATATTTGGAATTTTACTTTTCTTTGTTTTAAGAACTATTGCAAAACAAAATTCGAAAGAAGGAAAAAAAGATTCATTAACTAAAACATTTTCAGTTATTGAAAATAATATTACAAAAGCAAAGAAAACGATAGAAAAATCAATAAGTAGTTCTTATATTACTGGTTGCAGTTGGATACAAACAAATATTGAAAACAATAATGTCCTTTATACTTTTAGAAGCAATGGCGAATTACTTATTACTACTAATGGAAATGTAAAAAAAGTTGAATATGAATTAATTGTTGACAACAACAGTATTTTAATCACTAAAGACGGAATAATTGAGCATTACAACATCTTCAATGAAGGAAATGATTTTCTTTTACTCAACAAAGTATCCTCAAATACTATAATTGCTTTAGCAAACCAAACAAAATATAAAGATGAAATCAAATCTGCTCTAAATCAAAAAATCAAAAATCTTAATAATCTAACCACAAATGAATAATTAGAAAGAAAAAAATATACTTCAAATGGTGATTCAGATCACTTATTTATTTCTTTATCTAAATCTTGGCAGAACAATAATAAAGAAAAAATAATTTTTGATTTTATTGACCATTTAGAAAAAAAGTAATTAAACACAGTATAGATTATGAGATTTAGGAAAAATATAATACTAAAGAAAATAGAGTTGACTTTGGAGAATTTATAATATGAAATAATTACAATTGCTAATAACGTGTATAATTCATTACTAGTTACAACTTACTTACGAAAGTCCTAGCGGACTTTCTATCTGTGATTTATTTCCTAAATTCAGTCCTAAAACACGCAACAAACCATACACAAAACCATTAAGCAAACTCTTCCAAAATTCATAATCTCACTTCTATTCCGTAACTTTGTTATGCTAAGAAAAAGATATAATTAAAAGTTTTCCGTTAACACGGAAAGTACTATGATAAACATTCATAAAAAAACATTACAAGATTTAGAATTCGAGACCGTTTTAGAACAAGTTAGTGAATATTGTGTAACCCATTTAGGAAACCAAAAAGCCTTACAAATAGAACCTTTTAATAATAAGGAGGCATTACTAAGCGCGTTACAATTAACTAATGAATATGTATCGTCATTTTATAATGATAATCGTATTCCTAACCATGGATTTGATGCCATAACAAAAGAATTACAATTACTACGTATAGAAAACACGTATTTAGAAACCCATAGCTTAAAGAAAATTGTTTCTATTTCGCTTACAGCTAATGATATTGTTAAGTTTTTAAACAAATTTGAAGACTACTATCCCAGCTTAAAACAATTCGCTAGTCGTATTGAGGTGACTACTGTAATTATTGAAAAAATAGATAGCGTAGTCGATAGGTTTGGTGATGTAAAAGATAATGCTTCTGCCCTATTATTTGAGTTACGCCAAAGCATGAATAAACTAAAAGGTAAAATTAACTCTAGTTTTACTTCGGCTTTAAACCAATATCATAATCTTGAATATTTAGATGATATTAGAGAATCTGTAGTAGAAAATAAACGCGTACTAGCTGTTAAAGCAATGTATAGACGTAAAGTTAAAGGTGCCATTATGGGTGGCAGTAAAACAGGAAGTATAGTTTATATAGAACCAGAAGCAACACTACAACACACAAGAGAATTAAATAACTTAGAATACGAAGAAAGCGAAGAAGTTGTTAGAATTTTAAAAGAAGTCACCAATTTTTTACGGGATTTCCTACCATTAATAGAAGCGTATCAAGTATTTTTAACTAACATAGATGTTATTGCAGCTAAAGCTAAATATGCAAAGTCTATGAATGCTATTTTACCAGAAATTAGTGAAGACAGGCATATATTTTTACGTGATGCTTACCATCCATTACTATATTTAACCAACGTAGAAAAAAAGGAGAAAACCTACCCGCAAACCATAGAACTTAATAACGATAAACGAATTATTGTAATTTCTGGACCAAATGCTGGAGGTAAAAGTATTACCCTTAAAACAGTAGGCTTATTACAACTTATGTTGCAAAGTGGTATGCTAATTCCTGTGCACGAACGTAGTAAAGTCACTATTTTCGATAGAGTTTTAACAGATATTGGCGACAACCAATCTATAGAAAACCACTTAAGTACATACAGCTATAGGCTAAAACAAATGAATTACTTTTTAAAAAAAGTAAATAAAAACACATTATTTTTAATAGATGAATTTGGAACAGGATCTGATCCTGAACTTGGTGGTGCTTTAGCTGAAACTTTTTTAGAAGAATTTTACGGTAGAAATGCCTTTGGAATTATCACAACACATTACGCCAATTTAAAAATGTTGGCCAATGAAAAAGATGAAATGATAAATGCTAATATGATGTTTGATGAACGTACATTAGAACCTATGTACAAATTAGCATTAGGTCAAGCAGGAAGTTCGTTTACATTTGAAGTAGCACAAAAAAACGGCATACCTTATAGTTTAATTAATCGAGCAAAAAAGAAAATTGAACGCTCTAAAGTAAGGTTTGATGCTACCATAGCAAAACTTCAAAAACAACGTGCAAAGCTTGAAAAAACCAGTGAATCTTTAAAGGTTAACGAAAGAAAAAAACAATCTGAAGCAGATAAACTTGAAGAAATAAATAATAAAATTCAAAAAAAATTAGAAAGCTATCAGGAACTGTATGATAGCAATCAACGTTTAATTTACTTAGGACAAAAGGTAAATGATATTTCTGAAAAATTCTTTAAAGATAAAAGGAAAAGAGAATTAATGGCCGAGTTGTTTAGATTAGTACAAATTGAAAACTCTAAACGCAAAAAAGTTTCTGCAAAACAAGCTAAAGCAGAAAAAGCCAAAGAAGCTAAAATAAAGCAAGAAGCCGAGAAAAAAGTTGAAGTTATACGTAAAAAGAAAAAAGAAGCTAAAAAGAAAGCAGTTGTACAAGAAAAGCCAAAGCCAGTTTTAAAAGTTGGAGATCGTGTACGTATGCATGACGGTAGAGCTGTTGGTAGTATAGACACATTAGAAAAAGGAAAAGCGACTGTTAATTATGGTATATTTACTACTAATGTAAATGTAGATTTATTAGAATTAGTTGAAGCTGTAAAAAAGTAATGATAAATCAATTACCTAAACATAAAAAGTTAATTTTATTTGATGGTGTTTGTAACCTTTGCAATAGCTCTGTTCAATATGTAATTAAAAATGATAAAAAAAGTAAATTCATGTTTGCAGCTTTACAAAGTGATGTAGGCAAACAAATTATTAATCATTTTAAAATTAACCCATTACATACAGATTCAATACTACTCTACTCTCCCAAAAAAAACACAATAAAAGTTAAATCTACAGCTGCATTATATATTGCTAAAGACTTAGGTTTCCCTACTAATGTAATGGCCATATTTTTAATTGTACCAGTATTTATTAGGCATTGGGTTTATGACTATGTTGCAAAAAACCGTTATAAATGGTTTGGAAAAAAAGAATCTTGTTGGTTACCAACGCCAGAGCTGAAATCTAAATTTATTGGTGAAGTTAAAAATGAGGCATAAAAAAAGTCTGAAATTAATTTCAGACTCTACTCCTAATACATTTATTTAGATTGGCATCTAATTAATATTAGCACATTTTAGGTTTTTGCTTAGATGAAGCAATTAATTTTAATAATGATGTTTTATTATAATTTTCAATGTCAATTTCTTCCATAGTTTTAATGCCTTTTACACTAATCACTACAGTGTTTTCTTTAACTTGAGTAGCAGCTTGACTTACAACTTTTACTTCTGTTTTAGTTTCTGTATTATTTGCTTTATTATCTTGAGCAGAAGCAAAAGAAACGAAAAGTAATAAAAGTAATGTTGTTAAAAATTTCATTGTTTGAGGCATTATTTCTGTTTAACAGTGTAAATATATATCGCCTCTCTAGATTTGCAATAAATTTCTCGTTGAACGACCAAACTATTTGATTTAGGAGATATAAATACAAATATTATCGACAAAATACACGTTTATTAGAAACCATATAAACTCTCATAGCCCACTAAATAAGGACGTTACTAAATGAGTATATGCTATAATTTTGTTATAGTAGTATTTGTTACTATTTAAAATTGAATAATTTTATTTTTAAATTGAAATTAATATTTAACTAAATTATAGCATTACATTGTAATTGCACTAAATCAATTACATTTTTTGTATGATTAGTATTTATTATAGAAAGTTCTGTACAAGCAATAATTACAAGGCAGTTTGTGCTAAATTCATTTACTAATGCTTTAAACTTAGCGACATTGGTACTTGTCTCTTTATTGTAATAAACGGCTTGTCTTAACTCATCTAAAAAAGAGATAATGTCTTCGTCTAAGTTTACTAAAGTCGTTTCTGTGTTATTTAAAACAGTTGCTATACTTGAGTTGCCTTTTGTATGCCTGGTACCAAACACTACACATGTTTTTAAGCTAGTTTCAATTAACTTGTGTTCTAAGAGAATAATAGGATGAATAATACAAAGCTTAAAAGACATTAAATCTAATATACTATGTAGTGTAATATTAGGTACAATTAAATTAGTTTTAAAAGAATTAAATGGCATTATTGCCTCTTGTAAAATAGGAATTATTACATTTTTACCGTTTGGCAAATAAGGATTGATTGTGTTAAAATCGATTTGTTTTACAATTAACGGACATGTTGAAAAGCCTTTAAATTTTTTATTATATAAATTATGAAGTACCTCTTGGTAAAACAAAGTGCTTCTAACACCTAAGCCAAGAAGTACAATTTGAGTTTGCATGACATTAAAATTTTTCTAAAATATAGCTGTTAAAATATTTTTTAGAATCGCTTATTTTAGAAATTTGCTTCAGTTTAGTATTATTTAAAAAAGAATTTAAAATCTCATCGTTATATTTTCTTGAAATTTCGGTAAGAATTTTTTCTCCTTTTTGAAACTTAAAACTAACATTATCGCCATTAAAGGTAACTTCTTGGTCTTCTTTACTTACTAAATAGCTTTTTGCTACTCCAGTTTTTTCATTGTATTCTGGACTATGATCAAAGTTTTCTATTTCAAAATTTGCTTCTAATTCGTTATTAATTCGGTTTAATAAATTAAGATTAAAAGCTTTAGTAACTCCTTGGCTATCGTTATATGCAGGTAAAACAACATCTTTAGGTTTTATAGTGTCTAAACCTATAATAACCTTATCGCCTACTTGCAAAGCATTACTTAATTTTATTAAAAAATCTTGAGCTTCATGATCTTGTAAATTACCAAGATTTGAGCCTAAAAACATTATAATCTTTGGTGTTGTATTGGTTTTAATATCGTTTAAAACACCAAAGTAATTACCTTGAATAGTTTCTATGTTTAAATTTGAAAACTCTTTGTGTATAGATTGTTCTAAAGCATCTAAAGCATTTTGAGAAATATCTATTGGCAAGTATTTAAAGTTATAATCTTCTTCAAGTAAAACTTTTAAAAAGGCTTTTGTTTTTTTACCGTCACCAGCTCCAAGCTCTATTAAATCGAATGGCTTATCTTTATTAATTTCTAATTTCGAAATTATTTTTTTTGATTTTGTGCTAAATATTTCAAATTCTGCTCGTGTTAAATAATACTCTGGTAAATGCATTATTTTCACAAAAAGAGCATCGCCAATGGCGTCGTAAAAATATTTTGAAGGCAAAGTTTTTGGCGAATTTTTTAATCCGTTTTCTATATCTAATCTAAATTGTGATTTCATTTTATTTGGCTAGTCGTATTCCTGTAAATTGCCATTGTGTTTCTGGCGAAAAAAAGTTTCTATAAGTATATCTACTATGGTTTGGTGAAGTTGCAACACTACAACCACGCAATACCATTGTGTTAATCATGAACTTGCCATTGTATTCTCCAACAGCTCCTGGTTCTTGTTTGTAATTTGGATATGGCAAATAGGCAGAGTTTGTCCACTCCCAAGTGTTTCCCCAATTAAATTTTGAAGCGGCAATTTCCCATTCAAATTCTGTTGGCAAACGTTTACCAACAAAGTTTGCGTAGGCATTGGCTTCATAATACGATAAATGTGTTACTGGTGCTTTAAGATTTATTTTTTTTAATCCGGCTAATGTGTAAACAAACCATTCGTTATCTATATTATACCAGTATAATGGTGCTTTTAAATTGTTTTTGTTAATCCATGTCCAACCATCGTCTAACCAATATTTTGCGGTTTCATAACCATTTGAGGTTATAAAATTTATATAATCTTCGTTTGTTACTAATTTATTTGAAATTGTATAGGGTTCTAAAAACACACGATGTTTACATGTTTCATTATCATAACAAAATTCATTATTATCATGACCAATAGTATAGATACCTTCTTCTATTTTTATAAACTCTTGCTTTTGTTCTTCTACTATATTGTTTGCAAAAGCTTCTTTGTATAATTTTGGATTTATTGGGTTTTTAGATAATGTATATTTTATATCTGTAATTAATAATTCTTGATGTTGTTGTTCGTGGTTGATACCTAAAACTAGCAGATTAGTAATATCGCTATCATTTGGGAAGTTTTTTAATAATAAAGAGATATGCTTATCTACATGAATTCTATAATTATAAATAGTTTCTACGCTTGGTCTTGTAATTAAACCACGTTCATTTCTATTAATTCGCTTACCTAAGCTATTGTAATAGCTGTTAAATAAAAAACCGTATTCTTCATCAAAAACTTTATAGTCTTTAAAATAAGGTTTTAAAATCATTTCTTCAAAAAACCACGTTGTATGTGCCAAATGCCATTTTGGTGGACTTGCAAAAGCTACAGATTGCGGTGTGTAATCTTCAATATCTAAAGGTTCACAGAGTGTATTTGTATACTGTCTTGTAGTGTTGTATTTTACAAGTATATCCATTATTTTCTTATGTCGTTTGTCATTAATTAAATATAACTAGAATTAATTATCTGTATTCTGGATTTTCAAAAGACCAATGTGTACCACTATCCCAATCTTCTCTTGAATTGCCATAATTATTATAACCATTATTGTCTTTTAGCATTTTTGCTAAATGCAATAAATTATATGTCATAAAGGTAGTATTTCTATTGGTAAAATCTGAATTAAACCCTTTTGGAGGATTCAATTTTTCTTCTTTCCATTTTGTATCGCCGTAACTTGGTCCTGGTCCAACTTCACCAATCCAGCCAGAATCTGCCTGTGGCGGAATAGAATAACCTACGTGCTGCAAAGCATATAAAATACCCATAGCACAATGTTTCACGCCATCTTCATTTCCAGTTATCATGCAACCACCAACTTTTCCATAAAATATATATTGACCTTTAGAATTGGTTAAACCGCTCATGGCATAAAGCCTCTCTATAAGTTTTTGTGCTTCAGATGATTTTTCACCCAACCATATTGGTGTACCAATTATAAGTACATCTGCATTCATCACTTTTTTATAAATTTCAGGCCAATCGTCTTTTTCCCAACCATGCTCTGTCATGTCTGGATAGACACCAGAAGCAACATCTTTATCTATAAACCTAATGCTTTCAAACGTTACATTTTCTTTTTTTAGAATGTCTTGAGAAACTTTCATTAAAGTTTCTGTATGGCTTACGTTTGGTGATTTTTTTAATGTGCAATTAATATAAAGCACAGTTAGATTTGAGAAATCCATAATTGTTTTTGGTTAGGTTATATACTAAGTAGTCGTTATAAAAAAGAGTACTTAACATAACTTATAATTGCTATTAAATATAAGCAATTTAAAACACAAAAACTTTTGTAAAATGTAGTATTGGTTTTATTCTTTTAAGATTTTGCGTAAATACATAAATGTAGTGTCTTCCATATCGTGAACTTCTCCATCTGCATAAAGCATAAGTTTTATATCGGCAAATAACTCAGAAAAATCTGTTTTAAAATAATTATGTGTTTTTACACTTTCAATTATTTTTTGAAGACATTGATAGTCATTATCATTATCGAATTCTTCATGTACTTTTGCAAATGTTTTTCTATCGACTTTAGACATAATAAAATCTTTTTCATCGTTAGTTTCATGCAAATCTGAATTTGCGATATATAATAAAATATAAGCAACTAATTCTTTTTTTGTCCAGCGACTTGGCTTATCCATAATTATGCAATTGTTAAAGTTCCATACTCTGTCCACGAGCCATCGTAAACACTATTTTTATATCCTGCAATTGTTGCAGCTAAGGCTAAAACAGAAGCAGTAATTCCGCTACCACATGTAAAGACTAAATGTTGATTGTTGTTAGCTATAGATTTAAAAATATTTTGTAATTCTGTTTTAGATTTAAATATATTACCGCTTAACACTTGGTTAAAAGGTAAATTAGTTGATGTTGGAATACGACCACTTCTTAAACCTTTTCTAGGTTCTGCAACTATGCAATTAAAACGATCGCTAGAACGCGCATCTATTATTTTAAAATTAGAATCTTTAGTTATAGCTTCTAATGAATCAAAATAAACCACAGAATCTGGTTTATAGTTGGCTTTAAAATCACCTTTTTTAAAAGATTTTTTATTTGTTTTCTTTTCAATTTTAAAACCTTTGTTTCTCCATTCTGGGAAACCACCGTTTAAAACAGCAACATTTTTAAAACCAAATGTTTTTAGTAACCACCAAGCTCTAGCGCTAGAATAAACTCCATGATAATCGTAAATAACAATTACCGAATCATCATTAATCCCTAAGCTTTGGGCAGGAGTTTCAAATTGAATTGCAGATGGTATTGTATTAGGAAATGTAGATTTTGTATTGCTAAATTGTTTTTTTATATCAAAAAATCTGGTGTTGGGTATTTGTGAATTTGATAAATCTGAAACGTCTCCAATAACCTTTGAAATAGTTGCATCTAATATTACTAAATTTTTAGCATCTAAATGCTTTTGTAGCCAATCTACAGATACTAAATTTTCAATTGTTGTTAATCGAGACATGTTATATTACATTATTTTACGGCATCGTAATTATCATCCCATTCTTTAGGTATTGGATTATCGTGTAATTTACCTAAAGATTTTGCTACGAGCATAGACACTGTAGCATCACCAGTTACATTTACTACAGTTCTACACATATCTAATGGTCTATCTACTGCGAATATTAAAGCTAAACCAATTGGTAATAATTCTGCAGGAAAACCAATAGACTCTAAAACAATTACTAACATTACCATACCTGCACTAGGTACAGCAGCACTACCTATAGAAGCCAATAAAGCTGTTGCGATAATTACTATTTGATTTGTAAATGTTAAGCCTTCTGGCCAAATAACTTGCATAATAAATACAGCAGCAATACCTTGGTATAAACTTGTGCCATCCATATTTACAGTAGCGCCAACCGGTAAAACAAAACCAGCAACTTCTTTATCTACACCTAAATGCTCTTCTACACGCTCCATAGTTACAGGTAATGTTGCTGCACTAGAACTTGTAGAAAACGCCAATAATTGCGCTGGAGATAATTTATTTAAAAACCATAATGGTGATTTTTTTGTGTATACTTTTACTAAAATTAAGTAAAAACCAATCATTAAAGCTAAACCAAATACTACACACAAAGCATAGCTTAAAAGTTTTAAAAGAATTTCGGTATCATCAAAAGCTATAATAACATTTGCCATTAATGCAAAAACTGCATACGGTGCAAAAAGCATGATTAAATCTACCATTTTCATAACTACTTCGTTTAAAGAATCGAAAAAATCTACAAGTGGTTTTGCCTTTTTTTCTGAAATTAATAATAAACAAATTCCCACAAAAAGAGCAAAAAAGATAACCTGAAGCATTTTAGCTTCACCTAAAGCAGTAAAAATATTACTAGGAAAAATATCTACTAATGCTTGTAAAGGCCCAGCATCATTTTGAGCAGAAGCTTTCATAAGTTTATCTGAAACACCTGCATCATTTTCATATTTCATTTTTATTTTCTCAATAGTATCCTGTGGCATTCCTGCTCCAGGTTTTATAGTATTTACAATAGATAAACCTATAACAATAGCCACTACAGTTGTACCAACATATATTAGTATGGTACGTAAACCCATTTGTTTTATTTTAGAAATGTCTTTTAAATCTGATATTCCCTTTATTAAGGATGCTAAAATTAAAGGTACTGCAATTAGCTTTAAAAGGTTAATAAAGATTTTTCCAAAAGGAGCAATCCAATCGGAAACAAAATGTCTTCCGCCATCAACAGAATTCATTATGAATCCAAAGATGATACCTAAAATCATTCCGATTATTATTTTCCAGTGTAATGCTAATTTCATATTGTAATTGTTTTATTTCCATTTTTTTTACATAATATATAATACTGTAAAAAAGGAAAATTTAGTTGTTAGTATTTGTATTTTATTTTTTTCTAGAGACTTAAGTTAGTACATTTTATTCAGCAAATAAAAATCTGCTAAAACTAAGGCTGCCATTGCCTCTACAATTGGTACTGCTCTAGGAACGACACAAGGATCATGGCGACCTTTACCTTGCATTTCTACAATATTGCCATCTTTATCTATAGTATTTTGATTTTGCATAATTGTAGCAACCGGTTTAAATGCAACACGAAAATAAATATCCATACCATTACTTATACCGCCTTGAATACCACCAGAAAGGTTTGTTTTTGTAGTGCCATCTTGATTGTATAAATCATTATGCTCGCTACCTTTCATTTTAGCACCACAAAATCCACTACCATATTCAAAACCTTTAACTGCGTTTATAGAAAGCATTGCTTTACCTAAATCTGCATGAAGTTTATCGAATACAGGCTCGCCTAAACCTACAGGAACATTTTTAATTACACAAGTAATTGTGCCTCCAATTGTGTCTCCTTGTTTTCGAATTTCTTTTACACGAGCTATCATTTTTTCTGCTGTAACTTCATCTGGGCAACGTATAGCATTCGTTTCAATTTTAGAAAAATCTAATTCTTGATAAGGTTTATCTATAAAAATATCTCCAACTGAAGATGTAAAAGCATTTATTTGAATATCTTGAAGCACTTGCTTAGCAATGGCTCCAGCAACTACTCTACTTGCAGTTTCTCTTGCCGAACTTCTTCCGCCACCACGATAATCGCGAAATCCGTATTTTTTATCGTAAACATAATCTGCATGACTTGGTCTGTAAGAATCTTTTATGTGCGAATAGTCTTTAGATTTTTGGTTAGCATTTTCAATTACAAAACCAATAGGTGTTCCTGTAGTTTTGCCTTCAAAAATACCTGATAAAAATTTTACTTCGTCAGGTTCTTTGCGCTGTGTTACTATTGCAGATTGCCCAGGTTTACGCCTATTCATTTCATTTTGAATGGCATCTAAATCTAAAGTTATATTTGGCGGACAGCCATCTATAATGCCACCTAAAGCAACACCATGAGATTCTCCAAAAGTTGTAAGTTTAAATAATTGCCCAAAGCTATTTCCTGCCATAAAGTTCTAATTTGTGCTAAAATAAATTTAAAATAACAGAAACAAAAATTGTATTGTAAATTATTACTGCTTATGCCTTGTTAATATGTAATTTACATAATTGTAATTAATTTTACATACAGTTAACGTATTACTATTCTTTATATAAACTCTAAATAATATTCCATTAATATTAAGTTTTAATCTTTGTGTAAAATCTATTAGTTTGGAAATTAAAAGAAAAGTAGAAGTTGTCGTTATCTCTGATGTTCACTTAGGTACCTACGGTTGTCACGCAAAACAACTGCTTACCTACTTAGAAAGCATCAACCCTAAAACACTAATTTTAAATGGTGATATTGTAGATATATGGCAATTTAGTAAACGTTATTTTCCTAAATCTCATTTAAGAGTTATTAAAAAAATAATGGATTTTGCGGCAAATGGTGTTGAAGTAATTTACATTACAGGAAACCATGACGAAATGCTTAGAAAATTTACCGATACTAAAATAGGCAACATTTCTATAGTAAATAAAAAAATACTGAATTTAGATGGAAAAAAAGCGTGGTTTTTTCATGGTGATGTATTTGATGCATCAATACAAAACGCTAAATGGATTGCTAAATTAGGCGGTTACGGTTATGATTTTTTAATTCTTGTAAATAGGTTAGTAAACTGGTTTTTAGTAAAAATGGGAAAAGAAAGATATTCGCTTTCTAAAAAAATAAAAAACAGTGTTAAAAGAGCAGTTAAATATATTAGTGACTTTGAAAATGTTGCTACAGATTTAGCTATTGAAAATGGCTATGATTATGTAGTTTGCGGTCATATACACCAACCTAAAATGGTTATTAAAAAAAATAAATACGGAGAAACTACATATTTAAATTCTGGTGATTGGGTAGAAAATTTCACAGCATTAGAATACCAGTTTAAACGCTGGAAATTATATAGTTATAAAGACGATAAACGTGCTCCTTTTTTTGCAGATAGTGATTTAAAAGAAATGGATTTTAAAGACCTTGTTGCTGCAATAACCATTATTGACCCAAAAGAAATAAAAAAATCAAGCTAGAGCTCGTTTTAATATTGTAATTGGATGTAATGCTTCGCGTTGGGTTCCATCTTTTATTTGATGCCTACAACTTGTTCCATTGGCAGATATTAAAGTGTTTGCATCTGCTTTTTTAATTGCTGGAAATAAGGTTTGATTTCCTATTTGCATACTTACTTTATAATTTTCTTTTTGATAACCAAAACTTCCAGCCATACCACAACAACCGCTTGGTATTAGGGTAACTTTATAATTAGCTGGCAAATTAAGTACATTAAAACTATGAATTTGATTACTTATTGCTTTTTGGTGGCAATGTCCATGAAATTTAATTGTTTTAGCTTCTTGCGTAAATTGAGATGCATTAATATTACCTATTGCTATTTCGTTGCTAATAAACTCTTCAATTAAATAACTATGTGTTGCTATTTTTTTAGCAGATTCTTTATCATCTGCCAATTTTAAATACTCATCTCTAAATGTTAAAATAGCTGAAGGTTCAATGCCAATTAATGGTGATTCATTTGTAATTAAATCTTTAAATAAAGCCACATTTTTATTAGCTACTTTTTTTGCTTCTTTTAAAAATCCTTTTGATATAAATGCACGACCAGATTCTTCATTTTTTATGACTTTTACCTGATAGTTTAATGCCTGTAAAAGCTGAATTGCGTCTACTCCAATTGTTGTATCTAAATGGTTTGTAAATTCATCATTAAACAAATAAATAGTTTTAATATATTTATTCTTAAGGTTTTGATTTTTAATGTTTTTAAATTCACCATCTAAACTTATACTTGATATGTTTGGCAAGCTTCTTTCTTTCGCAACACCTAAGAATTTTTTTACTATTGAGGATGTAAATTGGTTTGAAAATATAAAGTTTGATGTCTTAGGTAGTATAGCTGCATAAGCGTTTAACTTATTATTATATGCAAAGATTTTTGTTGCTAAACTACTCCCGTTTTCCTTTTTATATTGGTATTCAAATTCGGCTTTTAAAGTAGCTACATCAACACTACTTGGGCATTCGGTTTTACAAGCTTTACAACTTAAACACAAACTAAAAACATCTTTTAATTCTTTATGATTAAACTTGTTGTTTTTTTCAGAATGCGTTAAATACTCTCTTAATGCATTTGCTCGTGCACGTGTAGAATCTTTTTCGTTTTTAGTAGCTCTATAACTTGGACACATTGTACCACCAAAACGTTCTGTTTTTCTACAATCTCCAGAGCCATTACATTTTTCTGCTTCTCGTAAAATACCTTGAGAACTAGAGAAATCTAATAGTGTTTTTACTTCTGGTTCTTTTCTGTTAACTTGATATCTCAAGTTCTTATCCATTGCAAATGGCTCTACAATTTTACCCGGATTAAATATATTTTTAGGATCAAAAGTATTTTTAATGCGCTTTAAAAGCTCATAATTTTTATCACCAATCATTAAATTTATAAACTCTGCACGCACAATACCATCACCGTGTTCTCCACTAAAAGAGCCATTATACTTTTTTACTAAATGTGCTACATCTGTTGTTATTTTTCTAAATAAAATAACATCTTCTTCTTTTTTTAAATTTAAAATAGGTCTTAAATGAATTTCGCCTGCACCGGCATGAGCATAGTAAACAGCATCTTGATTGTAACCATCCATTAACTTGGTGAAGTCTGAAATAAAATTAGCTAAATCTGGTAATGCAACAGCAGTATCTTCTATACAAGCAACCGCTTTTTTATCGCCAATAATATTTGCAAGTAAACCTAAGCCAGCTTTTCTAAGTTCAACAGCTTTATTAATTTCATTATTAACCAAGCTAACATTAGCATAACTTAAACCACTATTTTCTATTGTGTTTATTAAATCTTCTGCTTGCTTATTTGCTTCTGCTTTACTGCTAGCTTTAATTTCACACATTAATACAGCTTCAGGATTACCTTTAATAAATTGCCTATTTTCTGCTTGGGTTTTATTATTTTTAGTACAATCTAAAATGGTTTTATCCATCATCTCACAAGTAAACAAGCTATGTTGCATAACTGGTTGTACTGCATTTAAACAGCTAGAAATTGAATTAAAATGAGCAACAACCATAATACTTTCTTTAGGTGGTAAAGTATCTAGTTTTAAAGTAATTTCTGTTGTAAAAGCTAAAGTACCTTCACTTCCCGTTAGTAACTTACTTAAATTAAAGTTTTCTTGAATGTTTAAAAGTTCGTCTACTGCATAACCCGTATTTCTTCTATGAATTTCTTGTTTTGGAAATTCTTTAATTATTTCATTTCTATTTTCTTCAGAAGTAATTTCTTTTATTATTGATTTATAAATAGAGCCTTCTAATGTATTTAAATCTATTTTTTTATTAAGTGTCTCGTTCGATATTTCTTTAAACTCTACCTCACTACCATCACTTAACATTGTTTTTAATGCAATTACTTTATCTCTTGTAACACCATATTTAATTGATGTTGTTCCTGATGAGTTATTACCAACCATACCACCAATCATGCAACGGTTAGATGTTGATGTATTAGGACCAAAAAACAAACCAAATGGTTTTAAATATGCATTTAATTCGTCTCTAACAACTCCTGGTTGTACAGTTACAGTTTTATTAGTTTTATCTAAACTTAAAATTTTTGTAAAATGTTTAGATATATCTACTACTATTCCTGGACCAACGCATTGTCCTGCTAATGAAGTTCCTGCAGCTCTGGGTATTAAAGATATATTATTAGCATTTGCAAAATGAATTAAGGTTTGTAAATCTGTAACAGTTTTGGGTACTGCTACAGCTAGAGGAAGCATACGGTAAACTGATGCATCTGTAGCATAAAGGCGTTTTATTAATTCATTGTTATAAAATTCGCCAGTTAATGAATCACTTAAATTTTGTAATTTAAAAGTAGAAACTATTTTGCTCATAATTTTTTCAAATTTAAGATATCTTAACAATTATTAACCAAACTTTAGCGTTATTGTTTTAAAACGCATTAATCTTAATATTACTTTTGAATAACTAAAAACTATAATTTATGAAAAAAATACTTTTATTATTGCTAGTAGTTGTTGGATATACAGCTACTGCACAGGATATTTCTAAAAATGCAATTGGTCTTCGATTGGGAGATGATGATGGGTTTGGAGCCGAAATAACATACCAACGCGCTATACAAGACAACAACAGACTAGAGTTTGATTTAGGTATTAGATCTGGTAACGACTACGATGGTTTTAAATTAACAGGTTTATACCAATGGGTTTGGAATATAGATGGTGGTTTTAACTGGTATGCTGGTGCTGGTGGTGGAGTTGGTTCATATAGTTATGACAATAGATTTGGAGATGATTTTGATGATACATTTGTATTTGCTGCCGGAGATGTAGGTATAGAATATAATTTTGATATTCCTTTACTACTTTCTCTTGATATAAGACCAGAATTAGGTTTTGGCGATTATAGAGATGATTTAAATTTTGATTTAGCTTTAGGGATTAAATATCAATTTTAAAAAACAATAGATAGAATAAAAAAAAGCTATTTCAAATTTGAAATAGCTTTTTTTTTTATAGTTTTTGTGTTAACAAACATGTTTTTAAAGTTTCTTCATATAGCGCTTCGTATTGCGGTACTATGTTATCTATAGTAAACTTTGCTGCTTGAGTTTTTGCATTTATTTTAAAAGTTGCCAACTTAGTTTCATCTTCTAAAATTTTAACTGCATTATTGCTCATTGCATTCACATCTCCAACATCACTTAAATACCCAGAAAAACCTTCTAAATTAACCTCTGGAATTCCTCCAGTATTACTCGAAATAACAGGAACACCAGAAGCCATAGCTTCTAACGCCGACAAACCAAAACTTTCCGTTTTACTTGGCAATAAAAACAAATCGCTAAAACATAGTATACGGTCTATTTCATTACTATTACCAAAAAACACCACTTTGTCTGTAATACCTAATTCTCTACATAATCTTTCAGCTGGTTCTCGTTCTGGTCCTTCTCCAACCATCATTAATTTTGCTGGAATTTGTTTTTGAATTTTATTAAAGATTTTTATAACATCAGGAATGCGTTTTACTTCTCTAAAGTTACTAATATGAGTAACAATTTTTTCTTCTTTAGTTGCCATCATATCACGTTGGCAATCTGTAAAATTTGTTTTAAATTTTTTAGTATCTATAAAGTTAGTGATTACATTAATATCCTTTTTTATATCAAAAAGCCTTAAAGTATCTTCCTTTAAACTTTGTGATACCGCTGTAACCGCATCAGATTTATTAATACTAAATGTAACAGCTGGTTTGTAAAATGGGTGATTACCAACAAGCGTTATATCTGTACCATGTAATGTTGTAACTATTGGCACATAAATATCTTCCTCACGTAACATTTTTTGCGCCATATAAGCTGCGTAAGCATGAGGTATAGCGTAATGCACGTGTAGTAATTCTATTTTGTGTAGTTTAACCATATCTACAAGCTTACTTGATAAAGCAAGCTCATAAGGTTGGTAATGAAATAAAGGATATTCTGGTACGTTAACCTCATGATAATGTACATTATTACCCAATAACTCTAACCTAACCGGTTGATTATAGGTTATAAAATGAATGTTATGACCACGTTTAGACAACTCTAAACCTAACTCTGTTGCTACAACTCCACTTCCTCCAAAAGTTGGATAGCATACTATGCCTATTCTCATAATTTTTAATTAACGTGCCATACTTAAAGTAGACATGTGTTGGTTTTTTATTGGTAGTAATAACTATTAATACTTTACAGTAATTACATATTATTTTATAATTGCATTATAAATAGCTTCTTGAATATTGGTTCTAATATTTTCACGAAGTAACATATTTTTTCCTTTAGATGTTGGGTATGTTCTATTTGCCATAAAAACATATACTAACTCTTCATCTGGGTCTGCCCATGTGTATGTGCCTGTAAATCCTGAATGACCAAAACTAGCCATTGAAACACAGCCACAGGTTGGTCCTGATTCTCCTAATTGAGGCTTATCGAAACCTATACCTCTTCTTACACTTTTGTGACAATAATGGCAGGTGTTAAACTTATCTATAGTTTCTGGTTTTAAATAACGTACACCACCATAATATCCTTTTTGCAGAAACATTTGCATTATTTTGGCAATATCATTCGCGTTACTAAAAACTCCTGCATGACCACCAACTCCATCTTGCATAGCAGCGCCCATATCATGAACGTAACCTTGTATTTTTTGAAAACGGAAATAATCATCTTCTTCAGACGGAACAATTTTTGTGTTACTTACTGTTTTGTAAGGATTATAAATGGTGTAGTTTGCTCCTAAAGATTTATAAAAATGCTCTTGTGTTAACTCATCTAAAGGCTTGTTGTAATGACTTTCTATGTATTGTTTTAAAATATAATAAGGTAAATCGCTATAGCGGTAACGTAAACGTGACAGTAATTCTGTTTCTTCAATTATTTTAGGAATAGAATCTTTATAATCTTTTCTCATCCACATATTATTAGCCACTTTAATACTGTATTTCTCAGATTTTGTTTTACGGTAATATTTCGCTTGTGGTTTTTTAGTAACAGAATCTAAAGTTTTATAATAGAAAGGAATCCAAGGTTTTAACTGTGCATAATGTGATAGCATTTTTTTTATAGTAACGTCCTTTTTATTATTGTTTTTGTAATTAGGAAGAATTTCTGAAAGTTTAGTATTTAAACTTACAACGCCTTGTTCTTCTAATTCCATTAACAATGGCAATGTGGCTACAATTTTTGTTAATGAAGCAATATCATAAATATCATCATCTTTTACTTTTGGAGCATCTTTACTATAGGTATGGTGACCAAAATTTTTGTTGTAAATAACTTTTCCTTTTTTTGCAACAACAATTTGTATTCCTGGTGTCATTCCTGCTTTTACTGCATGATTTGCGATAGAATCTATTTTTTCTAATTTATAAGAACTCATGCCAACACGTTCTGGAAAACTATAGCCTAAACGCTCTAAAGAATTGGTTTGTACTCCTTGTCCAACACTAAAATAAGGACCAGAAGACACTGGTAAAGTACCTTGTGCTGCTAAAGCACCAAAAATAATTTCGGCAGATGTTTCTTGCGCTATTTTACTGTTTTGATAACTAACTATAACACTTTCAATGTTTGTAATAGATTTTATATCTAATAACGCATATGGTTTAGCAAAAACATCTAAAATAACATTATTTGTTCTCGCTATTTCATAAAGCCATGTCAACTCTTTATCGCTAAACTTATAGCCTTTCCATGGGTTTTTATTCGATTTATGAAACCCTATAATTACGGTATTATAATTTTGAAGTTTTTTAATTAATTCATCTAAATGCGTTGCGGAAACTTCATGTACTTCACCATATTTTTTAAGAGCATTATAAAATGGTTCTCCATCTGCATCACCCATTTTTACATAGGCTATTTTTTTGGTATCTAAATTACGAAGCGGCAATAACTGTACAGAATCATGAGCTATGGTAATGGCTTGCTCCATTAATTTTTCATAAAGCATATCATCTTGTAAGCGGTTTAAATCGTTTACAATATTATACAATCCAATAGGCTCATAATTATTTAAACCAACTTTATATTTAGCCCGCAATACTTTTTTTACAGAATGTGCTAAACGTTCTTCGGTAAATAATCCTTTTTCAAAAGCTTTAAAAAGTTTATTGATTCCTGCTTCAACGTTCTCAGACATTAGCATTACATCATTTCCTGCTAAAAAAGCTGCTAAATCTATGTTACCAACAGTGTTTTTGGAACTGTTGCTATCTCCATCTAACTCTTCAAACTTAAAATTTGCAGCGCCTTTCATTGTTAAAGCATCTGTAAATATTAAACCTTTAAAACCTAAACGTTGTTTAAGAATGTTGGTTACAATATTTTTTGAAATAGATGATGGATAACCTGGTCTTGGTTCTAAACTAGGAATGTTTAAATGAGCAACCATGACACTAGACAATCCTTCTTTTATAAGTTTTTTATATGGATATAAATCTACTGAATCTATACGTTTTTCATCAAAAGAAACGGTTGGTAACGTTAAATGCGAATCGTCTTCTGTATCACCATGTCCTGGAAAATGTTTTGCATTAGCTAATACTCCTGCACTTTGCATGCCTTTCATGAAAGCCGCTGCTTTATCTGTTACATTATCTCTATCCTCACCAAACGAACGGTTTCCAATTATGGGGTTATTTGGGTTTGTATTAATATCTACTACAGGAGCAAAATTAAAATGGACACCTAAGCGTTTACAATGTTCTCCTAATTGTCTGCCTGTTTGCTCAATTAAATAATTATCTTTTATTGCACCAAGCGTCATATTCCATGGAAAAGAATATGTAGAATCTAAACGCATACTCAATCCCCATTCTGCATCCATACCAATTAATAAAGGTACGTTTGATGCTGCTTGTAATTCGTTATTTAATTTAGCTTGGCGCACTGGTCCACCTTTAGAATAAATAATACCACCAATTTTTTGTTCTTTTATAAGCTTAACAACTTTTGCTTTTTCGGCAGCAGATTGACTTGAAAATACTTGCACCATATATAATTGTGCAATTTTCTCTTTTGTGCTTAATGTGTTATACAAACTATCTACCCATTTGGTTTGAGCCATTACATCTTTTGCCTGTAAAGGGTTTTGAGTTTCTTGTGCAGAAATGGTTATAGTAAATAATATAGAGAGGAAAAAATAAAGTGTTTTGCGCATGTAAATTTTTCTTTTTGAATCGTTACTTAGATAACAACTAAAAACTATGCCAAATTAGTATAATTACTATACTTATTAAAGTCTTTAAGATAGATTTATGAAGAAATAATGAACAATTAAAATAATGTTTATTCTAATAAATCTATATGCCTATCGTGGTAGCCTAAAAGGTATAAAACGCCATCTAAACCAATACTTGAAATAGAACTTTGGGCATTGTCTTTTACCTTTGGTTTAGCATGGAAAGCAATACCTAATCCTGCTAAATTTAACATAGCCAAATCGTTAGCTCCATCACCAATAGCTATGGTTTGGCTAATATTTAAGCCTTCTTTTTTTGCAATTTCTTTTAGGTATTCGGCTTTTTTATTTCCATCTACAATTTCACCAAGATGATTACCGGTTAATTCTCCATTTTTAATTTCTAATTGGTTAGCATAAACGTAATCTATACCTAATTCTTTTTGAAGATATTCACCAAAATATGTAAAACCTCCAGAAAGTATTGCTGTTTTAAAACCGTAACTTTTTAAAGTATTTATTAATCGTCTTGCGCCTTTTGTAATTGGTAAGTTAACAGCAACATTTTGTAAAACGTCTTCTTTTAACCCTTTTAAAAGTTTCATACGTTTTGTAAAGCTTTCGTTAAAATCTATTTCACCTTGCATTGCAGACTCTGTAATAGCTTTAACCTCTTTACCTACTCCAGCAAGTTCTGCTAATTCATCTATAACTTCGGTTTGAATTAAGGTAGAATCCATATCAAAACATACTAAACGTCTATTTCTTCGGTAAATATTATCTTCTTGAAAAGCAATATCTACATCAAGCTCTTTAGAGACTTGCATGAATTTTTCGGTAAGTTCTTCCTTATTGTTTATTTTTCCTCTTATAGATAATTCTATTGAAGCTCTAGGATAATCGTTAGTTTTAACTAAAGATGTTCTTCCTGTTAATCGTTTTATAGCATCGATATTTAGGTTTTTATCTGAAATTATGTTTGTAACCTTAGACATTTGCTTAGCCGTAAGTCTTTCGCCTAAAATGGTAACGATATAGCGATCTTTACCTTGTAAGGTTACCCAATTTTCATAGTTTTCTAATGTAATTGGAGTAAATTTTGCCTGTATTCCTAATTCGTAAGATTTAAATAACAAATCTTTTAATACAGGTGAGGCACTTTCTCCAGATTCTATTTCAAATAAAATACCTAAAGATAAAGTATCATGAATATTTGCTTGACCAATATCTAAAACTTTGGCTCCATATTGTGCTAAAACAGCTGTTAAACTTGAGGTTAATCCTGGTTTATCTTGTCCTGAAATATTTAATAAAAAAATCTCATTAGTCATAGCGTATGGCTTAGTTTATAGTATGGGTTTTAGGTGTTTTTTTAATTTAAGAAACGGTTATGCCAGCTATCGCTAGCAGGAACTTCCCAGTTTTCGTTTAGTTCTGCAATATTGGTAACTAAATTATTAAAAACAATAGTGTTTTTAGAAACGGCTTTATCTTTTGCCATTTTTCTAAAATCTGTTAAAGATTTATAAGCAACATATTCTCCTTGTTTGTAAGACACGTTCATTTTATCCATTAAATCTACATTGTAATCTTTTTCTAATTGCTGAATAAAATGTACAGATGCATCAATACTGCAACCTGTTGCAGACTGCGAATCTTGATTAACAGCTATAATTATAAAACGCTTATATCTTATTTCGTAACCGGCTTGTAAACCTGTACCATGGGCAGTCCAATTTGCTATAAAAGTATCTAATTTTGCTTTAATTTCTTCTAATTCTGTAACAGAAAAAGAACGATTTGCTTGATATATCCAGACTCTTGACTCTTCTGGTAGTGTATTAAATTCTACTAACATAATTTTATTATTGAATTACAAAAATAACAGATTACATCCAATCTCTATCTTCAGATTCTACTTTATATAATAAGAAATTTTTAATGTCTCTTGCTATATTTAATTCTATATGTGGTATTGTAATTGCTTTTGATGCAGAATACACTTTTACCGTTGCTAATTTGCGCTTTTTTTGAAATATGGTTTGCTTTATTTTTACTGCTTGTACCTTATGTGTTTCTAAAAAACTGGTATGTGTTTCTATTAACTTTCCTGTACCTACAACTATATATTTATTGTCTATACTGTAGTATGCTTTTTTATAAGCGTATAAAGTGTTAGCTGCAAATAATATTACCAAAGGAATATTTATTAAAAACACTAATGGTGGAGCAAAAATTATAGGGATATTGATTAATAGTAATAGAAATATATTAACCATTATTTCTTTTAAAATAAAATAACGATTGGGTTTATATTTTTGTATTGATGTGTATACGCCAGAATAAAACTCATTAATTAACTCATTAATTTGAGTTTTATTTAAACCTATAATATTGAACTTTAATTGTTGCTTTTTATTAACCATTGCCTGCGTAAATGAAAGTTTATAAAGCCCAAGTGCTTTTTTAAACTTGTTTGTAGAAATGGTTGTGTTTTGGATTCTTGATGAAACTAAACCTAAGTTTATTTTATTAAACAATCCTTTAGATATTTCTAATCCATCTTTTTTACGATAGACTGTTAAATTGAAGTTTTGTACTACTGTTTTTATAAGAGAAAATAAAAAAGATGTAATTAATAATAGAATTAATAATGTAACATTAAACATTATTAATCCTAAAAGTGCTTGTTCATCTAACTCAAAGTATTCATTAAATCTTGAGGTGACTTTAAATTGCTTTATAAATTCTTTAAAATCGTTATACAGACCAAAAATAAAAGCTAAAACAAAGACTAAACTTTTTAAATGATTCTCGCTTATACCTTCTAAAAGTAATTTTTTAAAAGAGGCTTTATAGTATACATTGGTTGTTTCAACGCTTTTTTTTATATTTTCTTTCTTTTCTAAATTATCCTCTACTTTAGCACCAGATAATAACTGTTTTTTTAAAGCTTCAGCTTTTGGTTTAGATAGTGCTTTTATTTCAATTTCAGTTTTATCATCTCCTGCAGTTTCTATAGATAAGGAAACTACATTTATAAGTTGCTGAATTACATTTTGCTTGATGTAAACGTTTTGAATTTTAGATTTAGATATCGAGGTTTCTTCTTTATTAATTATACCTTGTTTTAATATAAAGTAGTCTTTATTAATATAAAACTTAAAGTTTAGGTATTTTAATATAGCAAATATGATAAAGTATAAAATAAATGCTGCTACAGAAAGTATTACTTTATAGTTGTAAATATCTAAAGCTTCACCACTTTGAAAATATTTTAAAAAAAAGGCAGCAATAACAATTATTAAACCTTTAATTACTTTATAAACGCTAACTCCAAAAAATACAATAATGCCTTTTGCAGATTGTCGAGAAGGTATATTAAAGTTATTCTCGCTCATTTAAAATATTGGTTAAAAAAGCATATTGAGAATCGGCTACTTCTTTTGGTAAGCCACTTATAGATAAGTCTCCACCAGATTCTCCAGCAGAGAAAATTTTTAATGTAGATAAACCAAATTTTCTGGCTAAAAAAGATCTTGAAATTTCTAAATGTTGTATACGGTTAAATGGTAATGTTGTTGAAGAATTATTTAAATAGCCATGAGAATATGTTATGTCTTTTTCTCTTAAAGCATACTTACGTTTTTTAAAACCTAATTTATATAAAATAAATTGTGCTAAAAAAACAATTAGAACTCCAGCTACTAGGTACCAATAAATAGAATGAAAACCTTCTTTTTTAGTAAAATACTTTACAGCACTTAAAACTGCTATTATAATACCATATAGTATTACAAGGTTTATTACTATTATGGTAAAATATTTTTTTGCTATAGGTTTTAACTCTAATGCTTCAACTTTTGGTAAAGTTTCTATATCTATTTGACTGTTTGAAAACAAATGATTATTTTTTATTGTTATTCATAAAATAAAATCCAGATACAAGTCCTTGAAATAATCCAAAAGCTACAAAATGAAAAAGGAATTTAAGAATATTAAATTCTTCATGATTATAATGATCTAAAGCCCACATAAATATGGCAAAAAACAAACCAGATATAAAACCAAATAATATTCTAGTAATTGTTTTCTTACTCATTTACTTATGTGAATTTTGACTTATAAACCTTGTGCTTGAGCAATTAACTCGGCAACATCTAACACTTGAATTTCGTTTTCTTTTTCTTTAACTTTTACGCCATCAGACATCATTGTCATACAATAAGGACAACCAGTTGCTATAATATTAGGATTTGTTTTTAAAGCATCTTCTGTACGTAACTCATTAACATCTTTGTCTCCTTTTTCTGGTTCTTTAAACATTTGAGCTCCACCAGCACCACAACATAATGCTGTAGACTTGCTTCTTTTCATTTCAATTAATGTTGCATTTAGAGTATTCAATACATCTCTAGGTGCTTCGTATTCTGAATTAGCTCTGCCTAAATAACATGGGTCATGAAATGTAATACGCTTATTATTAAAAGTGTTTGAGCTAATTTTAATTTTACCTGTATTTATAAGTTCTTTTATAAATTGAGTATGGTGTACAACATCATAGTTACCACCTAAACCTGGATATTCGTTTTTTAAGCAATTAAATGAATGAGGATCGCAGGTAACAATGCGTTTAACTTCGTAAGCGTTAAGTAATTCGATATTCATAAACGCCTGCATTTGAAACAAAAATTCGTTTCCTGCGCGTTTTGCTACATCTCCTGTAGAGCTTTCTTCGGTTCCTAAAACAGCAAAATTTACTTCAGCTTTATTTAATATTTTAACAAATGCTTTTGTTATTTTTTTTGCTCTATCGTCGTAACTTCCAGCAGAACCTACCCAGAATAAGATATCTGGTGTTTTACCTTCTGCCATCATTTCTGCCATTGTAGGCACTATTAGTTGCTCGCTCATGTTAATTGGTTATATGAGGTTTTACTTATTGTCTTTCAGTTTTGCAAAATCTTTTTTAGCAATTCGTATATAAATTGCTAATCTTTTTTTGCCTTGTTTTAATTTATTTTCTGGCAAATACTTTTCGGCATCTGCTCTATACAATGCTTCTTGACCTATACTTTCTAATTGTTTTTCGTTACAATAATCGCAAAACACTTTTTTTAACCAAATGCTATCTGCCTTACTATTGTTATATATAATTTCTGTATAAGCTTTTATTTGAAGCGAATCTTTTTTGTATGATTGACTAAACATTACATTTGAAACACATAACATTATAAATATAATTATATGGTATCTCAAGGTTTGTTTATTCATCTTTCCAGTTTAATCTATCCATTTGGTTATATGGCCATGGTGCTCCATTGTTTTCAACATTAGTCATCATGTTGTTTAACTCCATTGGTGCTGCACTTTCTTCCATAACTAAGTAACGACGCATCTCCATAATAATATTTAATGGGTCTATACTAATTGGACAAGCTTCTACACAGGCATTACAACTTGTACATGCCCATAATTCTTCTTTTGTAATATAATCATTAAGTAGTTGTTTACCATCGTCTACAAAAACACCTTTGTTAGCGTCTATATTTTTACCAACTTCTTCTAGACGATCTCTGGTATCCATCATTATTTTTCTAGGCGATAATTTTTTACCTGTTAAGTTTGCAGGACACTCGCTGGTACAGCGTCCGCACTCTGTACAAGTATATGCATTAAGTAGGTTTAACCAACTTAAATCTTGCACATCACTAGCTCCAAATTTTGCTGGTATTTCTTCCTCTTCGGTTTCTGCTGGCGCAGCAAATGGATCTGCATCTGGATCCATCATTAATTTCACTTCTTTTGTTACAGCATCATTATTATCAAATTGACCTTTTGGTGTTAATTTACCATAATATGTATTTGGAAACGCTAATAATATATGTAAGTGTTTAGAGAAATACAGGTAGTTTAAGAATACTAATATTCCTAAAATATGTAACCACCAAGCGCTACGTTCTATAATATGTAAAGTACCTTCTGATGCTCCACTAAATAATGGCGCAATAAACTGGCTAACTATATTTCCAGATGCTATATTTTGAAATGTAGTATCTGTTGCATTCATTATTAAGAATAATGCCATTAAAACCATTTCAAAATAAAGTATAAAATTACCATCGTTTTTTGGCCAGCCTTTCATTTCGGCACTCATAAAACGTCTTAATTTTATAATATTTCTACGAACCCAGAATACAACAACCGTTATAAATACTAATGCTGCAAGAATTTCAAAGCTTCCTATTAAAAAACCGTAAACAGATTCTGGTAAAATACTTAAGCCAATTCTATGTGTTCCAAAAAGGCCATCGATTATAATTTCTAAAACTTCGATATTAATAATTACAAAACCAACATATACAACAACGTGCAAAAATCCTGCTATAGGTCTTTTTACCATTTTGCTTTGTCCTAAAGCTATCATTGCCATGTTTTTCCAACGTTGAGATTTATTGTCGCTAACGTCTTTGGGTTGGCCTAATTTAATGTTTCTAATTAGTTTTTGTACATTTTTTGCAAAGTAGCCAATGCCTAAAATTAATGCTATGGCAAAAATAATGTTTGGTAAGTAGTTCATTTATATTAGTTAGTTTATTCTCTTTCGTCTTCAGGTTCTACGTATGGTTTGCTCTTTTTCCCAAATACAGATATGTTTACATAACGTTTTGGGTTAAGTTTAAAATCTTGTAGTAGTTCTTTTAATTGGTAAGAAGCTACTTCAAGATTATTATATAATTTATCGTCTTTTAATAATTTACCCATAGAACCTTCACCTTTATTTAAATCGGCAATAAGTCCATCTACACTAGCTAAAGTGTTGTCAAGATTTTTTACAGTTTGGTCTATATTAACATCTTTTAAATTATTTGACAAAATAGCTAAATCTTGACTTACTGTATTAAAATTTGTTAATACCTCGTTTAAATTCTTTTCATTTGAAGCAATTACACCATTAAATGATTTTGATAGTGTTTGAAAAGATCTTAAGGTATTGTTAAGTTCTGAAAGTGCGTTTCTAAGTCCTTTTTCTGAGTCGTCTTGAACTAAATCGTTTAAACTTAAAAGTAAAGAATCTGCTGCTTTTAAAGTACCATCAAGCTCATTACTTAAACCAGAAAAATTACTTGTTAAGCTTGAAATTAAGCCTACTTCTACTTCACTTTCTATATAATCTCCAGATTTTGCTAATTCTTTAGAATCTCCTGGAATAATAGCAATACCATTGCCTCCCATTAAACCTAATTCGTATAGTCTAATCTTACTATCTTTTGAAAATTTTAATTTTTCATCTACTTGAAAAGCAACTCTTGTTTTTCCGGTTTCAAAATCGTATTTAATTTCTGAAATTCTCCCTACATTATTACCTTTAATAGTTACTGGAGAGGATGACGTTAATCCATTATATTCAAAAGTGGTATAGAATGAATTGTCTGCTTCTAATAGATTTTCACCCTTAAGATAATTAAATCCAAAAATAAACAAAGCTATTCCTGCAATAACCAATATGGCTGTTTTTACTTCTCTTGACATGTGTAGATTATTATTTGAGTCGATAACAAAAATAGGATATTTTTATAAAGAATAGCCTATTTTGTACCCTCATTTAGCGCTTTTTCTAAACTTATTCGTTTTCCGTCTTTGTAAGCTACAATATATGCGCTTTTAAATCCTTTTTTACGAGCTTCTTTTTGAAGCAGTTGAATTTTATTTATATCTGATGAATATCCATAAAAGTATTTGTACAATTTATCTTCTTTTTCTCTTGAAACAGGATTTAATCCTTTAAAATTGTATGGCTTAGGCTCTAGTTTTTTAGATCCAGCTGCTATTTGAACTTTAAATACAGTATTATTTATAATTTTTTCTTCAGTAGAAATCTCTTCTTCTTCAATTGTTTCTGTAGGAATATCTACAATACTTATATTTAAATCTAAATTGTGTTTATACTTTAAAATTGCATTTTCAATAGATGTTGCAATATTGCTTTGGCCTTTATTTGAATTTAAATAAGCACCTTCAGTTTTATTAGTAACAAAACCTGTTTCAATTAAAACACTTGGCATATATGTGTTGTGCATTACCCATAAACTAGCTTGTTTTACACCACGACTTTTTCTTTTAGATTTATCTCTAAAATTATTTTCTATTAGCCTTGCTAGCATAATACTTTGGTCTGTATATTCTTCTTGCATAAGACTTAAACCTATAAAAGATTCTGGAGAATCTGGATCGAAACCTGCATAATGTTCTTCGTGGTTGTCCTCTAAAAATATTACTTCGTTTTCTTTTTTAGCTATTTCAAGATTTCTTTTTGTATTAGCAACACCTAAAACAAAAGTTTCTGTACCATAGGCTTGAGAATTATGTGCATTACAATGAATTGATACAAATAAATCTGCATCTGCTCTATTTGCAATTGCAGCACGTTCTCTAAGTTCTAGAAACACATCGGTTTTTCTTGTGTAAATAACTTTAATGTCTTTATTTTTTTCTAAGGCTGCTCCAACTTTTTTAACAATTTTAAGTGCAATATCACTTTCTCTATAACCGTATTGAGAATGTTTTCCAGGATCTTTTCCGCCATGACCAGCATCTAACACAACAACAAATTTTTCTTTATTTGATTGAGCGTCAACAGTTGAGGATACAGAAACTGTTAATACTATTATAAAAAATACGAAAACTGTTTTTAGTTGCGTTTGCATTATATTGTAACTCATTTTTAAAGCTTTTACTGTGGTTTTATAAATTTTTGAGAATAATAAATTAATCATAAAAAATATATGTAATTTTGGGATTTCAAAAACCGAGCCATAGTTTAGCAAAAATACATTTAAAAGCATTGCATACAAATACAAAATACATACTTTTTGCCCTAAGTTTTACAGTGTTTATCAACACTTTTTGCTTTGCTCAAGACACGCCAAATAAAAGTTTAAGTATTCCAGCAGATAAAAAAGAAGCTCCTGTACAAGTTTCTATAGACACTTTTTTAACTAAAGATGTAAACAAACCTATTGTTAAAGAAAAAGAAAACGACTCTACTCTTAATGATAGTATAACACCCAAAAAAGCAAAACTTCTTGAAGCCATAGTTTCATATAAGGCTAAGGATTATACACTTTTTAATAGAAAAGAGCAAAAAATGTACTTGTATAATGAAGCACAAGTGTTATACCAAGACATGGAACTAACTGCTGGTAGCATTGTAATAGATTATAGTACAAATAAAGTATATGCTGGTCGTTTAAAAGATTCTGCAGGTAACTACTCACAACGTCCAGTATTTAAACAAGGTACAAATGTTGTTGAGCCAGATTCTATTATATTTAATACTAAAAATCAACGTGCTTTAATATTTAATTCTAGAACCGAACAAAACGGAATGAATATTCTTGCAGAACGCTCTAAAAAAGAAAATGACTCTGTTTATTTTTTAGGTAATACGCGTTTTACAACGGCTGAAGATTTAGACGACCCTGAGTACTACTTTTTAACCGACAAATTAAAATTAGTACCAGATAAAAAAATTGTTGTTGGAGGAACACAAATGTATATTTACGATGTTCCAACACCTATATTTATACCATTTGGTTTTTTTCCGCTTACCTCTAAGCAAACTTCTGGTGTTATAATACCTAGTTTTGGAGAGCAAAATGATCGTGGTTATTTTCTTCAAAATGGAGGTTATTATTTTGCAATAAGTGATTATGTAGATTTAGCAGTATTAGGTGATTATTACACTAATGGTAGTTATGGTTTACGTTTTGAATCTAAATATAAAACACGTTATAAATTTAGTGGTAATGTAGGTTTTAGATACGAGAACTTAATAAATAGTGAACGTGGTTTTCCAGATTATTCTAAAAGAACCATTTATAATTTACGCTGGTCACACCAACAAGACACTAAATCTAATCCAAATTCTAGATTTTCTGCTTCTGTAAACCTAGGTAGTAGTAATTATTACCAACAATCTGTAAACCAAGTAAACGCAGCAAGTTTTTTAAATAACACATTAGCTTCTTCAATTTCATATTCAAAAACTTTTCAAGGAGAACCACAGGTTAATTTAAGCTTAACTGCTACACATTCTCAAAACACTCAAACCGAACAAATTAATATGACTTTACCTACATTACAAGCTAGTGTAAGTAGAATTTATCCTTTTGCGCCTAAAGTTGGATCTAAAAAAGGAGTGATACAAAATATTAATTTACAATATAATGTTCGTGGTGAAAACAGTATACAAACTACAGATTCTTTATTCTTTAAAAGTGAAATGTTTGATGACGCTAGAATTGGTATGCGCCATACAATACCATTAGCTACAAACTTTAAAGTATTTAAATATTTTAGTGTAAGTGCATCTGCTAACTATGATGAAACTTGGACTTTAAATACTATAAACCGTTTTTATGACCCAGAAGAAGAGCTAGTAGTAACTGAAGACCTAAATGGTTTTGATTCTTATAGAACCTATAATTTTGGAACAAGTATAGGTACAACAATTTATGGATTATTTAACTTTGACAAAAAAGAAGAAGGCAAAAAAATACAAGCCATTAGGCACGTTATGCGTCCATCTATAAGTTACAATATAAATCCTGCCTTCGATAAATATTATGACACCTACGAAGTTACAGATATAGACGGAAACCCAATAGAAGAAGTAGAATTTTCAAGATTTGATGGCAGTTTATACGGAGCACCAAATAAAACATACTCTAGCTCTATTGGCTTATCTCTATCAAATAATTTTGAAGCAAAAGTTCGTGATAAGGATAGTACTAAAACAGAACCTAAAAAAATTATTTTATTAAATAACTTAAACTTTTCTACATCTTATAATGTAGCTGGAGACTCTTTAAAATGGAGTCCTGTAAGGATGTCTGGTGGCACGCAATTATTTAATAATAAAATGAATGTAAATTTTGGAGCCACTTTAGACCCATACGCTTTAGATAATAATAACCGTAGAATTGACACTTACAACATTAACAATGGCGGAAGTTTATTTAGATTAACAAGCGCTAACTTAACACTTAGTTACAGTTTAAGTAGTGATGGTGGCGAGCGTGATAGTAACACCAGCCAAAGTAGTAGAAATGAAACACTACAAAGTGGTGGTCGTGATGATGATTTATTTGGGCGCTCTCAAGATTTTGCAGACCAACGTTTTAATAAAGATGATGAGGATGAAGACGAAACGCCAAGCGAACTTTATAATTATAAAATACCATGGAGCTTACGTTTAGCCTATGCTGTTAATTATGGAAACGCAGCCAGACAAAACGAGATTACATCAAACTCATTAATGTTTTCTGGAGATTTAGAAATTGCACCTAGATGGACAATTGGTGCTTCATCCGGATACGATTTTAAAAACAAAGGGTTTTCTTATACTCAATTACGTTTTGAAAGAGATTTATTAAGTTGGAGAATGAACTTTAGTTGGATTCCATTTAGTACAAGAAGCTCATGGAATTTCTTTATTGGTATAAAATCTAATTTATTAAAAGATTTAAAATACGAAAAACGTCGTCAACCAGACCAGCAATTATAATTACGTTTTCGCTTTCGCGGAAATATTAAAACACTATTTCCTTATGAAAAAAATTATTACTACAACCAAAGCTCCTGCCCCAATTGGACCATACAATCAAGCTGTTTTAAGCGGAAACACACTTTATACATCTGGACAAATAGCATTACATCCTGAAACTGGAGAACTTGTTATTGATGATATTGTAACAGAAACAAAACAAGTTATGGAAAACATGAAAGCTGTTTTAGAAGCTGCAGACATGACTTTTGAAAATGTAGTTAAAACCTCTATTTTTATAAGTGACATGAATAACTTTGCAGAAATAAACGCTGTTTATACGCTTTATTTTAACGACGAAACAGCACCTGCAAGAGAAACGGTAGAAGTTGCAAACTTACCTAAGTTTGTTAATGTAGAAATTAGTATGATAGCTATTAAAGAATAGTATAAAAGCTATATTATTTAGTAATACAATGCCTCTTATTTTTTTGAGGATTACTATTATTAAAAAAATACTAGTATTTATTCTATACGTTTTGCTTGGGTTGTAAACGACAAACCTTGTTGACCCATTGTAGAATTCATAATTCCTTCAAAAAGTGGTTCTGGTGTATTTTTAGGTTTTTTCCACTCGAAAATAAAATTAGAACCTGTACCTCCAGAAATATCAATTTCATCTATAATAATTTCGGTGGTTTCCATTGGACCTAAATATATAGGCGCATCAAAATACGTTCTTACCTTTACACCATGAGTATCATAATATTTAGCTTTAAGTATAAATATTGTATCAACATCGCTAGTGTTTCGTAAACTAACCATTGCTGTTAAATTATGTCTTTTATGCTCAGACATACTATAAATTTGTGAATACACAGACAAATATGATTTACCGTACTCTAAGGAGTCTTTTTTAGATAAATTTGCAGCACGCTTAGACCAGTTTTCTGGATTTACAGAACTTATCTCTTTCTCTTCTATACAATTAAAAACAGTAATTAATAATATTAATATAAGATATTTACCTTTCATATTCATCTTTATTTAGCACCAAATATGGTATTATTCGTTTGGTTTTCTAAATTACAAAACTTGAACAAGAAAGAGAATAAAGTATATTTATTATTTTAATTGTGCTGTATGAAATGCAACCAAACCTTCAATTGGTCTACGTTCAAAATTACCTACTTTATAATTAAATTCTTTTGCAACAATCTCTATTTCTTCTTTACAGAAAAAAGCTATAGATCCTGCAAAGTGTACAGGTACGGTTTTTAACTCTTCTTTAAATTGCATGATCATGTTTTTAGAAAACACGCGTATACCTTCTTTTATAAGCTCTTGAATGTATTTAGAATCTTTATTCAAAATCATAAACTCTGCAAAATTTGCCAAATATGCATTAGGATTTGGTTGTTTATAAAGGTTACGTTTTATAAAATCTGCTTCTAAATTATATTTATCTGCAAAAGCAACTTTTAAAGGTTCTGGCATGTGGTTAAAATAATAATCTCTAAGTAATTGTTTGCCAAAATAATTCCCAGAAGCATCATCCATAATTGTATATCCTAGAGAAAACACACGCTGGTGTAAATGCGCTCCATCATAATAACTACAATTTGAGCCAGTGCCCATAATACATACTACAGCAGCTTCATCTTTAGATGAAATTGTAGAATAAACTGCAGCCATGGTGTCTTCGTTTACTGTAACATCTGCGTTTGTAAAAAATTGCTCTAAAACACCTTTTAATAATAGTCTTGGTTTTTCGGTACCACATCCTGCACCATAAAAAAACAAATGCGTGACTTTATCACGATTTTTCTTTAATTTTTTTGTTTTTTTTATGATTTTACGTAATTTTTTTTCTTCTAAAATGGCAGGATTTAATCCTTTCGTTCTAACTTTTTCAAACAATTGGTTACCATTATTATCTACTGCAATCCAATCGCATTTTGTAGAACCACTATCAACTATTAATATCATGTTTTAAAATTATTTATTTGAAAGTAAAAAAGCACAGTTAAAATCTTTAATTAATAAGATTAAGTTCACTGTGCTTTTTTATATATAAAAATAAATTAAAGGATAATATATACTCTTTAATTTAGAGGTTTAATATTATAAGCTGTTAACTTTTTCAGCTAAATCTACTAATTTATTAGAGTATCCAAATTCATTATCGTACCAAGATACTAATTTAAAAAATGTTGGATTTAATTCAATTGCAGAGTCTGCATCAAAAACACTAGTTTTTTCTTCGCTTACAAAGTCTTGAGATACTACAGCATCTTCTGTATACCCTAAAACACCTTCCATGTCTCCACTAGCTGCTTTTTTCATTGCTGCTTTAATTTCTTCTAAAGATGTTTCTTTTTTAGTTTTTACTGTTAAATCTACTACAGACACATCTACTGTTGGAACTCTAAAAGCCATACCTGTTAATTTACCATCTAATTCTGGTATTACTTTACCTACAGCTTTAGCTGCTCCTGTAGAGGTTGGTATAATATTATTTAGTGCAGAACGCCCTAAGCGGTAATTTTTACGTGACGGTGCATCTACAGTAAATTGAGTAGAAGTTGCCGCGTGTATGGTTGTCATTAAAGCTTCTTCAATACCAAAGTTATCTTCTATAACTTTAGCTAAAGGTGCTAAACAGTTTGTTGTACAAGATGCATTAGAAACAATAGTATCTTCTGCTGTTAATTTATTATCGTTTACACCCATAACAAACATTGGTGCATCTTTACTTGGTGCAGAAATTACTACTTTTTTTGCACCACCTTCAATATGGTAGTTTGCTGTTTCTAAGGTTGTAAAAATTCCTGTACATTCTGCAACAACATCTGCTCCTGCTTCATCCCATTTTAGGTTTTTTGGATCTCTTTCTGCCGTTACTCTAATTGTTTTTCCGTCTACAACTAAGTTTCCATCTTTTACTTCTATTGTACCATCAAATCTCCCATGTACAGAATCATATTCTAATAAATAGGCTAAATGATCAACATCTAGCAAATCATTAATTGCTACTACATCTACATTATCTCTTTTTACAGTTGCTCTAAAAACGATTCGACCAATTCTACCAAATCCGTTAATTCCTAATTTTAATTTTGACATTTTTTTGTTTTGTTTATTTAAGATTATGTTGTCATTATATCTGACACTCTAATCAATTCTTTATTTATTTTAGATTTTCCTTTTACTGCTTTTTCTAATGGAGTTAAAACTATTTTATCGCTAGCTAAGCCAACCATATAATTAGATTGTCCTTCCATTAAACTTTCTACAGCTTTTACTCCCATTCTACTTGCTAATACACGATCGAAACATGATGGTGCGCCACCACGTTGCATGTGGCCAAGTACAGATACTCTAACTTCATATTCTGTCATGTTTTCTTCAACATAATCTCTAAGTTCGAAAACATTTTTTCCTATTTTATCACCTTCGGCAACAACTACAATACTTGAAGATTTTCCAGATTTTTTACTTCTACGAAGTGACTCTAATAATCTATCTAGACCCAAATCTTCTTCTGGAATTAAAATTTCTTCGGCTCCTGCTCCAATACCTACATTTAAAGCAATGTGTCCAACATCACGTCCCATAACTTCTACAAAAAACAAGCGGTTATGAGAACTTGCTGTATCTCTAATTTTATCTATAGATTCTACAACGGTATTTAAAGCTGTGTCGTAACCTAAGGTATGTGAAGTTCCATAAATATCGTTATCTATAGTTCCTGGAATACCAATTACTGGGAACTTGTATTCTTGATTGAATATTAATGCTCCTGTAAATGTACCATCACCTCCAATAACTACTAAGGCATCAACGCCGTTAGCTTTTAAAGCGTTGTATGCTTTTTTTCTTCCTTCTGGTGTTCTAAATTCTTTAGATCGTGCTGATTTTAAAACAGTACCACCTTTGTTAATAATACCCTTTACGCTACGTGCTGTAAGCTCTTCAAAATCGCCTTCTATCATGCCTTCATAACCTCTATATATACCAACACATTCTATATTGTGGTATGCACATGTTCTAGCGACAGATCTAATTGCGGCATTCATTCCTGGAGAGTCACCACCAGAGGTCATAACACCTATTTTTTTTATTGTTTGCGACATTAATTTTTTTAAGTTTATTAGGGAATAATTATAGTAAATCTAAGAAAGTAAAATGATTTATGACTACGCTTTTGTCAAAAATTAACACGTAAACTACACTATAACGTTTTAGTTAAGTGGTTTTTTGATAGTTTTTTAGTAAAGTTTTTATGAAATTATAATTGAATAAAGAATTTTAGAAAAAGCTTAATTTTTTTTGAAATCTATATTATCGTCTGAAAATTTAGAGTTTTCTTTTTCTTCTTCTTTAGGAACTTCTTCAACTGCAGATTCTTCTTTTTGCTTACCAAATATTTTTCTAACTAATTCACCAAACGTATCAAAATCTACTGTATATGCTATACCTAAACCTTGGGTGTAACCTATTTCTTCGGCAAAATTTCTAATACTATTTTCTCTATTAAATACAGTTGCTGTTAAAGTTCCTTCTTCATTTAATAAAAAATCTATTTGTACATCTCCTGCAATTACAGACTCTGATACGCCACCACCAACAGGTACACCAACTTTACCATTTATTAATACACGATCTGTAATTTTAGTTTGCAATGTTACACCTAAACGATCATCGGTTTCGTAATCTAAACGGCTTTGTCCTGCTTCGTAATTTAAACCTATATTTATTTTACTATCACTATCTGTAAAGAAACCATTTATTAAACCGTTTAATCTTTCGGTTAAGGTTCCTGTTAAGTTAATATCCCTAAACTGCCTGTTAAATGCTCCTGTTGCTAATAGGTATAATGCTTGATTATCTCTATCTTCTTTTGAAGCTATTCTATAATTAATTTCAGATTTAAGTGTTGAACTTACATTAGGAAATTCGAAATTAAAATCTGGCTCTGGTTTTTCAAGATTACCTGTTAAGTTTATTTCTAATTCTACCGGTATGGTTTGAGATATTGGTGTATCTAGTAATGGTGATGGATTTGTACGTGTTTTATATATTGCTTGAATATCTATTTGTGCTTTTAGTGGGTTCCCGTCCCATCGTAAAACACTTTCGTATGGTGTTACATAAAATTCTTTTTCTACTACTCCACCATAAAGAAAATTATAAACGCCTTCCCAAACTACAAAATCTCCATACATATTAAATTTACCATTTGTATTAATATTAAATAGTAAACCTCCAATACCTCGACCTTTTATTGTACTTCCAGACTCGCGATCCATAACAATTTCAATTAGTGCATCTTCTGTAACATCTAAATCAAAGTCTAATTCTAAACCTGAAATATCATTTATAACAACTTCTTTTCCTTCTTTTTTTGCTTGTTTTTCTTCTGGTGTTAAAAAATGAATAAATGAATTATCACCAAAAGATTCTACATCGTTTAATGGGATATAAAATTCTGTTCCTGGTTCTGTTGCTGCAATAGCATTTATTCTTAAAGCTTCGGTTGGTCCTTCAATTTCTGCACTACCACTTATAAATCCTGTGCCATAATAAAGTGATTCTTCAGAAAATTTTGTATCTAACACTAACAATCTATCGGTTTCAATATCTAAACCTAATCTCCAATTGCTAAAATTTGTATGACTTATTGTTCCATCTAAAACACCTTTTGTTTTGTATTTAACATCTGTTAAATTAACATTATTAAACCTAAATTGTTGCTCGCTTAACGTTATGGATGCTTTATTATTAAAATCGAAATCTACATTAAGGTATGGTACTTTTAAACCACCATTATCTACTAATAACTCTCCCTCAAAACTTGGTTGACTTAAGTTTCCTACAACTTTAGCTTGTCCTGTAACATCTCCTCGAACACGAGTTAAAATGGGCTCTAAAAGTGGAGACAGAATATCAAGTTTAAATTTATTAAACACTAAATCTACATTTATAGATGAGTTTTTACCAGCAACACTTACATCACCAATAGCTTGAAAACTTTTTGTTTTATCACCTTTTATATTAGCGTTAACTTTATAGTTAGTTAAATCTTCATTTCCAATTATATTAGCATCAAATGAGCCAAAAGGTTGTCTATTTATAACTAAATTATCAATAGTTAAAATAGAGTTTGGTACATATGCTCCATTTTGTTGTAATATATTAAGTTTACCATTTACATTACCTGCCAGAGATAAACTGTCTATACTTGGCGTTATTTTGTTTAAATCAACGTCTTTAAAATTTAATTTTAAATTTTTGTAAGTACTATCTTTTATAAAGCCTGCTAAATTAATCTCTTCATTTTGATGGCTCATTACAATTTTTTTAATATCAATATCATTAAAATTATTATCGAAAATTATTTTATTGTATTTATCGCTATCCTTATTTACTACCCAAGTATTGTCTTTAAATTTTACTTTACTTTTTTTAAAACCAAATACAGATTGATTTTCTTGATTATTGGTATGATAAAAACTTAAATCGTATTCATCATTATTACGTTTACCACCTTTAAACTCTGAACGCATATAAAGCGTATCATTTAAAGTTACGTTTATAAGGTTAAACTTTGAAGCATTGTAAAAGCCTGTATTTATACTGTCTATTTCTACATAGGTATTAAATAATGGGTTTTTATTATCTACTTGTAATTCTATGTCTTTAACGAAATAGTCTAAAAGTTCTATTCTTGGCGATTTAAAAGTAAGTTTAAACTCTTTTTCATCGGTTTCTACTCTTCCTTTTATATAAGTGTTTTTACCAAGTTTTAAATCTGGATAAAATACTTCTACAATTTTGTTATAAATTTTAAAGTTGAAGTTTATGTATTGGTCTGTTTCTATTGTATTTGGCGCTTGATTGGTGTAAATACTTTTAATAGAGTTTTCAAATAAAGAAGCTACATCTTCAAACCTAAAATCACCGCTCATTTCTCCTTCTATTATATCTGGAGAGTTTACTGTTATTAAATGCTCATTATCATTAAAGGAAGATGTTATTGCAAAATCTTCAAAATAATAATCTTCGTTTTCGTTTTTATAATTGGTTTTGTTAAATGAAATACTACCAACGGCATCGTTTATTGTGGTGCCTTTCATTTTCATATCTACAATACCTTTAAATTTAGAGATTTCGTCTCGCGTATAAAAGTTTAATATTTTAAAATCTGCATATTCTACATTTGCTACAAAATCAAAACTGTTTATTGTTTTAGATAAGTCTGCAAGACCATTAAATTCTAATTTTAAATTTTTATCGTTTACAATAAGTTTTCCGTTAAATACGCTTTGTTTGTATTGCCCATCTACAATAATATCTTGGTATTTATAATTATTATAATCTATAGAATATACGTCTCCTGTAAGGTTAGAGCTTAAGTTTTCTTTTTTAAAACCAACACCATCAACATCTAAATTAGAAGATATTTTTCCCAAGTTTGGATCTTCAAGAAAAACGCCCATATCAAACTCATCAAAAATTACATTACCATTGTATTTTGCAGTATCAATATTAGATACATTTTTTATACTAAGTTTAGATTTTACAAAACCTAAATTTGTATCTATGTTTAAATCTGCATTTATATTATTAGGTGTAATATCTGTAATGCCATTTATAGTAAAGTTTCCTAATTTATTAAAGATAGAAGGTATTGTTGCTCCTAAAACATTTGGTAAAAGGCTTTTTAAATCTCTGTAGTTAGAGGATAGATTATTAAACTCACCATGCATAGCAAAGTCATTTTCTGCACTATTTAAAAGGTTTTTAAACTTTATGTCTCCATAAATTTTGGTGTTATTACTTGTTGTAAGTTTTAAATTGGTAAGGTTTAAATTGTTTAAAGTACCAGAAACGTCTGTATCGAATTTTGCGTGCTCGTTTGCTCCAAATTCATTATAAAAAGTATTTAACTCGTTTAAAGCTACATCTGCATTTTTAAAATTAGCTGATACTAAAACTTTGTTTTCAAAGTCTGAAAAATCTTCTCTATTATATGAAAATTTTAAATCTCCTTTAAGTACTGAATTTCTAGTTTTTATATCTAAATCATCAAAAGTCATTTGAGTTAAAGTATACCCAAAATTAGTTGATAGATTTTCCATCTCTAAACCACGACTATCTTTAAATGATAAAGTATTTATTCGTGCGCTAACATCACTCCCGTTTATTAAAAAATTGGTGGCATTAATATTTAATTTAGAAAATTCTAGAATTTTTGGTGTTTCTTTATTTTCATCAATAAATTTAAATAGGCCATTATAAATAGAAACATCACTTGAAGATAATAGAAAACTGCTTTTATCTTTTCTTGGGTTGTCATCATCAAAACGCGCTACAAAAACATCTAAATTAGTTTCGGTAGCATCTTTATACGTTTTAATATTAAAAATTAAATCTTCTAAATCTATATCACCAAAATTAAGTTTTCCGTCGTATAAATTTTTAAAATTTAATATTGAAGTATTTAATTCTGAAGCACTTATAAGTGTGTCTTTTTTGTAATCACGAATTAGTATTTCTTTTAACTCTACATCACCATTAAACTGAAGTCCAACTTTACCAACGGTTATATTAGTATTAAAATCGTTATTTAATCGCTTAGTAACATAACCTCCAAGTTTTGTTTGTATAGCGGGAATAGACAATAACAACACCAATATGATGAAGATTAGCAATAAAATTGCTATTAATTTGCCTAATATTTTGAGTATTTTTTTGATGCTATAATTAAGTTATAAAAAACTACCTTTGTACTTTACAATTTAGTTCAAAATTAACAATAATAATGCCGATTATACGCTAATGGCAAAACAAAATATTTATATACTAGGTATAGAGTCGTCTTGCGATGATACATCTGCCGCTGTTATATGTAATAACGTTGTTTTAAGCAATGTTGTTGCCAACCAAAAAATACATGAAGAATATGGTGGTGTTGTACCAGAATTAGCTTCTAGAGCGCACCAACAAAATATTGTTCCTGTTGTGCATCAAGCCTTAAAACAAGCAAATATAACAAAGCACGAATTAAGTGCTATTGCATTTACAAGTGGTCCTGGATTAATGGGTTCTTTATTAGTAGGTACATCGTTTGCAAAATCTTTTGCTTTTGGTTTAAACATTCCAATTATAGATGTAAACCATATGCAAGCGCATATTCTTGCTCATTTTATAAAAGAAGAAAATTTTAAACAACCAGAATTTCCGTTTTTAGGTTTAACCATTTCTGGTGGTCATACACAAATTGTTCGTGTAGACGACTATTTTAAAATGAATGTTATTGGCGAGACTATTGATGATGCTGTTGGAGAAGCTTTTGATAAAAGCGGAAAAATTTTAGGTTTAGGATATCCTGCAGGTCCAGAAATAGATAGACGCGCAAAATTAGGAAACCCAAAAGCTTTTAAATTTACAAAACCAAAAGTTGATGGTTTAAACTTTAGTTTCTCTGGATTTAAAACAGCTGTTTTATATTTTATACAAAAAGAAGTAAAAAAGAACCCAAACTTTATTGAAGAAAATCTAAATGATATTTGTGCATCAATACAATACACAATTATTGGAATTTTAATAGACAAACTAAAACTTGCAAGTAAAGAAACTGGCATAAAACATATTGCAATTGGTGGTGGCGTTTCTGCTAATTCAGGAATTAGAAAAGCTTTAAAAGATGGTGAAAACAAGTTTGGTTGGACAACCTACGTACCTAAATTTGAATACACAACAGATAATGCTGGAATGATTGCTATTGTTGGTTATTTAAAGTATTTAGAAAATAATTTTGCAACACAAGATGTAATGGCATCTCCAAGATTAAAAATATAATTATCTTGAATTTTTAAAACTTTAAAATTGAGAAAAACCTTAATACATTAAATGCATAACGAAACCATAATTTTTATTTTAAACTTATTTGTTTATGGTTTTTGTTTTACAGCTATAGCTAGTTATATATTAGCTGCTTTTAAAAGTAATAATTTACGTAGCTGGAACACTTCATTTTACTATTTTATAGTTAAAACAATACGTATAATTGGAATATTATACTTTATATATTACCTAAGTTATTTAATATCTTTTTATTTTTCTACAGACCAGGTTTTATTTACAATTAGAGCAACAGGACCTTATTGGTTTTCCTATTGGTTTATGTTGTTAAGGCCATTATTATTTTACTTATTAATTCAACTGTTTTGGTTTAAAAGTTTTCAAATAAAAAACATAAAAAGTTTTCTTTTAATTCTATTAATTTTACTATTAATAATAGCCTCTGGCGAAAATTTAGAACGTTTTGTTATTTTAACAACAGCAATACATCGTGACTATATACCAAATACTTTAATTACTAACTATTTTACGCTTCAAGGCTTTAACTTAAACCTATATTTACTTTTTATTGTTTTATTTATAATAGAACGCCTATTAATTTTCACTGCATTAACACTATTAATTAGAAGTATATCTCTAAGAATCAAGATAAAAACAAGCTAAAAAATTAAATAAAATATAGCTTGTTGAAATTAGTGTTAATAACCTTATAGATTATTTTAAATAAGAACTTTATTTTTTGTTTTTTTGTATTGAAAAGCCAACAAATACTAAAGAAATGAAGAATTTACTACTACTCTTATTTTTAAGTTTTACAATTTTAACAAATGCTCAAACTGCCATAAAAAAAGAGTTAAAAGCTATTGAAACTGAAGAACAAGCCGAAGCTTATTTAGAAACTAAAAAATCTAAAAAAAATAAAATTTTAGTATTTAACGAAGAAAAGCATAAATCTAAACTCGCAAAAGAACTTATAGAGATGCCTGTTGGTTTTACTAAAAATGAAAGAACCCAGTTTAAAAAAACACACTATAAAGTAATTAAAAAAGAAAAAGTACCGCATTATAGAATAAGCTACATATTTTTTGATGGTAATAAAATGGATGCCAGCAAAATTTACGACTTAAGAAAAACAATCATGGTAGAACATGGTAAAGGTGTGCCTTTTGAAGATTTAGCAAACAAATATTCTATGGCTAAAAATATAAGAAAAGGAGCCGATTCTGGTTGGGTAAAAGATGGAGATATGCCCATAGAAATAGAAAATGAGGCTTTTAATTTAAAACACCAAGTAAACGATATTTACGATGTAAAAACCGAAAAAGACAACGGCTATTATATCATTAAAAAAACGTATCGCATTAAAGAAATTAGAGAAGTAAGTGTTTTAAAAGTTTTAGAAACAATAGACTAATGCAACTATTTTACAGTCCAGACATCTCGAAAAACCAAGAGCAATTTACTTTCTCTAAAGAGGAAAGCAGACATATTGTTAAGGTTCTTAGAAAAAAAGATGGAGATATATTACATATTACAAATGGAAAAGGTGATGTCTTTACAGCAGTAATACTTATTGCTGCAATAAAAAGTTGTACTGTAGAAATTAAAGAAGTCGTTACACAAAACCCTTTAAATTATAACTTGCATTTAGCTGTTGCACCAACAAAAATGAATGACCGCTACGAGTGGTTTTTAGAAAAAGCTACAGAAATTGGCATAAGTACCATCACGCCTATTATTTGCGACCATAGTGAGCGAAAAGTAATAAAAGAAGACAGATTTGAAAAAATATTGCAATCTGCAATGAAACAATCACTAAGTGCTTACTTACCAAAATTAAATCCTGCAATAGCATTTAAAGAGTTTTTAAAACAAGATTTTAACGGTGCATTATATATTGCGCATTGCGAAGAAACAAATAAAAAATCCTTAAAAAAGGAATTACAAACCAATACAGATATTACTATTTTAATTGGACCAGAAGGTGATTTTAGTACAAAAGAAATAGAATTAGCACTTACCAATAATTTTATACCAGTTACATTGGGAGAAACACGTTTAAGAACAGAAACCGCGGCAATTGTTGCTTGCCATTCTGTTGCATTTGTAAACGAATAATTACATCTTTATAATCTTACAAAAGCATTAATTAATATTTAGATTATAAAGTTTTATAAAAAATTATAATTCTTGCTTAATATGTAAAGTAATAAATTAGAGCTAAAAATGTATTTTGCATAACAATTATAATTATTTTTGAAATATGATCTACAGCCCAAAAACGTTTATATCATTAGTTATAATTGCTTTGTTTACCTCATTTTTTTCTGTAAAAAGTGGCGCTCAAGATTTAGCAATTTTAAAATACAAAGGTGGTGGCGATTGGTATTCAAATCCTACAGCTTTACCAAACCTTATTAAATTTTGTAATGACAATATAGAAACAGAAATAAACACTAAACCAGAAACAGTAGAAGCTGGAAGTACAGATATTTTTCAATATCCTTTATTACACATGACAGGACATGGTAATGTTTTTTTTAATGAGGAAGAAGCACAAAACTTAAAGCTATATCTTGAAAGCGGTGGTTTTTTACATATAGATGATAACTACGGCATGAAAGATTATGTAGTAAAAGAATTAAAAAAAGTGTTTCCAAATCAAGAATTAAAGGAATTACCAAAAAGTCACGAAATATTTAATACAGCTTTTAAATTTACTCAAGGATTACCAAAAATTCATGAACACGATGGAAAGAGACCACAAGCTTTAGGGTTATTTTATAAATCACGATTAGTTGTATTATTAACATTAGAAAGTGATTTAGGTGATGGTTGGGAAGATCAAGAAGTACATAACGATCCAGAAGATGTAAGATTAAAAGCCCTACAAATGGGAGCTAATATTGTTAAATACGCTTTTGAAAATTAAAAACCTATGAATACTATTTTGGATATAGTTTCTTCGGTTTTTGATTTCTTTTTTCAATTTTCCCTAAAAGACAAAAACAATAAAAAACTTCCTAAATCACTTTTAATAATAATTATATTTTTAACTATTATCATCCCGATATCAATTATAATATACATTGAATCACAAGTGTAATAATACTAATTCAATATAAAAATTTGCAACTCACTCATTACAACACCACTTTTAAAAAACAACAATTTCCTATCACTATTATTTGTGAGAACGTTACAAATGCTCCAAATATTGGAAGTTTATTTCGTACTGCAGATGCTTTTGGTGTAGAAAAAATTATTTTTTGTGGCAGCAAAATTCCTTTAGGAAGAAAAATGACAAAAACTTCGAGAGCTACAGAAAAAGTTATAAATTACGAAGAAAGAGAAACTGTTGAAGAAGTAATTATAGAACTAAAAAAAAGGGATTATTATATTTTAGCTTTAGAAATTACAGATAATAGTAAACCAATACACACTATTAATGTACCTACAAAAAAGCCTATTGCAATAGTAATTGGTGATGAAAATTTTGGCATATCTAATACTGCTTTACAACAAACCGATGCCATTATACACATAGATATGTTTGGGCAAAACAGTAGTATGAATGTAGTACAAGCCACCACAATTGCACTATATGAAATTACAAAACAATTACGTTAAAAAATTACGCTTTCTAAAGTTCTACATTAAAACTAATTGTTTAGCTTTACTAACTAAAACTAATAAATTTTGACATCTAAAATTATATCAAACGGTATTTTAAGAGCATTTGCTATTATTGTAGGCATTGTTATATTGCTTTGGTTTCTGTACACTATACAATCTGTAATTGCTTATTTAGCAATAGCAGGTGTAATTTCTCTAATAGGAAGACCTCTAGTCATTTTTTTAAAACGAAAATTAAAATTTAATGATACGGTTGCAGTAATAACAACCATGTTTCTATTTATTTTAGTTATCGCTGCTATAATTGGTATGTTTATTCCCTTAGCTATAGAGCAAGGTCAAAATTTATCGCTTTTAAATATAGACCAATTACAAACTAATATAGAAAACCTTTACCAAGAGTTTATTCAGCATTTTAATTTAAATAAAACAGATGTAGAAGAATCTATTAAAGATTCAAAAGTGTTTTCAAAAGTAAATTTTGGTTTTATACCTAATTTCCTAAATGCAGTAGTAACAGGTTTTGGAAGCTTTAGTATTGGTTTATTTTCGGTGTTATTTATTTCATTTTTCTTTTTAAAAGACAGTAATTTATTTGGCTCTTCAATATTAACATTATTCCCTAAAGCTCAAGAATCTCGTATTAAAAAATCAATAATTACTATTAGAGATTTATTATCAAGATACTTTGGAGGCTTACTATTACAGTTACTAATTTTGTTTACAATTTACTCTATTGTCCTCCTTATTTTTGGTATAGAAAATGCCGTAATTATAGCTTCACTTTGTGCACTTTTAAATATTATACCTTACGTGGGACCAATAATTAGTGGTGTTTTAATAATATTACTTACCATGTCTAGCAACTTAGGCCAAAGTTTTAGTGATGTTATTTTACCTAAAACCATGTATGTCATGATTGGGTTTATTGTGGCACAATTAGTAGATAATTTCTTTTCACAACCTTTTATATTTTCTAAAAGTGTAAAGTCTCATCCATTAGAAATTTTTATAGTAATTATTATTGTTGGCTTGTTATTTGGCATAGTAGGTTTAATAATTGCAGTTCCATTATATACAGCTTTAAAAGTAATTGCAAAAGAATTTCTTTCAGAATACAGAATCGTAAAAAGATTAACCAAAGGATTAGAATAAAACTATACTTTTGAATTCCAACATTTTAAACAAAGACGTACAAGAATGCATCACTAATAATATTAATTCTAATATTACCGAATTAATATTAAAAGGTATAAGCTTTCCAAATGTTGAAACATCTCAATTAATAGAACAAATTGAAGCTAAAAAACGTTCTCAAAAAAAGCTACCTACTTGGTTTTCTACTAAAAACATATACTATCCCAATAAATTAAATATAGAGCAAACCTCTTCTGAGATTACTGCAAAATATAAAGCAAGTTTAGTTTCAGGAGAATCAATAATAGATTTAACAGGAGGTTTTGGTGTAGATTGTTATTATTTTTCTAAGCAAATAAATCATGTAACACATTGTGATATAAATACAGAATTATCGAAAATTGTAAAACATAATTCTAATAAATTACAAATAAAAAACATGACTTGTTACCCTAAAAATGGGTTAGATGTTTTAACCGAAGATCAAACAAACTACGATTGGATATATGTAGATCCTTCAAGACGAGATGATATAAAAGGCAAAGTTTTTTTGCTAAAAGATTGCTTACCAAATATTCCCAAACATTTAGATTTATTATTTAAAAAATCTAAAAATGTGATGATTAAAACCTCTCCTCTATTAGATATTACGTCTGGAATTAATGAATTATCACAGGTTAAAGAAATTTATTGTGTTGCAGTAAACAATGAAGTAAAAGAATTGCTTTGGGTTTTAGATCGCGAGTTTAATGGTGAAATTAAAATTAAAACAACAAACATTACAAAACAAAACAAGCTGGTTTTTAATTTTACTTTAACTGAAGAAATACAAGCTACTGCTCAACTTAGCGAGCCACTAACCTATTTATACGAACCTAATGCTGCCATTTTAAAAGCAGGTGCTTTTAATGTTATTGCTAATAAATTAAATCTCTACAAACTACATAAACATTCGCATTTATATACTTCTGAAAAATTAGTAGATTTTCCTGGAAGACAATTTAAAATTGAAACTATAGTAGAATACAATAAAAAGAAATTTAAAAAAGTTTTTAAAGAGAATAAAGCAAATGTAACTACAAGAAACTTTCCGGAATCTGTACAATTAATACGAAAAAAATTATCGCTTAAAGATGGAGGAAATAATTATATATTTTTCTCAACAACTTTAAACGATAAAAAAATTGTACTAATATGTACTAAAGTAGACTAAAACTGTTCAATAGCATCAGAAACAATATGGTTGTTTTCTCCAACTTCCATATCATAAGCCGAGCAGTGATTCATATCCTGAACAATGGCTTTTAGTGCTCCATCTGAAGATAAAACATCAAATGTAGTAACTCCGGCATCAAAATAAAACCAAGAAGAACTTTCTCCTGGACTTAAATTGTAAACAAAACCAACCAATATGCCATTAGAGTCATAAATTTCTAAATTAACATCAAGATCACCATTATTAGTAATTCGTGCTCCTGCTTGACTATTTGAACAAACAAAATTTAAATTTTCTAATTCGTTGTTTTCTGTAAAACTATTTTCAATAGGCTCTGTTGAGCAACTTGTAAAAATAATAGCAATACATAATACCGAAAGTTTAAGTAGATTTTTCATTATAATTTTCAATTTGGGACTGCAAAAGTACATTTGAGCAGGAGATAATTATTTTTAATCCCTTTTATTAAAATAAAAAATCGATAAAATGTATAATTTATCGGTTTAAGTGAGTTATTTGTTATATTTTATAGATACCTTGAGAGGTAAATGCGTAATTAACAGACTCTTTTGGAGAGTTTTTTGTGTTCAAACCTGTAAATAAACTAAACGCAGGCAATATAAGTTGATTACTACTAACTTGATAACATGGCAGTTTTATAAATTGCTTGCCTTTACCTTTAATAATAACACCTGGATGCGTGTGGCCAGAAATTATAAATTCATTTTCATTACTTTTCACATTATCATGTACAAAAGATGTTTTTTTAATTCTTTTTTTAGGTCTGTGAATAGTAATGTTTAAATCTTTGTATAAAGCTACAGAAAGTCTATCATGATTTCCAATAATAAGCTCGAAATTTATATTAGGAAACTGTTGTAGCCAAATTTTAAAATGTGCTACATCGGTATTAAACTCTGCATGAAAAAGATCACCTACAATTAGTATTGTTTTAGGCTTAAAAAACGCTATTAAAGCTTTTAAACGCTCCAAATCTTTAATTAAAACATTATCAGGAATTGGAATGCCATGTTTTCTAAAATGAGCAGATTTACCTACGTGCAAATCTGAAAGCACAAGAGCGTCTTCACTTTCCCAATACAAAGCACGTTGATTGGTAAGTGTAAATGTTTCTTGATTACAAATTATGTTTTTTGTTACAATGTGCAACTTAATCTAGTTTAAAAACTTGCTGTTGAATGCGAGCAATACGTTTTCCTATATCTTCGTTACTAATTGTACTTCGAAGTCTATCTACTTTTATAGGAAAACTCAAAGGTGTAAAAGATTTTGCTCTTTTAATAATAATCTTACTATTTTCTATTCTTTTAAATGCTGCCTGCATGCGTACTTCTTCTAATTGCTGATTAAAAACTTCGGTATAAGCTTGTTTTAAAAGTAAATTATCTGGTTCGTTTTCATCGAGAACTCTAAAAATTAAACCCGAACTTGATTGCAAACTCTTATTATTTTTACGTGTTCCTGGTTGCGATTGTACAACTAATCCTGCAATTACAGCAATATCTCTAAATTTTCTAGAAGCCATTTCTGCTGCATTTATACTGGCTGTGACATCTTCCATTAAATGTTCTCTAGACAAAATGTTTTTTATATTACTTTCATCTAAAGGAATGGCTTGGTCGCTTAATAGCTCAAAACCATAATCATTCATTGCTATTGTAAAGGTTAACGGCATTATTTTTCCTAATCTATAAGCTACTAACGCAGCAATTACCTCGTGTACCAAGCGACCTTCAAAAGGATACATAAATAAATGAAAACCATCTTTGGTTTCTATTAATTCTACTAAAAACTCATCTGCTTTTGGAATGTGAGATGTTGTTTCTTGTCTAGACAATAAAGGATGTAAAAATTTAAGTTCTTTTTCTCTAGAACCTGGTTTTAACGCATCATTAAGTTTTAATCTTAAAAAATGACTTAAATATGAGGTTAATGGTAAACGTCCTCCCATCCAACTTGGTGTTATGGCATTTTTAGATTTGCTTCTTTTAACCAAGACACTCATATCTTTTACCTGTATCATTTCTAAAACACGACCGCCAAGAATAAAACTCATTCCTGGTTTTAATTTTGAAATAAAATACTCTTCTATCATACCAATATATCCGCCAGAAATAAATTTAACCATTAGCATGGCATCACTAACAATTACACCAATATTCATTCTATGTAACATAGAAATTCTTCGGCTTTTTACTTTATATAAGCCATCTTCATCTAAAATTACTTTATGAAATTCTTCATAAGCTTTTAAAGTATTACCACCTTGAGTTATAAACTGAATTGCCCAATTAAAATCGGCTTTAGTCATATAATGAAATGCATGAACTTTACTTAATAAAGAAAATGTTTTTTCCGCATTAAAACCTTCACCAACTGCTAATGTTACTAAAAACTGAACTAAAATATCGTAAGTTAAAACCATAGGTTCTCTAGACTCAATTTCGTTAGTTTTAACAGCTTCTTTTATTGCTGAAGCCTCAATTAATTGAAGAGAATGTGTAGGTACAAAATAAATTTTTGAACGTTCGTATGGCGAATGTCCACTTCTTCCTGCACGTTGCATAAAACGAGCAATGCCTTTGGGAGAACCTATTTGTATTACACAATCTACAGGTTTAAAATCTACACCTAAATCTAATGAACTGGTACAAACTACGGCTTTTAAATTTCCAGCGCTTATATTCTCTTCTATCCAATTACGTGAAACCTTATCTATAGAGCCATGATGTATGGCTATTTGTCCTGCTAAATCTGGAGCTTCTTCAAGAATTATTTGATACCAAAGTTCACTTTGGTTTCGTGTGTTTGTAAAAATTAAAGTGGTGCTGTTTTCTAAAATTACAGGTACTATTTTAGAAGCCATATTTTTTCCTAAATGTCCGGCCCAAGGCAATACTTCTACTTCGTCTGGTAATATAGAAATAATGTCTATTTTCTTTTTTTCTTTAGCACGAATGGTAGTTGTTTTAATTTCTGGATATGGTATTAAAACTGTTTTTGCCTGTTCTAAATTACCTATAGTTGCTGTTATTCCCCAAATACGAAGATTTGGAGATAATGCTAATAATCTTGCAATTACTAACTCTGTAAGTACGCCACGTTTACTACCCAATAATTCATGCCACTCATCTACCGCTACACATTTTAAGGATTTAAACCATCTTGAATTCTTTTTTTGAGAAAACAATAAATGCATTGTTTCTGGTGTAGTAAGTAAAACGTCTGGCATTAAACGTTCTTGCCGTCTTCTATCTTTTTGTGGTGTATCTCCATTTCTTACTTCAACTGTCCAATCTAAACCTATAGATTCTACTGCTTCGCTCATTGCTTTTGCTAAATCCTTAGCTAAAGATCGTAATGGACTAACCCATACTAATTTTAGTCCTTTTTTATATTGATTTGGATGATTTAAGTAATCTATAACTACAGCAAGAAACACCGAAAATGTTTTACCAAAACCTGTTGGAGCAATAACTAATCCCGAATATTTATTACTATACCTTTGCCAGGTTTTATATTGAAAACTAAAAGGCTCATTACCATCTTTTGCCATCCAGTTTTCTATTATCTTGTAACCTTCGGAGTCTTTAAATGTACTCATATTTATTGTGCTTCAATTAATGCGGTTACAGACTCAATAGTATCTATTTCGCTTACAGGTTTATCTTTTCTCCAACGTTTAATTCTTGGAAAACGTAGTGCTACTCCAGATTTATGACGTTTACTGTATGCAATACCTTCAAAAGCAATTTCAAAAACCAACTCTGGCTTTACAGTACGTACAGGTCCAAATTTTTCTATAGCATTTTTATTTACCCATTTTGAAATTTCTGTTATTTCTGCATCTGTTAGTCCAGAATATGCTTTTGCCACAGTAACCAAACCGTCATCTTTTTTTACTGCAAAAGTATAATCTGTGTACTTGCTACTTCTTCTTCCGCTTCCTTTTTGCGCATAAATCATTACTGCATCTATAGTTAGAGGTTCTACTTTCCATTTCCACCAATCTCCTTTTTTTCGACCAACATGGTAAGGTGAAGCTTTTTGTTTAAGCATTAATCCTTCAGAATTTATTGTACGTGCATTTTCTCTAATTTCTTTTAAAACTTCCCAATTTTTAAAATTTATTATTTTAGAAAGCTTTAATTTGTCGTTTAGAGCCACTGTTGAAAATAATGTTTCAAGTTGATTTCTTCTTTCCTGCATTGGTTTATCTCTAAAATCTTGATTGTTATATTCTAGCAAATCGTAAGCATAAAATCCAACAGGTATGTCTTCTAAAAGCTTTTTGGTTATATTTTTTCTATTTAATCGTTTTTGTAAATCATTAAACAGTAAAACAGTACTGTCTTTTAATGCTAAAATTTCACCATCAATTACAAAATCGTCTTTAAAATTAGTAATAGTTTCAACAATTTCTGGAAACTGAGAGGTCACTAGTTCTTCACCTCTAGACCAAATATAAACCTCATTATTCCGTTTTACAATTTGTCCGCGAATACCATCCCATTTGTATTCTACTTGCCATTCTTCAGGTTTTCCTAGTGCTAATAAATCTTTTTCTAAAGCATAAGCTAAACAAAACGGATAAGGTTTTGAATTGTCGTAATTAATGTGACTACCATTTAATAAATCGGAAAAATTTATGGTTTCAATATTCCAATTTCCAATTATACTGTGCATAAGTTGATTAGCATCAATTCCAGATAATTTTGATAAAGCATTTACCAATGTTTTTTTAGAAACACCTATTCTAAAACTACCTCCAATTAATTTATTAAAGATAAGACGCTCTTGCATTTCTAGTCCAGACCAAGCATTTAAAACGTATTTTTTTTTCTCTTCTTCTGTTTTAGGTTTTAGTGCAATTAATTCTTGCATCCATTGGTGTAAAGGTTTTTCTATTGTATGTGTTGGGTTAGGTAATATTAATGCTATAGTTTCTCCTAAATCGCCCACCGTACTATAACTTTCAAGAAACAACCATTCTGGAAGTTTTGTAATTTCAAAAGCCCATTGTTTCATTAAACTCGATTTTACAGGTCGTGGTGGTCGTTTTCCTGTAAAAATAGAAATTAACCAAAGTTTATCTTTTTCTGGTGCGGTTTTAAAATAATCAACTAATGCTTCAATTTTTGCATTGGTTTTATTAGTAATTTCTAAAGCACTAATTAAGTTTGAAAAGTGTTTCATTGTATACTACTGGCTTTAGTTTGGTTTTCTTTATCTTGTGATGCTAATTCTTCTTCACCATATTCTGTTATAACTTCTTCTGAAGGGATACCAATTTCATTTAAATATTTTGAAAAAGTAGCTTGAGATCCATGTGTTACATATACCTTTTCTGCTTCTGAAGCTTTGACAGCAGATAATAAACCATCCCAATCTGCATGATCACTTACAGGAAAACCTGCATCAACAGCTTGCCATCGTCTATTTCCTCTAATTTGCATCCAACCAGAGCATAATGCAGTTGCTGCATTTGGTATTTTTTTTAATAGTTTAGAACCTAATAATGCTGGCGGAAGGATTACTATTTTATTTTGAATCGCCTTTTTATCAAAATCATATTTTAATAATTCTGTTTTTGGTAAAGCTATTCCTGAGTTTTCTATTGCATTATTTAGGTTATGTATAGCAGAATGTACATGAATTGTATCTAAACCCTCTAAAAGTTTCATTAAGCGTTGAGCTTTACCCAAAGAATAACCTATAAAAACACTTGTTCTATTTACTGACTGATTTTTTAAAACCCAATTATGAATATTTTTTTGGAGCATTTCCTCTGGCAACCATTTATATATAGGTAACCCAAAAGTACTTTCGGTAATAAATTCGTGACATTTAACACTCTCAAAAGGCGCACTTATAAAATCTGGTTGAGTTTTATAATCTCCAGTAAAAACTACTACAAAACCTTTAAATTCTAATCTAATTTGTGCAGAACCTATTACATGACCTGCAGGATGAAAACTAACTTTTACACCATTAATTGTTTTAGGTTCGTTATAAGCTAAACTTTCAATAGCTATATCTAAGCCTAACCTATGTTTTAATATGGCTTTAGAATCGTTTTGACATAAATAATGTTTATTGCCTTTTCGAGCATGATCTGCATGACCATGAGATATTATAGCGTGTTTTACAGGATACCAAGGATCTAAATAGAATTTACCTGGAACACAATAAATACCTTTTTTAGTAAATTTTACAAATTTCAATTATTAGCTTTTATAGTGAAGCTATAATTTACAACATAAGAAATTTTAAGAAGTTGAGATTAACTAATTTTTAACCCATTTAGCAGAAAATTAACTACTATATTAAATTTATTCTTCTTCGTTAGATACTTTTTTTGATCTTTCTACTATTGCTCGCAAGCGTTCTTTTCTAGTAATTTTTTCTCGACGAAGTTTATTTTTCTTCCTACCCATTAACTTAGAATGTTTAGCTTTATTCTTTGTGTTTTTGGCGCTTCCAGATTTTGCCATGAGTATAGAATAGGTTTTATAATAATTAAAAAGGATTTAAAACAAGAAATCCCTTTCAAATTAATGAAAGGGATTCTGTGAGCCCTGAAGGATTCGAACCTTCGACCGCCTCCTTAGAAGGGAGGTGCTCTATCCAGCTGAGCTAAGAGCCCTTAGCACTTAAAAAATAGTCGGGGTGGCAGGATTCGAACCTGCGGCCTCCACGTCCCAAACGTGGCGCGATAACCGGGCTACGCTACACCCCGAAAATTATTGTTTTGTGTTAATTTAAACTGCGGAGAGACAGGGATTCGAACCCTGGGTACCTATTTCTAGGTACGACGATTTAGCAAACCGCTCCTTTCGGCCACTCAGGCACCTCTCCAATTTTGTAATGAACGTTGCAATAAATTGCGGATGCAAATGTATAACAACATCCTAAATAACGCAACAAATTTACCTATTTTTTTTAATAATTATTCTGGATATTCAATTCTTAAATGGTAAATGTTTGCTAGCTTGCGTTTTAGCACTTTTTTAATATGTTGAATTTCTTTAAAAGTAATATTTGCATTCAAAAATTGACCATCTTCCATTTGCTTATTTAGTATGTTTTCTACAAAACTATCAATTTTTGTAGCGCTTGGTTCTTTTAAACTTTTAGATGCTGCTTCTACACTATCGCACATCATTAATATTGCTGTTTCTTTACTAAATGGTTTTGGGCCTAAGTATGAAAAATCTTCTATATCTATATTTTCATTTATTGCCTTCTCTTTCATATAAAAATAATAAACTGTACTAGTACCGTGATGTGTTCTAATAAAATCTATAACTCGATCTGGTAAATTATTTTTCTTTGCTATTTCAATTCCATTAATAACATGATCTACTATAATGTTAGCGCTTTCTTTTGCTGAAAGTTCATCATGAGGATTTAATCCTGAAGATTGATTTTCTGTAAAATATGTAGGGTTTTTCATTTTACCAATATCATGATATAATGCTCCTACTCTAGTTAACATTGCGTTTGCTCCAATTTCATTTGCCGCAGCTTCAGCTAAATTAGCAACGTTTAAGGAGTGATGAAATGTTCCTGGAGCTTCATCTGCTAAACGTTTTAAAAGTTTTGAATTAGTATCTGACAATTCTAATAAAGATACATCTGAAACTAATCCAAAAAGCTTTTCATATATATATATTAATGGTTGTACAAATAATGTAGCTAAACCGCATAAAACAAACATTGCAAATGTTTCCCATTTTAAATTTTCTATACTTCCTTCATGGATTACAAAAAACGCAAAATATGCTATTATATATACTAGCGTTATTTGACCAACGGATATAAATATATTGGCGCGTTTATACAATTCTGATACTGTTAAAATAGTTACTATTCCTGCGATTATTTGTAAAAACATATATTCATAACTATTAGGTACAATAGAGCCTAATAATAATACTGTTATTACGTGAGTAAATAGGCCTAATCTTGCATCGAAAAAAGCTTTTAAAACTAATGGTAATACTGCTATTGGAACTATATAAATAAATGAGACATTATAACTAACGATAAGAGTGGTTAAAAGAACCATTAAAAATACATTGAAGAATATAAAGGTGACTTTTGTATTGTTATTATATACGTCTAATCTATATTTTTGTAAAAAAAGCAATAGCATTAATAATGCTAAGGCTACTAGTAATGTATAAGCAAATACAATCAAATTATAATTTGATTGTGTCCAAACTTGGGATTGATATTCTGACTCTAACGATTTTAATATTTTGTATTTATTGCCTTCTACAACTTCTCCTTTAGAGATTATAAGTTGATCTTTTTCTACGCTTCCTCTAGTATATGATAAGGTTTTTTCTGCCTCAATTAATGCTTTGTCTGTTAGGTTTTTATTGTATTCTAAGTTTGGTTTTATTATATTAAAAAACAGGTTTTTTAATGCTATTTTATAAGCCAATAAATTTTCTTTCTTAAGTTCTGCTTCTATTTTATTACTAACATCTTTTAAAGTATATATATTAGAATACTGTGTTTTGCTTTTTTCTACTCTATCTTCTAATATTGTTACATTAGATAGTTTTGAAAAAGATAAATCTTCGTCAACAATTCCATAACTATATAAATCGTTTAAAATTGTTTTTCCTCTATTGTAAATGGTTGAAGCAGAACCATAAACCGAATCTGGAAATTGAGCTTTAAACTCTTTTTCATATTGTTTTTTTACTTCTGGGAATACTGTAGAATTTATATTAAAATATTTTATAGCATTTTCTGCTATTTGTTTTTTTTCTGCTTCTAATTCTTCATTTGTTTTTTGAATTGCAAAATTAAATGGCGCATATAAGGTTTCTGATTGCCAAGGTTTACCTTTTTCAAAATCATACTTAAATCTTCCGCTCTTTGGGAATAAATAAACTACTAAAAACGTGGTACATATAAAAAGAATTATTTTATATATAAGAGAATGATTTTTATAAAAAGAATTAATGAAGTCTTTCATTTTAAAGCTAATAGATTTCTATAGAAAATCAAATGTAATAAATCTTGACTTCTAATAAGAGTTATTATCTCTCTAAGGTTCTCATTTTTTATAAAAAATCCTTAATTTCGCAAGAATTAAAATAAAGTCTCATAATTATGAAAGAAGTTGTTATTGTTTCTGCTGCTAGAACTCCAATTGGAAGTTTTCTAGGTGCATTATCTACTATACCTGCTCCAAAACTTGGTGCAATTGCTATAAAAGGTGCTCTTGATAAAATTAATTTAAAGCCAGAATTGGTTGAAGAAGTTTTAATGGGAAATGTTGTACAAGCAGGAACAGGTCAAGCTCCTGCAAGACAAGCTGCAATATTTGCTGGAATTCCAAATACCGTACCTTGTACAACCATTAATAAAGTTTGTGCATCTGGTATGAAAACAGTTATGCAAGCCGCTCAAGCTATTGCTTTAGGTGACGCTGAGATTGTTGTTGCTGGAGGTATGGAAAATATGAGTTTAATACCACACTACTACCATGCAAGAACTGCTACTAAATTTGGTCCTGCCAAATTAGAAGATGGTATGCAAAAAGATGGTTTAGTTGATGTTTACGATCAAAATGCAATGGGCGTTTGTGCAGATGCTTGTGCGACAGAATATGACTTTTCTAGAGAAGACCAAGATGCTTATGCTATACAATCTTACAAAAGATCTGCTGCTGCTTGGGAAACTGGAAAATTTAATAATGAAATTGTACCTGTTGCTGTGCCACAAAGACGTGGTGATGATATTATAGTGACAGAAGATGAAGAATTTAAGAATGTAAGAATGGATAAAATTCCTGGATTACGACCTGCATTTTCTAAAGATGGAACTGTAACTGCTGCTAATGCATCTACTATTAACGATGGCGCAGGAGCTATGGTTTTAATGAGTAAAGAAAAAGCAGAAGCATTAGGTTTAAAACCTCTAGCTACTATAAAAAGTTATGCAGATGCCGCCCATGAGCCAAAATGGTTTACTACAGCACCAGCAAAAGCTTTACCAAAAGCTTTAGATAAAGCTGGAATTGATATTAAAGATGTTGATTATTTTGAATTTAATGAAGCATTTGCTGTTGTTGGGTTAGCAAATATGAAAATTTTAGGATTAGAAGATACAAATGTTAATGTTAACGGTGGTGCTGTATCTTTAGGGCATCCATTAGGTTGTTCTGGAGTTAGAATACTTATAACTTTACTTAATGTTCTTGAACAAAATAATGCTAAAATTGGTGCTGCAGCTATTTGTAATGGTGGTGGTGGCGCATCAGCTTTAGTTTTAGAACGTAATTAATATTCTATATCTAAAAATAATAAATGCTATACGGAATTTGTAACTTAAGTATTGTTCCTTTAAGACTTGAAGCATTAGATACCAGTGAAATGGTTTCACAGGTTCTCTATGGTGATCTTTTTAAAGTTGTTGAAGTACGCAAATCTTGGGTAAAAATCCGTTTAGCATTTGATAAATATGAGGGTTGGATTGATATTAAGCAGTATCAAGAAATTACAGCAGATGATTATAAAATTTTAACTTCTGAAACTCCAAAGCTTTCAAAAGATTTAATAGAATTTGTAGAAGCTGAAAATCAAGAGCTATATTCTATTCCTTTAGGATCTCAATTAAATGCTCTTTCGTTATTAAAACACACTTTTGACGGTGATATATCTAACGGAACACAAGATAAAAGCCAGTTAATTTCTACTGCTTTTAACTACTTAAATGCTCCATATCTTTGGGGAGGAAAAACGCCTTTTGGTATAGATTGTTCTGGTTTTACTCAAATGGTCTATAAAATTAACGGATATAAGTTATTACGTGATGCTTCACAACAAGCTACGCAAGGTGATGCTTTAAGTTTTATTGAAGAAAGTGAACCAGGAGACCTTGCTTTTTTTGATAATAATGAAGGTGCCATTACTCATGTTGGAATAATCATGAAAGATAATTATATAATACATGCTCATGGTAAAGTTAGAATTGATAGGCTAGATCATTCTGGGATATATAATGTTGACAAAAAAATACATACTCATAAACTTAGAGTTATTAAAAAAATAATATAAAAAAAACCACTAATTAAAATTAGTGGTTTTTTTTATAAATAAAGTCTCTAATTAGATTCCGTATTTTTCTTTAAGAGCTTTAGCTTTTGCTCCTTCATCAATAGCAATATATATATTAACTAATGTTCTTGCAGCATCTATATTATCGTCACTAATAGATAATACTTTTTCTAAGTATGGTACTGCACTTTTGTATAATTCTAAACGTTGACCTTTTAACTCATCGTATCTTTTATCATCTTTTGCACTACTTCCAAGACCATTCATCTCTTCAATAATTGCCTGTTCATCACTTAATAATAAAGAAGCCATATTAGTTAATGCATTAACGTAGTTAGGATCAATTGCTAAAGTTTTTTCATAATAAGCTTTAGCTTCATCATTTTTTCCTGTTTCTGCAGACAAAACACCTAAATTATATAATAAATCAACATTATTTGGGTCTTTATCAACTGCTTGCTTTATAAGTAATGCATACTCATCTACATTCCCAAGTTGGTATTGAGTATTAGCTTCTGTAATAATTAAATTTATATCATCTGGGTTTGCTTCTCTTGCTTCTTTAATAGCTGCTAAAGCCTCTTCTTTTTTTCCTTGGTTTAAATAGATAAGAGCTATGTTTTTTGTTATCTCTCCTTTTTTAGATTCGGTTTCACGCTCACCTGGATTAATATGAGTTTTTGTTTTATTTACATAAAGATCTCTTACGTTTTTAGCAAATACTTCTTCTTTTCCAGTTTCTTTGTTAGTAGCATAATATTCAGTTTTAACACCATCATAACCAATTTTATTTAATTCTTTATAGAATTTTAATGCTAAATCGTAATCTTGACCACTAATAGCACTAATTGCTGCAAAATATAAATATTCTTGATCTGCTGAATCTAAATCATATAATATTGAAAATAATTTAGCAGCTTCAACAAAGTTTTTAGAACTATAAGCAGCGTTTGCTTTAGTTAAAAATTCATTTTTAATTACTTGTTTTGTTTGCTCAAATTCTGAAACATGCTTACCATCTACTTTATTAAAATTTTCTAAAGCTTTTTGTAAATCTGCTGGTGCTCCTGCTCCATTGGCATAAAAAGCTTTTGCTGATGCAAAATAAAATTTAGATTTCATTTTATCATCCATTGAACCTAACATTGGTTCTAATTGAGAAACCATTGCTTTAGCTTCTGAATAGTTATTATTTTTAATTGCTTTCTCTAGTTTTTTTAATTCTTTTTTCTGTGCAAAAGAAAAAAGTGTTACCATTAAGGCTAATGAGAGAATTAATTGTTTTTTCATTTTAATAGTTATTTGTTATTTGTGTTTTATTCTTCTTCGTTTGAAGCAAGAGTCGTGCCATTGTTAGTATCATTAGTGTTTTCTACACCTTCAGTACTTTCATCTATCACTTCTTCTTCTTCATGCATTACTTTTGCTACGGCAGCAATTGAGTCTTTTCCTTTTAGGTTTATAAGTTTAACTCCTTGTGTTGCTCTTCCCATTACACGTAAATCTGCAACTGCCATTCTAATTGCTATACCAGATTTATTAATAATCATTAAATCATCTTCATCTGTTACATTCTTGATAGACACTAAGTTACCGGTTTTTTCTGTAATTGAAATAGTTTTTACACCTTTTCCTCCACGGTTAGTAATTCTATAGTCTTCTAAACTTGAGCGTTTACCATAACCATTTTCTGAAACAACAAGAATATTACTATCCATATCGTTTACAGCAATCATACCTACTACTTCGTCGTTTTCTTCGTCTTGTAATCTAATACCTCTTACTCCAGAAGCTCCACGTCCCATTGGTCTTGTTTTTGCTTCTTCGAACCTAATGGCTTTACCAGATTTTAATGCTAACATAACTTGGCTTTCACCTGTTGTTAATTTAGCTTCTAGTAACTCATCATCTTCTTTAATTGTTATGGCGTTAATACCGTTAGTTCTTGGTCTAGAGTATTGTTCTAAAGAAGTCTTTTTAACTTGACCTTTTTTAGTTGCCATAATTACGTAATGACTGTTTACATAATCTTCATCTTTTAAATCTTGAGTACAAATAAACGCCATAACTTTATCGTCTTGCTCAATATTTATAAGGTTTTGTATTGCCCTACCTTTAGATGTTTTAGAGCCTTCTGGAATTTCGTAAACGCGCATCCAGAAACATTTTCCTTTTTGAGTAAAGAACAACATGTATTGGTGGTTTGTACCAACAAATAAGTTTTCTAAAAAGTCTTCGTTACGTGTTGTTGATGCTTTTTGCCCAACACCACCTCTATTTTGAGTTTTGTATTCTGTAAGAGATGTACGTTTAATATAACCTGCATGAGAAATTGTAATTACAACTTTCTCATCTGGAATCATATCTTCAATACTTAAATCTCCACCTGCATATTCTATTTTAGAGCGACGTTCGTCTCCATATTTATCTCTAACTAACTGAAGTTCTTCCTTTATTATAGTCATTCTACGATCTTTTTTATCTAGAATATCTTTAAGGTCTTCAATAGTTTTCATTAATTCTTCATATTCTGCACGCAGTTTATCTTGCTCTAGTCCTGTTAATTGACGTAGACGCATTTCTACAATTGCTTTGGCTTGAATTTCTGAAAGTTCAAATTTTTCAATTAATTTTGCACGTGCTTCGTCTGCATTAGATGATGCTCTTATTAATGCTATTACTTCATCTATATTATCTGAAGCTATAATTAAACCTTCTAATATATGTGCTCTTTCTTCAGCTTTACGTAATTCGTATTTTGTTCTTCTAACAACAACTTCATGTCTATGTTCTACGAAATAATGAATAAGCTCTTTTAAGTTTAATAATTGAGGTTTTCCATTTACTAATGCTATATTGTTTACACTAAATGAAGATTGTAATGCTGTGTATTTGTATAGTTTGTTTAATACAATATTTGGTATTGCATCTCTTTTTAAAACGTACACAATACGCATTCCGTTTCTATCAGATTCGTCTCTAATACTAGAAATACCTTCTAATTTTTTATCGTTTATTAAATCAGCAGTCTTTTTAATCATGTCTGCCTTATTAATTTGATAAGGAATTTCTGTTACAATAATACATTCTCTACCTTGAACTTCTTCAATATTTGCATTACCACGCATTACAATTCTTCCTCGTCCGGTATGAAATGCTTCTTTTACGCCATCGTAACCATAAATAATACCACCAGTTGGAAAATCTGGAGCTTTAATGTGCTGCATAAGCTCATCAATCTCGATATTATTATTTTCTATGTATGCAATTGTACCATCTACAACTTCTGTTAGGTTATGTGGTGGCATATTAGTTGCCATACCAACAGCAATACCAGATGCGCCATTAACAAGTAGTCCTGGAATACGCGTTGGAAGTACGGTAGGTTCTTCTAAAGTATCATCAAAATTTAATTTATGGTCTACTGTCTCTTTGTCAATATCTGCTAACATATCTTCAGATATCTTACGCATTCTTGCTTCGGTATAACGCATTGCTGCTGGACTATCACCGTCTACAGAACCAAAGTTTCCTTGACCATCAACTAACATATAACGTAAACTCCATTCTTGAGCCATACGCACCATTGCATCATATACCGAGGTATCACCATGTGGGTGATATTTACCTAAAACCTCACCAACTATTCTTGCAGATTTTTTATGCGCACTATTTGCTCTAACACCTAATTCATGCATACCATAAAGCACACGTCTGTGAACTGGCTTTAAACCATCTCTTACGTCTGGTAAAGCACGTGACACAATGACTGACATTGAATAATCAATGTAAGCCGATTTCATTTCATCTTCAATATTAATCGGAATAAGTTTCTCTCCTTCTGCCATATATATTTAAGTTATTATTTATAGTAATTTCAAAACGTGCTAATATAACTATTTCATTAGTCATAGTAGGCTTTTAACCTTATTTTTTTAACAGTTTTTATTAACAATTTTAATGTGCTTTTTAGTTAATAACTATCTTGTTAATTGTTTTGATTTTATAAACTTTTTTTTGTCTATTAGCATATAATACTATGTCTTACACTAAATTATGGAAAAATAAATATATTTCCTTTTCAATTTGCAAATAAAAATATAGCCGTAAACTACACTATACTTTGCTTTTTGCTTTATTTTTTGAAAAATAAAATTCGTTTATTTTATTATAATTTTAACTAAACATTTCAATTGTCATATTATTTAAGGTACAGTTTTTGCCAATTATATTATGATTTTATTAAATTTAATGACGAAAGGAACAACTATATGGATGATAATTTTTCACCAAGAGTAAAGGATGTAATTGCTTACAGTAAAGAAGAAGCACTTCGTTTAGGTCACGATTTTATCGGGACAGAACACCTTATGCTTGGTTTATTAAGAGACGGAAACGGTAAAGCTATTAATATTTTAAATGCTTTAGATATTGATTTAAATCATTTAAGGCGTAAAGTTGAAATATTAAGTCCTGCAAATCCCAACGTTACGATTACTTCTAACGAAAAAAAGAATTTACACCTTACTAGGCAAGCAGAACGTGCTTTAAAAACAACCTTTTTAGAAGCTAAACTTTTTCAAAGCACTTCTATTAATACAGCACATTTATTGTTATGTATTTTAAGAAATGAAAACGATCCCACTACCAAACTTTTAAATAAGCTTAAAGTGGATTACGATAATGTTAAAGAACAATTTAAGTCTATGATTACAAGTGACGATAACTATACAGATAATTCCAACGAGCCAAAAGCAGAGTCGTTTCAAGATGACTCTCAAGGCAATGATGGTAACGAGTCTAAAGATATTTTTAATACTCCTACAGGAAAAGGAAACAAAAAGTCTAAAACTCCTGTTTTAGATAATTTTGGCCGCGATTTAACAGCAATGGCCGAAGAAGGCAAACTAGATCCAGTAGTTGGTAGAGAAAAAGAAATTGAACGTGTATCTCAAATTTTATCACGTAGAAAGAAAAACAACCCATTACTCATAGGAGAACCTGGTGTTGGTAAAAGTGCCATTGCAGAAGGTTTAGCTAATAGAATTGTTAAAAGAAAAGTGTCACGTATTTTATTTAATAAACGTGTAGTTACTTTAGACTTAGCAAGCTTAGTAGCAGGAACAAAATACCGTGGTCAATTTGAAGAACGTATGAAAGCCGTTATGAACGAGCTTGAAAAAAATGATGATGTTATTTTATTTATAGATGAAATTCACACCATTGTTGGTGCTGGTGGAGCAACAGGTAGTTTAGATGCTTCAAACATGTTTAAACCCGCATTAGCAAGAGGCGAAATACAATGTATTGGCGCTACTACTCTAGATGAGTATAGACAATATATAGAAAAAGATGGCGCTTTAGAACGTCGTTTTCAAAAAGTAATTGTAGAACCAACCACTGTTGAAGAAACAATTGAAATTTTAAATAACATTAAAGGTAAATACGAAGAACACCACAATGTTGATTATACAGATGCTGCAATAGAAGCTTGTGTAAAATTAACAAATAGGTACATGACAGAACGTTTTTTACCAGACAAAGCTATTGATGCGTTAGATGAAGCTGGATCTAGAGTTCACATTACAAACATCGATGTACCAAAGCAAATTATTGAATTAGAAAAAAAGCTTGAAGAAGTAAAAGCAACAAAAAATTCTGTTGTTAAAAAACAAAAATACGAAGAAGCAGCACGTTTACGTGATGACGAAAAACGTATTGAAAAAGAATTAGCTATTGCTCAAGAAAAATGGGAAGAAGACACTAAACTTCACAAAGTTACAGTTACTGAAGACAACGTAGCAGATGTTATTTCTATGATGACTGGCGTACCAGTAAACCGTATAGCACAAACTGAAAGCAATAAATTAGCAGAATTACCAGACCTTATTAAAGGAAAAGTAATAGGTCAAGACGATGCAGTAGCTAAAGTAGTAAAAGCCATACAACGTAATCGTGCCGGACTTAAAGATCCAAACAAGCCAATTGGTTCATTTATATTTTTAGGTCAAACAGGAGTTGGTAAAACACAATTAGCAAAAGTACTTTCTCGTGAGTTATTTGATAGTGAAGAATCACTTATTAGAATAGACATGAGTGAATACATGGAAAAATTTGCTATTTCTAGATTAGTTGGTGCGCCTCCAGGATACGTTGGTTACGAAGAAGGCGGACAATTAACCGAAAAAGTTAGACGTAAACCTTATGCGGTTGTCTTACTTGATGAAATTGAAAAAGCACATCCAGATGTTTTTAATATGCTATTACAAGTTTTAGATGATGGTTATTTAACCGATTCTTTAGGACGTAAAATAGACTTTAGAAACACAATAATTATTATGACTTCTAATATTGGAGCTCGTAAATTAAAAGATTTTGGTACAGGAATTGGTTTTGGTACAGCTTCGCAAAAATCTCAAGAAGATGCTAATGCACGTGCAGTAATACAAAACGCTTTAAAAAAATCGTTTGCACCAGAGTTTTTAAATAGAATTGACGATGTAGTTGTATTTAATCCTTTAGAAAAAGAAGATATTAATAAAATAATTGATATTGAATTAGATAAATTATTACTTCGTATTAAAGGTTTAGGCTATACACTTGAATTAACAACAGCAGCTAAAAACTATATTGCAGACAAAGGTTTCGATAAACAATATGGTGCTAGACCGTTAAAAAGAGCTATTCAAAAATACGTAGAAGATGCTTTAGCCGAAGAAATAATAACAGCTCACATAACAGAAGGTGATATTATTAAAATGGATTTAGACAGTAAAACCGATGAGATTAAGATCTCAATTGAAAAAGCACAAAAATCTACAGAATCATAAAAATTTAATTATAATTTACACCCGTTAATCCTGCAAAATTTGATAGTTTTGCGGGATTATTTTTTTTTATATAATGAATCTCCCAACAACACTACCAAATCATACTATTACTCTTGCCTTTGTAGATATTAGTTTTTTTGAAAACTACTTTATTGGCTCTTTTAAAGAAGGCGAATTAGTAACAAAAGAAAAAACTGAAACCATAACAAAGCTTGCACTAGATTTTTATAAAAGCAAGCCTTTTGTTTATATTTCTAATCGCGTAAATTCTTATGCTGTTGATCCTTCTATTTATCGTTATATACTATCTGTTAAAAATTTAGCTGGATTTGCTGTAGTTTCTAAAAACACTATTGCACTAAACAATGCAAAATTCGAAAAATTGTTTTTTAAAAAGCCATTTGAAACATTCAAAACAATTGATGAAGCTATACAATGGAAAAATATGCTTTTAAAAAATCACAAATAGACAAAAACATAAAATTTAAAGTCCATTTAACTAGCTCTAAATTAATGCTTAAGCGCTGTTTTTGTGTTTTCTATAAATTACACGATTATTTACAAAAACCATTTCGTTTCACGCTTTAACCTTTCTTTTTTACTTTTAATCGAATAACAAATCTAGCAGAACAATGTAAAACACTAAATACCAATGTAATATATAAATTTGATCATTATTAATTTCCCATTCCCTCAATGCTATGATGTCAAATATAAATTTTGGTAATATAAAATTCTTCAATAATCATATTATATATGAAATTAATGAAGGCGTAACTGTCTCGCTCTCTAAAAATAGAGTTTTAGTAGAACTTGCTTTAAACTACTTTAAAGGCAAGCCATTTGTTTTTATTGTAAATAGAAAACATTCATATTCTGTAGACCCTATGATTTACAGTGAAATTTCAAGAATTGATACATTAAAGGGTATCGCTGTTGTTACTACAGACACTAAAAAAATTGTGTCTTGTAAAATTGAAAAATTATTTTCTACAAAACCTTTTGAGCTTTTTCCTAATATTGAAAAAGCAACTAATTGGGTAAACGATTTAATTTTAAATTACCCTAATGATTCCTCTAAATCTATTGCAAGTTGATTTATAAAATTAATTGAAGCAGCAATATCATCATGTAATACTTCATCTTCTTCTATAAAAGGAACTTCGGTTCTATAAGCCTGTAAAAAAGACTCTATAAAATCACTAGATTTTAAAGGACTTCTAAACGCTAATGCTTGTGATGCATTCATTAGCTCGATTGCTAAAATACGTTCTACATTATTTACTAAAGTAAAAGCTTGCGTTGCAGCATTTGCTCCCATACTAACATGATCTTCTTGTCCATTACTAGATACAATAGAATCTACAGAAGCTGGAGAAGCTAATTGTTTATTAGCACTTACAATACTTGCAGCAGTATATTGTGGTATCATAAATCCAGAATTTAAACCTGGATTATTTACTAAAAATGCTGGTAAACCTCGTAAACCAGATACGAGTTGAAACACACGTCTTTCAGATATGTTTCCTAATTCTGCCATAGCAATCTTTAAATAATCTAATGCTAAAGCTAATGGTTGACCGTGGAAATTTCCGCCAGAAATTATTTCATCTTCCTCTGAAAAAATATTTGGATTATCGGTTACCGCATTTATTTCAGTTTTAAAGGTTTTAAGTACAAATGCCAAAGTATCTTTTGTTGCACCATGCACTTGTGGAATACATCTAAAAGAATAAGGATCTTGAACGTGTTGTTTTTCTTGAATAATAACTTCACTCCCATCTAAAAAAGTTCTAATTCTTTCAGCGGTTTTTAACTGTCCGTTATGTGGTCTAACCAAATGTATTAACTCATTAAAAGGTTCTATTCTACCATCAAAAGCATCAATAGAAATACTTCCTATTAAATCTGCCAAGTAAGATAATTTATAGCTTTTTAACAATAAATGTACACCATAAGCACTCATAAACTGTGTACCATTTAATAGCGCTAAACCTTCTTTAGATTGTAGCTGTATTGGTTCCCAATTAAAGGCCTTAAGCAAATTTTCTCCAGTGATTACATTACCGTTATAATTTACTTTTCCTTTTCCTATTAATGGTAGCGATAAATGCGCTAATGGTGCTAAGTCACCAGATGCTCCAAGAGATCCTTGAGTATAAATTACTGGTAAAATATCATTATTAAAAAAAGCTATTAAACGTTCTACTGTTGCTAATTGACTACCAGAATGCCCATAATTAAGCGATTGTATTTTTAATAGTAACATTAGTTTAACAATCTCCTGCGGTACTTCATCACCTGTACCACAAGCATGAGACATTACTAAGTTTTCTTGAAGCTTAGTTAAATTATCTTTAGATATTTTTACATTATAAAGCGAACCAAAACCTGTATTAATTCCGTAGATAGGTTTTTCTTCTTCTTTAAGTTTATTGTCTAAATAAAATCTACAATTTTGAATACGAGTTTTAGATTCTGGAGACAGTTCTAAGGTTTTTCCTTGGGTAATAATCTCATTAATAGTAGTTAACTCTAAAACTTGGTTCGATATAAAATGAATATTGCTCATTAATTGGTTTAAATTTCTATCAAAAATGAAAAAACAAAGCGTATTATACAAGTATTGTTAATAATTTATCAATTATGTGACATTGTTAATAGAATCTATTATTTTTGAATAAACTAAAATGATTTTTAAAAACATGAAAAAACTATTATTATGCTTGTCTGTTTTTGCAATTGTAGCATGTAAAGATGAAGCACCAAAGGATTACGTAACCCTTTCTGGTAAAATTGAAAACAAAAGCAGCGACTCTCTATTTATATACCAAGGTAGAACATTTAGTAAAACAATTAAAGTAAATGAAGATGGTACTTTTACAGATACTTTAAAAGTAGCGCCTGGTATGTATGGTGTTTATGATGGTAACGAGTCTACAAGTTTATATTTAAAAAATGGTTATGATTTAAACCTTACTTTAAACACTAAGGAGTTTGATGAAAGTATTAAATTTTCTGGCGAAGGTGCAGAGGCTAACAACTATTTAGTTGAAAAAGCATTAATGCAAGAAAACCTAATTGAACCAAGTATTTTTGATCTTGAAGAAGCAGATTTTAATGCTAAAGTTGTTGAACTTGAAAATGAAATGAATACTTTTTTAGATAAAAATGCAACAGCATTAGATTCTACACTATTAGCAAACGAGAAAATGCAAATTAGTCAATTTAAACCAGGTATTACTGGAGCATACAAACAACAACAAGCTAGAGCAGCACAGTTTGCATCTTATATTGGCAAACCATCACCAAATTTTGATTTTGAAAATGTAAAAGGTGGAAAAACAGCTTTAACAGATTTAAAAGGTAAATATGTTTATATAGATGTTTGGGCTACTTGGTGCGGACCTTGTATTAGAGAGATTCCAGATTTAAAGAAACTTGAAAAAGATTTTCATGATAAAAACATTCAATTTGTAAGTGTATCTGTTGATGATGGACGCGGTTTTAAAGGTGATGTAGCAGCAGCAAAAGAAGGTTGGAAAAAAATGATTGCAGAAAAAGAATTAGGTGGAATTCAAGTAATTTCAGATAATGGATGGAAATCTGACTTTGTTCAAGGTTTTAAAATTAACGGTATTCCTCGTTTTATTTTAATTGATCCGGCAGGAAATGTTGTAAATGCAGATGCTCCAAGACCTTCAAGCCCAAAGCTTAGAGAAGTTTTAAATAATTTAGAGAATATCTAATTCTTTAAATAAAATATATTTATAAAAAACACCTAACATAACGTTAGGTGTTTTTTTTATATAATTAATTACTTCTTGTTTTCTGAGTCTGCTTCTTCAACTTGTGGCTGCTCTGGCTGTTTAAACAAATCTAAGTAGGCTAAAGAAATACCATTTATTACATCACTAGCTAATAAACTTTGATAACCAAAATCTTCTAATAAAACATCGGCACTTTTACCGTGTAAGTACACACCAAATAAAGTAGCTTGTAAAGCATCATAACCTTGAGAAATTAAACCAGTAATTACACCTGTTAAAACGTCACCTGTTCCTGCTGTAGCTAATCCTGGATTACCAGTTGCGTTTACAAATAATTTATCATTGAAAACGGTAATTGTATTAGCTCCTTTTATAACAACTATTAACTTATATTTTTTAGCAAATTTTTTGGCTTTTTCTAATTTATCAAAATCGTCGTTCCACTTTCCTATTAAACGTTCTAATTCTTTTGGGTGTGGTGTTAAAACGGTTAACTCTGGTAATAACTTTAGTAAACCTTTCTTTTTAGATAATATGTTTAATCCATCTGCATCAATTACAAGTGGTTTTTTGTTGGCTTTTAAAAAGTTTTCAAAAGCTAAAATAGTTTCATCGTGTGTTCCTAAACCAACACCTATTCCAATTACTGTTGGATCTATTTCTAAATTTATACCTGTTATTTTTTCATCATCTGCATCTGTTAAAACCATAGCTTCAGGTAAAGCGGTTTGCAAAGGTATGTAGCCACATTTTGGTACATAAGCAGTAACCTTTCCTGCTCCTGCTGCTAAAACTGAACGACTAGCTAAATTTACTGCTCCTATTTTACCATAACTACCGCCAATAATTAAACTATGGCCAAATGTGCCTTTGTGGCTATATTTTTCTCGAGGTTGATACATAGGAAGTATTTCATTTTTTCCTATTAAATCTGCCTCAGTTGCTGTAGTATATAAATATTCAGGATCTATACCAATATCTAATACTTCCCATTGTTGTGTGTATTTTGCAGTTTCTGGTAAAAAGAACACTAATTTTGGTGTTTGAAAACTTAACGTATAACCAGCTACAACAACCGCTTCTTGGTCTTCTACAGCTTTATCTGTATGTAAACCAGACGGCAAATCTATTGATAAAGTAAAAGCTTTCGTGCTTCTAAAAAATTGAAAAAGTGCTTTTACCCAAGCGTCAATTGGTCTATTTAAACCTATACCAAAAACAGCATCAACAATAATATCTTTAGTATCAATTTGAATATCATTAAAATCATCTGCACAACTTAATAATGTTGGCCAATCTTTTGTTGTGTTTTTAATACGGTCGTAATTAATTAAAAAGTCTTTAGATCGTTTATCACTACAATTAACTATATATACTTTAACATTATAGCCATGTGTTATTAAATGCCTAGCAACTACTAAACCATCACCACCATTATTACCAATACCACAAAATACATGAATTGGCACTTGTGCGCCTTGCATACGCATGTGTAACCAATTAAAAATTTGTATTCCTGCTCGCTCCATTAAATCGGTTGAAGAAATTTTTTGTCGTTCTTGCGTTTGCTTATCGCCAGCGTAAATTTGTTCTTTTGAGAAAATTTTCATTTAATATTTTTTAACTTAGAGACACTTTTATCTATAATTTTGTAATGAATTTGCTTTAAATTTAGAATAGCATAAAAATGAATGATTAGTTTTCTTATTCAGGTAAAAGTAATACATTTCAGTATCATTTATAAATATTTAATTCAACACAAATGCAAGTACTTAAATTTGGTGGAACATCTGTTGGTTCTTCAAAAAATATAAATAGGGTTATAACAATTCTAGAAAATTACGCAACAAAAGATAAAGTAATTTGTGTTGTTTCTGCTGTTGGTGGTATTACAGACAAACTACTAAAAGCTGGACGCTTAGCACAAAAAAAAGACGAAGACTATCTATCTGAATACAAAACAATTAAATCCATACACTTAAAGTTGTTATTAGAGTTAGTGCCAAGTAAAAACAAAGCTATTTCTAAGACCATAGAAGATAAATTAAAGCAATTAAAAGAACTGCTAGATGGCATTTATTTAATTAATGAATTATCTCCACAAACATCGGATAAATTAGTAAGTTTTGGAGAATTACTATCTTCTTTTATAATTACCGAAGCTTTAAAATACAAAGGCGTTAATGCAAAAAGAAAAAACACTCAAGATTTAATTGTTACAAACTCTAATTTCACAAAAGCTGAAGTCGATTTTGAAACGACAAATTTAAAAATTAGAGATTATTTTAATGAGAGTGATTATAGCATAACCCTAGTTCCAGGCTTTATTTCTAAATCTAATAAAGGAGAAATAACAACTTTAGGTCGTGGCGGTAGTGATTATACAGCGGCCATTATTGCAGCAGCATTAAATGTAACACAGTTAGAAATCTGGACAGATGTTAGTGGTATGTATACTGCAAACCCTAAATTAGTTAAGCATGCTTTTCCTATAGAACGTATTAGTTACCAAGAAGCTATGGAATTATCACATTTTGGTGCTAAAGTTTTATATCCGCCAACAGTGCAACCTGTTTTAGATTTAAATATCCCTATACATATAAAAAACACCTTAAAACCAGAAGCTTTAGGTACAATAATTTCTAATGAAAATAATAACAAATCTAACATTGCAACTGGTATAACTAATATTAATAATATTGCGTTACTAACCTTGCAAGGTAACGGTATGGTTGGTGTTCCTGGTTTTTCTAAACGTTTATTCGAAGTTTTAGCTCAAGAAAAAATTAATATTATTTTAATTACACAAGCATCATCAGAGCATTCAATATGCTTTGGTATTTTACAAAATGATGCAAGTACAGCTGAAACGGCAATAAATACTGCATTCGAGCATGAAATTTCAATTCATAAAATAGATCCTATAATTGTTGAACTTAACCTATCTATCATAGCTTTAATTGGAGATAATATGAAAAACCATCAAAGTATTAGTGGTAAAATGTTTAGCACATTAGGAAAAAACAACATTAATATTAGAGCTATTGCTCAAGGTGCATCAGAAAGAAATATATCTGCTGTTATTGCAGAAAAAGATGTTGAAAAAGCTTTAAATACAATACATGAACGCTTTTTTGAAGACAATAATAAACAACTCAATGTTTTTATTACAGGAATTGGTAATGTTGGAGAAAAACTAATAGACCAAATCGAGCAACAGCACGAATTTTTAAAGAAAAACTTAAAACTAGATGTAAGAATTATTGGTCTTGCAAATTCCAGAAAAATGGTATTTAATGCTAATGGTATTGACCTAAAAAACTGGGCAGCACAATTTCATCATGCAGATAAATCTACTCTTGAAGGCTTTTTTGAGAAAGCAACTCAGTTAAATTTACGCAATAGTATCTTTGTAGATGTTACTGCAAACGAAGCTGTTTCTAAAATGTACGCAGGCTATTTAAAAAATAGTATTGCTGTTGTTGCTTGTAGTAAAATAGCATGTTCTAGCGATTATAAAAACTACAAACATTTAAAAGATTTATCTTTAAAATACAATACGCCTTTTTTATACGAAACTAACGTTGGTGCAGGTTTGCCAATAATAAATACATTAAATAACCTTGTGGCTTCTGGCGACAAAGTTACCAGTATACAAGCAGTTTTAAGCGGTAGTTTAAATTTTATATTTAATAATTTTAATGATCATACTAATTTTCATGACACTGTAAAACGTGCACAATTTGAAGGCTATACAGAACCGGACCCAAGAATTGATTTAAGCGGTATTGATGTAGCTAGAAAGATGTTGATTTTAGCCAGAGAAAATGGAGGCACAATGGATATTGATGCTATTGAAAACGAATCGTTTTTAACAAAAGCAAATTTAGAAAGCGGATCGGTAGATGATTTTTACAAAACACTTAAAAAAGACGAAGCTCATTTTCAAGCATTATACGCCAATGCAAAAGCAAAAGATTGTCAACTTAAATATGTAGCAGAATTTAAAAACGGTAAAGCTAAAGTTGGCCTTCAAGAAATACCTAACAATCATCCATTTTCAAATTTAGAAGGTAAAGATAATATTGTAATGTTTTACACACAACGCTATCCAGAACAGCCACTAATTGTTAAAGGTGCTGGTGCTGGTGCAGATGTAACTGCATCTGGTTTATTTGCAGATATTATAAGAATAGGAAACAACTAAAACTGCAAAATGAATCAAATAAAAATCTTTTCGCCGGCAACGGTTGCAAATGTTTCTTGTGGTTTCGATGTATTAGGCTTTTGCTTAGATACTATTGGAGATGAAATGGTTATTAAAAAAACCATAAAAAAAGGCATAAAAATAACCAAAATTGAAGGTTATAATTTACCTTTTAAAACCGAAGAAAATGTTGCTGGAGTTTCTGCTTTAGCCTTAATTGAAGCATTAAAGCCAGATTGTGGTTTTGAGATAGAAATTTATAAAAAAATTAAACCAGGAAGTGGTGTTGGTAGTAGCTCTGCAAGTGCTGCAGGAAGCGTTTGGGCAATTAATGAATTGTTAAACAAACCTTTTAATACAACAGAAATAACAAATTTTGCAATGAAAGGTGAAGCTCTAGCAAGTGGTTGCGAACATGCAGATAATATTGCTCCTGCTCTATTTGGTGGCTTTACGTTAGTAAAATCTGTATCTCCTTTAAATGTATTGCAATTACCAACTCCAGAAGATTTATACGCAACAATTATTCATCCGCAAATAGAAATTAAAACATCTCAAGCACGAGCCATTTTACCTAAAGAAATTCCACTTCAAAATGCCATTACACAATGGGCAAACGTTGGAAGTTTAGTACATGCACTGCATACAAATAATTATAATTTATTAAGTGATGCGCTTCAAGATGTAGTTGTAGAACCTTATAGAAGCCAATTAATACCTAACTTTAATTCTATAAAAACACAAAGCATTACTGCTGGTGCGTTAGGCGTAGGTATTTCTGGATCTGGGCCATCAATATTCGCTTTATCCAAAGGAGAAGAAACAGCAAATAAAGTAGCAAAAGCTATGAAAAAAGTCTATTCTAATACAACGATTGATTTTGAAGTATATGTTTCAAAAATCAATAAACAAGGCATGAAAATTATATAAAAATAAAGCATTTCCGGTAACGGAACATTATTATGAAATACTACTCACTAAACCATAAAGCCGAAAATACAAGTTTTAAAAATGCTGTTGTTAAAGGTTTAGCACCAGATAAAGGATTATACTTTCCTGAAAACATAACACCATTACCAAAATCTTTTTTCGATAATATTCAAAATCTAAGTAATACCGAGATTGCCTTTCAAGCTATAAAACAATTTGTTACACCAGATATTCCTGAGCAGGTTTTAAAAACTATTATAGATGAAACGCTATCTTTTAATTTTCCTGTTGTAAATTTAAGTGAGCATATTTCTACTTTAGAACTTTTTCATGGACCAACAATGGCTTTTAAAGATGTTGGAGCTAGATTTATGGCAAGATGCTTAGGCTATTTTAATAAAGAAAACAGTAACGAAGTCACAGTATTAGTAGCTACTTCTGGAGATACTGGAGGCGCAGTGGCAAATGGATTTTTGGGTGTAAAGGGAGTAAATGTTGTTATATTATATCCTAGCGGAAAAGTAAGCGATATACAAGAAAAACAATTAACAACATTAGGAAATAATATTACAGCATTAGAAGTTGATGGTGTTTTTGATGATTGCCAAGATATGGTTAAGCGTGCATTTTTAGACGAAGATTTAACAAGTAAAATGCAGTTAACCTCTGCAAACTCAATTAATGTTGCGCGTTGGTTACCACAACTTTTCTATTTTATGTTTGCATACAAACAATTACATAAAAAACATGAAAACATTGTATTCTCGGTACCTAGCGGTAATTTTGGAAATGTTTGCGCTGGTATGATGGCACAGCAATTAGGGCTACCAATTAAACACTTTATAGCTTCTAATAATGAAAACAATGTTGTTACAAATTACTTACATACAAAGGAGTACAAACCAAAACCATCTGTACAAACTATTAGTAATGCAATGGATGTTGGTAATCCAAGTAATTTTATAAGAATTAAAGAAATCTATAAGAATAATTTCGATAGTTTAAAAACAAACTTATCCTCATATAGTTTTAATGATATTGAAACTAAAAAGGCTTTAAAAGAAATTTTTGATAACTATAATTATGTAGCAGATCCACATGGCGCTGTTGGATATTTGGGCTGTAAAGCCTATTTAAAAGATAATAAAAATAGCCATTGTGTGTTTTTAGAAACAGCACACCCAACTAAATTTTTAGATGTTGTGGAAGAGGTTATAAAAGAAAAACAACCATTACCAAAACAAATTGAGGCTGTTATGGATAAAGAAAAAGTTTCAACTCAAATAAGTACTTATAATGAGTTGAAACAGTTTCTTTTAAGTAAGTAAAGTTATTCTACTTCTATAATAGTTTCTTCTTTTTTAGTACTTATTACGTAAGTATAAAACCACATTATAGTAAATGTTGGTATAACATCTAATCCTGGTAAAATTTCCTCAACAAAACTAACTGCTGCGGCAACTTTACCTTTTCTGCCTTTATACATCTTAGTCATTAACCATGACGAAGCTGGTGCCCAAAACAAGTCTATAAATTCACCTAAAAAGGGAACTATAAAACTTGCATAACCTACTGCATCAAATATAATACTTAAGGCTAGTTTTTTGTATTTGCTTGTGTTTTCTAAATTCATTATGTTGTATTGTGTTAATAATCAATACATAGCAAATAGTGTTCCAAATTAATGTTTAAGACAAGGTCTCACTAATTAGTTTTAAAAATTCGGTACGTGTTTCTATATTTTTAAAAGCGCCTCTAAATCCAGACGTGGTAGTGACAGAATTTTGTTTTTGTACACCTCGCATTTGCATACACATATGGCTGGCTTCTAAAACAACTGCAACACCTTCTGGTTTTAAAGTATCATCAATACAATTTAAAATTTCATGTGTTAAGCGCTCTTGTACTTGTAATCGCCTTGCAAAAACATCAACAATTCTTGGTAATTTACTTAAACCTACAATGTGACCGTTTGGAATATATGCAATGTGCGCTTTACCAAAAAAGGGTAAAATATGGTGCTCACACAAAGAATAAAATTCAATATCTTTTACTACAACCATATCGTTATAGTCTTCTTTAAACATTGCACCTCTTAAAATATCTGCTGCGTTTTGATTATAACCTTGAGTTAAAAACTGCATGGCTTTTGCTGCACGTTCTGGTGTTTTAACTAAACCTTCTCTGCTTGTGTCTTCACCTAAATCTTCAATTATTTCTTTATAACGATTCTTTACATCATCGGTAACTTTAATATTATATTCTTCAAATTTTTTATAAGGCATTCTAGTTTGTTTTTAATTTATCACTATAATAAGTACTTAGTTTTTTTATTTTTGGGTCTATAACATACTGGCAATAAGATGCTTCTTTGTTACGCTCATAATATTCTTGATGATCTTCATCTGCAATATAAAAAGCGCCTAATGGTGTAACTTCTGTTACAATTGGTGCGTTAAAAATATTTTCTTTATTTAAAAAAGTAATAAAAGCTTCAGCTTCATGTTTTTGCGTCTCAGAATTATAAAAAATTGCAGATCTGTATTGTGTTCCTATATCATGACCTTGACGATTTAATGTAGTAGGATCATGAGTTGCAAAAAATATTTCTAAAAGTTCAACAAAACTTACTGTTGTATCATCAAAAAAAACCTGAATACCTTCAGCATGACCAGTTCTTCCTGTACAAATTTCTCTGTATGCTGGATTTTTAATATTACCTCCCGTATAACCCGAAATTACTTTATTTACGCCTTCTACTCTATTAAACACAGCTTCTGTACACCAAAAACATCCACCAGCCAAAGTCGCTATTTTTAATTGTTTCTCTTCCATTTTATAAAATTACTTAGAAATCTATTCATTTTACCAATATAAATATGAAAACAAATTTAGTTTTAACTTTTAATTATGAAAAAAAAAGGATTCTCAAAGTAGTTTTGTTTAACTAACTGTAACACTATAAAAAAAATATAGTCTTTAAGACATCAATCAAAAAATAAAACCAAACTTAATGATACGTTATTTACTAATTTCGCTAACTATACTATTATCTGTTACTTCTTTCGCTCAACACAAAAAAAAATACATAATAAACCGTACTAATCAAGCACCAAAAATTGATGGTGTTTTAAATGATGCTGTATGGGAAAATGCTCAAATAGCTACAGATTTTGTGCAGTTTAGGCCAACTGCAGGAAAAACAATGCCAAAAAATAAACGTACCGAGGTTAAAATGACTTACGATGATTCTGGTATATATATCGCTGCATATTTATATGACAATCCTGAAGATATGTTAAGACAATTTACACAACGTGATAATTTTGGACAGTCAGATTTTTTTGCTGCTGTTTTTAATCCAAATAATGATGCACAAAATAATACAGAATTTTTTGTGTTTAGCTCTGGTACACAAGCCGATGCTGTGGAGAATACTGGTGGTGAAGATTTTGGGTGGAATGCCGTTTGGGAAAGTGCAACTAAAACAATGAGTGATGGTTGGGTTGTAGAAATGAAAATCCCTTATCGTGCTTTACGTTTTACACAACAAGAAAACCCTATTTGGGGAATACAATTTCATAGACAATATAGAAAAACAAGAGAACAAGCAACCTGGAACCCATTTGATATTACAAGTGGTGCTGCAATAGGCTTATATAACGGTGAATTACGCGGTTTAAAAAACTTACAGCCACCAACTCGATTAAACCTTTACCCTTTTGCATCTGCTGTTATAGACGATTTTGATGGTGAAACTAACCAAGATTATAACGTAGGTTTAGACATTAAATATGGCATAACAGAAAATTTTACTTTAGATGCTACTTTAATTCCAGATTTTAGCCAAGCAGGTTTTGATAATGTACAATTAAATTTAGGGCCTTTTGAGCAAACCTTTTCTGAACGTAGACAATTTTTTACTGAAGGATTAGATCTTTTTAGAAAAGGAAATTTATTCTTTTCAAGGCGAATTGGTAGTGCTCCAATTGGTAGTCCTAATCTTGCTGAAAATGAAGTTTTAGATGAAGAATACCCAAGAAAAACAAATCTTTTAAATGCTGTAAAAGTTTCTGGTAGAACAAAAAATGGCTTAGGAATTGGATTTTTTAATGCTATTACAGAAAAAACTGAGGTTAGAGTTAAAACAACTAATGTACAAGACGATCCAAATACAGAAATAAATGAAGAAGTTATTTCTTATAGAGATGAAGTTGTAGAACCTTTAGCAAATTATAACATTTTAGTTGTAGACCAACAGTTTAACAAAAACTCTTCTGTAAGTTTAATTAACACAAACGTAGTTAGAAATGGATCTAATAGTAGAGATGCTAATGTTACAGCTTTAGTTACAGATTTATCTAACAAGACAAATAGTTTTGGTTTAAATGCTCAAGCTAAAATGAGTAATATTAATTATCCTAACCAAAGCAGTAATATAGAAGAGGAAGAAGAAAGTTTATTAGACAAATTAGAAACTGGATATAGCGGAAGCATTTGGGCTGGAAAAACTAGCGGACAATACCGTTATAGCGGAAACTACTCTTTTGCAGATACTAAATTCGATATTAACGATATGGGATTACAGTTTAGAAACAACTACAGTAATTTTGGTTTAGATGCTTCTTATAGAATATTTGAACCTACCAAGAAACATAATAATTTTGAAATAGGACTTTGGTTTAATTACAATCAATTATTTAACCCAAATACTTATACAGGTAAAAACTTTGGTGGTCGCGTTTTTGCTGTTGGTAAAAAAAGCTTAATGGCTTATGGTGGTAGCTTTAATGTACAACCAGGAAAGCAATTTGATTATTTTGGACCTCGTGTTTCTGGTCGCTATTTTATAAGTGAAGATTGGTTAAATACTTCTATTTGGATGTCTTCAGATTATAACAAAACCTTTGCTTTAGATGCAGATATAGGATACGAAACACTATTTGAAGATGGTAGATCTTACCAAAGTGTGTTTTTTGAAGTTGAACCAAGAGTAAGATTAAATGAAAAATTTATTATTGTTTATGGTTTTCAATGGGATCAAGAACTTAGAGAGCGTGGCTGGATTGATTTTATTGGTGACGATATTATTTATGGGCAACGCGACCAGTTAACTATAGAAAATAATTTGTCTGCTAACTATAATTTCAATCCGTTTCACGGTTTAACATTAAGTTGTAGAAATTACTGGAGCGCAGTACAATATGAGAATGAATTATTTGCTTTAGGAGAAAATGGCCGTTTAAATCGTGATGATGATTATACAAAAGACGATTTAAGTGATCCAGATATTAATTTTAGTACTTGGGATGTAAATTTCACATACAAATGGCAATTTGCACCAGGAAGCTTTTTAACAGCACAATACAGAAACCGTATTTCTAATTTTAACACCAATGGTTCGCAAAATTTTGGTAATAGTATAGACGAATTGTTTGATAACCCTAAAGGAAACACTGTATCGTTAAAAATGGTATACTTTATAGATTATAACAACATTAAAAATATGTTTAAAACAAAATCTAAAACCATATAAAGTTGTGCAATAACGTACAAAATACTATTTTCATTTTTTTTAAAATTGAAGTATGATTAAAGCGGAAAATATACAAAAGTATTACGACGATTTACACGTTTTAAAAGGTGTTGATGTTCACATTAAAAAAGGCGAAATAGTTTCAGTTGTTGGTGCATCAGGTGCAGGAAAAACAACCTTATTACATATTTTAGGCACTTTAGATGCTGTTTCTAAAACCTCAAATTCATCATTAATTATAAATGATATCAATATAAATTCACTTTCTGAAAAACAATTAGCAAAATTTAGAAATGAAAATATTGGGTTTATATTTCAGTTTCACCAGCTATTACCAGAATTTACAGCAATTGAAAACGTTTGTATTCCTGCTTTTATAAAAAAAACACCCAAAGCTGAAGCTACAAAACGCGCCAAAGAATTATTAGATTTTTTAGGTTTATCGCATAGGTATGACCATAAACCTAACGAATTATCTGGTGGCGAGCAGCAAAGAGTTGCCGTAGCAAGAGCTTTAATTAATAATCCTGCTTTAATTTTTGCCGATGAACCTTCTGGAAACCTAGATAGCGAAAGTGCAGAAAATTTACATAACCTATTTTTAAAACTAAGAGATGAGTTTGGGCAAACCTTTGTTATTGTTACGCATAACAATGACTTAGCAAATTTAGCCGATAGAAAACTAACCATGGTAGATGGTAAAATTATTTAAGTTTTTAAACAGTTTATAAAAGTTGTATTTTCGTTAGCAACTTAAATCGCATTAATGCTTTTAATTTTACTTTCTTGGATTTATATTTTTGCTACAACTCTTGTATTTGGAGTTGCTACAGCAAAATTATTTAGAATACAAGCTATAGATACTATTACAGCAGTATTTATTGGTAGTTTTACAGTTACACTTTGCATTGGTTTTTGGTCTATTTTTAATGCAGTAAACACGCTTTTTTATATTGTATTTTTCGTAATAAGTTTACTATTATATTTAAAAAATAAAACAGATGTATACTATAAAATCAAGCAACTTAAAACATCGTTTCTTCAATTAACATCCTTTTTTAAAGGCTTTATAATTTTTCTGTTGTTTGTAATTTTAGCTAAATGCGCATCAGCACCATTTTTACTTGATAACGAAACCTATTACATTCAAACCATAAAATGGTTAAACCAGTACGGTTTTACAAAAGGCTTAACTAATTTGCATTTATTTTTAGGGCAAACCTCTGGATGGCATATACTGCAAAGCGGATATAATTTTGAGTTTATTTACAGTAATTTGAACGATTTAAGCGGTTTCTGTTTATTTCTAGGAAACGTATTCGCCATAGAAAAACTTAATAATTATGTTAGGGATACAACTAAAAACAAAATAGATTTAATTATTGGTTTATTTCCAATTTTTAATGTTTTTCTATTTCAATTTATTGGTGCTCCATCTCCAGATATAGCAATTTATGTTTTAGGTATAATTATTTTTTATGAGTTTTTAAGTTGCTACAAAATGTATAATATTTACTCATTTCACGCCGTATTTTTACTCTCAGTATTTGCAACATTTATAAAACTAACAGGATTTATATACTTTGTATTAGCACTTGTACTCTACTTTCACTATTATAAACACACTAAAAAAGACAATAAAATTTTAGCTGGTTTTGGTATAATTACATTAGTACTATTTTTAGTAAAAAATACAATTATTACTGGCAATCCATTTTATCCATTACATATTAATTTTTTAAAAACTAACTGGAGTTTACCTAATAGTGTAAGTTCTTATTTTTCGGTTTATGAAAAAGCAGCAAGCTATGGCTTAGACCTAGAAAGCTACAACATGTTTTCTTTTATCTCACGCCTTAAAAGTTGGGTAAGTTACTCTTTAATAGATGGTGTTTTTAATGCTTCAATGCTAATTTTATTATTAATTACGCCACTGTTTATATTAAAATTAAAGCAGAAAAAACCTATACTAATAGTTTATTTTTCAGGAGTTTTTGCATTTATAATTTTATTATTTATAGTACCGCAGTATCGTTTTTTCTTTCAGTATTTAATACTATTTTCTCTTATTGTATTATCATCTATAATTAAGCACAAACATATAATAACTCTAGTATTATCTGTTAGTTTAATAACAGTTATAACTTCTACATTTTTAAGCTTTAATCTTTCTAATTTAACAAATACACAAGCGCATAATACAACCAACTCATTTTCTTTTAAACATATAATAACGCCTTATAAAAATTCAAAATACAAAATGGATTTTGAAACTATAAACATTGAAAACACCACAATACATTCGCCAGTATTTATAGATTTTTTCTGGGCTACTGGTGAGTTACCATTACCTGCTTTAAACAAAGCTCAATATGAATATTTTAAAACTAATTTTAATATTATACCGCAGCAGTTTAGTGACGATTTAAAAGATGGTTTTTATTCTAAAAAAATAATGAATGACTAAAAAAGAATTAAAAGAATTTTTAGATGCTAAAGTTGAGCAATATAACAGACTTGATTTTATAGATAGCGACCCAATTCAAATTCCACATAAATTTAGTAAAAAAGAAGATATTGAAATTGCAGGCTTTTTAAGTGCGACTATAGCTTGGGGAAACCGTAAAAGCATAATTAACAATGCAAATAAAATGATGCAATTATTAGACAATGCACCATTTGACTTTGTAATTAATCATGAAGAAAAAGATTTAGAACCATTAGAAAGCTTTGTGCATCGTACATTTAATGGTATAGACTTTATAACGTTTATTAAAAGTCTACAACATATATACAATAATCACAATGGTTTAGAAGCTGTATTTTCTAAACACGCAAATAAGCAATCCATACAACCTGCAATACATGAATTTAAAACTATTTTTTTTGAAATAGAACATTTAAAGCGAACTGAAAAACATGTTAGTGATCCTTTAAAAAAATCTGCAGCAAAACGCATAAATATGTTTTTACGCTGGATGGTTAGGCAAGATAAAACAGGTGTAGATTTTGGTATTTGGCAAAGCATATCACCAAGTATTTTATCCTGTCCGTTAGATGTACATTCTGGTAATGTAGCTAGAAAACTAGGTCTTTTAAAGCGTAAACAGAACGATGCAAAAGCATTAGCAGAACTTGACCTATCGCTTAGAAAATTAGATAAAAACGATCCTGTTAAATACGACTTTGCGCTGTTTGGTTTAGGTGTTTTTGAAGGTTTTTAACTTATAATAGAAAAAAAAGTAAGAACTAAGTATTTTAATACTATATTTACATTTAGCCTAAATTTGTAAATGTGATAAGTCCTTCTATTCCAGAAAATGAAGCAGCTAGATTAAGAGCTGTAAAAAGTTATAATTTGTTAGATACACTTCCAGAAAGTGACTTTGATACAATTACAGCATTAATAGCTTCTCTTTTTAATGTACCTATAGCATTAGTTACATTATTAGATGCCGATAGAAACTTTTTAAAATCGCATTATGGTGTTCCGTTTAGCGATTCTCCAAGAGACATCTCTTTTTGTGGCCATGCCATATTAACAGATGGTGATATATTTGTTATTGAAGACTCAAGAAAAGATATTCGATTTCAAGATAATCCATTAGTAAAAGATCATAACGCTATATTTTATGCTGGTGCGCCATTAGTAAACAAAGATGGTTTTAAACTAGGAACCCTTTGTGTTTTCGATTCTAAACCTAGAAAAATAACTAGAATTCAACGTGAAGCCTTAATTGCTTTATCTAGTCAAGTCGTAAACCTTTTTGAGTTGAGAAAGCAAAATAAAGAATTAATAGAAACTAAGGCTGTTTTAAAAGAAAGGAATGAGGAATTAAAAACCTTTGCAGGTACTGTTTCTCATGATATGAAAATGCCTTTGGCTAACTTAATTGTTACGTCTGATATTATTAAAGTTAAATACGGAAAAAAGCTAGACGAAAAAGGTTTAGAATATTTAAGCTATTTAAAAAGTGCATCACTAAATCTAAGCAAATATATTACTGGTTTATTAGAACATTATGAAAGTGATAAAATAGATAATGAAACCGAAAGTTTTGATTTACATCATTTATTAGAAGAAATAGTAGATCTTTTAAATATAAATTTAAACTGTGAAATTAATTTTCCAGATAAAAACGAAGAACTTTATTGTAATAGAGCCGCTTTAGAACAAGTATTTTTAAACTTAATAGGAAACAGTTTAAAGTATAATGATAAAGAAGAAATTATAATTGATATAGATTGTAAAAAACAAGATGACCACTACTTTTTTACAGTTAAAGACAATGGTATTGGTATTCCAAAAGAAAAACAAAACGAGATATTTAACTTATTCTCCACTATTGGAAATGTAGACCGCAACGGTAATAAAGGCCATGGTATTGGCTTATCTACAGTTAGAAATATTGTACAATCTTTAGGTGGTACTATATCTGTATCTTCAATAGAAGGAGAAAGTACAACTTTTGAATTTTCAATTCTTATAGAACAGTAAGAAACATATAAAATAAAAAAGACCTGCATGTTTATGCTGGTCTTTTTTTATATTTAAATTAGAAGTAAGTTATCGCTTCATTTTCTTTTTAAGCATTTTATTTAAATCTGCTTGCGATTTGTATTTCTTTCCACTCATGCCTAAGCATTCTCCATCAGATAATTTCATAGATTTATCGTCTAAAATATAAGTACCATTAGGTTTAACTACAATACCATTTTTTAGCTTTAAATCTTCTTTTAAAGGTTTAACACCTTCAAATGTGTAATGAAACACTTTATCATTAAGTAAAATCACATAATCACTATCTACAGGTTTCTCTTGTGCAATAGCTGTTGCTATACTCATTAAGAAAACAAAACTCATTAAAATTAACTTCTTCATTTTTTTATTTTTTAAGGTTAAAACTTGCATTTTTAAGTATTTAAAGATACTTAAAATTATGCTTTAAAGCAATTTATTCAATTACTATGCCAAGCTTTAAATACTAATTACTAGCCTTTTAACCAAGCTTGTCTTAATTCGTTTTGTTTAGCTGTTGCATTTGGGTCTACTTCTAAATTAGAACCTGTTGTATAAGATTGTGTTAAAGTGGTTTTAACTACAATTTCTTCTCCATTTCTATCTAAACGTACATCTACTTCTCTACCTGGTTTCCATAAATAAGCAGCAGAAAGTAATTGGTTTGCATTACTTAAAGTTAATTTTTCACCATCTATTGTTTTTATTACATCTCCTGGTAACACACCATTTTCTGCCCAAAAACTATTGTCTTTTACTGCTTCAGAAAAAGGAATTGTACCGTTAGCTACATTTGGTTTAAAAATTAAAACACCATCATTTTGTATGTAGTTTGTTTTTACTTTGCCTTCAGTCATTTTTAAACCTACTTTTGCAAAAAAGTCGTTATAGTTAATTGGTGTTCCGCCTACAACATGTTTTTGTAAAAATTCGCCAATGCTAGGATACGTCATCGCTGTGATTTCACTAATTAAGTTATCATCTTCAAACGGTTTATTTTTCCCGTATTTAAGAGATAATTCTTTCATTAAAGATAAAATACCACGGTTACCGTTGCTCTCTTCACGCATTAAAATATCTATACACATACCAATTAATGCTCCTTTTGAGTATACATTTATGTACTCTCCTGCGTAAGGCTCATCAAGAATATTTTCACTCATTGTAGTAAAACTCATCGCATCATTATAATTTGATGCAGATTTAATTTTACCCATTATTTTATTATAAAATTCTTGCTCTGTAACTAAATCTTGATCTACTTGAAAAAGTGTTGCAAAATATTCTGTTACACCTTCATACATCCATAAATGTTTAGAAAATGTTGGTTCGTTATAATCAAAATAATGTACATCTTCAGAGTGTACACTTAATGGTGTTACAATGTGAAAAAACTCATGCGAAACAACATCAATCATACTTTCTGCTAAAGCTTCATCTGGCATAGATTCTGGTAAAACTACAACTGTAGATGTGTGGTGTTCTAAAGCACCAAAACCTTTTGGTGATTCGGCTTTACCTTCAGATAAATATAAATATATATCATACCTAGGTGTGCTGTTTACATCTCCTAAATATGTTTTTTGTGCTTGCATCATTTTCTCCATAGTTGCTTTTACTTTTGCTGCACTATGCACATTGTTTGGAGAATACACACTTAATACAATTTTAATATCGCCAACCTGAAATTCTTCAACATCCAAATTACCATAAAACATTGGGTTATCTGTAATATCAAAATATCTTGGAGCAAAATAACTAGAGGTCATTGCTAAACCATCATCACTCATTTTTGTACCTGTTTCTTGTAATGCAGATGTTCTTGCCATTGTTTTTGGAGCTGTAACATCTAATTTATATTGTGCATTTTTTAAAGAATCAAAATAGCCAATAAACCCATGTAAGTTAAGTACATAGTTTGTATCTTCAATATTAGTTCCTGCTGGAGAAAATGGTACTTCACCACCAATGCCACCACCATTTGCTTCCATATCAAAAGTATCGTTAACATTGTACATTATTTTATCTAAGTTCGAAGCATTGGCAATAGTCCACGTGTTTGTGTCTAATTTTGTTACCTCTAAAGCATTACCGTTATAATCTATAGCTTGAAAATTTTCTATGTATTTTCCAAAATCACTAACAGAATAAGTACCTTGTACAACTCTAGGCAGTCTATAAGTTACTGTTGGCGTTGTAAAACGACCAGGATTGATAACTACTGGCGCTTTATCATCTACAACTTTTGTTAAGTCTAAAGTAGTTTCAATTGGATTTAAGGTTGCTAAATCGCTGTTAGATTTGCTACTTGCGTTTTTAGTAGAATTACAACCTACTAAAAGCAAACCTGCAAATGCAACGGTAAAAAATTGGTTTTTCATTATTAAAGTGTTTTGTTAAAAATCTTAATGCTTTTAAGACGCTCAAAAATATATCTTGTTACATAATTTTATTTAAAAATTATGTTAATTAGTATTTTCACGACATTTAATTCATGCTATATTGCAGCAATGAAACAAGCGCTAATTAGTATTCTCATTCCTTTTAAAAACACACAAGATTATATTGGCGAGTGTTTACAGTCTATTATTAAACAAACTTATAATGATTGGGAATTAATAATTATCGACGATAGTTCTACAGATAATAGCTACAATATTGTTAACGCTTTTGCGGAAAAACATAGCAATATTGCCTTATTAAAAAACAATGGTTCTGGCATTATAGATGCATTAAAACTTGCTTTTAAACATAGTAAAGGTGAATTTATTACTAGAATGGATAGTGATGATATAATGGATGAAGACAAGTTAAAAACGCTTCATAATAACTTAATTACAAACGGAAAAAAGCATATAGCGACAGGATTGGTAAGTTATTTTTCTGCTAAAGGCATTAGTGATGGCTATAAAAAATACGAACAATGGCTTAATATGCTTACCAAAAATGGTAATAACTATAATGAAATTTATAAAGAATGTGTTATACCATCACCTTGTTGGATGTTACATCGTGAAGATTTAGAAGCTATTAATGCTTTTAATACAAATCGCTATCCCGAAGATTATGATTTAACTTTTAGATGTTACCAAGCTAATTACAAAATAATACCAAGTAACAAAATACTTCATTATTGGAGAGATTATGGTACTCGAGCTTCTAGAACCGATGCTAATTATGCCGAGAATAGCTTTATAGATATAAAAATACACTACTTTTTAAAATTAAATTATAACAACAAAAAACCTTTAGTTGTTTGGGGTGCAGGAAAAAAAGGAAAAACTATTGCAAAAAAATTACAGGAAAATAATATTCCTTTTTATTGGGTTTGTGATAACCCTAAAAAAATAGGAAAACATATATACAATGTTGAAATGAAACCGTTTCAACACATAGCTGCATTAACTAATCCACAAATTATTGTAAGTGTTGCTAACAGTATAGAACAAGACACTATTAAAGCTTACTTACATGCGCATAATAAAATTTCTATGCATGATTATTTTTTCTTTTGTTAAAGCAAGTAATAATTAAGTTTAAGTTTTTATATTTGTCTAATTCAAAATTAGCAATGCAGTTTAAAAACCCAGAACTTCTTTACGCACTATTCTTACTGCTAATTCCTGTTTTAATTCATTTATTTCAATTACGTAAATTTCAAAAGGAATCGTTTACTAATGTTGCCTTTTTAAAGAAAGTTACTTTACAAACTAGAAAAAGTTCGCAAATTAAAAAATGGTTAGTTTTATGTTTAAGAATGTTACTACTTGCCGCAATTATTTTTGCGTTTGCACAGCCGTATATTTCTAAAAACAAAACTTTTAATGCAAAAACCGAAACTGTAATTTACCTAGATAATTCTTACAGTATGCAGGCTAAAGGAGATAAAGGTGAATTATTAAAACGTGCAGTAAATGATATTATAGAAAATGTTGGTGAGACAGAAACACTATCTATTATAACTAATAATGATGCGTTTAGAAATACTACCATTAAAGCCATTACTAATGATTTATTAAGTTTAAATTACTCCTCTAACCAATTAAGCTACGATGCAGCGCTTTTAAAAAGTAAAAAATACTTTACTAAAAACGAAAACACAATTAAAAACCTCTTGTTTATTAGTGATTTTCAGCAAAAAAATCAAAACTTAAACTTAAATGATAATTTAGATATAAATCTAAATTTAGTACAATTACAACCAGTAAACACGACTAATGTCACTGTAGATAGCTTATACATTTCTAAACAAAACGCTAGTAATTTAGAACTTACTGCGGTAATAAAAAACAACGGCAATACGATAGAAAACCTTCCTGTTTCTCTTTTTAATAATCAAAATCTACTAACAAAAAGCGCTGTAACTATTACAGATAAAGCTACTGCTGTTTTTACCTTACCAAATAACCAAATAATAAATGGTCAAGTAAGTATAGACGATACAAATCTTCAGTTTGATAATACGCTATATTTTAATATAAATCGCAGTACAAAGCTTAATGTATTAACAGTTAATCAAACCAATGACTCGTTTTTAAAACGTATTTATACCGCTCCAGAATTTAATTATACGTCTACAACATTTAATACTTTAAACTATAGCGACATAAGCAAGCAAAACCTTATTGTTTTAAACGAATTAGAACAAATACCAGGAGCATTAAATACGGCATTAAAATCGTTTACAAATAATGGTGGCATAGTAATAGTAATACCTCCAGCAACAACTATAGATTTAGCATCTTACAATACTATTTTAAATAACTTTGGTTTAAGTAAAATTTCTAGCAACAATATTACCGAGAAAAAACTAACTACAATAAACTATTCGCACCCTATATTTAATAGTGTTTTCGAAAAAAAAGTAAGTAATTTTCAATATCCTAAAGTTAATAGCTTTTATGCACAAAATGTAACGACTTCTCCTCTATTACAATATGAAGATGGTAAACCTTTTTTATCTGAAAATAACGGCCTTTACTTTTTTACAGCTGCTTTAAATACCAAGAATAGTAACTTTACCAATATAAACTTAGTTGTTCCTACGTTTTATAACATTTCGCAACAAAGTTTAAAACGCTCAAACTTATACTATACAATTGGTAAAGAAAATAAATTTGACGTTGTTACTAACTTACAGCAAGATGCTGTACTAACGTTACAAAAAGGCGAACATAAAATAATACCACAACAACAATATTTTAATAATAAAGTAACTATAACAACAAACGAAACGCCAGAATTAGCAGGAATTTATACCATAAAAAATAAAACCGAAATTCTTGAAAATGTAAGCTATAACTATTCTAGAGACGAAAGTGTTTTAAACTATCAACAATTTTCTAATAACGATAATGTTACGGTTAGCAACTCGGTGTCACAAACCTTTAATAACATAAAAAGTGATAATAATGTTAATGCGCTATGGAAATGGTTTGTTATTTTTGCCTTGTTACTTTTAATTACCGAAATGCTCATCTTAAAATATTTTAAATGAACGTACTTATAAAATCTGCAACTATTATTGATGCAAAGAGTAATCACCATAATACTACTCAAGATATTTTAATTGAAAAAGGCATAATTTCTAAAATTGCCAAAAACATAAAAAATACAAATAATTACAAAGAGATTACTTTAGAAAACCTACATGTATCTCAAGGTTGGTTTGATAGTAATGTTTGTTTTGGTGAGCCTGGTTTTGAAGATAGAGAAACCATAGAAAACGGACTTAAAACTGCGGGAAAATCTGGCTTTACAAGTGTGGCATTACAAGCAAATACACTACCAGTTATAGATACAAATGCTTCAATTTCGTTTTTAAAAACTAAAGCCCAAAATAATGCAGTAAACTTATACCCTATTGGAGCATTAACCATAAAAAGTGATGGCGTTGATTTAGCAGAATTATTTGACATGAAAAATGCTGGAGCAGTAGCATTTTCAGATTATAAAAAACCAATTAAAAATCCAAACCTTTTAAAAATAGCTTTACAGTATGCTAGTAACTTTGAAGGCTTAGTGTGTTCTTATCCACAAGAAAACAAAATAGCTGGAAACGGAGTAATGAACGAACATATTACTAGTACTGGACTAGGTTTAAAAGGAAATCCTAATTTAGCAGAAGCTTTACAAATTGCACGTGATTTATATATTTTAGAATATACTGGAGGGAAATTACACATACCAACAATTTCTACCTTAGAAGCTGTTAATTTAATTCGTGAAGCAAAACAGAAAAAATTAAACGTTACTTGTAGCGTTGCAATACATAATTTGTGTTTAACAGATAATGAATTAAGCGATTTTGAAACTAAATACAAAGTATTACCACCATTAAGAACACAACAAGATGTAAATGCACTTTTAGAAGGTTTAAAAGATGGTACAATAGACATGGTTACAAGTGATCATAACCCACAAACCATAGAGAATAAAAAAATGGAGTTTGATTATGCTTCTTATGGAACTATTGGATTAGAAAGTGCTTTTGGAGCTTTACAAACAGTTGTAACCACTAAAAAGGCAATACAATTACTAACCAATGGTAAACAAACATTTAATGTAAATACTCACATGATAACTGAAGGAGAAAAAGCAGATTTAGCACTTTTTAATCCAACGTATACATACAATTTTTCTACAGAGAATATTATATCAAAATCTAAAAACAGCATATTTATAAACCATAAGTTAAAAGGAAAAGCTTACGGTGTAATAGCTAATAAAAAAATAGTTTTACAATAATGAATACAAATGCAGCAGAAGAAGGCAAAACACTAAGTGTAGTTGCTTATTTAACCATAATAGGTTCGGTAATAGCTTTAATAATGAATCAAGATAAAAAAAATCCTTTTACTTCATTTCATGTAAGACAAGGTTTAGGGCTTTGCTTATCATATATGATTTTAGGGTATTTTGTTGGAAGTTTTGATAGCTGGATGATTTCTACTGCTTTTTGGCTTGGATTTGGTATTCTATTTATTTACGGTATAATTGGAGCTATTACAGGAAAAATGAACGAAGTTCCATTAGTAGGACCTTTTTATCAAAAACTATTTTCAAGCATAGGATAATAATGAGCACACTTTCTTTAACACACGTAGTACGCGAATCTTCTTTAAAAGAAAATGCGCCTTTATTAATTTTATTTCATGGTTATGGTAGTGATGAAAACGATTTGTTTTCTTTTGCTACAGAGTTACCCGAAGAACTTTTTATTGTTTCGGCACGTGCACCTTACCCAATGCAACCTTTTGGTAATGCTTGGTACGCCATAAATTTTGATGCCGAAAAAGGTAAATGGAGTGATAATGAACAAGCTATAAAATCTAGAGATTTAATTGCTAGTTTTATAGACGAAGTAATTGCTAAATATCCTGTAAATAAAGATAATGTTTCACTTTTAGGCTTTAGTCAAGGTAGTATTTTAAGTTATGCTGTGGCATTAACTTACCCAGAAAAAATTAGAAATATTATTGCTTTAAGTGGTTATGTAAATTCAGATTTATTTGAAATTAAAACTAAAGATAATTATAAGCATTTAAGCTTCTATTGTTCACATGGTAGTGTAGATCAAGTAATTCCTGTAGATTGGGCAAGACAGTCTCCAAAATTTTTAGAAGCTTTAGATATAGATTATAAATACTCAGAGTTTCCTGTTGGTCATGGAGTTGCACCACAAAACTTCTACGAATTTAAAGATTGGCTTATAACTAAACTTTAAAAACAATTAATTTATTGGGTATAAAAACGATTTGGCAACATTGTATTTTAATTCGCCTTTTTCGTTTATATCGTAAGTTATAAATAATTCACCTTCAAATTGCCCATCTGTAAAATCGGCAATTATCCATTTATGGTTTAAAATGCGAACAATATTTATTTGCATTCTGTTACCTTCACTAGAACCGTAAGGTACTAATGGATGTTGTTCGCCTTCAAAAATATTTTGAGCATAAATACCATCTTCTATCGCTTTTAAAAGCTGATCAACATCATAACCTTGATCTTGAAAATAGAAATAAGACTTTTCATTACTATCAAAATTAAAGTATGATAAATCTGTAATTTCATCATTTAATTTTAAAATAGAATCTTGATATTTTTTAATTCGTTTTTCGCTATTTGCGACTTTTCGGTTGCTATCATCAAAAATATTTTTCGAATTCATATATTGAAATAATATAAGTAATAACGAAAAAATAAATAAGTACATAAAAATGCGATTCTTCATAACAACAGGTAAATTTAATTTTGGATTTTATTTATTTGGTGAAAATAATTTTTAAATTTTATAATTCTAAGGTTAATTCATCATAAGCTAAAAAAACATTTTCCGGAAGCTTTTTTTCTACTTCGTCATGAAACCCTAAATAATGGCTTATATGAGTTAAATATGCTTTTTTAGGTTTCACTCTATCAATAATACTTAATGCTTCGTCTAAATTAAAATGAGAAATATGAGCTTCTTCTCGCAATGCATTTATTACTAAAACATCTAAATTATAAAGTTTTTCTAATTCCTTTTCGGCTATCGTTTTCATATCTGTTAAATAAGCAAAATCTTTAAAACGGTAACCAAAAACTTGTAGCTTGTGGTGATAACCTTCAATAGGTATTACGTCTATATTCTTTAATTTAAATGGTGTGTTTTTTATTTCATGCTCTATTACATTTGGTACACCAGGATATTTATCTTTAGTGGTAAATATATACGCAAAACGTTTTTGCAATTCACCTAACACACGCTTATGTGCGTAAATATCTATATCGCCTTGACGAAAGAAAAAAGGTCTAATATCATCTAATCCAGCAGTATGGTCTGCATGTTCATGAGTAAAAATAACACCATCTATTGCGTTACAGTTAGCACGAAGCATTTGCTGCCTAAAATCTGGGCCACAATCTATAACAAAAGTATAGGTATCCCATGAGACTAATACCGATACACGTAAGCGTTTATCTTTAGGATTGTCACTTAAACATACTGGATGTGTACTACCAATAACGGGTATACCTTGTGATGTTCCTGTACCTAAAAATGTGATTTTCAAAAGAGAATATATAATTAATTTATACTCACACAAAAATAGGATATTTTTTTTGTTTGGTATAGTTATTTGGTACCTTTGTCTGTAAGATAAATCAATGCTATTACTATGGAAATTACCCTAAAAGGAGATACTAATATTGAAAGTATTCCATCAATAAAAGATAAAGCACTACGTATAAATTTAAATCAAAATATATATGGTACTTTTTCAGAAATTGGCGCAGGACAAGAAACTGTAAGACAATTTTTTAGAGCTGGTGGTGGCTCTGGAACTATTGCAAAAGCAATGTCTGCTTACGATAAAGATTTTAGTGATGCCATATATGGTATTGAAGATGATAGACGTTACGTTACAGAAGCACGTTTACGCAAAATGCTTGATCATGAAATTAATTTAATCGAGCAACGTATTACCAGAGATAAACATCCTCATAAAATGTTTTTTAGTTATGCAAACACTGTAGCAACTATAGATTTTGCAAAAAAATATAAAGGACACGGTTGGGTTGGTATTAAGTACCAAGTAGATGCAGAGCAAGATTATAATGAAATTGTTTTGCACATTCGTTTTAAAGAAAATGATGCTCGTTTACAACAAGAAACTCTAGGTAAATTAGGAACTAACTTAATTTATGGTGCTTTTTATAAATATAATGAACCAAGAAAATTACTGCGTTACTTATACGACCACTTAGATAAAGACCAATTAGAAATTGATACTATTAATTTCTCTGGTCCTATTTTTGAAGATGTAGATAACCGTTTAATGAGTTTACAACTTGTTAAAAATGGTATGACAGATGCCGTTATGTTTGCACCAGATGGAAATAATGTATTACCTGCTAGAGTATTATATAAGAAAAATATTTTAGCATTGCGTGGTAGTTTTAGACCTGTAACAAAGGTTAATATGGACATGTACCAGAAATCTCTGGATATGTTTATAAAAGAAAGTAAAGTAGACGAAGAAAAAACACAAGTTATTTTTGAAATTACTTTATCTAACCTTAGAGCCGAAGGTGAAATTGATGAGCAGGATTTTATGGATCGTGCTAGGTTATTATGTTCTTTAGGGCAAACAGTACTTATTTCTAATTTCCAAGAATACTATAAATTAGTAGAATACTTTTCTCAATACTCTAAAGCTAGAATGGGCTTAGCAATGGGAGTTAATAATCTTGTAGATATTTTTGATGAAAAATACTACCGTCACTTAAGTGGTGGTATTCTTGAAGCCTTTGGTAAATTATTCTTTAAAGATTTACGTGTGTATTTATACCCAATGCAAAATGATGATGGTTCTTTAACTACAAGTAACGATTTAAAAGTACACCCAAGAATGAAAGAGCTTTACAAATTCTTTAAGTATAATGGTAAAGTTGTAGATATAACAGATTATGATGCGTCTACATTAAATGTGTTTTCAAGAAAAGTATTAAGTATGATATCTAAAGGAGAAGATGGTTGGCAAAAAATGTTACCAGAAGGTGTTTCTAGCTTAATAATGGAAAAAAGTTTATTTGGTTGTGAGACTGAAGAAATACCAAATAGAGAATAAAATTTAAATTATATATAAAAAAAAGCCGCTTAAATAAGCGGCTTTTTTTATGAATGAAT